>NZ_JBHSFY010000002.1:383809-536770 GCF_042654045.1 Flavobacterium chungangensis
GGTTTACAGATATACCAATGAGGCGGGAGATACTGTTGACATCGAAGTAATTAACGATGTAACTTCAAACTTCACTACAATTGTAGCAGATCCTGACGTAAAAAGAATTTTGGAAGAATTGATCAAAGTAACTGGCGGAAACGTAAGCTACAATGCAGATACTCAAAAATTCTATTATAAAGATGCAAATGGAGACGATCAGGAAATCAGTATCAATGATGCGATTGCAAAAGCAGATCTTACTACGACAACATCAGATACGGTGTTAAAAGTAACTGGTACAAAAGCGACTCTGGTTGCAGCAACTGTAGATCTTGTTCCTTCTGTTAATAAAGGAGATGTTTTAACAACAACTGCAGCAGGAGTAGAGTGGAAAGCACCGCAGAACAATAAAATGAACATCAGAAGAATTACTGCAAACGGTCAATTAGACGAAACTTCAGACAGTATAATAGTTATTGACGGATCTGCTACAAGCGGAACGATTAACTTAAACTTGCCGGGATCGATCACAGATGACAGTATGATTGGTAAAGTATTCTCGATAAAAAGAGCAGATGCTAATGATAACGCTACCGTTAAGATTGTCGCTACAGGCGGTACAATTGATGAAACAGATACAACAATAACGCTTGGACTTACAAACACAGTTCAGATTGTTATAGAATCTATAGCTCCATTAAAATGGCAAGTTCTTTCTAAATTCTAAACATAATTTATTTTTTAATTCTTTTGATTATTTGAAAAAAGGGGAGGTATATACTTCTCCTTTTTTTTTGTTTAAAACAATTTACGGCTACACGCATTCTGAAAGCGGTTTGTATAAAAAAATACAATAAAAATTTTTAGTGATCAAGTGTTTGTGGTATAAATAAAAACAAAATGTTTTTATTTTTTATTAAGAAAAACACTTAAAAATACCTTAAAATACAACTTTAAAAACTTCTCGGGGTAGTAAGAATTTTATTATATAAACACCTTTGTACTACAATAATAAAATGTTTTACTAACCGGATTTTATATCCAATAGAATTAATTGTCTATTAAATAGAATTACACTATGAAGAATAAATTTCTACCATTACTATTTGTCTTGGCAAGTTACGGGGCATACTCGCAAACAGGAATCGGAACGCTTAATCCAAATGCTTCAGCTCAGCTGGAAGTATTATCGCTTAACAAAGGGGTTTTATTTCCAAGAGTAGCATTAACAGGTTCAACAGATGCTACAACGATTACAAAAGGAAATGTAAACAGTTTATTTGTTTTTAATACTGCAACAGCATTAGACGTTGTACCGGGTTATTACTACTGGTATGATAATAAATGGGTTAAAGTAGCCAGCAGTGACGATATAAATGGAATTCCAGAAGTACCTGGGCCTCCGGGAACTCCTGGTGCTATTACCACGCTAAACGCAATTGTAAAAGATCCTGCTGGAAATATTTATGCGTACGTTGGTAAAGATGATACTGTTGCAGGACGTGAAGAGGCATGGACGAAAAAATCTACTGACTGGGTTAAAATCAACGGATTAAACGGACCTGACGGGATACCAGGTGCTGACGGGCCTCCGGGAACTCCAGGATCAATTACAACGCTTGATGCTATTTTAAAATATGGAGATGATATCTATGCGTATGTAGGTTCAGATAAAACGGTTGCTTTGCGTGATAAATCATGGGCAGATAAAGACGGAAAATGGGTAAAAATTAACGGACTTGACGGTTCAGATGGTATTGCAGGAGGGCCTGGTGTTCCTGGAGTAGATGCTGAAAATGTACCTACAAAAGCTAAAGTTTGGATTGATACCAGAACCGGTTTTATATATGTAAAAGATGATGCAGGGAACTGGAAAAAAGTAAATGGTAATGACGGAATTCCGGGCGTGAGTGGACCTCCGGGAACAGATGGTGCTATTAAAACACTGGATGCTATTATAAAAGACCCTGACGGTAATATTTATGCTTATGTTGGTCAAGCTGATACTCCTGAAGCACGTCAGGACGAATGGAAAGCAAAGTCTATCAACTGGGTTAAAATCAACGGATTAAACGGAACAGATGGTATTCCTGGTGCTGGTGGGCCTCCTGGAGCTGACGGAGCAATTACAACACTTGATGCTATTTTAAAATATGGGGATGATGTTTATGCTTACGTTGGGTCAGAAACAACTGTTGCAGGTCGTCAAAGATCATGGAAAGATCAGGACGGTGGCTGGATTAAAATTAACGGACTAGACGGATCAGACGGTATTGCCGGAGGACCTGGTGTTCCTGGAAAAGACGGTGTTACTGCACCTAAAAAAGCTCTGGTATGGATAGACACTAAAACAGGCTTTATCTATGTAAAAGATCCTGTAACAGAAACCTGGGCGCAGGTAACATTTGGAAGAGGAGAATTAAAATCTGCAACAGCACTATTAAAAGTTACTGGTGGTAAAGACAGATTAGTAGAAGGTGATGCAACTGTAGAAATCGTGCCTGGTTCTAAAAATCAGATCATGACTACAGATGATGTTGGAGCTGTTTCATGGGCAAGTGCTGTTGATATTGCACAAGCAAATGAGCCTTGGTTTGCAGTTGCTACTAAAAAAGGAGCTACTTCTAATACTGAAGATATCTATACGAACGGATGGGTAGGAATTGGTTTTGATGAAAAAACTACACCTGCAGCGCCAAATGAGAAATTAAGAGTAAATGGAGCAATTACAACGGTAGGCTCATACTATGCAGATTACGTTTTCGAAGATTACTTCCAAGGATTCTCTGACATTAAAGCCGATTATAAATTTAAATCTCTGGATGCTGTTGATGCCTTCATTAAAGCAAACAAACACTTACCGGGTATAACACCGATTAACGAATTGGAAAAAACAAATAAAGGATATTCTTTCAACGTATCTGAATTGTCAATTCAGTTGTTAGAAAAAACAGAAGAGCTTTACCTGCACGTGATCGAGCAGAAAAAAGAACTTGATGCTAAAAATAACGAAATCCAGATGTTAAACCAACGTTTGGAGAAATTAGAAAAATTAGTTTTAGACAAAAAGTAAGCAATTTTTAAGTAAGAGGTAGCATTGCCGGCACTACGCCGGCGATGCTTCTTTACTATAGCTTAATATCAAAATTGCAGAACCATAGGGCGCAAGCGCTTTATGGTTAACAATTAATTCTTTTAAATACTATTTAAAATGATACAAAATTTTAATAATACAAGGAAAACATTCTTTTGTTTTTCGCTGTTTTTTGCATTGCTCATTGGGCTTCCTGCAAAGATGATGGCACAAAGTGTAGGTGTACCAGAGTTGCAGGGTAGTAAAGCGAGTAATCTTGCCCCCTATACGGTTGAGGCAGAAAGCACGACCTACACCCCTTTAGTAGGAGGTATTACTTATTATGCTAATTCTGGTGGAGGTATTCGTGGAAACGAAAATTATACTGATATAGGATTTGTTTTTAATATGGGCTGTTATGATTATGATCAGTTTTATATTAATGAGTATGGTATGTTGTCTCTTGGGATTAAAGGAGTTAATGCCCTTGACTTTGTCGTGCCGCATGGGAGTCCTGGTATTCCTCCACCCGGAGCTCAGGCAAATAGTCCTGGAGCGGCATTTTTGGCCCCTTTTTGGAGTGGTGACCTAAGTAGAACAGGTGGTACTGTCACCTATCTTACTTCTGGTGTAGAAGGAAGTCGTGTTTTTACAGCAGAATGGAAAAACTGGAAATGGGGTAGTAATAGTAATACGATTAATTTTCAAGTAAAAATTTACGAGGGTACAAATACAGTAGAATATATTTACAATCAGGGAGGTGCAATGTCTTCTGGTCCTGGTAGTCCTGCTGCTATTGGTATTTATTATGGTGTGTATACAGCAACTGCAAAACAATTATGGCTTTCAGACGCTACAGCGAGCCCAGGAAATTCCCAGACTTTTAGTAAAACTATTGCAACGCGTCCTGCAAGCGGACAGGTGTATCGTTTTCTCAATCATGACGAAGGTCTTGAGTGTACGCATTACGGACAGGCAGTAATTAATTTAAAAGGAGGAGTTAAACCTGATGCAACAGACGGTCTAAGAGTTTTTCTATCGGGAACTGGACAAATGCAGGTGAGACGACTATCCAGAGGTATGATTGGTCATTCAAGCCTTACTACTTACGATATAGTAAAGGGAACTACGAATCCGAATTATGATAATGTGAGTCACGAGCAGGCTATGGTGTTTTCTATAGGTGGGACATCGTTTACAGGGGGAAATATGAACGATGCCGATCTTGTATTCTTTGGTAACGCACCTGGTATAAATAGATTAACGATGGTAAGTGGTACCCGTCAATCTTTTATTCAGTCAAAAACGAATCCTGATCTGTATACGAACAAAATAAGAATGTCTGCCACCAAAAACGGTTTGATATATTACTTTGATGTAACCTATACTTATACCAATCCGGATCAGAAAATGCGTATTGACTATTCGGTAGTAATTCCGCCAGGTAATACAGAAAAAGTAAAATTGCTGCATGGCTGGAATCCTTTTTTAGATTGGACTCCTACCTTTGATGATACTTTCTGGCATAGAGTGCAGGAAAGTGTTTTAAAAGGAACAGCTCCCGATTTGATAATGGGGGTTAAGGCAGGACGATTTTATGAGGCTTTTGAATATATTAGTGGTATACCATGGGACAGTTATTATTCTGGCTGGGGAGTTCCTACAGGTGTTCAGGATCCTAAAGCAGGTTTTATGACTTTATCAAATCACATTGCCCCTCCACCGGCAAATGTACATCGTATTGGTATTACAGCAGATTTTGGTAGTACACCTGGTACATATACCAGTAGTAACTATATTGTATTTGCTTGTCCCGCAGGAGATGTTAAACCAGACTTGCCTAAATCCACAGTAAAACCATGTAAAGGAACCGAGTTTAACCTAAATGATTACCTGACTCCTAAGGTATTGGAGCCGGGAGTAGTAGTAAAATGGTATGATTCAAATCTGGTAGAAATTGCAGATCCTACTACGGTAACTGCTGGAGGTACTTACTATGTAAAATATTATTCAGCAAAATTTGATTGTGATTCTCCAAGTGCTACACTTACAGTTACGCTGGATGCAAGTTGTGAGGTTTGTGTAAAACCACCTGTTACTACTGGTACAGCAGCAGCTTTTAAAACAATCATCTCAACACTGGACAGGAATATTTCAGATCGTAACTGGTCAGATCCTATTACAGGAAGTTTGATCTTAGAATCTAAAACAAAAGGATTTGTATTAACCAGACTGGCTTCTCCGGAAACCAATATTGCATTACCGGTAGAAGGTATGTTAATTTTTGATACGGCAGAAAATGTATTAAAACTATACAACGGTACAATATGGAAAAAATTAATACAAGCGTGTCCGGATAACTAGGAAACAATCAAAAATTAAGAACTAAAAATTCCAAACTTTTGGGTAAAACCCGAAACCAAAACCTCGAGATCGTGATAGATCATCGGGTTTTGGGTTGGAGTTTGAATTTAATTTTAAACAAATAATCATGAAAAAAGTCATATTTATAATCTGCGCAGTTTTTGCAGGAGTAGCAGCAAATGCACAGCAGGCTGCTATAGGTACGCAGACACTTAATAAATCGGCAATCCTGGAGTTTAAAGCAGGAGACAAATCCGGTTTGGTGTTGCCATGGGTTACCACACTGCCTACGGGAGCAGCCTTAACGGGGGGTGTTATGCTTTATGATACTACTGATAACAAAGTAAAATATTACACTGGTGAAAAGTGGATAAATTTATCAAAAGCAGGCACTGTTAATGTACCATCGCAGGCAGCATTGGCAGAATCAACAAGACAAGGAACCATTATTGGTGCTCAGGAAAGTGATGCTGAAGGTGTACTGGTTTTGGAAGCAACAGACAAAGCATTGATTCTTCCTAAAATGGCATCACCACAAACAGCTGTCATCAAGCCTATGGCAGGTACGATTTGTTATGACACAGTCAAAAAAGAGATTTGTGTTTTCAACGGTACCGAGTGGACATTCTGGAGATAAATAACGAGAAGAAAAGACATAGTGCTGCATTGTAAAGTATACAACAACAAATTTTAAAAATGCAATAAATCCCGATTGCGTCAAAAGTAATCGGGCTTTTTTTTACCGTTTTCTAATTCCAATCACTCAGGAAGCCTTATAAAATAAGGGCTTTTTACCTCAAAATTAAAAAATACCTTAATCTGCAATTTTAAAAACTTATGCGGGCTATTGGTGATGGGTAATAGCTGGAATTTTGCAGTGTAAATAAAGAAGATTATTGAAGCAAAAAAAGAGAGTATTAACCAGAATTAAAAAAACTAAGCATGACTTTACCTCTTATTTCGGTAACAAAAAAAATCAGGATAAAACAAAACTTGTTGTTGGGTTATAAGCAGGCGAATTGAAAGTATAATTATATGGAAAAAATATACAATTCTATGAAAAATAATAATTTTTATAATGTAAAACTGCCAGTTTTTACAGCAGTAAACAAAAAGGATACTTCTTGTATATTGGGACTTTTTGCAGCTTTATTGGCCTGCAATCAGGGAAATGCCCAAATGGTCAACGAAGGAGACCTGAAAGTGAATGATAATACGATCCTTTCGGTATATATGGATTATCAGAACACAAACAGCGGTAATTTAATCAACGATGGTAAGCTTTATATTTTTCAAAACTGGAAAAATGACGGTATCGTAGACTTTACAAAAGCGTCAAGCAATGGTAAAACCTTTTTTACTGGAACAGGAGACCAGTATATAGAAGGAGCAATGCAGTCTAATTTTCAGAATGTAGAGTTCAATAATACTTCAGATCCCGTTCCTTTCTATTTAGGAACAAAAATTTCTGTAAACAACAAAGCAGAATTTGTACAAGGAATTGTTAACGGTGTTTCTTTAGACGGTTTGGTCATCTTTAATAACAATGCAATTCATGACAAAGCGGGAGACCAGAGTTTTGTGGATGGTAAAGTGCAGAAAATCGGTAAAAATGATTTTGAATATCCTGTAGGAGCAGAAAAATTTTTCAGACCTTCTTTTCAGGCGGCTACCTCTGGGGATAATATCTATACCACACAATATTTCAAGAGTAACTCTTCAAGTTTACACCCACACTCTAGCAAAGAAGAATCAATTCAAGTTATCAACGACCAGGAATATTGGGTAGTAACACAGGATAAAGGAGCAGAGAAAATTGTTTTAAGTCTTACACTAGATCACGATACAACACCAGCACAATTTTTTAGCGAAACTTCTACGACAAGATTAGCAATTGTACGTTGGGATGAGGCTGCTGGAAAATGGGTAAACGAAGGCGGTGTATTAAGTGATCCTATTGCGGGAGAAGCTTATTCAAACCTGTTAACCACTACAGTAAGAGGATACGGTTTATTTACCATGGCACTTGTTACGGCAGATCAGAAACCAGACGACTTAATTGTATACAACGCAGTATCGCCAAACGATGACGGAATCAATGATACATTCCACATTAAAGGAATCAATAACTATCCTGATAATACATTGGAAATCTACAACCGTTGGGGAGTAAAAGTATACGATGCAAACTCATATAACGAAAGCGACAATATGTTTAGAGGATATTCTGATGGGCGTGTAACGATAAAACGAGGAGATAAACTTCCAACAGGAACTTATTTCTATATTCTGAAATACAACAAAGACGGTAAAGGCCAGCAAAAAGCGGGTTACCTGTATATCAATAATCAATAAAGGATACGAATAATTTAAGTAATTAAGAAGTAGAACTAATGAAGAAAATTTTTTATATAATAGCAATATTTGTATTGGGAGTCTCAGAGATGTCGGCTCAGCAGGAAGCCCAGTATACACAATATATGTATAATACAATGACATTTAACCCGGGATATACCGGGTCAAGAGAGCTGTTGAGTGTAATGGGATTGTACAGAACGCAGTGGGTTGGATTGGAAGGAGCACCAAAAACATTGAACTTTTCTGTTCAGTCTCCAGTAGGAGTGCATTCAGCTCTTGGAGTAAATGTAGTAAGTGACCAGATCGGACCAACAAAAACTTCTGGCATGACAGTTAATTATGCATACACAATCCTTGGAAGTTCAGAAGTGAAATACTCTTTTGGTATCTCAGGAGGATTCGATAACTATGATATCGACTACACCAAATTAAATACCGAAAATCCAGATGTATACCTTGCAGGAAAAGAATCTCAGTTCTCACCAAACGTTGGAGCAGGATTTTATGTACACTCATACAATTGGTATGTAGGGTTATCAGCACCTAAATTGTTGAAATCAAGTCAGTTTGATGATGCGACAGAAACAACATATTCTAACAAAACGCATGTTTACCTTATTGGAGGATATGTATTTGATTTAAATCCATATTTAAAATTCAAACCGGCAGTTTTAGTAAAAGGAGTTCAAGGTTCGCCAATCTCTGTAGACGTATCAGCCAACTTTCTTATCCATGACAAGTTAACTCTTGGTGCAGCTTACCGTTGGGATGCAGCTGTAAGTGCCCTAGCTGGTTTTCAAGTCAGCGATGGTCTTCAGATCGGATATGGTTATGATTACGACACTACCCATATTGGAAACTACAACTCAGGATCACACGAAATCTTTCTGCGTTTTGACTTGTTCGCGTCAAAAAAATACAGAATGGTTACACCTAGATTCTTTTAATAACCTTAAACTAGCATGATAAAAATGATATCTAAAAAGATAAAAACAGGACTGGTTTTACTTTGCATTTGTTTATTACAAATAGGAGGTATTAACGCTCAGGATAAAAAGATTGTGAAAGCAAATGAGGTTTACAACAAATTTGCTTTTGTTGAAGCAGCTAAATTATACGAAAGACTAGTAGAGAAAGGAAATACTTCAATAGAAGTCTACACAAAACTAGGAAATTGCCATTATTTTAATGCAGAGTATAAAGAAGCAGCAGAATCGTATGCTAAAGTTTTTAATTCAGGACAATCTGCAGATCCCGAGTTTTACTTTAGATATGCTCAGGCTTTAAATAACGAAAAGAATTACAGTGAAGCCAATGCTGTTATGAAAAAGTATTATGCAATAACAGGTAAAGTGGACAAAAGCCAAGGCTGGGAGGAAAAAAAATTACTTGCAGATATTGCTAAGCAATCAGGCCGTTATAGCCTAAAAACAGTAAGTATAAACACACCAGTTTCTGATTTTGGCGCTTCGTTTTATGGCAAAGACAAAGTAGTATATGCATCGGCAAAAGACACTGGTGTAATTATTAAGCGTAAACACAGCTGGAACGAAAAAGCATTTATGAAATTATACACTGCACAAATTGGTGCAGATGGAGATTTGACTGATGCAGCACCAATTAAAGGGGATATAAATACAAAATACCACCAAAGTAGTGCTGTAATTACAAAAGACGGTAAATACATGTATTTTACCAGAAATAATTTTAATGATGGAAAATTAGGAGCAGATAAATCAGGAACTAACTTCCTGAAACTATATGTTGCAGAAAACGTTAAAGACGAATGGAAAAACATTAAAGAATTGCCTTATCCAATCAATAGTGACGGTTTTTCTTCTGCACACCCAGCATTAAGCCCAGATGAAACACAATTATTTTTTGTGTCAGATCGAGACAATAACTTTGGAAACTCAGACATATTTGTAGTATCGCTGAAAAAAGGAGCTTTGGTCGGAAATGATGTAACCAGATTAGGAGATGAAATTAATACTCCTGGTCGTGAGACATATCCTTTTATGGATGCAAGCGGTATTTTATACTTCTCTTCTGACGGTCATCCAGGACTTGGAGGACTAGATGTCTTTGCTGCAATGAAAGACAATGATGGCAAGTACCATGTAGTAAATGTTGGAGATGGCGTGAATACAGAAGCAGATGATTTTGCTTATGTGATCAATAGCGAAAGCAAAAAAGGATATTTCGCTTCAAACAGAACTAATAATGATGACATCTATACTTTTACAGAAAACAGACCTTTACAGTTTGATTTTGACAATAGAGCAATGATTTTTGGAACGATTACAGAAAATGGCAAGCCTCTTCCAGATTTCAATGCTGAGATTTTTAAAGCAAGCACCAATGAAAGTGTTGGTAAAGTAGTGACAGATGCAGAAGGGAAATACAAAGTAATGGTTGATCCATATCAAAATTACAGAGCATACTACACTAAAACTAACTATGCAGAAAAAACGGTAAATACAGAACAACTGAAACCTTTAGAGAAAAAAGAAATCAGTTTTGAAGTTACCAAAGTAATGGAGGTTATTGTAGACGGAGAGAAAGTTAAAATTGAAGATGGGGATGATTTAGCGAAAAAATTAAAATTAAAACCTATTTATTTTGACTTAAACGGATATAACATTAGACAATCATCTAAAAAAGAATTGGATAAAGTGGTAGAATTAATGAGAGATCGTCCAAATGTTAAAATAAAAGTAAATTCATATACAGATAGTAGAGGAAGGGACGAATTTAACATGAAACTTTCTGAAAACAGAGCCAAATCTACGGTTGCTTACATCGTTAGTGCAGGTATTCCTCAGGAAAGAATTAGTGGTGAAGGATTCGGTGAAACCAATCTGTTGAATCATTGTTCTAATGGAGTTAAATGCTCTGAGCAGGAACACGAATTAAACAGACGTTCAGAATTTATTATCAGTTTCCAACAATAATAAAAGGTTGTTAATTAGGCAGAGAACTGCTGTCGGTAGAAATATTGGCAGCAGTTTTTTTAATAGCAACGGCTATTGTAAAATTTAAATTCCAGGCATAAAAAAAGAGACTTAAGTCTCTTTTTTTATTTGGTTATTTTTGACAAAATCGTCTGTAGGTTTTCTTTTTAACTGCTCATAATATTTAGTGCAAAAGTAGCTAAGTTTAGTATAGTTAAGTTCGTACATGACCGCCGTTAAAGTATTGTACTGACCGCTTTTTAATAATTTTTGAGCGAGTTTAATTTTTTCTTCTATAAATAAATTTTTGGGTGTATTATTAAGCAGTTTTTTAAACTGGCTTTTATATTTAGAAGCCGACATACCGGCCATACCCGCTAGAAAAATTAAAGAAGGAAAAGGACCATACAAATTATTTAATAAATAGTTTTTGGTTTTTTCTATAGCCTCATTTTCAAGTTCTGTAGCTTCATTGTTTTTATCTGCAGGTTCGTAAAATTTATTAAAGAAGTTGCCTAATACTTTTAAGGAAACACCTTTTAAAAAAGAATCAAAAGATAAATCATCAACCTGTTTGTTTTTTATAGATTGTATGAGCAATATGCTATTGCTGTCAATATTGCCATAATGATAAAATGTTTTGTTGGTATCTTTTTTGCTGAATGAGTTTTCTCTTTTATTCAAATTTTTAATAAAATCCTGCAGCAGTTTCTTATCAATTAGTAATCGTAAAGCAATTGTTCTTTCATTTACTGCCGGCTTAAAAGAACTTTCAATTTCATTGTCAAGAATAGCCAAATCCAATTGATTAAAAGAACCAATTTCATAATCAATATTATTGATTTTAATGAGATTAATATGTTCACTCAAATCAAAATGAAAAATATACAATTCGTTGTTTGATTTTTTACGAATTATTTTCAAAGGTTTTGTGACCTTAAAATCTGCGTAAACAACCGAGATGCCATCCATAATTTGAGAAAAGTAAAAAAAACCTTTTCCTATATCATCTGGTAGCTTAATAAGTCTGTCATCAATTAATTTAGTATTTAACTGTTCTACTAAATCTAACTGCCACCCAGGAGTTAGCGTATATGAATGCGTAATTTTTCTCATAGGCTTATTATTTACTATAGATCAAAATAACTTACAATTGTTTATAAAATGCTTTAGGCGACAGCCCAAAATGTTCTTTAAATTTAGAAGAGAAATAAGAATTATTGGTAAAATGAAGTTGGTCTGAAATCTGCGAAACTGTTAGTTGTTTTTTTTCGAGAAGTTCTTTGGCAAGCAGCAGTTTGTTTTCCATGAAAAAAACATTTGCTGTATTTCCAGTAATCTTTTTAAACAAACTTTTAAATTTAGATTCAGACATATTGGCCATTTTAGCCATAGAGGTTATGCTAGGAAAATGATCATGAATATGATTTATTAAGTACATCTGAATGTTAATAATATTAGCTAAATCCTTTTCATTTACAGTTTGAATAATGATCCTTTTTGTAGCGATTTTTTTTAAATAGTTGGAAATAAGGAGATGAACAGTTCCTCTTAAGTTTAAATCAAAAATAGCACCTCCAACATTTAATTTTCGGAGATCGTTTAAAATGTGAAAACTTTCACTGCTCATTCGGTCAAAGCGGATTATTGTATTTTCTTTTGGATCAACGACAGAGTCAATATTCTCAATTTTAATGTTATTTTTTTCTATGAATTTTTTTAGCATGCTCTTTTTAATAAAAATGCATAAGGCAAAAGTTTTGCTTCCTTTTTTTACATTGTATTCAGAATTTAAAGATCCATCAATAACAGAAAGATTGTATTTCCACCTGCCTACATTGTATATAAAATGTTCCGTATTTACAGTGGCTTCCCCTTCTGTTAGATTGTAATAAAATCCGACAAAATCTTGATTTAGATTTTCTTGTATTAACTGATAGTTTCTCTTGTATTCTACATTAATGTAATAAGCGATGATACCGTCACCACAGTCTAAAAAGTATCTTATTCCAGTTTGAGAATCTTCTGGTAGTTTGATAAAATTGCCTTCAATTTTTCCTCCAATTTGTTTAGCATAATGCTTTACCCAAGAAAGATCAGCGTCATAATAATGTTTAATTATTTTCATGAAAATCTGGATTTATATTATAAAGTTAAGTTTTTTTAAGAACATAAATGCATATTTGACTTTATAAGTTATTGATAATTAATAATGTGTAAATGATAATAACTTTAAAAAAGAATAAACTTAGAATACTGGCTTGAGCAATTTAGGCTTGTCTGCGTTGTTTGGGCTAAAAATATCGCAAGTATATTTTTTAAGAATGTTTAAAAAGAAAATGGAAGTTTTGGAGATGTAAAAGACTTCTAAGCTTTTAATGGATAGTAAATTTTTATCCATTATTGCGTTTGCTTTTTTTTTCAGTATAGACATTTTGATAATTAATTTGATTTATTTTAATACTTTTTAGACTTTTAGGGGCAAATAATATGCCTTTTTTTATATTAATTTGTAAATCAGTAAATTGTGTTTTGTCTATTTTAAAAACGTATAAATCGTCTTAGTAAATTATGAACAGGCGAGGAGTAAATACCCGTTTTTAAAGAATTTTTTGATTCAAAGTCTTTCTGTCAATTTGTAGGATTTGCGCTGCTTTTGTTTTGTTGTTGTTAACAGCTGTTAAGACTTTTAAAATCTGCTCTTTTTCATGTTCTTTTAAAGGTTTAAAAAGTGTATCTGACGAAGGAATATGATATTTTAGATTTTCCGGTATATGATCCAAAGTAATAGTGTCATCACTCATAATAACCAATCTGTGAATTACATTTTCAAGTTCTCTTATATTTCCAGGCCAGCTGTATCGCATTAGAACTTCGATTGCTTTTTCAATTATTTGAACGTTCGATTTATTATATTCAAGAGAATATTTTTCTATAAAAAGATTAATTAATGTCAATAAATCTTCTTTTCGATCTCGTAAAGGAATAGTTCTGATTGTAATAACATTTATTCTATAATATAAATCTTCTCTGAAAGTGCCTTTTAGAACCATCTCTTCCAGATTGCTGTTTGTGGCACATAAAATCCTTACATCTATTTTTTCTGGTTTTGTTGCGCCAACTCGTAGAATTTCTTTTTCTTGAATGACGCGCAATAATTTAACTTGTACAGATAAAGGAGCGTCTCCAATTTCATCTAAAAAAATAGTGCCGCCAGAGGCAGATTGAAATAAACCTATTCGATTTTCTGAAGCTCCTGTAAAAGAGCCTTTTATGTGTCCGAATAATTCAGATTCTATGAGGTTTTCGGGTATTCCTCCACAGTTCACTACAATAAAGGGCTGGTCTGCAAGTTTGCTAGTAAAATGGATAGCCCTTGCAATCATTTCTTTTCCTGTACCGCTTTCGCCTTCTATAAGAACATTTGCCTTGGTGTCTTTTACGCGTTTAATTGTCTCAATTAAATCCCTAAACTGACTTGAATTTCCGGTGAGACCACCATACGATTTTTCATTATCTAGGTTTAGAAAATTAGTTGAATCTTTACAGGCAAGCGTTCTTTTCTTAAGTGAATCTAAAATGGTTTTATGGAGCTCGTCGCTTGTAAAAGGCTTTGTTAAATAATCTAATGCACCCGATTTCATGGCATTTACAACATTGTATACAGACAGGATGCCCGATATTACAAGCTTTGGTATTGCAGGAAAGTGCTCTTCTGCATATTTTAATAGTTCAATTCCGTTTATATTGGGCATATTTAGGTCACTAATCAGTAAGTCTATATCTGCGCTTTTTAAGATTTCAATAGCTTCATTTACAGAAGAAGCTTTGTAAGTTCGATAATTGAAAGATTTTAATTGCCTTTGAATTAAATCCAGCATATCATTATTATCGTCGACAACCAGTATATTCTCTTTTTTAAAAGTCATTTTGTTTAAGATAAAGGGATGCGAATGGTAAAAATTGATCCATTTGGAACATTGTTTTGAAGTGTAATCTCTCCATTGTGATTTTTAATGATACCATGAACTACACTTAAACCAAGTCCGCAGCCATAATTGACAGGTTTGGTTGAAAAAAAAGGTTCAAATATTTTTTCTTTAATAGCATCTGGAATTCCTGTTCCTTGATCCTCTATTTTTAGATAAAGATTAGCTTCGTCATGATTCACTATTATCTTAATAGTGCTTTTTTCTGGCGAGGCATAAATAGCATTTATGAGCAGATTAAATAATACTTGGGTAATTTGAACCGAATCGACCTTTGCTATTATAGTGTCATCCTCAAAGATCAATTCTTGTTTAATTGCTTTTTTCTGAAAATTAGATTTTAGAAAAGATAAGGCAAAAACAATAATAGGCTTTATTTCTTGCAATTCTAATTTTTGAGGCATTTCACAAGAAAAGAACATGAGTCTTTTGACAATCTCACGAGAATAGATAACTGAATTAATAACAATAGCAATATCAGCACTAATTTCGGGATCGGAATTTTGCTCTTTTATAAGTTCTGCAAAACCTAAAATATTACCTAAGGGTGTATTAAGCTCATGTGCTATTCCAGCAGTCATTTCGCCAAGCAAGGATAGTCGTTCCATGCGTTCTATGGTTTTTCTTAATTCTGCTTTTTTTTCTAGTGTTTGAAACTTTTCAATATAATTTCCGATTTCTATTGCAATAGTATCTAGAAGTTTTTGCTCATCTTCATTAAAATCATCCAGTGTATATTTTGCAGAGGGATAATGAACTTTAATATATCCAGAATCTATATTCTTAATGTGTAAAATACTGGATTGAAAAATACTCGGATATTTTTTCTCAGATGTTGAAAGATGGTAATCTAAAATATGAATTTCTACGATGGCATCAAGATTATAACGCCATGCCTTTTTTGTGCTAAAAATAATCTCATAAAGTGTTTGAATATGTATAGAATTGGATTTGGAAATAATCTTTGAAATTTCATAAAGACAAGTAAGTTCTTTAATTTTTTCTTTAAGATTTTCTTCTGTGAACTGTAAATTCATTGTAAGAAATTATTTATTTTTTGTTTTAAAATGGATTCAAAAGTAAATAAATATTTTTGACTATATAATAAAAGAAAGTTAATTGTTAATTAATTGATAATAAGATGAATAAAATTTTTTATTGTGGTCTTATAGTATTATTTTTTTAACTTTTAAGGGTATATTTTGACGATGATTTTTTGTAAAAAAACGCTAATCTTCAGAAAGCAAATGATTAGGATTTAAAATGCAATTAAGTCTTATATGGGTAGTTTAAAAAAGGGCGGAACTTTTAATACTATTGGTTTCAAAAATTTTTGTCATGAAGAAGTAATTTGAAAACAAAATACCGCAATAGCAGGTAAGTTTTTATAATACTATCAGAACCAAATCAAATACATATCGCTAGATAGATTTGTCACTTTTGTTCCCCTGTCTTTATTATTCTCAAATTATTTGCCTTGAATCTTTTATTTCTATTACAAATAAATTGATAACCCTAATTATTTGAACTCATGAGAATAAATTACTCTCATTAATTTTATTTTTAGGTAGTTATGCAGCTTATTGTCAAGTTGGTATTGGAACATCAATACCAAATACTTCTTCCCCAATTAGAAGTTGTCGCTGCTGATAAAGGGGTATTAATTCCTAGAGTTAATTTAAAAAACTCAACAGACACAACGACTATTGCTAATGTAAATGTAAATAGTCTATTGGTCTTGAATGCAGCAACAATTTCAGATATTACTCTGGGATATTACTATTGGTAGGATAATAAATAGAATAGAATTAATTGTAGATAACTTTTACTAATGAAGCAATCTGCAAGACAAGATTAATTACTATTTAATAGGGGTTATGTCTTTAATCTAGATAGATACCAGTATTACAAATTCAAACCTGCCGTAGCGGCAAAAATGGTGCAAGGAGCACCTCTTCAAGTTGATATTTCTGCCAATTTCATGTTTATTGACCGTTTTGTTGTTGGTCTTGCATACAGGTGGAGTGCCTCATTTAGTGCCATGGTCGGATTTCAAATCACAGATGGACTGCATTGGGTTTACGGATAAGACCGCGAAACCACAAAGTAAGAATTATACAATCTTCTGCTTCATAATTTTTTGAGGCTATTCTTTAATAGAATTCACCAGATCTGTAGCAGAGATGAACTACAGATTGTATTGTACTGCGCATGCTAATACCCAGACGAACGATTCCAATGTAGGATGTGTTTTTTATAATGGATATAGTAATAAAGTATTATTTTGCACAAAAAAGAATAAGGCTGCAGCAAATATGCATTTCGCTCAGCCTTATTAAAGTTAATTATTGAACAGTTACACTGCTGATAGCCTCTTTTAATGCTTTGGCAGCAGCGGCTGGATCTTCAGCACCATATATAGCACCGCCCGCTACAGCTACATCTGCACCAGCAGCTACAACATCTTTTATCGTATCGATATTAACGCCACCTGCTACAGAAAACGGAACTTTTGCTTCTCTTCCTTCAGCAATTAGCGTTTGTACAGAATAGCCAGGTAATGCCTGTTCATCAAGACCAGCGTGTAATTCAACAAAAGCGACTCCAAATTCAGTTACTTCTTTTGCTCTCTGTACTCTGTTTTTAACACCAATAGTATCCACTACAATCTGTTTTCCATATTTCTTTGCAGCTTCTACAGCACCTTTTATGGTTGCATCATCTACAGTACCCATAACGGTAACTAGATCAGCACCAGCTTTAAACGCTATTTCTGCTTCCAGAGCACCAGTATCTGCAGTTTTCATATCTGCAAAAACTAGTTTGTCAGGAAAGGCAGCTTTCATCGCTGTTACAACTTTAAGGCCTTCAGCTTTAATAAGGGGCGTACCTAATTCTATAATATCTACATAAGGTGCTACTTTACCAGCAAGTTCTAATGCTGCCTCTGTAGTAAGTAAATCAATTGCGACTTGTAATTTTGTCATTTCAAAATGTTTTAAAAAAATTAATTATAAAAAGTTATTCCAGGTTAGCATGTTTAGGCCAGAGGTCTTCCTTGGTTAGACCAGATTGCTGCCATAGGCTCATAAAAATGCTCTCCAGTATAAACAGTGTAAATTGTTCAAAAAGACTTCCTGCGTATTGTTTGGAAACTGATATGCCGAAATCTGTTTTTGTTGCAGCATTGACTAGCAGTATATTATCTGATGATTGTGCCAGTATGCTTTTTGCGTCGGCTGTAATTGCGATAACTTTTGCCTTTTGTGTTTTTGCTTTTTCGACGGCTGAAAGCACAGATGAAGTAGTTCCAGATCCAGAAGCTACCAGCAGAAGATCTCCTTCAAGAATTGCAGGTGTTACAATTTCTCCTACAACATAAACATGGTAGCCCAAGTGCATAAATCGCATTGCCGCCATTTTTAATGCTAGTCCGCTTCTGCCAGCTGCCATGATAAAGATTCGTTTTGCCGCTTTAATTTCGTGAATCAGAACATCTATTTCCTGCTGATTAATCTGGTCTGCTAATTTTAGATTTTCGTTTAAAATAGTCTCTAGGTTTTCCTTTGTAGAATTTTTTTTATTCATCTGTTTGTTTTTAAGTATCGAGACCAGCCTGTTTTTGCAAAATTGTTAGTAACAGGATAGGATTATTTTAGTGATGATTTTTGAATTTATTATGGATTTTTTTATCCAATCCAATTGAATTAAACAGCGTATTTCTGGATATTTTTTTAAGTTTTTATGGAACTATACTAAATTCTGATTGCTGAGGCAAAGATAAATCAGCAGAAAGGGGAGGGTGTTATACATATGAGACAACGCGGTATAAATTTGCGCCAGTTTTATCCAGAACAGCGCTATAAAAGTAGCTTCAGAAAACTGCGTGAATCGGGATTTAATAATTACTTAATGGATCAAGCCGATTTAACTTTCCAAAGCGCAATAAAAGAATTGATCAATCTCATAAAAATATTTTTCTTGAGTTTTGAGTATAGGCCATTTTTCTATTAAAGAAATAGATTCAAAATATAAATTATTGTAGAATAAGGTAAAAGAAAAAGTGCGTTATGGGTAGCACTGTTTAGCTGTATGTACTCGTATCTGTGATGTGAAAATAATACTATGCATTATAAATTTGTGCCAGTTCGTTTTGAAGTTCTGTCGGTGTTTCTTTGAGTTTTGATTTCACAAATTTATTTAATGCAGACGGAGAACTAAAGCCGAGATCAAATGCAATTTCTTTATGCGAAAAATCAGAAAACAGCAGCTGTCTTTTTATTTCTTTTAGGATTCGATTATGTATGGCGTTAATTGCTGTTTCTCCGCAGTGTTTTTTAGTAATATCATTAAGTTTTTTTGGAGTAATGTTAAGTTCTGATGCGTAATACTGTACCGTACGTTGGCTTTTAAACTGTTCATTTAGCAGTTTTTTAAAACCGATATAAAGATGCTGATTGGTCTTTTGGTGCAATACGGGATGCTGGCCATGAACCGATTCAATAAGTCCCAGCAGCAATATCTTAATGTAAAAACGAGCCTGCTCTTTTCTCACAAGACTTGGATTATTATAAATAACTCGGATGTGTTCAATAAGTGATAATGCTTGTATGAACTCTTCCTTAGAAAGTGCACTGCAGTTTAGATTTGCCGATAAGTTTACATTATAAGGACTTAATTCATTTTTTAATATATCAGAGCAGAACAATACTTCTTCAAATAATATTATTTTGCCTTTAAGGTCAGTGCTGGGGTTGGATATAAAGTTAATCTGGCCAGGGAAAACAATTGATATTTTTTCAGATTTTAAATTAAAAACTTTTTCTTCAATTTGGATGTCAATTTTTCCAGCCTCAACTATTAAGATGTAAAAATGGTCATTTTTATGCGGTTTTAGATATTCGCTGATATTGAGATCGCTTATTTCAAAAACTCGAAAAGATAGATTCGTATCCTCCTGCTTCTGGATGTTATGTGTAAGCTTAAACCGTTTTAAATCCATTTGTTAAATATAGGTATTGTAATGTCATGTTTTTTCTTTTTGTCCCATCATCTTTAGACAATAGATAGCAACAATAAGAGTAATCTGCAAATTTAAGAAAAACTATTAAGCTGTTTTTTTAAAGTGCAACTCTTAGGATTTAGACAAGTAAAAAATCTTTTGATTTTGCTCCATTTTTAAGTGTTTAAAAATGGATGTGCCAGATTAAGATTGAAGACAGCAGCATTAAAAATAACCTTTTAGTGGAGTAATCGGTAGGCTATTACTGTTTTATTTAGTGTAGGAACAATGAGTAAATCATCATTTTCGATATATTCAATATCTGCAGTAATGATGTTTTCTTTACCTAAATCAATTAGTAAATTTTTATTTCCATTTAAATCAATAGTGAAAAGCTGTCCCTGCCAAGCTCCCGAAACTATATACCCATTTTTGCCATAACTGACAATACCATCCAGATTATCAATTCCGCTAAAAATCTGGTGAGATTTTTTGGTCAGTTTGTTTATGGCAAAGGCAGTTTTACTTTCCATATTCAGAATTAAGAGATCCTCTTTAGTGCATAACAATCCATTTGGTTTAGAAAGAAAACCAGATTCAGCCCATACATTTATTTTTCCGTTTGCTATTTTATAGATCTTATTGCCAAAGCAGTCAGAAACGTAAATATCTCCGTTGGTATCTATTGTTATATCGTTAAGGAATTTAGCATTATCTACATGATACACTTTCTCAATTTTAGCTGTTTCAGTATTTATCTGGACGACTCTGTCAATATCTGCAACATACAATTTTTTCTTATATAATCCCATTCCCTGAGGGTTATCCAATCCATCAACCCATTTTAAAACTTCTATTTCGCCATTTGTTTTAAGCTTCGAAATAAATCCATTGCCATCTTTTGCAAGATATTCACCATTTATATTTGAGATATAGAGAATCTTTTTTGAAGAATCATAAAGTGCAGATTCAGGTTTTAAGAAAAGAGAATCTGATACCCATGCTTTGGTAATGTTCTGGCTAAAAGTGATTGCGGGAATTAATGTTGTAAATAAAATGAGAATTATTTTTTTCATTATTTAATCTTTAAATGGTTGTACTAAATTTTGGTTTCAGGTTGTTTAAAATGAACACTTAATATAGTCATACTAAGTTTTGGCATTTCTTTGAAAAAGAGATTGTTGATCGCGAAAGACAAAAAATGAAGCATCCTTGTTAATCTTTTGAATATACTATTCGTAAAAGTAATTCCTTACTAAAGAAGCCACAATAACTAAAAATAACCACTTTTAAAATTTAAGGATGCAAATAGGTAGATTTTGACAGTTTATTGATGCGACTTTCTGTTTCGAGTTTATTCATCAAGCAATTTTATCCATTCATCAAGAAAGTTTCTTAAGGGCGTATTGTCCCGATAGATTTGCCTTCAAGAATATTAAAAATATGAAAATGAAGGTAAAAAAAATAATTGTTCATGCTGTGTTGTGCATAATGTCACTAGGATTGCAGGCTCAGAAAACTATTTCTGGAAGAGTAATTGATAACCAACAGTCCCTTTCTGGAGTAAATGTCATAGTTCTTCAAGAAGACTCAAGTTATGTAAACGCAGTGGAAACAAATAGAGATGGTTTTTATGAAATAGAAAATGTAAAACCCGGAAGTTATAAATTGTTGTTTTCACTCATAGGCTATGAGAAGAAAACATTTGATATCAAGATGGTTTCGGAAGATTTAAAGATGCCTGAGACGGTTTTGGAAATTGAGCCTTTTGCGATGAATGAAGTGACTGTTAAAGCAAAGCGCTCTGCCTTTAAAACTGAGCCGGGAAAAACTACTGTCACGCTTTCGGCTGTCTCCATAGGATCAGATGGCTCGCTTTTAAATGCACTTGGAAAAATTCCCGGAATATTGATTTTGAATGATGGAACGGTTCTCCTAAATGGAAAGGCCGGAGCAAATGTAATGATAGACGGAAAACAGACATATCTTACGGGGGAAAATTTATTAAATCTGCTTCGTTCTATGCCGGGCAGTGCTGTCGATAAAATAGAAATGGTTTCGAATCCTTCTGCGCAATATGATGCAGGAGGAACAAGCGGATTTATTAATATTAAAAGCAGACAAAGAAAAGAAAGCGGTTTGAACCTTAATCTTTCATCTAATATAGAAGCAGGAAAGTACGGCAGACAGAATCAAAATATTTCTCTTCAGTTTCATGAAAAAAAATACACATTTTATACCAATTATTCATTTAACAGCGGACAGGATTTTATCTTAATCAATTCATCACGCGAATATCTAAAAGCTAAAACTGATGCTACAATTTTGAATATGGATGCGTACAGAAGATTTCAGTCCCATTCACACTATTTTAAAACGGGTATTCAATACCAGTTTTCAGAGAAACTGACATTAAACACTGATGTATTTGGAAACTGGTTTGGAAGAAATAAAAATGAAAACGCTTTGTCTGAATTATTTCAAGGTCCAGATTCCAAAGATTTTTCACTTTATACGGCCAATATTCAGCAGTCTCAGCATAACAATTTGGGAGGTGGAATGAGCATCTTGTATCAGTTCAGCAGCAAAATAAAATGGGAAAATATATTTAATTTTCTTGTTTTTGAACAAAATGAAAAACTAGATCAGAAAAGCAAAATGATTCCATTATCAGAGCCTGATGCAGAAAGCCGTCTTCGCGGAAATATGGAAGGCAATATCAGAATTACAAATCTGCAGTCAAGTATAGGCTACGATATGTCAGATAGATTTACATTTAATTCAGGAATCAAATACTCATCCATTCATATCGATAATAATGCATTATATAATTCGATGCATTTAGATCAATGGTTGGAGGATGAGAAATTGAGCAGCCGTTTTTATTACAAAGAAAATATACTGGCCGGTTACCTGCAGTCAAATCAGAAATGGTCAGAGCGATTTTCTACAGAGGCAGGACTTCGTTTAGAATTAACAGAGACCAAAGCACGTTACGCTGCAGGAAATCGTGATTCGACCCTTGTGAGGAATTATGGACAGCTTTTTCCAACTTTTTCGGCAAATTATGCTCTCGCGGCTAATCATGTGCTTTCATTTCAGTATGGAAGACGTATCGTTCGTCCCAATTACAGAGATCTTAATCCTTTCACAGAAGTAAATGACCGTTATCTTCAGGAAAGAGGAAACACGGCTTTAAGACCGGAGCTGGTAAATAATATGGAAGCTTCATGGATAGTAAAATCACAATACATATTTAGTGTATTTTATACTACTCGTAAAGATCCTGTAACCAAAAGCTATCTAACCGAACCAGAAAGTGACGTGACTATTGTTATGCCTTTAAACTTAGACAAGAGTTATGCATTAGGAGTAAGAGCAGGCCTTAACAATTTAAAGCCAAAACAATGGTGGACATTACATTTAAACGGTTCATTGACATACAAAGAATTTCACTGGAAGGAAATAGAGACTTTATATGATAATAATCTTTGGACTCCTGCATTTCAGTTTAATAACCAATTTTCTCTTTCTAATGAATGGGTATTTGAAGCGACAGGATATTATAATGGTGAGATGGCTGAAGGTCAGGCCAAAATAGGTTCAATTGGTTCAGTATCTTTGGGAGTTCGTAAAAGTTTCTTTGAGAAGAAGCTGAGCTGCTATGCGTATTTTAATGATGTTTTTTTAACCAATCGCCCTAATATCAGTTTATATAATAGTGTAATTGCTGGGTTTTACAAAGAGCGCAGGGACAGCCGTATGGCAGGAATCACTCTTTCATGGCGATTTGATTCTGGGACTTCTTCAAAAGCCATGCGAAAAATCGAAAATATGGAAGAAAGTAAGCGTATCAATTAGTAAATTAGAACCTGTAAAATGAGTGAAAGCAAAAAAATAGCAACTGAATGGATTTATCCCGCTGTCTGGGGTATTATGATGTATAATGTACTGCGAGCAGTTACTGATCTTACACATCACGGTATTTTTTGGGAGGGCGAAATAAAATTGCATATAACAGCATTGCTGCTTTCGGTATTAATCTGCTATTTATTCAATTATGGATGGAGGCAAAGGCTTCTCAAAGCTAGGGAAGGCAATCGAATAGGGAAAGATTATGCTTTTGTTGTTTTGGAATTAATTTTTTGCTTGAACCTTCTGCTAAAAATCGGGCAGAAACTGGGGGTATTGTTTATGGGGTCTGGCTGGATAGACTATATGCTGATTAACGTTATCTATGTGCCGCTGCTACTTATTTTCTATACATTGATTCGTGGTTATCTAGCAGAGAAACAGGCAAATGAAAAGCAGCTGACACTGGAGAAATTGAAAACAGAGAAAAAAGAGGCAGAACTTGAATTTCTAAAATCGCAATATCATCCGCATTTTCTTTTCAATGCTTTGAACACTATTTATTTTCAGGTAGATGATAATAATGCTGAAGCAAAAAAAAGTATTGAATATTTATCAGAATTACTCCGTTATCAGCTTTATGATGTAAATCAGGAAGTCGCATTTAATCAAGAAATAAATTATTTGCGTTCCTATATTGCTTTTCAGCAGCTCAGAAAAACAGATAGGCTGAAAGTAAATGTAGATATAGATAATGCATTACAAGAGCAGCGAATAGCTCCTTTGCTATTTCAGCCGCTTCTAGAGAATGCATTCAAATATGTTGCAGGAGAATATGAGATAGCCCTTGTGTTAAAACTTAAGGATGATCAGGTATGTTTTGAAATAAAAAACTCAGTTTCTGATGTACTGGTTTCTTCAGATTTAAAGGACAGTGGCATAGGGCTCAGTAACTTAAAACGAAGACTTGAACTGCTGTATCCTGAAAAACATCAGATGGCAGTAAATAAGGGTGACGATTTTTTTAAAGTAACCCTTGCACTTCACCTTAAAGAATAGAAATCTAAGTTAATTTTGATTAAGCAGAATAAATAATATGAAGTTAAAATGTATTATTACAGATGACGAACCAATGGCCCGTAAAGGGATTAGAGGATATATTGAAAAAACAGATTTTCTTTCATTGATAGCAGAATGTGAAACAGCAATTGAACTTAATAGTCTTTTGAAGAAAGAATCTGTAGACGTCATTTTTCTCGATGTTGAAATGCCTGGCCTTACGGGTATGGAATTTCTTTCCTCTGCATCTAATCTTCCTAAAATTATCATTGTATCAGCTTATGAGCATTATGCTTTGAAGGGATTCGAAATGGATGTATTTGATTATCTTTTAAAACCGGTTTCATATGAACGTTTTCTGAAATCGGTCAATAAATTGTTCGATCAGAAACAAAAGGAATTGAATTCTGTTCAAACAGAATACATATTTATAAAAACAGATAAGAAAACTAAAAAGATAATGATCAGGGATATTCTATTTATAGAAAGTATGGAGAATTATGTTCTGATTCATACCCCCAATTCAAAAGAAACGGTTTATTGCACGTTGAAAATGATAGCTGAGAATCTTCCGTCCGATCTTTTTTTTCAGCCACATCGGTCTTTTATTGCAAATTTTGAACATGTCAGCGCAATAGAAGGCAACACAATAGAGATTGGAAAACATAAAATTCCTTTATCCAAGAATTTAAAAGATGATATATATTCTAAATATATCACAGGGAATTTTATTGCAAGGAGTAAAAAAGCAAATAATTGAAAAAAAGATAGTTATTTGATTGCTGATGATTTAATAAGCTAAAAATTACAGGAAAAGTATTTAATAAGATGTTGGTTCGAGCCCTGTTCCCACAACAAAGTAAAAGCTTCGGATAGATCTGAAGCTTTTATTGTTTTCTAAATATTTCTTTTGAGGTTTTATATTTTTTGTCACAGCTGTTATACTTAATTTCTTCTTTTTTATTTATCTCGATATACTACTTCCCAGGTTGGTTCAAATTCTAACTCTTCAAATTGGAACGAATGTAAATTTTTATTTTTATAAATATCACTGCTAAAAGTATCTTGTATCCAATTTCCGAAAGTCCAATTCCCTGCTTTTTCAGGCTTACCCCATCTTCTTGTTTTCAAAATTGTTGCTTTGGAATTTATCCTTTCCGATAGCTTTTTCAAAATAGGTCTGGAATCAAGATTTAAACTCTTGGCAATTGCAACTACAATGAAGTATCCAAATTCAATATGCCTTTTGTTTTCAAAATCTCTTTGATTAGAAATTGAAATATAAATTTCTGGTGGACATTGCCTTTTTTCGCAAATTGTCCAAATCGGTGACCAAAGTTCGAAATCAAGAAAGTAATTCTCCGTGTTATCAGACATCGTCCACTTTTCGTGTGATTTTTCATTCCATTTAAGCCGTCCAAGCTTTAAATCAGAATGATAGACAAATTCTTTGTTGTCCTTTTTAGAGACACGTTTTTCAAGTTTGCATTTAGTTGCCCTAACTCCGGTTTCTTTTAAAAATTCGCTTTGTTTTACCAGTAAATCAAAATAGGGTTCAAAGTTCGATTTCCAATTTGTTTTTATCCAAGGAGATTTTTCATAGTCAACCTGTCCAAAAATCAAGTAAAAATCATATTCTCTATTCTCCCAACTGGAATCAGCATTAGTAAAATTGTCGTAAAGATTTAAAAACTTATCTTTAAATTGCTTTATTAATCTCATTCTCTGTTAGTTTGTTTATGAATATCACTAATTATTAAACCATGTATTAGATTCTAACTATTTAGCTAATATAGCAAAAAAGCCTTTTAAGAGAAATATTTAAAGAAATCTCAATTGTAGAATATAGGTTTCCATTTCACATTAAAACTTTAAAAAAAACTGCCCATAACAAGGTTTTAACGAGTGACTTTAGTAGAATTATAATTATTAAATGATAATTTGTATTGCGCCACGATTCTGTCTCAAATCTTATAAATGTGTGTAATTTGTATTGATTTATCGTTGCACTTTTGAAGACAATTGCAAACAGCAAAAAAGGCTGTCTTGGCAAGACAACCTTTAATGACTAATTAAAAATAAAAATGTATTCTAAAGTTTTACTTTCCTGATTGGCTTTCAGGGTTCATAATAACTTCGACGCTACTAGAACTATCCAAAACGTGCTTACTAAACTGCTGAATAGTTTTTGGGTTAATTTTAGAAATTAAACTCTTGTATTCTTCATCCGTTGAAAACGGAATCTGATTTAAGCTGTAATTGTATAGTGTTGTTGACCAGAAAGCATTCGTTTTAAGCGATTCTTCTCTGTTTTTCAATAAAGCTTTTTTAATGTCTTCTAAGTCATTTGCATTTACTGGATTCGATTTTAAATCGTTGATTTCTTTCCAGACAATCTGCATTAATTTTTCCTGCTTCTCTGGATTACAGTCAAAAGTCAAAGCAAGGCTGAATGATGGTTTCGGAATTAATTCAAGATTTCCTCCAACATTTACACCATAACTGCCGCCTTCTTCTTCTCTAATAGTCTGAAGGAATCTTTTTGCTAACAATTCACCAATGATGTACATTGTCATTGCATTTTCTTTTGAGTACTCTGTTTTTCCAGTCAAATTTAAGTAAACAGTAGTTTTTGCCACTTCCATCGGACGTTTAAAATGCACAACCGTTTTTCCCTTTTTAGGCTCAATATTATGATCTGCAAAAGTCTCTTTTACAGCAGGATTTGATTTTAAATTCCCAATGTATTTCTGAATCAATTCTAAAGCGCCATCAGGAATATTCCCCACAAAAACAAAAGTAAAATCCGAAGCATTTTTGATTCGGTCTCTGTAAATGCTTTCTGCTTTCTTTAAATCAATATTTTCTAAGAATTTATCATCAAAAATAAAAGTCCTCGGACTGTGATTAGAATTTGCTAAAGCAATAGAATCTTTAAACGTATTTCCGTTGTCTTTTTTGATGTTTTGTAAACGGTTTTTGTACTGCTCTTTTAAGTAGTTAAAAATATTTGGATCAAATCGCGGCGCTTCAAAAGAAAGATAGAGCAATTGCAGCATCGTTTCGAAATCGGCTTTGTTTGAACCTCCTTGAAAACCTTCCGTATTTTCGCTAATAAAAGGCGCAGACTGTGCTACTTTGCCCGTCAGTTTTTCTTTTAAAGCAATATTATCAAAATTGCCTAAACCAGATGATTTTGCAATTGTAGTTGCGATTTCGGCAGAAGCCAAATCTTCGGTTTTAATTAAAGATTTACCGCCTTTCGAAAATGCTGTAAGCACAACTTGATCTTGCGAATAAGTTGTTGGCAATACAATTACATTTGCACCATTTTCTAAAGTATATCCTTTTGCTGCTGTAATTCCCGGTATTTCAAATGTCTTTTTGATTGCTGCAGGTTTTAATTCTTTTGCAATTAAAGGTTCATTATTTTCTTTTTTGGTGTAAGGTTCCAAAGTCTTGTTTTCGACTTTTTTCATTACCTGAACAACCGCATCTTTAGTTGGAAAATTTACTTTATCTTCATCAGAACCTGTTACTAAAACTACTTGATTTGTCGGTTTTTGAATGGTTTTGATATAAGTATTTATTTCTTCTAAAGTAATGCTTTTGATAATGCCTACAATTAATTTGTAATCGTCTTCGGCAGAAAGAAATGGTTTTGCTTTTAAGAAATAATTCGTCAGTTTATCTGCCCAAGAGTCATTGTCAACTTTATCTTTATTGCTTAAAAAATCATCATAAGAACTTATAAAAAGCTTTTTAGTTCTGTCCAATTCTGCTTGTGCAATTCCAAAACGTTTTAAACGTTCAGCTTCAGTAAGAGCATCTTCAAAAGCTTCTAATGTTTTTCCTTTTTTGCCTGCAGCCGAAATATTAAACGAAGTATTTAATCTCGAAATGGGTTCGAAATACGTTTTTAAACCTAAAGCGGCACTTTGGTTTTTCAAAATCAATTCTTTGAAACGATTGTTTAAAATACTCGTATAGAAAGAATTCATTACGTTTTTACGGCTCAAAATGCTGTCTTTCACCAAAGGTTCGTCCAAAACATACTGTAAAGTAATAGTAGTCGAAGAAGCTTCTTTATCAGACGCAGTTCCAAAATACAATTCGTCGTGTTTCGGAATTTCAAAGTAGGTGCGCGGCGCAGCTTTTTTGGCTAATGGAATTCCAGAGAAAATAGCTTTCACTTTTTCTTCCATTTTTTTTACGTCGATATCTCCAACAATTATTACAGCTTGTAAATCGGGTCTGTACCACTTTTTGTAGTAGTTTCTCAATTCAGGATATTTGAAATTATTGATGATATTTAAATCACCAATAACATCTCTTTTGCTGTATTTAGACCCTTTGTATAAAACAGGATCAGTCTGCATTTTTAAACGGAAACCGCTTGTACGGCGCGTTCTCCATTCTTCTCTAATTACACCTCTTTCGGCATCAATTTCTTCATTAGTTAAAGAAAGAGAGCCAGACCAATCGTGTAAAACCCAAAGTGTAGAATCGATCAGTTTTTCGTTGGAAACCGGAACAGTGCTGATGTTGTAAACGGTTTCGTCCTGAGCGGTGTAAGCATTAATGTCTTTTCCGAAACTTACTCCATTTTTTTCCAGCATTTTAATGATGCCTTTTCCTTTAAAATGTTCTGTTCCGTTAAACGCCATGTGTTCCAGAAAATGCGCCAATCCGTTTTGATTGTCATCTTCTAAAATAGCACCGACATTTTGAACGAAGTAAAAACTTACTCTGTCTTTTGGTTCTTCGTTATGCAGAATATAATACGTTAAACCGTTTTTTAATTTTCCGGTTGTAACGTCTTTATGCAGCGGAATTGTGGTTTTGAACTGCGAAAATGCGCCTTGAAAAGACAAGGCCATTAACGCAACAATGATATTTTTTTTAGTACTCATTTTTTTTATTTTTTATCTTCTGTTTCTACGAATAAGAATAAAAGCACCACTTAATATAATCAGTAATGGAAACAGTCCAATAAATATAATTTTATTGATAAAAACTTGATTTGAACTAATGGTGATCTTTTTATCGGTTTTCTCAGGACGTGTAGTATCAATTGGAAATTGGTAATTACTGAACCAGCTAAAAATATCAGTAACAAATTGAAAAGTTCCAGATCCGCCACGACTTAATTCGGCATTGCCCATAAAATCTGCATCTCCAGCAACAATTATTTTTTGTGTTTTACCATTGATGTTTCTCGTTAAAGCGGCCACAAGAGGCATTTCTTTCATAGAAGGCTGTTTTTTTAAATCTTCTGAAATGGATGTAATTCCTGCATGAGATTCCCAAGCTGGCTGATTATTGGTTTTTAAAAGAGGCGTGACTTTAAATCCTGCATCTTTTGTCACTGTAATACCGCTGCTGCTTATAAGTGGAATAGGATTATTATTTCTATTCTTGCTTAATTTGATAACCGTCGTATCAATGTTTTTTTGCAGTTCTGTTACTAAAAAGTCTGGTGAATTGGTTTCGCTTGCCTGAACTAAAGTTTTTTTAGTAAAACTCATTCCTAATTTTTCTGTGATAGAAGCCAAAGCCGAATTCGTTTCTGGTTCTGCCAAAAGCATTAAATTTTTACCTTGATCAATATATTTGCTGATACGGTCAACAGCACCTTGACTTAATTGTGTTTTAGGATCGGCAATGACTAAAATATTAGTTTCAGAAGGGATATTCTGCGCATTAATATCAACAGAAGCAACTTCAAATCCTTGATTGATTAATGAGTTTCTGAATGTTATTTCGTTAAATCCAGTCTTGTAATTTTTATCTCCATTTTTTTCAATGCTGCGTTCCATATTTCCGGTTGCAAACACAATTTTCACAGGATTAGAAACTAAACGTTTTAACGAAGCTGAGATTTCTTTTTCAAATGGTGCTTTAAATAAGTCGTCAAACATTCTCAGGAAAGTTTTCTTTCCGTTATATTCTACTGTTCTAACTACTCTGTTTTGTTCAGGCCCTAAATCGATTACTTTTTTGATTTCTTCAGGAGAATATAATTTTTTAAGTTTCATTCCCTGAGACTCGACCATTTTTTGGGCAAGTTGTTTGTCGTTTAATCCAGGATTCTGGGCGTACAAAGCTTCATTTGTTGAAGTGTCATAATAATAAACATACTCCATTTCTATTTGAGGCAAAAAGCGGGTATATTTTGCAAAACTCGCAATATCTGAGTTTTGTGAGTATGGCATTGCCATATAATAATTAATATCTAATAAATTGACATAGGTTGTTATTTTAACAGGTCCTTCTATTTTATTAACGACATCTAAACTGCTTTTGGTTAATGTATTGTCTTTATTACGGGTCATATCGTGGTAAAAAGTAAGCGGTGCTCTTGAAGTGATATAACCAAACGATAAGACAACAGTTATTAATAAAGTATATTTTAAAACTCTTCTTGATATAGTCTGCGCGTCTCTTCCAGTTTGAAGTTTGTAAATACTCAATACGATGAATAGACCGCTTACCAGAACAAAATAGAATACATCTTTGCTGATAATTAAACCTTGAAGCATTTGGTCGGCACGGCCTGCGATTGAAAGAAAATAGGTAATATCTTTTACTACTTCAACATCCTGCCAAAGTTTTCCAATAAAATTCAATCCTGCTAAAACTACCAAAGTACTAATGGCAGCGACAACTTGATAAGAAGTAAGACAAGACATAAAAAGCCCTATTGCTGCATAGGTGCAAACCAATAGATATAATCCGATTAGTCCAGAAATAGCAAACTTAAGATCTAGATTTTCGATTGAGAAATAGGCAATTGCAACTTGTAATCCTAAAATTGCAACAAATAGAAGGCAGTAAGCGGCAATGGCTAAATATTTACCCAATACAATGTCTTTAATTCTAATTGGTGAAGAAAGTAACAATTTAATCGAACCGCTGTTAATCTCACGACTCACCAATCCCATTGTTAAAAGAGGTACGTACAAATATAAATAAGTCTGCATTTCGGTATATAAACCGCTGAATCCAGAAAAAATAACTTGAGACAAATTATCCATGCCTTGTCCGATTTTCTGTGATTTTTCAAAACGTTCAATTGTACCAAAGAATTTCCAGCTAGACTGGATTGAAAATATTACTAAAACAACCCAAGCAACAGGCGAGTAGAACATCGTGTTGAGTTCTGTTTTAGCAATTCTATATATTGTTTTCATTTGTATATTTTTTATTTAAGAAGGAATAGCGTTTTTAGATGGGGCTTTTTTAGATAATTGGGCAAAGATTTCGTCTAGTGAAACTTTTTCAAATTGAATTTCACGTAATTTCCAATCATTATGAACGCTTAGTGAAATGATTTTTTCCGCAACTTCCTGCGTTCCTTCAAATGTTATCTGCACTTTTTTAGGAGAAAGAAATACAGCATTTGTTACTTCCGGAATAGCTCTTAAAGATTCCAATTTTGGAGGATTTTCAAAACTTGCTGTTAATTTATCTGCTTCGATATAGTTGTTGAAAGCATCAAGCGTATCAGCAAAAACCATGTGTCCGTTTTCAATCATTCTGATATCCTGACAAGTTGCTTGAACTTCAGAAAGAATATGAGAAGAAAAGATTACGGCTTTGTCTTTGGAGATCTTTTTAATTAGTTTTCTAACTTCTAAAATCTGGTTAGGATCAAGTCCGTTTGTTGGTTCATCTAGAACCACTAATTTAGGTTCGTGAATAATAGCCTGCGCAATACCCACACGCTGACGATATCCTCCGGATAAATTTCGGATTAAGCGATTGCTGAAATGTGAAATTCCGCATTGTTCTTTGGCTTTTTCTAAAGCATTTTTTAAATCTTCTTTCTTTACATGACGAAGCTCTGCACAATGAATCAAATATTCATCGACTGTTAAATCTAAATGCAAAGGTGGTGTCTGGGGTAAAAAACCAATTAATTTTTTAGCTTCAACAGGGTTTTCTTTTAGGTTAATTCCATCAATAAAAATATTACCGCTGGTTTGGTTTAAAACGCCGCAAAGAATATTCATTGTAGTAGATTTTCCAGCTCCGTTAGAACCTAAAAGACCTAAAATTCTGTTTGTTTTAATTTCAAAATTTATATTTTGTATTGCCCAATCCTTACTATATTGATGCGACAAAGCCTCAACTCTTACAATTGTTGTTGTTTCCATAGTGTTTTTTAAAATCGCAGGAACGTGTTTTTAAAGCACACTCCTGCGTTATTTTTTAATATTTAATATCCTGTATTTTGGGTTAGGTTGGGATTAGAACGTCTTGCAGTTTCTGGAATAGGATAAAGACTATCTGTAGAAGCCCAGATTTTTCCTGGAATTACACTAAGAACCTGATCGATTTTCCCTGTTCGTTTAAGGTCAAACCATCTGTGTCCAAACTCTGTAAAAAGTTCACGTTCTCTTTCTAGTGCAATTAAATCAAGTAATTGGTTAGGATCTGTTAATGTAGTATTAGCTAATAATGCTCTGTTGCGTATTACATTAATATCTTGCTGTGCCCCGCTGATATTGTTAAGTTTTACTCTTGCCTCAGCTCTTATTAAATAAAGTTCTGCAAGTCTTAATACAGTTGAACGTTCTAAAGGAGCAGCAACATAGGCATTTTTATATTTTCTTGGCGCCAAAAATGTAGTTCCCGCAACAACATCTGTCCAGTTTGTTTTTCTGGCATCTCCAGTTTCAAATAAAGTAGCCCCTTTACGAAGAATATATTTTCCACCAGTCGGAAACAATCCGGCTCCTTCGTAAGCATATGCAAGATTAAAATAAGGGATCTGCAGGATTGCTTCAGTATTATCAGCAATAAAAGGACTGTTAGTAGCTGTTAACCCTGTAATCATTTTATAGGTTGTATTCTGACTGATTACGGCACTTGCGTGAGATTCGGCTTCAGTCCATTTACCTAAATAAAGATTAACTCTTGCCAGTAATGTTTCTGCTGCCCATTTTGTAGCTCTAATACGTTGATTAGCATTATAATTACTATAATTAATAGGCAAATCTTTAGAAGCTTCTGTTAAATCAAGTACAATTTGATTGTAAATTTCGGTTTGAGTATTTCTTGGCGCTACAGCTGTTTTTTCAACAGCTGTAGTTAAAATTAAAGGTACATCTCCCCAAAAATTAGTCATGTAAAAATAGCAATATGCTCTTACAAACTTGGCTTCAGCAATCCATCGTGTAGCTTTTGCAGGAGTAAGTGCTGTACTTGCTGTAATGCCTTCAATTGCATTATTTGCATTATAAATTGTTTTGTAAAAATCAGTCCACATACTGCCATTTGGACCATCAATATCCTGAATCTCGTTTGTGTTATAAACATCTGTAAGCTGTGATCTTAATATGAGTTCATCTGCTGTTTCTCCAGGCATATAATGTATAGTACTCACATAACTTAAGCCTGTTACCATACTTTGATAAATTCCATTTATCGTAGCTTCTGCAGTTGGATCTGAAATGTATATAGTAGAAGAAGGAAGCTGGCTCTTTGGAATTTCAACTTCCAGCATTTCATCACAACCCGTTAATCCGATTAAAAGAAAAAACGAAAATATATACGTGTATTTTATAGAATTATTTTTCATGTTTTTTTGATTAAAATGTTAACTGAGTTCCTAGTGTAATAGTACGTAATGGTGGTAAAGCTAAACCTTGAGTTTCTGGATCAAATCCTCTGTATTTAGTAAAGGTTACTAAATTTTGTCCCTGTAAAGAAATACGAACATTTTTAATGATTTTTTGACTTCTTTCACTTAATGGAATAGTGTAAGATGCACTCACGTTTTTCAATTTGATAAAAGAGGCATCAACAATCATTGCATTTGAACCTATGTAATTGTTATAACTTTGCTGGTAATTAGTACTTAAAACATTTCCTTGTGCTATGTAATCATTATAATCATCAACTTGATAATTGGCAAGTCCGTAAGGATAGCCTGGCTGTATTGCAATTGTAGAAAGCAGGTTTCGTCCTTCTTGTTTTACAAATTGGAATAAGAAGTCAAGTGCAAATCCTTTGTAAGTGATAGAATTTGAAATTCCGCCATAATATTCAGGATATGCTGGTCCATAATATTTTCTGTCCCCAACATTTGTTTCTGCAAATCCGGTAGAAATTCTTCCGTCTCCATTAACATCTTCAAACTGAGCAATACCCGCTGCATTTGTACCAGTATAATTATATAAATAGTTACTGTTTAATGGTCTTCCTACAATATATTGAGAGTACGAACTTGTGTTTTCAATTCCTGGGAAAGAACGTAATTTGTTCTCATTCTTAGAAATATTAAATGAAGTACTCCAGTTTAGGTTTTTATTACGAATATTTGTTGTGGTCAATGTAAACTCTATCCCTTTATTTTCAACTTCAGCATCTAAATTTGCCTGAAAACTTGGAAATCCTGCTTGCGGACTAAGTGTTGTAGGCACTAATTGATTAGAAGAAAGATTTCTATAATAAGCTGCAGTAAAAGCAATTCTGTCATTTAAGAAACTCAAATCTAAAGCAGCCTCAAATTTATTGGTAACTTCCCATTGAAAATTTGGATTTGCAATTCTTGCCGGAGCCATTGCTGCATTTCCTACTCCATATGTAGAGGTTAGATAAGTAGAAGCATAACCATAATCAGGAATATCATCACTTCCAATTTTTCCATAACTAGAGCGAATTTTACCAAAACTCAGCCATGAATTGTCTTTTAAGAATTTTTCTTCTGTAAATACCCAAGCAGCGCCTACAGATCCAAAATCGCCATAACGTTTGTTTTCTCCAAAACGAGAAGAACCATCTCTTCTGTAAGTTAAATTAAGAATGTATTTGTTCTCAATATTATAATTAACTCTACTAAAAAGTGAAATATATTTGTACTCAGACGAACCATTAGAAGAAGTTACATTTCCAGCAGAACCAGTAATTCCTATAAGATTGTCAGAACTATACACAGATGAACTTAAATAAGTTGGCATGTCTGATTTTCTAGTCTGCCATGATCCTCCAACAAGAGCGGTAAGATTACCTTTCCATAAAGAAGTATTATAATTTAATTGCGGATCAATAGTGAAATTATTGGTATTGTTTACAGATAATGTATAAGATCTTGAAGCATTTAGCGAAATATTATTAGCAGTATAGTAAACATGGTTAATTCCTGATGCAGGTAAAAACTGTTCGGTTGTCATTTGTGCTCTTCCGTATCCTAAATCAGTTTTAAAAGAAAGTCCTTTTAAAATTTCAAATTGAACACTAAAACTAGTTATTAAGTTTGTTCCTTTATCTTCTACTCTTCTGTCCAAAGCTCCAAGCGGATTTACATCACTGAAATAAGTAGGCGACCAGTAATAAGTTCCATCTGCGTTGTAAACAGTATGATTTGGTGCGGTTAATACAGCATAGTTTGTAATGTCGTAAAAAGGCAGTTTGTTTTTGTCTGTAGCAAAAATCACCGAAGCTCCCAACTTAAGCCTTTTGTCCATTGTACTATGGTTAACATTAAAATTGGTTGAAAATTTATTATAACCAAAATCTCCTGGTATTACAGTAGTTTCATTATGATATGCAGCGCTTAATAAAAAGTTAGTAGTTTCGTTTCCGCCTTTTAAACTTGCAGAAAAGTCATTAAAATTAGCCGCACCGCCTATTAATTTCTCTTGCCAATCAGTATAAGCATTTGGATCAAAATCTGTAAGCGCTATACCAGTTGAAAAGTTGTTAGGTGTTGCATTTGCATTTTTATATGCAGTGCGAAGCATATTAAGATAAGTTGGCGTATCTAGAGTTTTTATTTTATTTGCCACTTCAGATAATCCAGAAGTAGTGTTTACCGTAAAGACTGTTTTTCCAGCTTCTCCTTTTTTGGTTGTTATAAGTACTACACCATTTGCTCCTCTAGAACCGTAAATAGCAGTTGCATCTGCATCTTTAAGAATTTCGATACTTTGAATATCATTAGGATTAATAATATTTAAAGGGCTAGTTCTTTTTTGAGCACCTCTAATTACGTTATTTGTTTGAACTTGTTCTTTAATGTCATCTCCAATATAAGGAACACCGTCAATAACATAAAGAGGAAGATTGTCACCCGTAATAGAGTTTCGACCACGAATACTAATATTCATATTACTACCGGCATAACCAGAAGTTTGAGAAACATATACTCCAGGAGTTCTACCTTGTAAACTTTGAAGGATGTTTGTTATAGGCTGTTTTTCAATATCTTCGGCAGTAATTTTAACCACAGATCCTGTCGAAGTTCTTTTAGTCGTTGTACCATATCCAATAATCACAACCTCGTCTAATTTAGCCAAATCGGGCTGCATTTTGATTGTAATTGTAGTTTGATTCTCAACAGTAACTTCTTGTGTTTTGTACCCTATGTAAGATATTTTTAAAACATGTTTTCCTTTTGGTAATTGAATAAAAAACTGTCCGTCAAAATCAGAAATTCCTTGTTTATTGCCACCTACAACTGCTATAGAAACCCCTGGTAAAGGCTGTCCGTTTTCATCAAGCACTTTTCCGTTCAGCATAAAGTCTACATCCTTTTCATTTTGTGTTTTTTCAGGAGTTTTAGAAGTTTCTTTTTTATAAATAACTACATTTTTATCCACCTGTTTATAGACTAAATTAGTACCTTGAAATACAGTGTTCAAAATGTCGCTAACACTTCGACGTCCGCGCTGAGTTGTTACTTTCGGAAAATCTTTTATAATCTGCGGCTGATACGCAAACAGTAGTCCCGTTCTATTTTCTATAGTTTTAAACAGCGTTTTAATATCCTGATTATGCAGTTCAATATCAACAGATATAGACTCTAAATTCTGACCACTCATTTCGGTTGCGAAAATCATATGAGTGCCGCAGGTCAGTAAAAAAATGTGGAATAAACTGATTCGCATAATCATAATGGTTTTTTTTGACAAGTGAAAAAAAGACGAATTCTTTTCACTGTCAAACATGGTTGTTTTACAGCGTAATTTCATAAATTTGCTTGTTTTTTAATGGTTACTGGATTAATTGTTAAAAATCTCGGCCATCTGGTGTAGGAGCTAGATGGCTTTTTTAATTTAGTTTTGGTTAATTGGTCTTTGTTTTTAGAGGTTAATATTTATTTTCTAAGCTTTCTAAGTAGGAGGTTAGTCCGCTTTTATTTTGTCGTCTTTAATCTTTAATCTTTAATCTTTCTTCTTTCTTCTTTCTTCTTTCTTCTTTCTTCTCTACTACTCACAGCCTTTACCGTCTAAAATGACAGCTCCAGCTTTATTGTATCTGTATTCTGTTTCTAAAACACTGCTAATTACTTTCAAGACGTGATCTAAATCTTCTTCATTTAAGAAACTTGCGGTAATTCTGCAGTTCTTAATTTTTTCATTCGAAATTAAAATCTGCACTTTGTATTTTTGAGATATTAAAGAAACAGCTTCAGCCATATTAATATCATCCAGAATCAAGTAATTGCTTTTCCATTCGGTTACAACGGCAGCGCTAATTGTATTTTGTTGATAGTTTAAAGTAGTTTTATTGACTTTAATCTGCTGATTAGGAATAATTACACCATAGATTTTTTCGGTATCTCCAACCTGAACTTTACCTCGTGCAACCGTAACTTCAACATTGTCTGAAGAATTTTTAGCATTAATATTAAAAGCAGTTCCTAAAACGCGAGTCTGAATTTTACCAGTATGTACGATAAATGGTTTTTGTGGGTTGTGTTTAATATCAAAAAAAGCCTCTCCAGTTAGTGTTACTTCACGAGTTTTAGAATCAAAAGAATCCTGATCGTATTTCAAAGTACTGTTATCGTTTAGTAAAACCGTACTTCCGTCTGGAAGATGAACCAATTGTTTACCGCTAAAATCAATTAAAGTGTTTTTTGCAACAACTTCTAGAAGCTTAGGCGTAGCAGGAAGAACTGTTTCTTGTTTAAAGAATAATGAATTACCCAAAGCAATTAGCAAAGCAATACTTGCGGCCGCAAATAGAGATTGTAAAACTACTTTTCTTCGTCTCTTCGGATTTAAATCCACCACTTTAGGTTCATTTTGTGGTTGAGATAAAATGTAGTTTAGAACATCATCACTCTGTTTTTTGTCCATTACATCTGTAACATTACCTACTTTCAGCATATCATGAATTTTTCCTTTAAGGAAATCATCATAAGCACCCTGCTGAATTATTTCCATCATTTGCTGCTGTTCTGCGTCAGATAAATTGTTCTGCAGATAGCTTTCAAATAATTCTTCGAATTTTTTTTGCGACATTTTTTCGTAGATTAAATTAGTTCTTGTTAGTTAATGATAGATTTGGATTTTTTTTTTTTTTTTTTTCAGCCCTTCAAATTTTAGGGATAGAACATGTTTATCATGTCCATTTTATATAAAGACCATTTAAAAAAGGGGAGGGAGTAGTGGAAAGTGAAAAAAATGTAAAAAAATGTAAAAAGAGGCTTTTTTGAAAGAAAAACCTTTAGACTAAAGTTTGAAAAAAAGAAGAAGCGACATGAACATATTCATGTATGGAGAAATTTTAAGACGTATAAATTTTAAAGCCTGAGCCATGTGTTTTTTTACAGTCTCAGTTGAAATTCCTAAATCTTCCCCAATTTTTTGATGGCTGAGACCATCTCTTTTTGCCATTTGATACACTTTTTGCTGTTGCGGTGGCAGTTGTTCTACTATTTGATTCAAAATAGTATTGTACTGCTCATCCTTAATATTGCTGTCAGTATCTATAATAGCACTTTCTTTCTGATCAAATTCTGATATGAGATTCGTTTCTCGAGCAATTTTCTTTATTGAATTGAATAAATGATTGCGGGAAATTATAAAAAGATAACTCTCAAAATCAGTTATTTCAGCTAAATTATCTCTATTCTGCCATATTTTTAAAAAGATATCCTGAACCGCTTCTTCTGCCTGGATTCTTGATTTTGTAATTCTTAAAGCAGTAGAGTAAACAATATTTTTGTACTGGTTGTATACCGTTGTAAAAGCAAGCTCACTTCCTTGAGATAACTCAAAAAGAAGTTTTTTTTCGTCAATATTTGAATTTTGAGCCATGTTTAAGTAACAATCAATTCAGCAATATTATTTATTTTTTTTCAAACAGAGATTATTTATCTAAAATATGCCTTCAAAAATACTGTTTTACTATTTTATGAATAAAATATTAAATTATTGTAAAAATAAACGTTTCAATTTTGCATAAGATTCAATCCTGTTTCAGAACCGTATTTAAATTATTGTAGGTTAAGTCTTGTTTTAATTGAGAATTGAATAAAATACTATAAAAAAAGTATTTTATATTAAAGGATATTTATAAAAAGTATAGATTTGTCTTTTTTCAAGCCCTTCTTTTTTTGCAAGAAATTATCTTAATTCTTTAATTTGATTTTAATTATGAAAAAGAAGTTATTTATATTACTTAGTTTATGCTGCGAGGCGGTTTTTTCGCAGACAGTAAAGAAGCCATTAGTTGGTGCAATTACGGTAAAAGATCTTAAAACAGATATGTACCAAATGGCAGGAGACCATTTTAATGGACGTGAAGCGGGTACTTTAGACGAATTAAAAGTCTCTATGTGGCTGGCCGAAAAAGCAAAAGAAGCCGGAATGTCTCCCGCAGGAGATGATGGCACTTTTTTTCAATTTTTCGATTTGTATAGACATCAGGTTACCAATTACACCAAATTTAAGATTGGACAAAAAGATTTTAAATTGTGGAATGAGGTTTTAGTTGCTGAAACGACTACAAACAAAGTTGAAGCTCCAATACTTTTTTTAGGTAAAGTTTCTGCAGATGAAATCAGAAAAACAGATGTAAAAGGAAAAGCCGTTGTAATCCTAGCATCTAAAGAAGGAATTTCAGATAATATTTCACTTTTTGAAAGACGTTATCCAGGATTTGTAAAACAGAAATATTACGAAGATCTAGCTTATAGAGGTGCTGCAGCTCTTATTATTGTGGCAGATGAATTAGGCGAAAAAAGCTGGAGAGAAGTAGAGCCACAGTTGAAACGCGGCGTTTATGGTATCGAAGGATATAGAGATAAAATGCCTGTTCCGCCAAGAATGCCTGCTTTTTGGGTTCATCACGATCAGTTAGAATTTTTAAAAAATACCAAAGACCTTTTATCGGCTGAAGTAATTTCTGAAACTTACAAATACCCATCTGTAAATGTTGTTGGAAAAATAGACGGAAAAGACCCTGCATTAAAAAACGAATATGTGCTTTTCAGCGGACATCAAGATCACGATGGTGTAAGACAGAAATACGGACAAGATTCTATTTATAATGGAGCAGATGATAATGCTAGTACTTGTGTGGCAATGCTGGCTATTGCCAGAGCTTATAAAAAACAGCCTGCAAAAAGAACAGCTTTATTTGTATTTCATGGATCAGAAGAACGCGGTTTATTAGGTTCAAGCTGGTACGCTTCGCATCCAACAGTACCAGAAAAAGATATAATTGCAGTTTTGAACGGCGATATGATAGGTAGAAATGATATCAACCAAGCAGCACTTTTAGGTTCAAGCGATCCGCATCAAAACTCTCCTGATCTTGTAGCTGTGGCTAAAAAAGCAAATGACGAAGGACCTAAATTTGAACTCGATAAACTTTGGGATAGACCAGAACATCCTGAATTCTTTTACTTTAGATCTGATCATGTTCCTTATGCGCAAAAAGGAATACCTGCCGTTTTTTTTACCAGTGTACTTCACAGTCAATATCACACCCCAATGGATGAATCTGAAAATATAGATTTTGCAAAACTGCATAAAATGACAGAGTGGATGTATCGAACAGGATGGATACTATCTAATAACCCAGAAAGACCTAAATTTTTGCCGCCTAAAAAATCAAAACAATAAATTTATTCCAATTTCAGTATCGAAATAAATCAGAAAAAAAGTCCTAATTTGATTAGGACTTTTTTTTTGTGAAATAAAAGAGAAAAGAATGTGATTACCAGTTTCCTTGTAATCCTTCTTTAAGAGCACTATTATATTTCTCCAAGTCAAAACTATACAAATCGGGCGCTTTATGTGCTCCGCCTTTTACAGTGGAGAAAGTGAAGAAAGCTTTTGAATTAGATTCGAAGTTTACAGAGCTTAAACCATAAATTTTAGTTAGTTATTTCTGAAAGCCGTCTTGATTTTTTCAAGGCGGTTTTTTTCATTTGGTTGAAGCGGGCTTGTATTTTATAATGATCCCGGTTCTGTTTTCGTGAATCTCTTCTATCATTTATAACATTTGTTTTTCTATATTTGAAACTCAGCATTCAAGAAAAGGAAGTTTTGCATTGGCTGATAGTGAACTCTAAATTTGGTACTATTATGAAATTTAAACTTTTTTCTGCTATTTCGATTTTGTGGATAGCAGGCTGCTACGGACAGGAGATTTCTTCAAATAAAGTATTTAAAGAAATCGCTTTGGTGAACGGGATCGAATTTGTAAACACGAAATATGACCAGCCAAAATTCAGTTGCGGCTTTCTTATAAAATATAACAATGAAACATTTGCTGTAACAGCAAAACATATACTTAAGATTATTAAGCCCGAAAAAATGACAACCCTGTCGTTGGAGAGCTATATTAAAAATTGGGTATTATACCCATTAAACAATAAGTCCGAAATTGTAATTTGTGATAAATTATTAAACGAAGACAAGTCTGAGTTATTGGAAGCCAAGTCAACTTATGATAATGATTGGCTGGTATTTTCCATAAAGCAAAACTCTTCCAGTATTATACCTTTGGAAATGAGAAACACTCCTTTAGTTCAGGGAGAAAAATTATATGTTGTGGGTTGGACCAGAACGATGGAAAATGGACCTCAAAGGGTATATGAATTTGAATATTATAAAACAATTTCAAATCGCATTTTATTAAAAGATATTCTTGTGCCAGAGAAATTCGGAGGACTTAGTGGGGCTCCATTAGTAGATGAAAATGGTTTACTTGTTGGAATTGTCTCAAATGGGACAGTTGATCCAGATTCAAATAAGAAGTTTTTCTCTCCATGCTCAGTAACGAATTTGGTAACTTTTATGGAAAATAGAAAGGATAATAAATAATAAGGCTTTCATGTAAAGTTATTTTATTTAATATCCAAACTTGTCTCTTTTTTAGATTGAAAGCTAATTCTCATCAATCATATCAATAGTTTTTGGATGCAGGCTTACGAGTTGTAAAACAATTGCAGTAAAAACTACAAATAAAAGCAGTACAAAAACGTGCCTCATTCCTCCATTATCAGCGGCTTTTCCTAAAAACTCTGTGATAACAGCTCCGGCTGAAATACCTGCAAAATTCATAATTCCATATCCCGTAGCCCTGTATCGGGGAGCAACAAACTGACAAAGAATAGGCATATTGTTGGTGTCGTATATTCCAAATCCAAGTCCAAAAAGGACAGCGCCAAAAACAATAGCGGTTATGTCACAGCAATAGCCAAATAAAAACAATGCCGGGATGGTAAGAAACAATCCAATAGCGCTGGTGTAAATTCTTCCTTTAAGATGTCTCATCACCCATCTGTCTGAAATGGCACCTCCGATTAAAACGCCAAAAAAGGAAGACATCGAAATGGTTACCGTTGCAATTGGACCCGCCAGAGACATGTCCAAATGTAAAGTTTCGGTAAATAAAGTAGGTAACCAGTTTTTGGCCGCCCAGCCCGGTAAACTTGGTGCAGAGAAATAAAAGAGCAAAACCCAAAAGGAGATATTACCGAATAGTATTCCCAATCCTTTGAACATTTGTCTGAATTCAATGCTGATAGAGGACTTTTTTGTGGTATCTAAGAAGTACGTTTTCTTTTCTTGTATAAAAAATATCAATATTAAACTGTAAAGCACACCGAATAAACCTACGGAATGAAAGCTGAAATGCCAGGAAAAATATTTAGAAATAGTAGCCCCAAAACCACCGAGCGCTTGTCCTAAATAAATTCCAGTGGTATGAATCGCAATTGCAAAAGAGCGTGTTTTTTCCTGATGGTAATCTGCGATTAAGGATAAGGCGGCCGGAATGTAAAAAGCTTCGCTAAAACCCATAATACCGCGTAAAATATAAATCTGATTGAAAGTTGTGGCATAACCCATCGCCATAGTCACCCCAGACCAAATAAAAAGACTGCCTATTATGATTCTTTTTCGGTTAAACCTATCGGCTATAATTCCAGAAACAGGGCTCATAAGCGCATAAATCCAAAGGAAAACGGCCATCAAAAGACCGAAATTTTCAGCTTTAGCCAATTCAGGAATGTCATCCATCATCGCTGATTTCATAGTGGAGAGCATTTGTCGGTCTAAATAATTCAATAAAGCAACAAACCAAAGCAGGCCAACAACAATCCAGGGATAGGATTTTTTTTCATTCAATTTTGCAATCATTCTCTTTTTTCAAAATAAAGGCCGAATATACGAATTCAAACGCAACAGGAAAGAATTGTTTTTTCCATGTTATTTGTTTGTTTAATCTATTCGTAAGGTGGCTTACGATATTCCAATTTTGCTAAATTCTTTATTTTCAATAGGCAATGTGCCACGGTTTTGCCACAGAAATTTTGTTCGGTTTTAAAAAAATTGAAAAGCACTATAAAGAAGAAATGATTAATTATTTTTCTATTTCTAAAGTTTGAGTTATGATATTGTTTTTTGACTGATTTTTTTCATCTGGCTGAAATCCTCCAACTGAAATTTTAATTTTACCTTCATATGATTTTAAAGTTCCACTCTCTGTTACATAAGAAAGATCTTCTGGAGTAAGAGTAAAATTGATCACTGTACTCTGGCCAGGCTTTAAATTAAATCTTTCAAATCCTTTGAGGCTCTTTAAAGGAGACTTTATTGATGTATCTTGATTTATTAGATAAAGCTGTGCAACTTCTTCCCCTTCCATTTTTCCAGTATTGGTTACTTTAACAGAAATAGTAGCTGATTGTCCTTTTTCTATTTTTGCAGGAGCTTTTACTCCGCTGTATTTAAATTCAGTATAGCTTAAACCATAACCAAATCCGTATAAAGGAGTGCCTTTAAAGTAACGATATGTTTTATTATCCATTTTATAATCAACAAAAGCGGGTAAATCGGTGTCGCTTTTGTAAAAAGTCACAGGAAGCCTTCCTGCAGGATTATAATCGCCAAAAAGAACATCAGCAGAGGCAGTTCCAGCAGATTGTCCACCGTACCATATATTAAGTATTGCAGGAATGTTTTCTGCTTCCCAAGGCACAGCTATCGCGCTGCCAGTCATCATGAGAAAAATTACTGGTTTTCCAGACGATTGAAGCGCTTTTAGAAGTCTAGTCTGTACTTCTGGAAGTAGGATAGAAGTACGGTCTCCTCCTTTAAACCCTGGCGCATCAACAGGCATTTCTTCTCCTTCAAGCTGAGGAGAAATACCTCCAGCGAAAATAAAGGCATCTGCATTTTTATGGCGTTCAATTAAATTAGCAAAATCTGTTTTTATAAAATTTCCCGTTTGCAGAGATACTTCCGCTTTTCCTTCACCTTGCCAGTATTCTAGCACTAATTTGTAAACAGAATCTTTTTTGGTTTGCAGTTTGTAGGTTTTTGCTCCCCATCTGTTTTTTTTCCAGGCGCCTATAACTTCTTTTCCGTCAATAATAAACCTATAACCGTCATCTGCAGCGACTTCAAAAGTTATAGAACCATCTTCATCTGCTTTAAAATGGGTAGTGTAACGTGCTGAAAAATGATTTGCTTTGATGTTTTTAGTAACCATTTCTCCTTCTTGCCAGAAATTATTTATTTCAGATTCAGTTCTTGTAGTTTCAGGTTCGCCAGATAATGTATTGTTATTAAAATATTCAGCTTTAAAGCCTTGTTTCCCTTCATAAGAATAACGGCTCTTTAGATCTTTATAAACCAGTAATGTATCATTTGTAAAGTTGATGGCCTTTTCATAAACTACTTCAGTTTCAGGGCTTACTTTTTCTTTAATGCCTTGTAAAACTGTTGTTAGTTGGGATGGTGTTCCATTGTAATTTCCAAGTATAGAAATTGAATTATCTGCATTTGGCCCCAAAACAACAATCTTTTTCAGTTTTTTGCTCAATGGAAGTGTATTTTTTTCATTTTTAAGCAGTACTATAGATTGTCTAGCCATTTTTAAAGCATGTTCTTTATGCTCTTTTGATTCTAGAACGGAATTTGAAGTCTGTGCATATTTTACCATTGATACAGGATCAAACATACCCAATCTGAAACGGATCATAAAAAGACGTTTTACAGAAACATCAATCTGTTTTTCAGTAATTTGCCCATTTTTCACCGCTTGAACAAGAGATTTATAAGCATCTGTTCCACAGTCAATATCTGTACCATGAAGCACTGCGTCGGCTGAAGCAGATGCCGCATCAGGATGCGTTTTATGGTTCTTAAAAAAATCGTCAATTGCCCAGCAGTCAGATGTGACATAACCAGTAAATTTCCATTCATTTCTTAGAATGTCATTCATTAAAATATCGCTGGCACAGCAAGGTTGCGTTCTAAACGCATTATAGGCACACATAACTCCCGCAACTTTGGAGCTTGTGATTAATTTTTTGAAAGCTGGTAAATAGGTATCCCAAAGTTCATAAGGTGTTACATCAACATCAAAAGTGTGACGCAAAGATTCTGGTCCGCTATGTACTGCATAATGTTTTGCGCACGCCGCTGCTTTTAGATATTTAGGATCATCTCCTTGAAGGCCTTTTACAAAAGCATCTCCTAAAACAGCTGTCAGATAAGGATCTTCTCCATAAGTCTCCTGTCCGCGACCCCATCTTGGATCTCTAAAAATATTAATATTTGGAGTCCAATAGGTAAGTCCTAAATAACGTTCATTTGTTCGTTTAAGCTCAACAGCTTTATTGTAAATAGCCCTGCCTTCTAGAGCAGAATAATCGGCCATTTTGAAGAGTGAATTTTTATCGAAAGTTGCGGCCATCGCAATAGCCTGCGGAAAAACGGTTGTTTTAAAGGGAGTTCTTGCTACACCGTGTAAAGTTTCATTCCACCAATCATAAGCAGGAATTCCAAGCCTTGGTATGGCAGGTGCAGCATTTAGCATTTGTGCTACTTTTTCCTCTAATGTTAATTGTTCCACTAAGTTTTCTACTCGTTCTTCAAAAGTGAGATCAGTATTTTGAAAAGGATATTTTGCTATGTTATTTTGGGCAGAACACAAAAATGAGAATAATATAAGAATCTGATATTTTAATTTTTTTGTTTTCATAGGAATATTTTTTCTGATTTTTCGATAGATGGAGTGCTGTATTTTTTCATTTAAAAATAAATTACAACCGATTGTGTAAAGAAAAGAAAAATAATTTAAGTAAAGAGTTTGTTCAAAAAAAAATATCGCCGTTTTATTGTGTTATTGATTGTTTTTTATGATAAATATTGTGGTTTGTAGTGATTGATATTAAATTAATTGTGTAAAATGGAAGTGTAGTCATTCAATTGCTCGATCATTTTTTTAGATGTATCTAATATTTAACCAGAGTTTGAATGTGTAAAAGATGAAATATTTTGGAATGCACAATTCAACTTTCAATTTTTAAATATTGGCTTTTTCATTTATTACATATTAATTGATGTGATAGTTTTAGAACGTTGTTCTTGGGCAATATATTTATGACTTATATTATAGAAAGATTCATAATGGAGATAATCTTGTTGCATTTATATTAAAGACTTTGTTACAGTCAAAATTGTTTTAGGAAAGACAAAAAAGTTTATTTTATTCTAAAATTTGTTTCAAAAACCTTTCGTGAAAATGAAAGGTTTTTTTGTGCAAACAAGCAATCGATTGTTTTGTAAAAGGATTTTTGAATGTTAGCTATTAGTTTATCAGTTAGTTACGTGGTAATGTACGATTTTACTGGAAATTTTTATTTCTTAGCGATTTTCTAAACGAGATAATTTAAGTTTTTTCAAATATAAATGCAGATTTTTTCATTTTTATGTTTTATTTAAGAATATTCCCAGAACATGAAATTTTCACTAAAGATACCTACAACGTTGTAGTTTAATTTATGATATTATTATTTTTTTAAGGTTAATTATGAAGTAAATATTTTTTTATAAGGTATTTTTTTTGTACTTCTCAATAAAAAATTACACAACCGATTGTGTGTGGAAAATATTTTTCTACATTTGTAATAACTACACTTATGAAGTAAGTGTTCCATTGTAACTTTTAAAGTGTTAAAAAAATACTAACTAACAAAAACCAATTTTAATAATTAAATCAATTTTTATGAATAATTTTTTTATTACAAGTAAATCGAAGCACATACAAAGCTTCGGTTTTTTGATCCTATTGTTTTTGGTCTCAATGCAAATTAAGGCACAAACTACAATTACAGGAACAGTTTCGGATGCAAATGGTCCAATTCCTGGTGTGAATGTTAATCTAAAAGGAGCAAAAAACGGAGTAAGTACAGGTTTCGATGGTAACTATGCCATAAGTGCTCCTACAAACGGTGTTCTTGTCTTTAGCTTTATAGGTTTTAAAAGCCAAGAAATTAGTGTTAACGGACAGACTAAGATTAATGTGCTTTTGGAAGAAGATTCAAATGCCTTAAAAGAAGTAGTTGTAATCGGATACGGTACTCAAATTAAGGAGGCTGTTACAGGATCAGTTGCTTCTTTAGGTGGAAAAGAACTAAATGAAGTGCCTGCCGCCAATATTACCCAAGCTTTGCAAGGAAGGCTTCCAGGGGTTGAGATGACGCAAACATCTTCTAAACCTGGTGCTGCAATGCAGATAAGGATTCGTGGAACAAGATCTCTTACAGGTAGCAATGATCCTTTAGTAGTATTGGACGGAGTTCCATTTGCGGGTTCTATTGGAGATATTAATCCTGCAGATATTAAATCTGTGGATATCTTAAAAGATGCTTCTGCTACAGCTATTTATGGTTCTCGTGGTGCAAATGGTGTAATCTTAGTAACTACTTTAAAAGGAAGAAAAAATCAGAAAGCTACATTTTCTTATAATGGTTTTAGCGGGATTAAACAGGTTTTCTCAAAATATCCTATGATGGATGGTTCTAAATTTGCAGCTCTCCGCGATTATTCAGGTTTATATGTGGATGGTGTTGATGAGAAAAGAAATGTAAACACAGATTGGCAAAATTCACTATACGGTTCTGGTGAAATGATCAGCCATGATCTTAGCGTTTCGGGAGGAAGCGAAACTGGTGCTTACAATGCAGGTTTAGGATATTACAAAGAAGAATCAGTTCTTCCTGGTCAAAGCTACGAGCGTTTTAGCCTTAGAGCAGGTTTAGATCAGCAAATTAATCGATCTATTCGTATAGGTTTCAATACCAATAGCAATTACAGCATTACAAACGGTGATAATATCGGAACAGGAACTGTTTTAGCAACTTCACCGCTTGCTAATCCCTACAATGCAGATGGTTCTTTGAAAAGAACAGTTAGCATGGCCGCAGATGACCAATGGGTTTATACTAGACAGTCTATTGAAAATTTAGGAGATGCCTATGTTAATTTAAATAGAGCTTTCAGTTCTTACAATAACATTTTTGCAGAAGTTAAAATACCTGGTATTGACGGTCTAAAATACAGGCTAAATACAGGTTTGAATTTACGTACATCAAATGCTGGATATTATGAAGGTCAAGGGGTTTTTGACGTAAACCCGACAACACTTTCTAATGCGGCAATCACAAACGGTTGGTCGACACAATGGCTGTTGGAAAATTTACTGACTTATGATAAAACTTTTGCAGAAAAGCATACCGTAAATTTTGTAGGTCTATATTCGAATGAACAATATACAGGACAAAGTTCAAGAGTGACTCGAAATGGTATTACTTCTGATGCTTTCCAATTTTATAATTTAGGGCAAAGTGAAGAAGAAGCTGTAATTAACCCTGCAGATCAGGATTATACACAATGGGGATTGACATCTTATATGGCGAGGTTAATGTATTCTTATGATAACCGTTACTTTATATCTGGAACAGTTCGTTCTGACGGTTCATCAAGATTATCTCCTGGCAACAAATGGGTAACTTATCCTGCAGTATCTGCTGGGTGGACACTTTCAAATGAGTCATTTCTTAAAGATGTTAAATATATTAATTTATTGAAATTGCGAGCTGGGTATGGAGAAACTTCAAATCAAGCAGTAGCTCCTTACGCAACACTGGGGGCTTTAAGCACAAGACCATACAATTTTGGAAGCAATAATTCAACAGGAGTATATGTTACTGAGCTTCCAAATCCTAATTTGGGATGGGAGTTTTCAACTACATGGAACTATGGTTTAGATTTCGGATTTTTTAATAATCGCTTATCTGGTACGGTCGAATATTATAAAACAAATACAAAAAATCTATTGCAGCGCGTGGGGCTTCCAGCAACATCTGGTGTAAGCAGCTATGTGGCGAATGTGGGAGAAACACAAAATAAAGGTTATGAAATCTCATTGAACGGGGTCATTCTTGATAATCCTAAAGGTGTGACATGGTCTGTGGGAGTTAACTTCTATAAAAACGAAAACAAACTTGTTGCTTTAGCATCAGGTGCTAGCCGTGACGAAACAAACAACTGGTTTGTTGGATATAATATTAATTCAATCTTTGACTATGAAAAGGTTGGAATCTGGCAGGAAGGCGATCCCTATATGTCAATTCTTGAGCCGGGGCCAACAGGAATTAATCAGCAAGGTACAGTTGTAGGATCGATTAAAGTGAAATATACAGGAGAGTATAATGCAGATGGTTCGCCAACTCGTGCCATCAATGCAAACGATCGCCAGATTATAGAAACAGATCCAGATTTTCAGGGAGGTTTCAATACGAATGTAACGTACAAAGGATTTGATTTTAATGCAGTAGGAGCATTTAAAAGCGGAGGTGTGTTAATAAGCACATTATATGGGGGAGCAAGCTACATGAACCTTTTAAACGGACGTAGAAGCAACGTCGATGTAGATTACTGGACTCCAGATAACAGAGACGGAGAGTTTCCTAATCCGAGAGGTATCAGAAGCGGTGATAATCCTAAATACATGTCGACAATGGGATACTTTGATGCTTCTTATGTGAAAATTAGAGCAATGACTCTTGGATATACTCTTGATCAGGACTTTACAAGAAATTTAGGCATTGATAAATTAAGACTTTATTTCACCGTGCAGAATCCGTTTGTTTTATTTTCTCCCTATCATGATAAATCTGGAATGGATCCTGAAACTAATTCATTTGGTGACGAAAATCAAGCTGTTGCCTCTTATCAAAGAAGATTTTCTGTTATCGGAACTAATACTCCTGCAACCAGAAATTATTTATTTGGACTTAATTTAACATTTTAATCAGAACAGATATGAAACGATATATTTTTAAAAATTTAATTATAGGATCTACGGTTTTACTTTCATTGGCAAGCTGTTCCGATATATTAGAGGAAAAGCCTCATGACTTTTATGAACCAGGTTATTTTAAAACCGAACAAGGTGTTAAACAGGGACTAACTTCTCACTATGCACATTTACGCTGGATATATGGACAGGCCTATTTTTATAATGCTTGCCAAACAGGGACAGATGAAGCAACCTATGCGCAGAGTGCAGACGGGAATTTTAAAGATCACGATTTGTCGGGTGTCGGAATTATAAACCCAAATTCAAGCCGCTCGGATGTTTTGTGGAATAACTCGTATTACGATATCAATACAGCGAGTGGGATTATTGAAAATGGTGCAGCCGTAGGCGTTGCCAGCAGTCTAATTGCTGAATCTAAATTTTTTAGAGGGTTTGATTACTTTCTTTTGGTGCAGACTTTTGGAGGTGTACCGTTGGATTTAGGAGCTGGAGAATTAAAATTTAACAGCAAGCCTTCAAGATATTCAAAACGTAATACAGTTCCTGAAGTATACACAAAAGCCATTTTTCCAGATTTGGTTACAGCGGTTAATGATCTTCCAGATGTGCCTAGATTGACAGGTACAGTAACTAAAACTGTAGCGAGATTATTTTTGGCAAAGGCATATCTTACTTATGCTTGGTGGTTAGAAAACCCAAATACTATTCCAACTTATCCAGATGCTCCAAGAACAGATCCTGATGGGCATAATGCACAGTGGTACTTTCAAAAAGCTTATGATTTGGCTGTAGAGGGAATTAATAATCCAGGGGTTTATGGACTGCTTGATTCTTATTATGATGTTAATGCTGGAGCTAATGATAGAAATAAGGAAGTAATGCTTTTTGCAGACCATACACAGGAAAGCGAATATTACAATGGAGCTAGCCTTACGTACGGAAGCGGTGGCGCTCCAGATAACTTTTCAGGCTGGATGGTGACTTGGAACTATACTGCTATAAGAAGTAAAAACGGAGCAGCATCAGTTTCTTCAGTGCAGAGAGAAGCCAATCAATTTTTAGGACGTCCATGGACAAGAATGGCTCCGCCTATTGAAGTGTTCACCAATACTTTTGCAGACAAAACGAATGATTCAAGATATGACGGAACATTTGCGGCAGTTTTCAGAGGAAATTGGAATCTTCAAGGTACTGGTCTTACTGGCGTAGCAACGTTGACCAATGCTAACGGTTTGACAATTAAACCAGGTGATGCTGTTTTAAGCTTCCTTAATGATGAACCATTAACTCCAATTACCTATCCGTCTGGACAAGGTGACAGCGGAGTAGGTGCTGGAGTATTGCCAGGAAGAGCAGATTATGTAATTTCTCCAAAAGGTATTAGCAGAATTGTATACCCAGGTTTCTGGAAACTTGGACCTTACAGAACAGATAACGCGGGAGGATTAGGACAGCCAAATGCGGGAAGCACAAGACCATTTCCAGTAGCAAAATTCTCTGAATTATATCTGGTTGCAGCAGAAGCAGCCGTTAAAGGAGCTACAGGATCTTTGAGTGCTAGGTCTCTGGTAAATGTATTAAGAGCTAGAGCTGGAAAATGGAAGTGGGATAATAATGGTAATACAGCTAAAGTTCAAGATAATAGCGCCGCTATGACAAATGCAACTCCAGCCATAATTGATATTAATTACATTCTTGCAGAGCGTTCACGTGAATTTTTTGGCGAAGGATATCGTTGGTATGATTTAGTAAGAACACAGAAATGGAATGAAATTGCTGGAAAATATTCTATTGGAGGATCAAACTACGGACAGCATACACCAGAAGTAGTAACCAGAACAATAGACGCACATCATTATCTAAGACCAATTCCGCAAGGACAAATCGACGGAATGGAAATGTCTGCTGATGAAAAAGCAGCTTACCAAAATCCGGGGTATTAAGTTTTATTTTTCTAAAAACTAATTCTAAGCAAACAAGATCAATTTTGTAAATTATCTTATTACGGTTTATTAATTTAGTTTTAAACAAGCCGGGAGTAACCCTCTCGGCTTTTTAATATTTTTCGAATGTACTTTTACAAATAATATAAAATGAGCAATAAAAAAAAGATTCTTATATCAGTTGCTATTCTGTTTTGTTCTATCCTTGCGCAGGCTCAGGAAAGCACTATCAAAAAAAAGAAAAGCAGTAAAGATCCTATCTTTTCAAACGCAACTTATGTAGGCGATGACCAGATTTATAAAAGCAACCCGTTAAAAGAAGATGAGTTTTATTCTCCAATACTTCAGGGATGCTATCCTGATCCAGCAATTACAAGAAAAGGAGACGATTATTACATGGTTTGTTCTTCGTTTGCTATGTTTCCTGGAGTGCCCATTTTTCACTCTAAAGATTTAGTAAACTGGACCGATTTAGGAGGTGTATTAAATAAAGTTTCAGAATTTAATCCTCACGATACAGGAATCAGCGCTGGGGTTTATGCTCCTGGAATTACGTACAATCCTCATAACGATACTTTTTATATGATTGTTACTGCTTTTACAGGTGGTTTGGGAAATATCATTGTAAAAACTAAAGATCCTAAAAAAGGTTGGGGAAGTCCAATTAAATTAGCTTTTGACGGAATAGATCCTTCTATTTTCTTTGATGATAATGGAAAAGGTTATGTCGTACACAATGATGCTCCTGACAAAGGAAAAGAATTGTACAACGGACATCGTGTAATTAAAGTTTGGGAATATGATTTAGAAAAAGATCAGGTAATTCCAGGAACAGATAAAATCATTGTAGATGGCGGAGTTGACCTTTCTAAGAAACCAATTTGGATTGAAGCTCCTCATTTGTATAAAAAAGATAATCATTACTACTTAATGTGTGCAGAAGGAGGTACAGGAGGAAATCATAGTGAGGTTGTTTTTATTAGTGATAATCCAAAGGGACCTTTTAAACCAGCGTCTAATAATCCAATTCTAACACAGAGATATTTCCCTCAAAACAGACCAAATAAAGTAGATTGGGCAGGACATGCAGATCTGGTGCTTGGGCCAGATAATAAATATTATGGCGTATTTTTAGGAATTCGCCCAAATGAAAAAGATAGAGTAAATGCAGGACGTGAAACCTTTATGCTTCCAGTAGACTGGTCAGGTACTTTCCCTGTTTTTGAGAACGGTTTGGTTCCAATGGGACCAAAATTAAAAATGCCAAACGGTGTTGTAAACAAAACGGGCAAAGATGGTTTTTTCCCTAATGGCAACTTTACATTTACCGAGAATTTTACATCAGAGAAATTAGATTACAGATGGATCGGATTGAGAGGACCAAGAGAACATTTCATTTCTATTGTTAAAAAAGGTTTGCAGATTACACCATTTGCCGTAAACATCAAGGAACTAAAACCAACTTCTACATTATTTTACAGGCAACAGCATAATACTTTTTCTTTTACGACTACATTAGATTATAAACCAGAATCAGAAAAAGATTTGGCAGGAATAGTATGTCTTCAGAATGAACGCTATAACTATGTTTTTGGTGTCACTAAAAAAGGAAAGGACACTTATATATTACTAGAAAGAACAGAAAATGGACAGTCGGAAATTATTTCAAGCGCAAAAATAGAAGTTAAAGGAGCATTACGTCTACAGGTTAAAGCAGCAGGCGATAATTATCAGTTTAGCTATGCTTTGAACGGTGGCAATTTTGAAAATCTTGGAAATCCAGTTTCAGGAGATATTCTTTCGACAAATGTTGCTGGCGGATTTACAGGAGCTTTGGTAGGTTTATATGCCACTTCATCGAATAATTCTCATCCGAAATAAAATCTAAAAAACTCCCATTATTTCAATTTGCATAATGATTTTTTAGGTTTTGTTTTTAGAATAACAGCAGTCATCAAATTTTAGTAGAAATGATAAAAAGATATTTAAAATATATATTGCTTTTACAGCTTTTCACTTTAATAATAGGATGTAAGACCAATCAGCCAATAGTAAATTCTAAAAAGGCATCAACTGAAAATTGGGTCGGATCATGGGCTTGTGCACCAATGCTTGTAGAACCAAACAATATGCCTCCAGCGCCAGGTTTGTCCGAAAATACACTTCGTCAGATTATAAAAGTTTCCATTGGAGGAGAGTATATTCGATTGCGTTTTTCAAATGTATTTAGTGATCAGACTACAGTTTTAAAAAAGGTCAGCATAGCCAATGTGATTGATGCTCCCGCAATTGATAAAAACACACAAAAAAATCTCAGTTTTAATGGAAGTCAAGAGATAACATTAAATCCGGGTACGGAAATATATTCTGATAAACTGAATTATCAATTAAAGCCAGGCCAGCTGCTCGCCATAACCATTTATTATGGAGTGGCATCACAAAAAACAACTGGACACCCCGGATCAAGAACGACATCTTATATTTTATCGGGAGATAATGTCACTAATGATATTTTCTCAGAAGCTGTAAAAACAGATCATTGGTATTCTATTATGGGACTAGATGTCGTTGCATCAAAAAACGCATCCAATATTGTTTGTCTAGGAAACTCTATTACAGACGGCCGCGGTTCTGGAACCAATAAACAAAATCGTTGGACAGATATTCTAGCCGCTAGATTGGCAGCCAATAAAACAACTCAAAACGTTGGAGTTTTAAATTTAGGCATAGGAGGAAATTGCGTTGTAAAAGGCGGATTAGGACCAACAGCATTAGACCGTTTTGACCGTGATGTACTTTCGCAGACAGGTACAAAATGGCTTGTAATTTTGGAAGGAATTAATGACATAGGAGGAATTAAACGTCCAGAAGATGCTCCTGTAAAAGCACAGGAAATTATAGATGCCTATAAAATTATGATAGAAAAAGCACACGCCAAAGGCATAAAAGTGTATGGCTGTACGATTTTACCTTTTCAAAAATCATTTTACGACGCACCTTTCAAGCAAGAAGCAAGAGATATTGTAAATGCATGGATTCGGAATAACCACTTTGATGCGGTAATAGATTTTGACAAAGAAATGGCTTCGGGCACTGATTCTAAAACCATTTTATCGAATATGCATGACGGCGATTTTTTGCATCCTAATGAATTGGGATATCAGAGAATGGGCGATGCAGTAGATTTGAATTTATTTAAATGAAATTCCATTTTGGATTAAAATAATTTTAACGAGATCTCATGAAATCAATAATTAGATTTTTCGCAATAGCAATTCTTTTTTTAACAGGGCAGAATGGATATTCTCAGGATCCAAATTTTCATGTTTATTTAAGTTTGGGACAGTCCAATATGGAAGGCGCTGCTCCGATAGAAGCTGAAGATAAAATAAATGTAGATCCTCGTTTTCAGGTTTTGGAAGCAGTAAATTGCCCCGATCTGAATCGCGAGATGGGAAAATGGTATACCGCAATACCGCCATTATGCCGATGCAAAACAGGATTAACACTAACAGATAATTTTGGAAGAACTATGGTTGCTAATCTTCCTAAATATATAAAAGTTGGAGTGGTAAATGTTGCTGTTGGAGGGTGTAAAATAGAACTTTTTGATAAAGATAATTTTGAGGATTACATGAAAACAGCACCAGACTGGATGCTGGGAATGATTAAAGAATACAATGGCAGTCCGTATGCAAGATTGGTTGAAATGGCAAAAATTGCACAAAAAAAAGGAGTTATAAAAGGTGTTTTATTACATCAGGGAGAATCTAATACAGGCGATACAATATGGCCAAAAAAGGTTAAAATAGTATACGATAATCTGATGAAAGATCTAAACCTAGATCCTAAAAAAGTGCCGTTACTTTCAGGAGAAACCGTTCATGAAGAACAGAATGGAAAATGTGCCAGCATGAATAAAATCATTGCAACACTGCCTCAGACAATTCCAACTTCTTATGTAATTTCATCAAAAGGCTGTGCAGTGGCTTCAGATTTTTTGCATTTTAGTGCCGCGGGATACAGGGCTTTAGGGAAACGTTATGCAGAAAAAATGCTTTCGTTGTTAGGGTATAAATCAGATAGCCCAAATGAACCTTTTATAGTTCAAGCACCTGTTGGTTTTGACCAGTTAGACCCGACAGTTCCAGCGGGAAAAATTGAAACCATAAGTTATGATTCAAACACAGTTGGCACAATCAGAAAAGCCACCATCTATACGCCGCCTGGATTTGCTAAAAACAAAAAATATCCCGTTTTATATCTTCTACACGGAATTGGTGGAGACGAAAAAGAATGGCTTAATGGTGGAAGTCCGCAGATTATATTAGACAATCTTTATGCAGAAGGAAAATTACAGCCGATGATCGTGGTAATGCCAAACGGAAGAGCCATGAAAAATGACAGCGCTACAGGAAACATAATGGCTCCAGATAAGGTTCAGGCATTTACAGATTTTGAAAAAGATTTATTGAAGGATTTAATTCCTTTTATTGAAAAAAAATATAATGTTTACAGAGACAGAGAACATCGTGCCATTGCAGGATTATCTATGGGAGGTGGACAGTCTTTGAATTTCGGATTAACAAACTTAGATAAATTTGCTTGGATAGGCGGATTTTCGTCGGCTCCAAATACAAAGAAAACAGAAGAGTTAGTGCCTAATCCTGAAGAAACAAAAAAGAAGTTGAAACTGCTTTGGATTTCTTGCGGTGATAACGATTGGCTTCTTGAAAACAGCAGACGAACTCATGATTATTTATTCAAAAATAATGTACCACATATTTATTATCTAGAACCAGGAGTTCATGATTTCAAAGTATGGAAAAACAGCTTGTACATGTTCTCACAGTTATTATTCAAACCTGTTGATGAATCAAGTTTTTCAAAATACACTATTTTAGGAACCACAGCTCAAACCAACATACGCAATGCTAAATATCCTCAGATTCTGCCTGACAACAGAGTAATTTTTAAAGTCAATGCACCTGAAGCATCAAAAGTACAGATAGATCTTGGAAGAAAATACGATATGCAGAAGGACGGTCAGGGAGTTTGGAATGTTACAACTGATGTAATAAATGGAGGATTTAATTATTACTCACTTTTGATTGACGGTGTGGCAGTTGCAGATCCGTCAAGTGAAACTTTTTATGGAATGGGGCGTATGGCCAGCGGAATAGAAATTCCGAAAAGAGATGGTGATTTCTATGAATTGAAAAACGTTCCGCATGGCGAGGTAAGAATAATGAAATACTTTTCAAAAGGAACTAATTCATGGCGCGAAATGTATGTGTATACGCCGCCAGGTTATGAAACTTCATCTGAAAAATTCCCAGTGTTGTATCTTCTTCATGGAGGAGGTGAAGATCAAAGAGGATGGAGCACTCAAGGAAAGGCAAATTTGATTTTAGATAATTTAATTGCAGAAAATAAAGCAAAGAAAATGCTTATTGTAATGCTTGATGGAAATTTGGGAAGTACAGGCGGAATAGCAGGATTTGGAGAAGAAACATTAAAAGCATTTGAAAACGAGTTAAAAAACGGAGCAATACCTTATGTTGAAAGTAATTTTAAAGTTGCAACAGACAGTAAAAATAGAGCTTTAGCAGGTTTATCAATGGGAGGATTACAGACACTTTATGCTGGAATAAAAAACTCTGGGATGTTTTCAAGTCTAGGTGTTTTTAGTTCAGGATGGTGGGCAAACAATCCAAAATTATCAGATCCTCAATATGAGTTTATGAAAAACAACGAAAAGACTGTCAATGCCAATCTAAAAAATTTCTGGATTTCGATGGGAGGAAAAGAAGATATCGCATACGAAAACTGTAAAATTATGACGCAAAAATTAGATCAATTAGGCATTAAATACAGCTACAGTGAGTACTCTGGCGGACACACATGGCCAGTATGGAGACATGATTTGTTCTTGTACTCGCAATTATTGTTCAAATAGCAAAAAGCAGAATTAAAAGATTTTGATTGAAAAATAAGCTGAATCTGAAATGAATAGATAAAAAAACACCTGATGAAAAACTATTTGAAATTTATAAGCACCTTAATTATTGTTTTGATAAGTACTATATCAAAAGCTGCTCAGCCATTTATAACAGAAGATAAAAACCAGAATGTTATGGTGCTGAAAGAAAAGTCGCTGTCATTATCTTTTTGGGTAAATTCAAATTTAGATGCAGGTATTTTGCGAGCTGTAAATAATCTTCAGTCCGATTTTGAAAAAGTGGTAGGCCAACGTCCGATTATCTTAAACCAAAATCCAAATGCATCATCGCCCCTCATTATTATTGGAACGATCGGATCTAATTCGATTATTGATGATTTAATCAAACAAAAAAAAATAGAAGGAAAAGAACTCAAAGGCAAAAATGAGAAGTTTATCATACAGCAGGTTAAAAATCCCTTCAAAGGTGTAGATGAAGCGCTCGTAATTGCAGGGAGTGATAAACGCGGTACGATATACGGAATTTACGAGTTATCCAGGCAGATTGGCGTTTCTCCTTGGTATTACTGGGCAGATGTTCCTGTAAAACACAAAGAAAATATTTATTTCATTAAGGGAGTTTACACAGATGGAGAACCAGCTGTAAAGTATCGAGGAATTTTCCTTAATGATGAAGCTCCCGCTTTAAGTGGCTGGGCAAAAGCCACTTTTGGCGGTTTTAATAGCAAGTTTTACGAAAAAGTTTTTGAATTAGTACTTAGGCTAAAGGGTAATTACATGTGGCCTGCAATGTGGGGAAATGCATTTTATGACGATGATGCGGCCAGTGGACCTTTGGCAAATGAAATGGGAATTGTAATGGGCACTTCCCATCATGAACCAATGGCTTTAGCACAGACAGACTGGCGTCGATATATTAAAAAAAACAATTTGCCCAACGTTTGGGATTATTCTAAAAACAAGACGGTTTTAGACGAGTTCTGGAAAACGGGAATTCAGCGAAGCAAAAATTGGGAAAAACTAGTAACCATCGGGATGCGTGGCGATGGAGACGAAGCAATGAGCGAAGGTACCAATATAAGTTTGTTGGAAAATATTGTAAAAGAACAGCGCAAAATTATTGAGAAAGAAACAGGTCAAAGCGCCAATAAAACACCTCAAGTTTGGGCTTTGTACAAAGAAGTTCAAGATTATTACGATCAGGGAATGCGTGTTCCTGATGATGTAATTCTTTTGTTTTGTGATGACAACTGGGGAAATGTCCGCAAACTTCCTGATCTTTCCAAACCGCTACATAAAGGCGGCTACGGAATGTATTATCATTTTGATTATGTGGGTGGTCCGAGAAATTCGAAATGGATTAACATAAGTCCGATACAAAGGGTCTGGGAACAAATGAATCTTAGTTACGAAAACGGAGTCGATAAGGTTTGGATTGTAAATGTTGGAGATTTAAAACCAATGGAATTCCCTATCAGCTTCTTTTTAGACATGGCTTGGAATCCTAAAAATTTCAACTCTCAGAATTTATTCCAATATACAGAAAGCTGGGCGGAAGAACAATTTGGAAGCAAATATTCAAAAGAAATTGCCAGATTATTAAATACCTATCCTAAATTCAATCGTCGGGTTACTCCAGAAATGCTGGACAGCAAAACCTATTCTTTGGAAAATTACAATGAATTTGAAACAGTTGTTAATGCTTATAAAAACTTAGCACTGGATGCTTATAGAGTGTACAACGAACTTCCAAATCAATATAAAGATGCTTATTTTCAGCTGGTTTTATATCCAATAGACGCTTGCTGTAATCTTTATGAAATGTACTTTGCGCAGGCAAAAAATAAAAAATTGGCAGCAGAAAAAAATAGCCTTGCCAATTATTATGCAGATGAGGTTAAAGTAAAATTTGACCGCGATTCTATTCTTCAAAACAAATACAATAATGAAATAGCATCAGGAAAATGGCCTCACATGATGGATCAAATGCGTATAGGTTATAAAGCTTGGCACGATGGTCCTAAAAATATTCTTCCTGAGGTAAAATATATTTCTAATAGCGAAATTGTCGTTCCGAAAGTTTTTGTAGAAAAAGATGGCTATGTGTCGATTAATGCAGAACACTTTTATAAAGTTAATAATTCAAAAAAAATGCATTGGGAGGTGATTCCAGATTTTGGAAAAACGTTGAGCGGTATTACAACATTTCCGCAAAATAGCTACTCCATGTCAGAAGATAATGTCTTTGTAGAATATGAAATCAATTTTGCTTCAACGGGAGAATTTACAGTAGAACTTTTATTGGCGCCAACACTGAATTTTAATAGCAATAAAGGACTTCGATATGAAATATCTTTTGATGGAGAGAAACCGCAGCTAGTAAATTTTAATGGCCATTACAAAGGAGAATTAGGAAAGTGGCAGGCAGAACATATGATTCATTCTGTCACTAAACATACCATTTTGAAGTCAGGAAAACACACACTTCGTTTCAGGGTTTTAGATCCTGGAATTGTACTTCAAAAAATATTAATCGATACAGGAGGTTTGAAGCCTTCTTATTTGGGAGCTCCAGAAAGTGAAAGAATAGCCGAATAAGTTTTAAAAGTCTTTTTGTTAGATAAAAGAATATTAAATTGACTAAAAAAAAGCTTCAGAAATGGCTTGATGCTTACCGCTTAATCCAAAATAAGTTAACACCGCTTGGGGTAAATCATGTAGGTGGTGGAACATATAATAATCTTTTTGATGCACATCCGCCATTTCAGATTGATGGTAATTTTGGCTGTACTTCTGGAATCATCGAGATACACTCAATCAGTTTTATCAGGTAGAGGAGATTGAAAAACCTATTATTTCAAAGGAAGCAAATATCCAACTGTTGTATCTTAAAACTTCTTATCTGTGTGATATGGTGACAGAAAAAGGGAGAACATATACTTTTTACATCAAATGATTTGAAATTAAAATATTATAAAGAAAAATAAATAAAAGTCAATAATGAAAACGAGTAGAGATTTTATATATGCTGTTCTAGTAATTGCATTGACTATTTTACCAAGTCAAGCTCAAAAAAGCAAAGCTCACAATCCCATAATATTTGCAGATGTGCCCGATTTGTCTATAATCAGAGTTAACGATACCTATTATATGAGCAGTACCACCATGCACATGAATCCAGGCGTTCCGATTATGAAATCTAAGGATTTAGTGAATTGGCATCTTGTTAATTATGCCTATCAAACCTTAGAAGATAATGATGAACGCTTGAACTTGGATCATGGCAAGAATGATTACGGCAGAGGCTCATGGGCGAGCAGTTTGCGTTATCACAATGGCGTATATTATCTGAGTACTTTTTCTGGTACGACTGGTAAAACTTATATTTTCTCTACAAAAGACATTGAAAAAGGTCCTTGGAAAAAAACTATTTTAAACAATTCCTATCATGACCATTCTCTTTTCTTCGATGATAATGGTAAAGTTTATCTTGTTTGGGGCGGCGGAAAGATTCAAATAGTAGAATTAAAAGAAGACTTGTCAGAAGTTAAAGAAGAGACTAAAAAAGTTTTAATAGAAAATGCCAATGAACCTGCTAAAAGCGATATAATGCTGCCGGCGGAAGGATCACAACTTTTTAAAATTAATGGAAAATATTATTTATTTAATATCTGCTGGCCCAAAAACGGTATTCGCACGGTAATCATACATAGAGCAGATTCGATTGCTGGACCTTGGGAAGGAAAGATTGGACTGCAGGATTTAGGCGTAGCGCAAGGAGGACTTATTGATACTCCAGATGGCAGATGGTTTTCGTATTTGTTTAGAGATGCAGGTGGCGTTGGCCGTATTCCGTATCTGGTTCCTATAAAATGGGAAAACGGTTGGCCAGTATTGGGAGAAAATGGTAAAGTGCCAGAAAATCTAGAGCTTCCTGCCAATAAAAGCCTGATTCCTGGAATTGTAAACTCAGATGAATTTACTCGTAAAAAAGGTGAAAATGATTTGCCGCTGGTTTGGCAATGGAATCATAATCCAGATAATAAGTTTTGGTCTGTAAAAGAAAGAAAAGGTTATTTAAGGTTAAGAACTTCTAGAATAGACAGCAGTTTTACGCAGGTAAAAAATATTTTGACGCAAAGGACTTTTGGTCCTGTATGTTCAGGATCAACCTTGTTGGAACTTTCAAATATGAAAGAAGGAGATTTTGCAGGACTTTCATTGCTGCAAAAAGATTTTGGTCTCGTTGGAGTAAAAATCGACAACGGCAAGAAAAAAATCATCATGATAAATGCTGAAAATGGAAATCCAAAAGAAATGGAAAGCGTTTTATTGAATCAGGACAAAATCTATTTTAAAGCAGAATGCAATTTTAAAAACCAAGCCGACCGAGGAAGATTCTATTACAGTTTAGATGGTAATAAATGGATCAATATAGGAAAACCTATTAAGATGCCGTACACAATTCCGCATTTTATGGGCTATCGATTTGGACTGTTTAATTATGCTTCAAAAACAATTGGAGGTTCTGCAGATTTTGATTATTTCAGGGTGAATGATAAAATTTCAGAAACGAAGTAAACTGTATCTTTACACTTCGCATGTCAAAGGCAATTCTACTTGTTTTACCATGAATGATTTTCACACATAAAAAACATTTTAAAAATTTTTTTATTAAAAGATTAATCTAAAATTATGAATCTTAAAAGTTTAATACTCCTATATTTGGTTAGTTTTTTAAAACTAAACGCTCAGTCCACAGTAAAAAGTCCAGACGGAAAACTAATAGTTTCGGTTTTTATAAGTAATGGAATTCCATTGTATAGCATTACATACAATGAAAAGAGTTTTGTTGAAAAATCTCCTTTAGGACTAAAGACAAATGTAGGAGATTTTAGCTCTGGCTTGTCTCTAGAATCAAATGTGAAACAAAATAGAATAGACGAGACCTATCAATTGCGCAATATAAAACAAAGTAGCGTTCATTATATAGCGAACGAAGCTGTTTTTTCATTCACAAAAGAAGGCACATCAGTACTTGATGTGATTTTTAGAGTCAGTAACAACAATGTGGCATTTAAGTATAAATTATATCCGCAGAAAGAAACACTTTCTTGTGTGGTTCAAGAAGAGGTCTCAGGATTTTTATTGCCAAAAGAAACTACTACATTTCTTTGTCCGCAAAGTAATCCAATGACAGGATTTGCTAGAACAGCTCCTAGTTACGAGACTTCTTATACACTAGATGATGCAATCGGAAAAAATGGTTTGGGAAATGGATATACATTTCCATGCTTGTTTAAAGTAAATAGTGGATGGGTCTTGATTTCTGAAACAGGAGTAGATAGCGGTTATTGTGCAAGCAGGTTAATTGGTCATGAAAATGGGGTTTATACAATTGGATTTCCAATGCCCGGAGAGAATAACGGAAACGGAACAACAGCACCAGGAATACCACTTATGGGAGAAACACCGTGGCGTACCATTACAATTGGAGAAACACTTGCTCCGATAGTTGAAACCACTATTCCGTTTGATTTAGTTAAACCAAAATATGAAGCGTCTAAAGAATATGCGTATACAAAAGGAACTTGGAGCTGGATTATTAAAATGGATGGAAACACCACGTTTCCTGTGCAAAAGCAATATATTGATTTTAGTGCCTCGATGGGATATGAAACTGTTTTGGTTGATGCGCTTTGGGATACGCAGATAGGCCGTGATAAAATAACAGAGTTAGCGGCATACGGCGCTCAGAAAGGCGTAGGACTTTATTTATGGTACAATTCAAATGGTTATTGGAATGATGCTCCGCAAGGTCCAAAAGGCTTAATGGATAATACTACGATCAGACGAAAAGAAATGGCTTGGATGAAAAGCATTGGGATTAAAGGCATTAAAGTTGACTTTTTTGGAGGTGATAAGCAGGTAACCATGAAATTATATGAAGATATTTTAACAGATGCGAATGATTTTGGAATTATGGTCATTTTTCATGGCTGTACTTTACCGCGAGGTTGGGAACGAATGTATCCTAATTTTGCATCTAGCGAAGCGGTTTTGGCAAGTGAGAATTTGCATTTTGGACAGCAAAGCTGTGATAACGAAGCTATAAATGCAGCAACACATACTTTTATTAGAAACACGGTAGGAAGCATGGATTTTGGAGGAAGCGCTTTAAATAAATTCTATAACAGTGATAACATTCCAAATAAAGGCTCAAAAAGAATGACTTCTGATGTGTTTGCTCTAGCGACTTCGGTGCTTTTTCAAAGCGGGGTACAGCATTTTGCTTTAGCGCCAAATAATTTACATGATGCTCCAGATTGGGCTATAAAATTCATGAAAGAAGTGCCTACAGTATGGGATGAAATTCAGTTTTTGGATGGATATCCAGGCAGATATGTAATACTGGCCAGAAGGAAAGGAGAAAATTGGTATATCGCTGGAATTAATGCTGAAAATAAAACCCTTAAAACCAAACTAAAATTGGATATGTTTTCTTCTGGAGCAATAGTAAATTTTTACACAGATGATGATCAGCTTAATGGAAAAGTAAATACACTGAAAATAAATAAAAATAAAGAAATAGAAATAAAGATACCTCGCAATGGAGGAGTTGTAATAACGAACTATAAAAATTTGAATAAATAATATAAATGGTTTTGCTGATGGGTTAAACGGAATGAAATAATTAGATTTTTAATTAAAAATTATAGCTCGATGTAGATTATGGACTAATCGCATCGGGCTTTTTTGTTTTAGTAGTATTTACAAATAGCAAAACTGGGTCTTTACTATTTTTTAGCAACCGATTGTTGTTTTTTATCTTTTGGCTCTTTTTAAGCTTTTTTATTTATAAGATAAATTGCAAAAGATAGTTTTTTAACTCATTTTAATATTATATTACTTATATTTTTATTTTTTTTGAAGGAAAATATTCATTTTTTTAATATTATATTTTTTGTAGAAAATCCGTCAGTTAGCTACTAAATTATTATAATTTATTTGTAATTCATTTTTAAAATAAATTATTTTCATTTATTTTGACTTAAAAATATTTTTAATGTTTTTATTTTAATGTTTTTTTAAGTTTTTTTTAATTAAAATATAAAACAACCGATTGTTTTATTAGTTGTTTTTTTATATTTGTTACCAAAATATTACAATTTTAGGAATTCAATTTTTTCAAAAAGAAAAAATTTCAAAATAAATAACCAAATAAAAATACCACATATGAACTTTTATTAGAATTAAATTAAACAAACCATTAACTATTTAAACCAAACAAAAAACTATTAATATGAACTTAAAACTCAAAATTGCACTAATCGGACTGCTGATCGTGGGCAGTCATAGTATAATGGCACAATCAAAGACCATTCATGGCGTGATTACCGACCCCTCAGGATTTCCGTTGCCTGGTGCCGGTATTAATGTAGAAGGAACGCAGAATAGCGCATCAACAGATTTTGACGGTAAATACTCTTTACAAGGAGTTAATCCAACCGATAAAGTAACCTTTTCTTATGTGGGCTTAGTATCACAGACTATTACTGTGGGCGAAAGAAGCTCGATCAATGTAACTCTTGTTCAATCTACACAAAATTTAAATGAAGTTGTAGTAGCCTATGGTACTCAAAAGAGAACTAAGGTTACGGGGGCAGTTTCAACGGTAAGCTCAAAAGATATTGCCGCTGTACCTATTACAAATGCTGAATCTGCACTGCAAGGACGTGCGGCAGGGGTTACCGTTGTAAATGGTGCACCGGGCTCTAATCCTACAGTTAGTATTCGTGGTCTGGCTACAATGGGGAACAGCGCTCCTTTATATGTAATTGACGGAGTTTTAACTGGGAATCTTTCTGGTTTAAGTCCTAATGACATTGAGAGTATCTCTGTTTTGAAAGACGCTTCGACTACAGCTTTATACGGTTCTAAAGCTTTTAATGGTGTTATTATGGTGACTACTAAAAAAGGTAAAAAAGGCCCAGGTCAGTTAAGCTTTGGTACTTACGTTGGAGGTCAGGAAGTAACAAAAAGGTATAATGTTTTAAATACACAGCAATACCTTCAGTATGCTAAAGATTTAGGAAGTGATTTAACGGCTAGAGCAGCTGAGTTTGGAAACATAAATACCAACTGGCAAGACCAGATTTTTCAAACAGGACTTATGCAGGATTACAATTTGAGTTTTTCAAATGGTACAGAAAATTCTACAAGCCGCTATTCTGCTGAATATATGAAACAGGAGGGAGCCGTTGTTAATACAGGTTTCGAACGTTATTCTTTTAGAGCTAATAACACACAAGATATTGGTAAATTAAAAATAGGAAGCAATATTGGTGTTTCTTTCAGTACAATTAATCCAGAACGTACTTCAGGAGGAAGAACATTATTAGAGCATGCCATAAAAATGGCACCTTATTTACCGATATATAACCAAGATAATTTAGGCGGTTATCAAGGACCGAGCGCTATTGATGGCAATGACGCTGAAAATCCTGTTCGTGTAGCTAATTTAGGATATCAGAAAATAAATAATTTATCTATAATTGGAAACATTTATGCTGAATTAGAAATTTACAAGGGTTTAAAATTCAGATCACAAGTTTCTTTAGATTATTATACAGGTAAAGATCATACTTTCATTCCGAGTTTTCAAGATGGTTCTTACCACAAGCAGGCATTTTCTTCAACAAACGAAACAAATTCTCAAGGACAGACGATCGTTTTTGATAATAGTTTGACTTATAAAACTACGATCGCAAACAAACATAATCTGGAAGTTTTGGGAGTTATTACTAAAATTGATGGAAAATCGCAAAGTGTAGCAGCTGGCAGCCGTTATTATATTTCAAATGAAATTGATCAGTTAAGATATAATGAAGGAAGTTTAGGATCTGCAAATTATGAAGAAAAAAACTTAGGGTATATTGTTCGTATTAACTATGACTACGATGACAAATATATGCTGGCAGTTTCAGGACGTAGAGATGCATCTTCTCGTTTTGGATCAAATAATCGTTGGGGTAATTTTTATTCTATTGCTGCAGGTTGGAATATAGCGAAAGAAAATTTCATGCAAAATTCTATTTTCAGTACATTAAAACTTAGAGCTAGTACAGGAACAACAGGAAATGATAGAATAGAAAATTACCAATACAGCGCTACTTTAATAGCAAATTACAACTATCCAATTGGAGGAGCGAATGCACCTGGAGTTTCTTTGGGAGTGGCAGCCAATCCAGACTTAAAATGGGAGTCAAAATTAGATAGAAATATTGGTCTTGATTTTGGATTTTTTGATGAAAAGCTAACGGGTTCATTTGAATATTTCAACAATAAGAGTAGCGATATTCTTTTTGCAGTTCCTCTTGCAGCTTCTGTTGGATCTGCAGGCGGTGGAACGCAGATTCAAAATATTGCTGACGTAAAAGTAAGCGGTTTTGAAGTTTCGATTGGTTACAACGACAGAAAAGGAGACTTTACATGGTCTGCTGTGGCAAATTTAGGTACCAGTAAAAATGAGGTAGTGAGTTTAGCCCCAGGAGTAACGAGCGTTTTAGGAGGACCTGCACCAAGAGCAGGTTTAGAGAATTTTTCAAGATTAGAAGTAGGTCAGCCGTTATTTTACTTTTATGGATATCAGACCAATGGAATTTATCAAAATCAAGCAGAAGTAGATGCTGTTTTTGGACCAGGGCAGACATCTGTAAAACCGGGTGATATCAAAATTGTTGATCGTGATGGAAATAAAGTGATCAATTCAGATGATAAAACAAACATCGGAAATCCATATCCTGATTTCACCTATGGTTTAAACCTTAGCGCAGCGTATAAAAACTTTGATTTCAATTGCTTTATAACGGGTGTGGCAGGTAACGACATCTACAATGCAAATACTTTTGATCTAAAAGGAATGAACCGTTTGTTTAATGCCAGTACAGATGTTTTAGATAGAGCAAATGTTGTCAATGGCGTTGTTACCAATCCTTCTGCAACATTGCCAAGAGCTCAAGGTGCAGATATTAACTGGTCTTCTGCAAACCAGCGTTATATAGAAGATGGTTCTTTTACGAGATTAAAAAACATCGCTTTAGGATATACACTATCTGGAGATGCCTTTAAAAGCTATTTCTCAAAAGCAAGATTTTACGTAAGCGGACAGAATCTTATTACCATTACAAATTACTCAGGTCTAGATCCAGAAATTGCACGTGCAGATGCTAATGCGAACTCAGCAGGTATTGATTTAGGAAGGTATCCACAGCCAAAATCGGTGATTTTTGGAATTGATGTTACATTTTAATATTTAAAGACGATGAAAAAAATTAAATATATACTTATAGTACTGTCTGGAGTTTTAACCATAACTTCATGTGACACGGGCGAATTAGAATTAAGCAATCCCAATGCTTTATCGCCTGAAACTTTCTTTAAAACTGAAGCACAGGTGCAGTCTGCTGTAAATGCTTCTTATGCAAATCTTCAGACCAGAGGGCTTTATGGAAGAAATCTTTTCTTTGCCATGGATCTTATGGGGCATGACGCATTAGGAAACCCGCAGTTAGAAGGTAACAAGAAACCTTTTCAGGATTTTTCTTTTAACGGAGGAAATGATATTATTCAATATTACTGGGAATCTTGTTATATGGGAATATCCAGAGCGAATTTTGTGCTAGACAATGAGCAGAAAATTAACGCTCTTCCAGCTTCTACTTTATCTCAGGAAAAAAAGAATAAATATTTAGGAGAAGCTCATTTTTTAAGAGCTTACTATTACTTTCTACTAGTAAAACGTTTTGGTGATTTGCCAATTTATAAAACAAATACTATTGTCGGTAATGCAAGAAGCCCTAAAGCAGAGGCTTATGCTTTGATTGAAGAGGATCTTGTATTTGCATCTCAAAATCTTTTGCCAAGAGGATCAGAATCAGCAGGAAGAGCCAATAAAGAAGCTGCTTATGCACAATTGGGTAAAGTATTGCTATATCAAAAGAAATATACTGAAGCTTTAGCAGCGTTTAATAATGTGACAGGTTTCAGTCTGGAAGATAAAGGAAATTTTTATAATAACTTTATGGAAGAAACGGAACATGGTAAAGAATCGATTTTTGAAATTGAGTTTGATGAAAAAAATGGAACTGGCGATCAATGGGGTGCTGTTGGTGATAGTGGAGGAACAGGCTTTGAGGAGTCAACACTAAGAGGTCAGGAATATGGAAATCTTAGCTGGTATAATGTTTATCCGTCAGACGATCTTTTAGATTCGTATGAAGCAGGAGATAACCGCTTTGGAGATACTTTTTATGTGCCAGGATCGTCTTATCTAAAAGGGACTAAGGTAATGGTAGCGGATAACTTTACTACCTCTGCAGGTATTAGAAGAGCAGGCTGGAAAAAATATCAAAACTATTACAATAGAGAAGATGAAGCAACAAGATCAAGCATCAACTTTAAAGTAATGCGTTATGCGGATGTGCTGCTTATGAAAGCAGAATGTGAAAACCAAAGAGACGGCGGTTCGCAGACAGCAGCAATAGCATATATCAAAGAGGTGCGCGACAGAGCCAATCTGACAACTAATATTGCTCCAACAAAAGAGGCTGTTTTTGCAGCAATTGTTCACGAACGTCAAGTAGAATTTGCCGGAGAACAATCTCGTTTTGATGATATTATAAGATGGGGTATAGCAAATACTGTATTACAAGGAACAGGTTTTACTGCTGGTAAAAGCGAGTTATGGCCAATACCAAACAGAGAAACCTCGTCTAATCCTAAAATAAAGCCTAGTGATAATAATCCTGGTTATTAAGGCTTTAAATTTTGGTTAGTTTAAGTTAAGTTAGTTTTTTATAAACAGCGCATTTACTGCGCTGTTTATTGTTTAGAGAAATACTATCGAAGAAAAAATCAAATGGCATTTTGAATTAATTGAATCAAAAAATGAAAAATATAAGTAAAATTTTGTTGGTGACCATTTCTTGTTTTTTTACAATAAACATAGAAGCACAAAACCCTATTATTAAAGACATCTTTACAGCAGATCCTGCTCCTCTTGTGCATAAGGGAATCTTGTATTTATATGCAGGTCACGATGTAGCAACTCAGGAGGATACTAATTATAAAATGGCTGACTGGCATGTATTTTCGACAACAAATATGAAAGACTGGAAAGATCACGGAGCGCTACTTTCGCCTAGCACCTTTTCATGGGCAACGGGCGATGCGTACGCTGCTCAATGCGTTGAGAGAGACGGAAAGTTTTATTGGTTTGTTTCGACATTTCATAAAAAAGATGAGGTAAGCCAAGGCGGTGCTGCAATAGGCGTGGCGGTATCGGATAGTCCTACGGGTCCTTTTAAAGATGCGATTGGAAAAGCACTTATAATAAACGAAATGACAACCGATATGAAGTATGGTTGGGATGATATTGACCCCACTGTCTTTGTGGATGACGACGGGCAAGCCTATATGTTCTGGGGTAACGGAAGCTGTAAATGGGTTAAACTTAAAAAGAATATGATAGAGCTAGATGGAGATATTACCACTTTTAAACCTAAAAATTATATTGAAGGGCCTTGGGTTTATAAAAGAAAAGGACTTTATTATTTAGTATATGCCAGTGAAGGCACAAAACCTGAAATGATAGAATACTGCACCGCTAAAAATATTACAGGTCCATGGAATTATCAAGGAATTATTCAGGAAAATGTTCAGAATAGTTTTACCACACATCCTGGCATCATAGATTATAAAGGAAAATCATACTTCTTTTATCATAACGGAAGTCTGCCAACAGGCGGTAGCTACAGACGTTCCATCTGTGTAGATTATATGCATTATAATAAAGATGGAACCATTCAAAAAATAATACAAACTGAAGAAGGAGTAAGCAGAATCAAGTAAAAAGCAGCTTTAATTTTTCTAATGAAACGAAAGATTTCAAAGCGCATATTTTTTTTTGAATTAACTAGTAAAATAATAAATATATGAACATGGTTATTGCTAAAGATTTTACAAATAAATACCTGATTAGAACCCGAATTCTGTTATTGATTTTTGTATTGATGGTGCCGTTTTTAGTTATTAGTCAGAATAAAAAGAAAGCGGATAAATCGGAATTAAAAAGGCCTCAATACCGTAATCTTTTTAAAGAAGCAGGTTATAGCCAGATTGATATCGACAAGAAATTGGCTAAAGCTTATTATGATGTTTTTGAAGGACCAGATAAAGTTTATTTTGAAGAAGGAGATGCTTTAGGATACATTTCTGATATCAAAAATAAAGATGCCCGTACAGAAGGAATGTCATACGGAATGATGGTTGCCGTTCAACTCAATAAAAAAGATGTTTTTGATCGTCTATGGAGATGGTCAGTAAAGTACATGCAGCATCAAGATGGACCAAGAGAAGGATACTTTGCATGGAGCGTAAACCCAGAGACTAAAAAACAAAATTCTCCAGGTTCTGCTTCAGACGGAGAATTGTATTATATAACGAGTCTGCTTTTCGCTTCTAATAAATGGGGCAATGATACAGGAATAAACTACTACAAAGAGGCCAGAAGAATATTAGATGCTATGTGGAAAAAAGATGGTACTGGCAATGTGCATAATATTATTAATACAGAACATAAGCAAATTTCTTTTGTGCCAGAAGGGGGAGGCTACAATTGGACAGATCCATCTTATCATGTTCCTGCCTTTTATGAAATATGGGCATTGTATGCCAAAGACGGACACGAGCAGTTTTACAAAGAATGTGCCGATGTTTCGCGTAACTTTTTACATAAAGCCTGCCATCCTGTGACGGGGCTAAATTCAGATTATACAGAATTTAATGGAGAACCGCATCCGACTCCTTGGATGCCTCCTGGATTCCGTTATGATTCTTGGCGCGTTCCTATGAACATTGCCATGGATTATACTTGGTACGGAAAAGATAAAGAGTGGCAGGAAGACTATGCGAAGCGATTTCAAAATTTTTTAAGGTCTAAAGGATTAGATACTTATGAAGATCAGTTCAATCTGGATGGTTCTACTCCAGAATTTATTCTTCAGGCGGGTCCGGTGAAAAAACTGAGACATTCAATCGGGTTAGTAGGAACAGCAGCTACAGCATCATTAGTAAATAAAGACAAAGCCAGTCTAGATTTTGTTCATGCGGTTTGGAATGCCAAACTTGAGCCTTACGAAGACGGTTATTTTGATCCCTATTATGATGGATTAATGTATCTCTTCAGTCTAATGCATTTGAGTGGAAATTATCAAATTATAGCTCCAAAAGGGTAATCTAATTTTTAAATCTAAAAAAATATGAAACAGTACCTAATTGTTATATTATGGATGCTAATTTTGTCTGGTGGAGAAGGTTTTGCACAGACTAATCCAACTTCTATTATTGAAGATTTTAAACCTTCATCTGTCAATCAACCACAAAAGTTATTTCCTAAGGTAAATTCGCAGAGACGTGTTCGTGCCAGTATTGCCGCACCAGATGCCAAAAAAGTACAGTTGGATATTGGAGGGATAAAATATGATATGAAAAAAGATGAGAATGGGGTTTGGATGGGAGAATCAAATCCGCAGGATGAAGGATTTCATTATTATCAATTAAATATCGATGGAGCATCAGTTCCAGATCCTGGAAGTTTGTATTTTTATGGTGCAGGAAGATGGGGAAGCGGTATCGAAATTCCGTCAGGAGATCAGGATTTTTTTGCCTTGAAAAATGTTCCGCATGGTCTTGTAAGCGAAAATATTTATTTTTCTAAACTGACAAATTCCTTTAGACGTTGTTTTGTTTATACTCCTAATGAATATAATGAAAATACAAAAACACGATATCCCGTTCTTTATTTGCAGCACGGAAGTTTGGAAGATGAAACAGGCTGGTCTTCACAAGGTAAGGCAAATTTAATTTTAGACAACCTGATTGCTTCCAAACAAGCGGTGCCTATGATTATTGTAATGGATAATGGTTATGCATATAAAGCTCCAAATAACGAAGCAGCAGACAACAATAAACAGCAGGAATCTGTTTTTGAAGATGTACTGATTACAGAAGTTATTCCTATGATTGATGCTAAATTTCGTACGATTCCAAAGAGAGAAAGCAGAGCTATTGCAGGACTTTCAATGGGAGCCAATCAAACTATGAGAATCATGATGAATCATCTTGACACTTTTTCTTATTACGGCGGATTTAGTGGTACAGCAAATTATCCAAGTTCGGAGGTTATTGACGTTTCTTCATTTCTAGATGGAAAATTTAAAGACGGGACTGCATTAAACAAACAAATTAAGCTTTTTTGGCTCGGATTAGGTACAAAAGAACCTGTTCCGTTTCCTAAATCAATTGGTGCATTTCGAAAAATGCTTGAGCAACAGAGAATTAAGTATGAATATTACGAATCACCTGAAACGGCTCACGAATGGCTTACATGGCGAAGATGCTTGCACCAATTTGTAGCTAAGCTGTTTAAATCAACCATTTAAAAAATTATGATTTTGACCTTTAAAATATCTTTAATAGTTGTATTATTTTTTTTTATCAGAATTGAAGAAAGTTGCATAGAGGAAATATTGTGTAAAAAAAAAAATCTGCAGCGAGTGCAGATTTTTTTATAATTTAATATTACAGCTATTATTCAGCAGCTACAATATTCACAGTGTTTAATGCGACATCATTAAGTAAGCAGTCGGCTTCTTTTTCTTCAGCAAGTGTCTGAGTCAATAATTTTGCGGCATCATTTTCTCCCAGCGTTTTAGCAAATGCCACAAGCGTTCCATAGGTCGCTATTTCGTAATGCTCGATTTTTTGTGAAGCTGCAATAATTCCTGCGTCACGAACTGCTCCAGGCTGTGTTTCTTCCAGAATACTGTCTCCTTCTTTAAGTAATCCTGCCATAGCCTCGCATTTTTTTCCCTCTGCTTTTTCACCAATCAGTTCAAAAACCTTTTCTAGTCTTTTAACCTGATTTTGTGTTACGGCATGATGTTCTTTTATAGCTGAAGCAAGACTTGCATCTGTTGCATTATGCTGCATTTTAGGAAGCGCACCAACCAAGGCATTTTCTGCCCAATATATGTCTTTAAGGCTGTCAACAAATAAAGCTTTTAATTCTGCGGCAGCATCAGCTGCAGGCTGTACAATTCCATTTTTAGGAGTTTTGTCTGCAGTTTTTGTATGATTTGGTTTTTCTGAATTTTTCATAGTTCTTTAATTTAGTTTTAATTGTACAGATTTGGTTCGCGTTCCCAAAATCTATGTTTTCCCATTGCTTGTATAAAGTCTTTTGTAAATTTTTCACCTGCAGCTTCTTTACTAACAATAAGTCCTTGATCATCATTTGTGATTTTAGAAGCAAAATTTGCAGCACTTAATAAAGAAACAGCTTTTCCGTCAGCTCCAATTACTTTGCAGTGTTTGTAAGCATCGTTTAAAAATTCATTTACTTCATCACTTTCCGCCAGAACAGTCAGACCAAGTCCATCTGGTATATAAACAGCATCAAACAACACCGATGACGCGGTAAGAAAGCTGAAATCTACGTGAATTTCCCCATCAGTATCTGAAATTACAGCTCCGAGATGCGGTGCCACAATACAGCCTTTAGCATCTTCCTGAAGTAATGCTTTTTTCATGTTAGATACTGCAGCTTCAGAAACTCCGTCGGCACAAATGATAGCGACTTTTCTTGAGGCAATCGTTGGCGAATTAACTGGATTTTTCAGCATGCTTAATGCATCAGATGATTTTACAGACTGCTCCACTGTGGTTGATTCCTGTTTTCCGTTTTCATTTTCAGGAGATACACCGTGATTCAGCGGTTTTTCTAAAATAGGAGGAACAGTCGCCCCAAGTCCAATGGCTACTTTTTCGGCCAGTTCTTGATCTACCTGAGATAAAAGGCCAAGCATTCTTAATCTTATGGCTGTGGTTTCGACTTTTCCCAGTTCGAAACGAAGTGCTTTAACAATATGGCTTTTTTCTGCAGGGGTTTGACTATTGAAAAATAATTTTGCCTGTCCGAAATGATCATTAAAACTTTCGCTTCTTTCTCTTATTTTATGCGCATCGATGCGTTCATTAAAACTAGCAAATCCTCCTTCTGCAATTTTTGCCTGATAAGGACAGCCTCCTCCAAGAGAATTAGGATGATAACTGACACGTCCGGTATTAATTTCTTGGCGCATATGTCCGTCACGCTGATTATTATGTACAGGCGCTACACTGCGGTTAATCGGGATTTCATGAAAATTAGGACTTCCTAATCTAGAAAGCTGTGTATCTGTGTACGAAAATAAGCGTCCCTGTAGTAAAGGATCATTTGTAAAATCGATTCCAGGAACTACATGTCCGGGATGAAAAGCAATCTGTTCTGTTTCTGCAAAAAAGTTATCGGGGTTTTTGTTCAAAACCATTCTTCCAATAATAGTCACAGGCACCAGTTCTTCGGGAACCAATTTAGTAGGGTCAAGCAGATCAAATTCATATTTATTTTCATCTTCTGATGGAATAATCTGGACACCTAAGTCCCATTCTGGAAAGTTTCCTGCTTCGATAGCTTCCCAAAGATCCTGTCTGTGAAAGTCGGGATTTTTTCCTGAAATTTTCTGTGCTTCATCCCAAGCAACTGCATGTGTTCCTAATTTAGGTTTCCAATGAAATTTCACAAACACAGATTCGCCAGCTTCATTAATTAATCTGAAAGTATGTACTCCAAAACCTTCCATCATACGATAGCTTCTCGGAATAGCACGGTCAGACATCGCCCACATGATCATGTGCATCGATTCTGGCATTAGTGATATAAAGTCCCAGAAGGTATCATGTGCAGAAGCAGCCTGCGGGATTTCATTGTGTGGTTCTGGTTTTACAGCATGAATAAGATCAGGAAATTTTGATGCATCCTGAATAAAGAAAACAGGAACATTATTTCCAACAAGATCATAGATGCCTTCCTGCGTGTAAAATTTAACCGAAAATCCACGTACATCGCGTGCCAGATCTGTAGATCCTCGAGATCCTGCAACTGTAGAGAATCTTGTAAAAACAGGCGTTTTAAGACCTTTCTCCTGTAGGAAACCTGCTTTGGTTAGTTCTGGTATTGGATTAGTAACTTCAAAGAATCCATGTGCACCAGATCCCCTTGCGTGAACGATTCTTTCAGGAATTCTTTCGTGGTCAAAATGTGTAATTTTTTCTCTAAGAATAAAATCTTCCAGTAAAGAAGGACCTCTTTCTCCTGCTTTAAGAGAATTATTGTCATCATTAATTCTGACACCCTGATCGGTGGTCAGAAACTTATTAGTGCCGTCTGATTTGTTGATTAGCAAATCTCGTTGCTTTTCATCCTGAAAATTTTTCATATGAGGTAGTTGTTAATAGTTAAAAATAGAACCTGAAAAGAAGTTCAGAAATTCAGTTGCAATAAACTGCAAATCATTTTTCAGGTTTTCAAATTTACCTCTACTATAATAGATCCAGTTACAGAATTACAATCTCATGTTATAGAATTAATGATTTAAATTGTTGATATACAATTGTTTGTTTTTTTTTGAAAGTGTAATAATGTAATAAAGTAGAACAATAATATAAAGTATTCCAATAAAGCTTATATACCTTTAGTTCGAATTGTAAATCAATAGTGCAATTTTTAAAAATTAAATTTTATGTTTAAAAAAGGAGAGAAAGTGCAACAGGAGTTTGGCGGACAGGTAATGAAAGTTATTGGTTTTGAACCAGATTTGATAGAGAATGTTGTGACAGAATGGGAGGATGAAGTTGGAACAATTGTAAAAGGAAAATTTATGGAATCCCAGTTATTGCCCGCTGAAGATAACTTAGATAAATAGTAACATATAATATTTGCACCTAAAACCATGAAAAAATTTTTACGCAATAATGGGCTTTCGATTTGTTTCTTTCTATTATTTATAGCCTCTTTTGCGGGACAGATTTTATTTGGATTTGCAGAGCACAATAAAGATCTTTTAGAAGACGGTGCGCCGCAAATTAATCTATTTTCGTATTTCTCAACAGGACATTTTATAGAATCTACATTTGAAAATTGGGAAAGTGAATTTCTGCAGATGGCTTTGTTAGTGGTATTGACAATTTTTTTGCAGCAGAAAGGTTCATCAGAATCTAAGGATTTAGATAAACAGGAAGAAGTTGACAGAGAACCATCAGATAAAAGAAAAAATGTTCCATGGCCGGTTAAAAAAGGAGGGTGGATATTAGCTGTGTACAAGCATTCTCTAAGTATTGCCTTGTTTTTATTGTTTTTTACTTCAATGGCCGCACATTTTTATGGAAGTTTAAAAGATGAAAATGAACAGCTGGCATTAAAAGGTTTGCCTCTGGAAACCGCATCGGCATATATCGGAGATTCGCGGTTTTGGTTTGAGTCTTTCCAGAACTGGCAGAGCGAATTTCTGTCGGTATTTGCTATAGTTATTTTTTCTATTTATCTGAGACAGATTGGATCCTCTCAATCTAAACCTGTAGATGCTCCGCATATGCAGACGGGAGAATAATAAACCCAATTGTATATAAAGAATTAACAGGTGTTTTTTTTACAAAGTATTTTCTGAATTTAGACAGTTTTGCTTAAATTAATTGTCTACATTTACATGAATATCCAAATATCACAACAAATGCAGAACAATCTCCTGGGAAGCTTGAAAGAGCACCAAAACAAATTATTGACCACATGGTCTCAGCTTTTACAAGCAAACGGATCTACTGATGGAGCAACAGAAGAAGAAGAATCAAAGGAGTTCGCCGCTCTTTTTCTAGATGCTTTACAGCATTCAAACGGAAATACTGAATCACACGAATTTGAAAAAGTTCATGACCTGTTAATCGGAATTTCAAGTTCCAGAGGCAGACGTGGTTTTTCTCCCCGCGAAAATGCACAATATCTGATTGCTTTTAAAGAAGCAGCTTCTAAAATTCTTTCAGAAACAGCAACTGATTCTACAGAATTATACAACGCTAATTTGCAATTATCTACGCTGCTGGATAACATGACAATCTTAACTTTTGAATCGTATATGAAAGGACGTGAAGATGTCATTTCAAGACAGATTGACGAGATTAGTGAAATTTCGACACCGGTTATCCGTGTTTGGGATGGTGTTGTGGCACTTCCTATTATAGGAACCCTTGACAGTTCCAGAACACAGGTGGTAATGGAAAATCTTTTGCAGCAAATTGTAGATACAGGCAGTTCTATTGCCATACTTGATATTTCAGGTGTGCCAGCGGTAGATTCACTTGTAGCCCAGCATCTTATAAAAACGGTAAGCGCAACAAGATTAATGGGAGCAGAGTGTATTATCAGCGGTATTCGTCCTGAAATTGCACAAACTGTCGTGCATTTAGGAATTGATCTTACTGGTATTATTACTAAAGCTTCACTTGCAAGTGCTCTTCAAACAGCCTTTGAAATGCTTCAGCTTACGGTTGTGAAAAGAAAATAACGAATTAAGATTATTGACATGGAAAGAATTCCAATACTCAAGATGGGAGATTTTCTGCTGGTTACTATACAGGTCGATCTGTATGACCAATTGGCTGAAAATCTTGAATCTGATTTAATAAATACTATAAATAAACATAATTCAAAGGGTGTCTTAATTGATATATCTGCTGTTTCTATTATTGATTCCTTTATGGGAAGAATTTTAGGAAACATCGCGGTTATGTCAAAAATTATGGATGCACAAACGGTAGTGGTTGGTATGCAGCCTGCGGTTGCTATTACACTGGTTGAACTTGGATTATCTTTAAACGGTGTCATAAGTGCCTTAAATGTTGAGAAAGGCATGGATTTGCTTCGCGCGAAAATGTACAATGGCGATAACGAGGAGCAGACGTATGACGACAGCAACGAATAAAGAGGAACTGCTTATAGTAAAAGAGCAGGATGTAGTTCCATTGCGCAACCGCGTAAAGGAATATGGTGTAAAAATTGGAATGAGCATTTTAAATCAGACCAAGTTAATTACTGCAACAAGCGAACTTGTCCGTAATCTTCTAAAGTACGGAGGAGGAGGGAAAGTTATAATAGAATCTGTAACCAACGGACGCGATCTAGGTGTACGCGTAACTTTTATTGACAAAGGGCCTGGCATAAAAGATATAACTCTTGCTATGCAGGACGGTTACAGCACCGGAAAAAGTTTAGGCCTTGGCCTGCCTGGCACAAAAAGGCTGGTAAATGAATTTGATATACAAACCCAATTAGGAAACGGTACAACCGTAACTATAATAAAGTGGAAAAATGGATAATACTTTTTCCGTTTACAAAATTGACGATAGAAGTCTTATCGCTTTTATTAAACGAGAGATACATAATTTAGCACTTCAATTAGGTTTCAAACCGCACAGAGCTGCTGAAACTGATATTATTATTGCCGAACTTACTTCTAATCTTATTAAATATGCAGGTGGTGGAGATCTGCTTTACAGAGCACATAATCATGGGAGCTGTAATGAAATAGAAATATACTGTCTGGATAAAGGAACTGGTATTGACAATATTTCCAAAATAATGAAAGACGGATATTCTACCTCGAGTACACTTGGTCATGGCATTGGTGCGATTAAGAGATTAAGCAATGATTTTCAGATTTATTCTATGCGCGGATGGGGAACGGTCCAATATATTAAAATCTGTGATAAACCCGATGTTTCGATTCCAAATTCAACTACAAAGTTGGATATGTCAGCATTAAGCGTAAATTATCCAGGCGAGCGAGTATGCGGAGACGGATATCATATTAAATATTCCAAAAAAGGTTTTCAGATTTTTGTTGGAGATGGATTAGGTCACGGAGCAAATGCTCACGAAGCAGTTGAACAAGCAATTAGAGCTTTTAAGCAATGTACAGAAAATGATCCTGTGGCAGTGCTTCGATATGTTCATGAGCACGTTAAAAAAAGCAGAGGACTTGTTGCGACTATTGCTGCCGTTGATTATGAAACAGAAAGTTGGAGTGTTTGCGGTATCGGTAATATCAACACACGAATTTATAGCGGACTTGACAACAAAACTTATACGCCATATAATGGTATAATCGGTCATAATATTCCACGGACTATAAACAGCACTATTGTTCCTTACCAAAAACATCAAATTATTATAATGCATAGTGACGGACTTAGAACAAGATGGAATTTAAATGAACTTAATTCTATAATTAAACAGAGTCCAGCTATTATTGCTTCTGCCTTATATAAAGATAATGTGAGGGGAACTGATGATGCTACAATTTTGGTTGGAAAAATAATTTAAGGCTTTATGAAGGAAATTGTAAAAATTAATCTTGACAATGAAATGGACCTCATACTGGCTCATAAGCGTTCTATGAAAATCGCTGAAATGTGTGGCATGCCTTTATCGTCACAGACCCGTTTTTCTACCGCTGTTTCAGAAGTGGCAAGATGTTCCATTGCCAATGGAAAAAATTCGGTGCTAGTATTGGGAATCAACATTATCAGAGCGAGTCACAAAGAAATATTGGCTGTTCTTACCGATAAAGTCGATCTTAAAAAATGCAACCCCGAAGCCTATAAATATGCCGCCAAAATATCAGGCAATATAGAATACCATTATACCGATAACAAATCGGTAACAACTTTAAGCCATCAGGTTCCTTCACCAGGACTTCTTTCAGATGCCAAAATAAATACTCTGGTTGATTATTTCAAGTATGAACCGCCTATTTCTGCTTATGATGAAATCAGAAAAAAGAATATTGAACTTGTAGCGCTTTCAGAAAAACTGGGAGAAAGTGAAAACCGCTACAGAACTCTGGTTGATACAATTCCTGTTTTAATCTGCATCGTCAATGAGCGAAACATGGTGCTGCTGTCAAACAATGCATTTGAAGTTTATCTAAAAGTTCCTTTACTTTCCTTTGATAAAAAAAGTCTGGGCGCATTTATACATCATGATGATGTGCCGCTAATTATTGAAGGCTGGAGTAATACAAAAAAAAGCAGAGGAGATTTTTCTGCTGATATTCGAATTAAAAAAGAGGATAATTATATTTGGCATAACGTCTCTATTATGCCGAATAAATCTGAAGACGGTTCAATTAGCAGCTGGCTTATTTATTTTGTAAATAATCATGCCCAGAAAATGATTGTTGAAGCTTTAAAAGACAATTCAGAGCTGCGAAAGATGCAGCTTGAGTTGGAGAATGCAAACTCAAAGCTAAAATTCAAAAACAAGGAACTGGAGCAGTTTGCTTTTATAACTAGTCATGATCTGCAGGAACCACTAAGAAAAATCATGATTATGATTTCAAGAGCAGCAGAACATTTAACCGAGCAGCAAAAAACGCTTTATTATTTTGATAAAATTACTTTGGCAGCTGGCAGATTATCTAATTTAATTTCAGATGTGCTTAATTACTCCCGTGTCAATAATCATGATAAATTTACAACAGAAGTTGATCTTAATGATATCGCCGTACAGACTTTAGAAGATTTGAGTCTTATTAAGGAAGAAAAAAAAGCGGTGATAAATTTGAGTTCGCTGCCAACTGTTAATGGAATTGATACCCAGTTGCGACAGCTATTTTATAATCTAATAAACAATGCATTAAAATTTAATTCAGCACAGCCAACAGTAAATATATCCTCCCGTATAATTTCAGCTCAAAGCAACACCACTTTTGATCCTGCAGCTCCCTCAGGTAATTTTCATGTAATTTCAATTGAAGATAATGGAATTGGAATGGACAGCGAATATTCAGGGCGCATTTTTGATATGTTCCAACGGCTACACCAAAGAGATCAGTACAGCGGAAATGGTATCGGGCTAGCATTGTGCAAGCGCATTGTTGAAAATCACAATGGGACTATTAATTTTACCAGCAAACCAGGACAAGGAACAACTTTTTGGATTTATCTTCCAAAAGATTAGCATTTGATTTTTACTGCTTTTATATTTCTTGAGCTTGGTTTAATAACTTTTATAAGGTTAAGGTATTTTTAGCTGCTAATTGTATTTTTTTTTATCTGCTTGAAATGTCTGATAATATGATTAATGAAAAACTCAAAAGTATCGCCAAGTTTTAGAGTGATTAATCTAGAGATCGATATTTTAATTTTTACTTTGTTCAAACTTACATTTCGCGATTGTTGCAACAAATCCAGTAATTTATACTGCTGATTTATAAATTGGTCGATAACCGTTTTGTCAAGGTTTTCATTTAAAGGATTTTTATCCTTAAAAGTCTTCATTTTATTTAATTTTTCTTTAGGCAGCATGCTTTTTGCAAAATAACTCCCTAATAGTCCGCTCTTAAAATCAATTTCAGATCTGCTGTCAGTATTTTTGATTTTCTTTTCTATTTCCGGCAGATAAAAATTCCCGTACCTGTTTAGGTGTTCCAAGCATTCCAGAATGTTCCAGGAAATCTCATCTTCTTTCCATGTTAATACATTTAAATCGTAAGTTTTTAGTTTTTCGGCTTCCTTTAAAATCTGTTTTGTCTGTTCTAAAAGAGCTTCAATAAATTTTTCTGACTGCATAATTTTAATTTTATGTAAAGGTCAAAAAATAGATTTTTATAAACCTTGATTGAAATCAAGACTTTTTGAGGCGTGATAAAGTTTCAGGACTCATTCTTAAATAATTGGCAATATGTCTGTTTGGAATTTCCTGAAATAGCTGCGGACTCCGTTTCAAGACTCTTTCATATCTTTCTTTTGGCGAATTTTTCAGAAGGTCAATTTCGCGTTCCAGCTGTTGGACTGCAAGATTTTCCAAAATTTTGATCCATAACATTAGGTTATTTTTTAAGGCTAAAAAATCATCAATCTGTTTTTTGGTTACCACTTTTAAAACGGTTTTTTTTATGGCCTGAATACACAAATTAGAAGGTTGTCCCGTTAGAAAAGAATCGAGAGAAACAACAAAGTTTTCTTTATATCCAAATCGAATGTTTTGTTCATCGGTTCCGTCTAAAACAAAAATTCTCACGCTGCCACTTTCTATATAGTATAAATTGGTATCTATACTACCATTTATTTTCAGAAATTCATTTCTGTTAATGGTTATCTTTTTGTCTGAAAGTGCTATGATTTCTTTCATTTTTTATTTGTTTGTGATTTTGGTATTCCTGTGCTGGCAAAAATCTAAAATTAGATTCACATTGTCTCATAAATTTAGTCTTCTTTCAAACGTATTTACTAAACATCAAATTTAATTAAACTTGAACTAAGTGATATCATGTAATTTATAGATAGGATTCTGTAAGACGCAGAGCTGTATTTGATTTAAATTTAATGGTTGAAATTGCAAAATTTTGAAATGTAAAATAACATACAGAATACGGTATTATATCTTCCTGTATTAGTTATCAAGATCATGAAAAATCTAAACCTCATAATAATTAAATTCAATGACTGCTGAGAATAAAAAACGTATTGCAATTATAGGAGGAGGTCCAAGCGGACTTTTTATGTATAAAAGACTGGTTGAATCTGGAAAGAATAATTTTGAAGTAGAAATCTTCGAACGTAAAGCACAGCTAGGTTCAGGAATGCCCTACAGCAGTGAAGGTGCAAATAACGAACATATTACCAATGTTTCTGGCAATGAGATTCCGGATATTGTAATTCCAATGTCAGAATGGGTACACACTGCGCCTGTGGAACTGCTCGAAAGATTTAAAATTGATCCCAATAAATTTAATGATTATAAAGTATTTCCCCGATTGTTTTTTGGGGAATATCTTGCCGCACAATTTGAAATGCTGATCGAGGCAGGATCGAAAGCCGGAATTAGTTCAGAAATACATTTCGAGAGTGTTGTTGCCGACATTAAGTATGACGCGAAAAGCGATACAATAGAACTTGAAACAGAGGAAGGAGAGATAAAGGTATTTGATTCTGTCGTTATTTGTACGGGACATAACTGGCCGAGAACTCATGAAGGAAAAATACCGGGGTATTATGATGCTCCTTATCCTCCTCAAAAACTAGTGCAGAAGTTTAATCACGCTATCGCAGTAAAAGGTTCTTCTTTAACAGCTATAGATGCTATTAGAACGATTGCAAGACATAATGGTTCATTTGAATCAGATAAAGAGGGGAACTTGCTTTTCCATTTAAATCCTGAAAGCAGCGAGTTTAAAGTTATGATGCACTCGAGAAGCGGGATGCTTCCTGCTGTACGGTTCCATTTGGAAGATTCTCGCCTTTCCAATGATTCTTTATTGAGCAGTGATGAAATAGAAGAGCACAGAAAAAATAATAATGGTTTTCTGTCGCTTGATTTTGTATTTGAAAAGAATTTTAAAGACATATTCCGTGAGAGGGATTATAATTTTTATGAACGTATCAAAGATTTATCCATTGAAGATTTTGTGGAAGAAATGATGAAACTCCGCGAGCGTTTGGATCCTTTTCAATTGCTAAAAGCTGAATATGTCGAGGCGGAGAAATCCATTAAAAGACACGAATCAGTTTATTGGAAAGAAATGCTGGGCGTGCTTAGTTTTGCCATGAATCATCCTGCAAAATACCTTTCGGCAGAAGACATGCAACGGCTTCAGAAAGTTCTCATGCCGCTTATTTCCATTGTAATTGCTTTTGTCCCTCAGAAATCATGTGAAGAACTTCTAGCTCTTCATCATGCTGGTGTGCTCGACCTTATTTCTGTAGGTTCTGACAGTACAGTCGAACCCCAGCTTAACGGAGGAATAGTATATCACTTCAGCGATGATGATGATAAAAAACATTCGGTTTATTATAAAACGTTTATTGATTGTATAGGCCAGCCTCATCTGGAATACCATGATTTTCCTTTTAAAACGCTTTTGTCACAAAAAGCCATAAGTCCTGCACGTTTAAAATTCCAATCTAACCAAGCCGGCCATGCTGCTTTTTTATTAAATCAAGATACAGTACAAAAAGATGAGGCTGGAGCGTATTTTATGAATGTTTCTGGTATAGCCATAAATGACAATTTTCAGGTTATTGATCAGTACGGCGCTTACAATAAAAACCTTTACATTATGGCGGTGCCTTATATAGGCGGACTTAATCCCGATTATTCTGGCTTAGATTTTTGTGAAGCAGCTTCAATGCAGATTATTCAGAATTTCTTACAGGATTGATTTATAATTCTTTGATAATTTACAGAGTGGTTGTTTTTTAAACTTAAGGAATCAATACCGTTTCTTTTATCCTTTTGGTGGGTAGTGCAGGATTCGAACCTAAGGCTTGAAACCTGCTTATTTCCTGCATTTTTATTTTATAAAAAACTATAATGCCACGATTTTGCCATAAAAATAAAACCACCTAATTTTAGGTATATAATGTTTTGATTTTTAATTGATTGAAGTTTTTTTTGATGCTGTAATTCTCTTTGCTGGAAATGTAATGACTTTTTTATTAAAGTTATTGTTTTGTCCTATTTTTTTTACCTGTATTCTCTCTCTCGAAACAACTAATAGTTCATTTGTATTTCTTCTGAGTAGATACTATGAAATATTCCTTTGCATTCTTCTATTCCTGAAATCCTCTGTAATAAATAGGTTTAACTATTCATCTATTACAGATGGTATATTTTGTTGGCCAGGCACAAGGATTTTATTGCGATGAAAAACAGCCTTCTTATTATAATTCTTATTAAAACAGCCTTAGCTTTTTGTGGTAAAAAACGGAGATAGCTACACTTTAAAAATAATTTGAATTTCATTTTTTATGTTTTACAATTCTACTTATTTGTTTACAAAAGTTTTTGGTGATGCTTTTTGAATTCTCAAAAGAATCTTTTTTGAAAATAATGACATCTTCTTACAAATGAGTTAAAAAATAACTATTAATGACACGAGAAAAGAAATACATCTTTAATTTTTATATGTGTGGTTTGAAAATCATTATCTGATTGCGGTTACATAGATACTATCTTTTTTGATTGTCAAATTTTTTTTGATGGTAATTAATTGCAGAATTAGATTAGATGCGGGCATATGAAATCTTTCAAACCTTCCAAAAGAATATGTCTATATTTTTGATTGATTAATCCATCCTGAAAAAAAACATTCTCTATAATTTTATCTTCTACAGAAGATACAATTGCGTCTTTGAGTTTGTTAAATAAGATTGTTGGTTAATTAATAAATTTTTTGTTTGTTTTTATTTCAAAGGGAGATTAATGATCTATTTATTCTCCCTTATTTTTTGTTCAAAGTCAGTTAATATAATTTAATAAATATACTATTTATATGAAAAGAGAGAATTTTAGCATAAAAAGAAAAAGTTCTTTAAAGAATGTTATATCGATTTTTATTCTGTTGTTTTTTTGTGTCGTTAAGGGGTATTCCCAAAACAATGAAAATACAAGAAGTGCTTTTGAGGTAATAGAAAGATTAGTAGGCAATCGTGCAGCCGATTTTCAGTTGAGCTTGGTTAAAAGTAAAAATAATCAAGCAGATTGGTTTGAAATCAAAACCACAAACAATGTTGTAAAAATTAAAGGGTCAAACAATACTGCAATCTGTTATGCGGCTTATAATTTTCTTCGCGACATTGGAGCTGCTTTAGCAAGTTGGGAAGGGAATAGAGTGGCTCTTCCTAAAGTTTGGCCAAAATATAGTAAAAAAGGAAATACACCTTTTGAATACAGAGAATATCTAAATGCCTGTACTTTCGGCTACACAACACCTTGGTGGGATTGGAAACGCTGGGAACAGGAAATTGATTGGATGGCTTTGCACGGAATTAATCTTCCAACAGCTATGGAGGGGCAAGAAGCAGTGTGGCAGGAATTATGGAAAGAATATGGCTTAACCAATTCGCAATTAGAAGCGCATTTTGCTGGGCCAGCATTTTTGCCGTGGCAGCGTATGGGAAATATTAATAGTCTTGAAGGGCCGCTTCCTCAAGAATGGTTTTCGAAAAAAGAAGAACTTCAAAAGAAAATCTTAGACAGAATGCGAGCATTAGATATGCATCCTGTTGTGCCTGCTTTTAGCGGATACGTGCCTAAGGCTTTCGCCGAAAAACATCCTGAAGCTAAGATAACAGAACTCAAGTCATGGTCTGGAGGAGGTTTTGCCAGTACTTTTCTACTAGATTCAAAAGATCCACTGTTCAAAAAGATAGGGAAACGTTTTATTGAAATTTACACCAAAACATACGGAAAGTCTGATTTTTATCTGGCAGATTCTTTCAATGAAATCGAACCTCCAGTTTCGGAACATAATAAATATGAAGAACTTTCCAACTACGGAAGCGCTGTTTATGAAACGATTAATGAAGCAGCTCCGGGCGCAGTCTGGGTTATGCAAGGTTGGCTTTTTGGAGACAATAAAGAATTTTGGACAAAAGAAGCTACAAAGGCTTTTTTAAGTAAAGTTCCGAATGAAAAAGTGATGGTTCAAGATTATGCCAACGACAGATATAAAGTGTGGGAAAATCAAGAAGCTTTTTATGGAAAACAATGGACGTACGGTTATGTGCATAACTATGGAGGATCGAATCCTGTGTACGGAGATTTGAATTTTTACAAAGAAGAATTGACAAGTTTATTGAAAAATCCACACAAAGGAAATATTGTCGGTTATGGAGCAATGCCTGAGGGTTTAAATAATAATTCAATTGTTTACGAATACATATATGATCTTGCATGGAGCAAAGGACAACAGCCTATAAACGATTGGCTGACAAAATATTTAAATGCAAGATACGGTGGGACAGTTTCAGAATCTGTTTTTCAAGCCTGGAAATTATTATTGGAGTCGGTTTACAATGTAAAATACTGGGAAACTCGCTGGTGGAATGATAGAGCAGGAGCGTATTTGTTATTTAAACGTCCAACTGCTACAATTACAGAATTCAAAGGAAATCCTGGCGATAAGAAAAAATTGAAAGAAGCTTTGGATCTTTTAAGTAAAGAAGCTAAAAAGTATGATCAAAAAGATTTTATCCAATATGATTTAATCGATGTTTCAAGACATTATTATTCATTATGTATAGATGAGGATTTAATGGAATGTGTAAAAGCCTATCAGCAGAAAAATATTGAAAAAGGAGATCAATTATTTAAAAAGATAGAAAAACAAGCATTGGATATTGATAAAATAATGGCAGGCCAGCCATTAAACGGTTTAGACCAATGGGTTAAATCGGCTTCAGATTATGGAAGTTCTCCAGAAGTGTCTTCATTATATATAAAGAATGCCAAAACATTAATTACGCTTTGGGGGGGAGAAGGACATCTTAATGATTATGCTTCGAGATCATGGAAAGGAATGTATAAAGGATTTTACTGGCCAAGATGGAAAATGTTTTTAGAAGCTTTAAGAAAAGCATCAGTTGACAACACTCCTTTTGATGAAAATAAAGAAAGAGAATCAATTAAAAATTGGGAAATTAATTGGACAGAAAGCAAATAAAAATATCCAACGATTATAATTACTTCGTATATAAACATAATTTAACTTAATATTCATAAAATAACTTAAAACCAAACGATCAATATGAAAAAGAAAATTCCCGAAAACGTTTTATTAGTAAGTTTTTAATGATATAATTTTCGAAAAAAAACTTTGCAAAGGCTTACTATCATTGACTTTATAGAAATTATCCATGTTTATGAATAACTTGTCCATTTCTTAACATTTCATTAGCACTAATTTCGTCAACACTATTTAACCAATTAACCAAATATCACAATGGAAAAACTTAAACTTTTATTATTAGCCTTCTTCTTTGGCTTCTCAATTAATACCTGGGCACAAAAAACAGAAGTGTCTGGTGTGGTATTAGATGACAAAGGTCTTCCTCTACCAGCTGCGAATGTACTTGAGAAAGGTACAACTAATACTGTAACAACAGATTTTGACGGAAAATTTAAATTTACGGCTTCAAACAAAAATGCAATATTGGTATTTTCTTTTATCGGATTTGAAGATCAGACTGTAAAATTAGATGGGACAAAAACAAATTATTCGATAAAATTACAGTCTACCACAACCAATTTAGAACAAGTAGTTGTAGTAGGTTATGGTAAAGGATCTCGTAAAAACTTAACAACTGCTGTTTCTTCTGTTAAAGCTGAAGATTTGAACAGAGGAGCAATTAGCGATGTGGGACAGCTTTTACAGGGTAAAGTTTCTGGTTTGAATATTTCTTCAAGCGGTGACCCTACAAAGACAGCTTCTGTAGTTTTGCGTGGAGCTTCAACATTAAATAGTTCGCAAGGGCCATTTTATGTAATCGACGGTATTCCTGGTGTAGATATCTCTGTGATTGCACCAGATGACATTGCAACTATTGATGTCTTGAAAGATGCTGCGGCAACGGCAATTTATGGTAACCGTGCTGCAAATGGGGTTATCATGGTGACAACAAAAAAAGGAAGTAAAGGCAGAACGCAAATAGCATACAATGGATATTTTGGTTTAGAAGAAGTTTCAAATAATCTGGATATGATGAATGCAGATCAGTTAAGAGATTTTACAACTAGAAATAATTTGAACTTTACGCCAGAGAATGATAAAGGAGCTAACACGAACTGGCAAAAAGAAATTTTAAGACAAGGACGTGCAGCATCAAGTAGCCATAACTTATCTATGAGTGGTGGTGGAGAACATGGAAATTATACAGCAAGTATTACTTCGATTAATAAAGAAGGAGTAATGTTAAAAAGTAATTTCTCTCGTATCATTGCTCGTTTGTCTGTTGAACAATTTGCTTTTGATGACAAAGTTAAATTTGGTTTAAACGTAACTAACTCTACTACAAAATACCAAAATGTACCACAACGTAACACGGTACTTTTGCAAGCAGCAAGTTACCTTCCGATTTCTCCAGTAAGAAATGCTGACGGAACTTTTTTTGAAAATTTTGTGAGTACGGGATATTTTAACCCAGTAGCTTTAATTGAGCATGGTACTGATGAGACTAAAACGGATAACTTGGTAGGAAATCTTACTACAGAGGTAAAACTTCCGTTTGGAATCACTTATAATTTGAATTTAGCGCATCAAAGATTAACGGCGTCTCATGGAGAGTTTTATGATAGTTATTATTCACAATACAATAGTGCCAACTTTTACAACAATCCAGATCCGCCTTTGACAAAAACATTGGTTAACTTTGGGGTAAATGGTTCAGCATTAAGAAATGCTTACGAAACTAGAAACAACATTATTGAAAGTTTCTTTACTTGGGATAAAACATTTGGAGAGCATAAAATAAAAGCAGTTTTAGGTTATTCATGGCAGGAAAATACTTTAGGAGACGGTTTTCAAGCTACAACGACAAACTTTCCTGTAGACAATGTTGGATACAACAATTTAGCTTTAAGCAATTATACTTCGGTTAATGGTTATGTTGTAAATTTTGGCGATAGTAAAGCGTATCAAAAAACTCGTTTGATCTCTTACTTTGGTCGTTTAAACTATAATTATAAAGACAAATATCTTTTACAAGGATCGCTTAGAAGAGATGGAGGATCTATGTTTGGAGAGAATAACCAATGGGGGTATTTTCCATCTGTAGGGGGAGCATGGAGATTGGATAAAGAAGGTTTTATGAAAAATCAAAGTTTCTTTAGCGATTTAAAATTAAGAGGAAGCTGGGGTATCACAGGAAACTCTTCTGGATTTAATGCTTACACGGCTCAATTTATATCTGGAAGTTTAGGAACTTTCTATTACAACGGACAACAGATTGGAGCTTATGGGCCTAACCAGGCTGCAAATCCTGATTTGAAATGGGAAAAAACAGCTACAGGAAATATCGGTCTTGATTTCACAATCTTAAAAGGAAAACTATCTGGATCTGTTGATGTTTACAATAAGAAAACAACAGATATGATCTTCAACTATAATGTTAATCCAGTATTGGTGCCAGTAGGAACTATTGTAGCCAACGGAGGAACAATGTCTAACAAAGGTATCGAGTTGAGTTTAAGTTCTACTCCAGTAAAAACAGCAAATTTCACATGGAATACAAACCTGAATTTGGCTCATAATAAAAATGAGATTGTTAAATTAACTAGTCCATTTTTTGTTGGTGGAGATTCTATTCGTAGAGTACAGCCAGATGGAGGCGGACAAACGGGAAGTACTTTACAAATTTTTAAAGAAGGAAAACCTCTTGGTCAATTCTTTACTCTGAAATATGCAGGAAAAAATGCTAATGGAGTTTCGCAGTATTATGATAAAAATGGAGACTTGACTACTGCACCGCAAATTGGAGTAGATTATCATTATGCAGGAGATGCACAGCCAAAATTATTAATGGGATGGGCGAATACTTTCCAATACAAAAAATTTGATTTGAATATTTTCTTCAGAGGTGTTTTTGGAAATAAAATTTTTAATGCAACTCGTGCCGATTTATTTAGACCAAGCACAGCAATGACTACTAATATATTGGTTGATGCAGGAAATGAATCGCCAAATGACTTAAACGCTTATAAATATTCAGATCGTTTTATAGAAGACGGTAGTTACATAAGATTAGACAACATGACTCTAGGGTATAATTTTGGTAAAGTAGGAAGATACATAAGCAGTGTTCGTCTTTACCATACGATCAACAATGTATTTGTGATTACCAAATACACAGGAATTGATCCAGAGGTAGAACAAGGAGGAACAGCTCCAGGTGTAGATTCAAATAACTTCTATCCAAAAACAAGAACATATTTGTTCGGTTTAAATGTGATCTTCTAAAAACTTAATGCTAAAAATTATGAAAAAGATATTAAAATATTTAGGGCTTCCAGTACTTTTAGCTGGTATGGTATGGTCTTGTGATGATCTAGAGGTGCCTATTACAACACAATTGACACCTGAAGTATTTCCTCAAAACTCAACACAATATATTCAGGCTACAGGCCCAGTTTACGTAGCTTTCAGAGGTGAATTCTCATTTGCTTGGTGGTGGTCACAGTCTTTATCAACAGATGAAGCTATTTTGCCTGCAAGAGGAGGAAACTGGTTTGATAATAGAAACTACATTGCAATGCATTACCACGATTGGAATGCTGACAACGGAATCATAGGAAGTCTTTGGGATTGGTCGTCTAAGGTAATTGGAACAAGCAATCAGACGATATCAATTTTAAGACAGACAATGCCAGAAGGGGCGGAGAAAAAAACGTTGATTTCAGAGATTAAAACAATGCGCGCGATTTCTTATTTCATGTTAATGGACAGTTATGGAGATGTGCCTTTGGATACTTTATATGGAGATTTTACTTCTAAGGCTAAAACACCGAGAAAAGAAGTTTTCAATTTTATCGAAAAAGAATTAAAAAGCGCTATTCCTAATTTAAATCCAGCTTCTGGAGTTACTACTTATGGAAGACCAAACAGACAAACTGCAAATGCAATGTTGGCTAAATTATATCTGAATGCTGAGGTATATACAGCAACAGCACGTTATACAGATTGTATTGCGGCTTGTGATGAAGTTATTAATTCTGGATTGTATTCTGTTGAACCAAGAGCGACTTATCTTCAAATGTTTTATCCAAATAACGGACCGCAGATGAAAGAATTCATTTTTGCAGTTCCTTATGATCCAGCAGCTGTTACAGTTGGGTACAACGGACAAATGTATCACGCACGTTATGATGTTCCACGTTCTGAAAGAGCTAAGTTCGGTCTTCCTTTTACGCCAAGTGCGCCTAGAAGCACGCTGCCAGAATTCTATGCTTATTTTAATGATGCTAATGATATTCGTAACAAACAATGGTTAACAGGTCTTCAATATATGAATGACGGTGTTACTCCCGTTATGGTGACGACAACTAAAAAAGGATACGACCAGTTTTATACAGGATCTGACGGTGGAGCAGCTTATACTTATCAAGTAAATTTGACACCAAATATTATACCTCGTCAAAGTGAACCTTTATTTGATCTTGGAAATGACGAAATTGCATGGAACATGGGATATAGAAATATTAAATTCTATCCAGACGCGACTTCAACAAATCGTAACCAAAAGAACGACGTTCCTTTCTTGCGTTATTCAGATATACTTTTAATGAAAGCGGAGTCAATTCTTCGTGGAGGAGCTGTAACCTTAGGACAAAGTGCAGATGCATTAGTAAACATGGTTCGTTCTAACCGTACAACATCTGCAATTTTAAGCGGAGTAACTTTAGAAGAACTTTACAAAGAAAGAAGCCGTGAATTTACTTGGGAAGCATGGCATAGAAATGATATGATTCGTTTTGGAAAATATGAAGGATCTTGGGGCTACAAAACAAATACTGATACTTATCGTCGTGTTTTCCCAATTCCAACCAATGCAATGGTTTTAAATCCAGCTCTGATACAGAATGATGGATATTAAACATAAAGTTAGTTAAGTGCTCATGGTAGCAAGTTTTAGTTTGAAAAGGGGAAGAACCTAAAAAATCTTCTCCTTTTTAATAAAAAAGAAAACAGATTGGTTAGTTGCTCAATCATTAGTTTTAGTTTTCATTTTTTGAATGCATACAAAGCTTAATCGAATGCGGTTATTAAAAATCAATGAAAGATTAAGCTTTGTGCCATTCTTTTAATTTCAGGATATTTAACCCGAAAATTCTTGGTTAAATCCTGCAAGGTCTTCAATTTAATTACCACAAAAAAATCGTTGCCTAATCTTGTCCCCATCAATACAAAAAGCATAATGGAACTGAATAAAATATATAAAATAGGACATATTGCCATAAGTTTAACCCTTATTTTTTTAGTGTCGTGCAATGCGCAACAAACCATTTCTTTACAAAAGAAAAAATTATCAGATATGGTTTACCCGTTGTTGGACACCGAAAATTCAAGATGGTTTTACTTTTCATCAGCAAGCCGTCCGTTTGGTATGGTTAATTTAAATCCCGACACAGAGATTAAAGGCGATTGGGGAGGCGGTTATAAATATACTACAGATACAGTTAAAGGTTTCAGCCATGTTCATGAATGGCAATTATCGGGAGTGTCTATAATGCCAGTAACAATTTCGGAAGCTAATAAAAGTACTGTTTTCAAAGATTTTTATTCCAAATTCAGCCATCAAACCGAAATCATTACAACAGGATATCATTCGTTATTATTAGACAGATATCAGATAAAAGTAGAATTGAGCAGTACGCCTAGAGTCGGATTTCATCAATATACTTTTCCTAAAAAAGCACAAAAAGCAATACTTTTTAATCTGAACACTATTTTAGGGCCTTGTGACAATTTCGATGGGAAATTAGAAAAAAACAATGATTATGAACTTTCAGGATCATTAGTTTTAAGCACCAATTTTAGACGCCCAAAACCATTGACGGTTTTCTTTAAAGTCAAAACAAATCAGCCTATTGCTTCTGTCGAAAAAGATAATGTAACGGGTAATTATTTGGTTGTTTTTAATGGAAAAAGTAATCAAATACTAATGAAAGTTGGTATTTCATACACTTCAATTGAAAATGCTAATAACAATATTGAAACCGAATTAACCCATTGGGATTTTAATAAAACGGTTGAAGATTCCAGAAACGAATGGAGTAATTTGTTGGGAAGAATAAAAATAGAAGGCGGAACAGAAACCGAACAAAGAAGATTTTACACTGATCTATGGCATGCTCTGCAAGGGAGAAAAATGATCAGTGATGCAAATGGATCCTACCCTGACAATACAGGGGAAAAATTCAGGGTAGGGCACTTGCCCTTAAACGCAAATGGAAAACCTAAGTTCAATCACTATAATTCTGATGCTTTTTGGGGTGCACAATGGACAATCAATAATCTTTGGGGATTGGTATATCCTGAAATTATGGAAGAATTTGTGTATTCGTTAATGCAGTATTACAAAGATGGCGGTTCTATTCCGCGCGGACCTTCGGGAGGAAATGATACCTATGTAATGACAGGAGCATCGGCAACACCTTTTATTGTAAGCGCCATCCAAAAAGGAATTGTAAAAGAAGATTTGGAAGACATTTATGTTGCGCTTAAAAAAGGGCATATGACAGACGGAATTATGTCAAAAGCCGGTTATGAGCACAAAACCAATATTGGAGGAGGTTTAAAATATTACTTAGAAAAAGGATATGTTCCGTATCCGCTTCCAGAAGGCAATTTTGGAAGCCATGAAGACGGAGCTAGTCAGACTTTAGAATATGCTTATCAAGATTGGACTTTGGCGCAATTGGCGAAAAAATTAAACCATGAAGAAGATTATAATTATTTCATGAAAAGGTCAAAAAACTATCAAAATGTTTTTGATCAAACCATTGGATGGATGCGCCCAAAAAATGTAGATGGAAAATGGAGGGAAAATTATGATCCCTATCAATATGAAAACGGATTTATTGAGTCAAACGGAGCACAGTCAACATGGTTTGTACCGCATGATATTGAAGGTTTAGCGAATTTAATGGGAGGAAAAGAAAAAGCCGTTACAAAATTAAATGAGCAATTTGAAACCGCTAAAAAGCAAAATTATACTTCTGGTACATCGCACGATGCCGAATTGCATCCAGAGTTTAGCCGAATTCCGATAAATTTTGGAAATCAGCCTTCCATGCAGACTTCAAACATTTTTACCGTTTTAGGAAAACCAGATTTAACCCAGTATTGGACGAGAAATGTAGTTAAAGAAACCTTCAGCGGATTGTCTCCATCAACTGGTTATAACGGTGATGAAGATCAAGGATTAATGGGAAGTTTGAATGTTTTGCTAAAATTAGGTATATTTCAAATGAATGGAGGAACAGATAAAGATGCTGTTTATCAAATAGGAAGCCCAATATTCAATAAAATCTCAATTGATTTAAATCCAAAATATTATTCAGGAAAGACATTCGTGATTAAAGCCAATAATAATAGTCCTGAAAATGTATATATAAAGGGCATTAAATTCAATAATAAAGCAGTTAAGAATTTCACACTTTCACATCAGGAAATTACGAATGGTGGAGAGTTGATTTTAGAAATGTCAAAGTAAAGTTTTTTTAGTCCGTAAAGAAATAAATAAGTAATGAAAATATATAGTAAAAATATACTTTTAGGAATATCATTTTTGTTTACAATAGCCGTAAATGCTCAAACTGTATACCAATATGTTGACCCAATGATTGGTTCAGAAGGAGTTGGTAGAGTTTTTATCGGTCCATCATGTCCGTACGGAATGGTGAAACCAAGTCCAGACTGTACTTCGAGTCCCAATAGCGGCTGGCTTCCAATGCCAAAAGAAGTAACAGGATTTAGTCAAGTTCACGTAAGCGGAACAGGTGGAGGGCCAAAATATGGAAATATCCAAATTATGCCATTTTCAGGAGCTTTGGATAAAATGGATCAAACTTCATTCAGAACCGAGGAAAATGTAAAACTGGGATATTATGAAACGGTCTTTAAAGAAAATAATATTAAAACAGAGATTACGACAGGAGAGAAAGTATCTTTTTACCGTTTTACTTACCCTAAAAACAAATCAAGAGAATTAAAAATCGATCCAGGATTTTTTCTTGGAGAAGAAAAGATTCCAGAGGCAAGAGAAGCGCAGCAGTTTGTAGGTTCTCAGATTGAAATTGTCTCAGAAACAGAAGTCAGAGGCTACAGCAGAATTCGCGGAGGCTGGAACAATGGACGCGCTTATACAGTTTATTTCTGGGCAGTTTTTGACCAGCCAATAGCAAAATATGTCACTTTTAAAGACGGAAAATTTTATAATGAAAAAGCCCAGTTTGATTCAGGAAAAAAGACTGCAGCTCTGCTCTCTTTCGGAAATGGAAAAGAAGAACTGAAAGTCAAAATAGGAATTTCATTTTTAAGTGAATTAAAAGCAAAAAACAATATAGAAGTTGAAATTCCGCATTGGAATTTTGATGAGGTGCTAAAGACTTTAGAAAACAAATGGGAAAACTTGCTAAGCAGAATCCAGCTTTCTAAAGATACATCAGAAGACTATAAGAAAATGTTCTATACAGGTTTGTATCACACGATGATTATGCCTGTGAACCGAACTGGGGAAAATCCATTGTGGACAAATGACGAGCCGTATTATGATGATTTTTATACCATCTGGGATACTTTTAGAACGTCAAGTCCTCTAATCACTTTAATTGATTCTAAACGAAAAGTGGAAATAATTAATGCCATGCTAAATATTTACAAGCGTGAAGGTTATCTTCCTGAGGGTAGAAGTGGAAACGATAACGGAAGAACACAAGGAGGATCAAATGCTGAAGTTGTAATTGCAGATGCTTTTGTGAAAAATTTAAAAGGAATAGATTACGAATTGGCTTTGCAAGCTATGTTGAAAGATGCTGAAGTGCCACCAGGAGGAAATGAAGAAAGAGAAGGCAGAGGCGGACTTATAGATTACCTAAAATTAGGATACGTTCCGTACGGCACCGACCGCGCAGGAAATCGAACTATTGATTATGCCTATAACGATTATAATATTGCAATCGTGGCAAGAGGACTTGGCAAAACAGATCTTTATGAAAGATACATAAAACAAGCCGATAGCTGGCAAAATTTGTGGAGAGGAGACTACGAAAATAATGGCGCAAAAGGATTTATCATGCCGAAAGATAGAGAAGGAAAGTGGCTAGATGATGTTGTTTTCGGAGAGTCAAAAATCCAAAAGCCAACTTTCAAATATACACCTGTGATCATTGAGTCTCCTTGGTATGTATGTCATTGGTGCGTTTTCTTTTACGAAGGAAATTCATGGGAATATTCATTAAGCATTCCGCATGATGTGCCAGAATTGGTAAAAAAATCTGGAGGAGAAAAAGCCTTTGAGAGCAGATTGAATACTTTCTTTGATTCAGAACTGTATAATGTTGCCAACGAACCTTCATTTTTGACTCCGTGTTTATATCACTGGATTGGCAAGCCTTATTTAAGCAGCGATAGAATCAGAGCAATTATAAAAAGAAGTTTCAATACTTCGCGAGAAGGTTTACCAGGAAATGATGATTCTGGTGCAATGTCTTCTTGGCTTGCTTTTCATATGATGGGATTATATCCAAATGCTGGACAGCCTTATTATCTGATCAATACACCTTTCATAAAAGAAACAGTTATAAAATTAGAAAACGGTAAAAATTTTAAAATCACTACTAAAAAAATGAGTGATAAAAACAGATATATAAAATCAGCACTTTTGAATGGAAAACCGTATGATAAAGCGTGGATAACACATGATGATATCAATAATGGAGGAGAATTGATTTTAGAAATGGATTCTAAACCTTCAGCTTGGGGAACTGTGATTTTACCGCCAAAAAAATAAAAGGATAAGCAAAATGAAAAATATGATTTTAATGTTTCTTTTCTGCATTGTTTATCAGAATGGAACAGCACAGAATTACGTACCAACAATTAAGAATAATACAGAACTTAATTATGTCTGCAAGCTTCACGGCCAGACTAGGACTTTGACTTTGACAGCTCAAACCGTTGGTGATGGACTAACTTTTAAACTGGAGACTAGAGGTGTAAAAAGTAGTATTGTAATGCTTCCCGAAGCGGTAAAGAATGGGACAGAATTGAGTTTCAACCAAGGAGAGTACGCTCCAGTCTTAAACTTAAAACCAAGTGAAACTTTTTTTATGATTTCTAGATCGGCTTATCAAGATTTATTAAAGAAAGGTTCGTTTGTTTATAATAATACGACTTACATTTTAGATAAAAGCGAAGATAAAAATAGTGTTTCAATTGACGGAAAAACGGTAGAAACGTTACATGTGATTGCTCAGATTGATGAAACGGAAATGTGGATTATCAAAAATCCCGAGTTCCCTCTAATTTGTAAAATCATCAAGAATCCGTTAGGGATAAATCCGGCCTTAGTAAAAGTAACAGATAGATAATATGGATTTAATCATAAACGCATAGAAACATAGGTTTGTCTAAAAGAGAGTTTTTCAGAAAAACCAGTTTTTACATATAACTATGTGCATTATTGCAAGTGAAAACGCCATTTAAAAGTATTTAAATCTATGTTTCTATGAGTTAAAAATAATTATAAGCAAAGTTTTCGCAGATAAAGAAAAGGAAGATATCAATTTAAAAAAAATCACATTTTCAGTATAAAATGATAATTTCAGAACATTAGGCAAAATTCTTGGTAAATTGTTGAAAGTTGTTTTTAAATTTACAGGAATTACACTTAAACTTTATTTTTATCAATTATGAAATTATCTATCTTAACCTCTTTACTTTTTTGCTGCATTTGTTTCGGACAAAATAATACAGATACCAGTTTGTATATGAAGTCTGATAAAATTACTTATTTAACAGATATTGGCTCAGAATCAGGAGATTTATATAAAACAATCGGTCATCACGGTCCAGCAGTTGAAAACGAATGGATGGCATTGCGAATTTATTTCAGCGACAAAGTAGCAATCGATGTTTATTCTAAAGCGAAACCAGGTTTAGAATTAAGAAAAGCAAATTGGTACCCAACACCGCAACAGCAAAAAGAAGGATGGGGAGCTGATTATTACAAAGTAGCATCAACTGTAGGATTAGGCGGTGTTAAGCTTTGGGACGGAGATAAATTAGTTCCTTTAAATCCAGTGACAAATCGTTTAGCGCGCGTGGGCAAAACAGATACAACTTCTTGGATGGAAATGATTTCGAGAGGTGTTCCATATAAAGGAAAAAAAGTTGACATTTTAGTTCGTGTTACGGTGTTTTCTGGAAAAAGAGAAGCTAAAGTAGAAGCGGTTTCTTTAACTGGAGAAAAAGTGCAATTTGCTACAGGAGTGAATTACTTTAAAGATTGCCAAACGAAAAAAGGAAATAATTATATCGCAGTTTGGGGAAAACATCCAGAAGACGTAGCTGCTGAGATTGTTGAAGTTGGTGCTGCAATTATGTACAATCCAAAAGATTATGAAAAAACTACAGACGACGGAACACAATATTTATTGATTTCAAAACCTGCAAAAACTTTAGAGACTTCAATTATATCTTCGAGTGCGAGAGAAACAGAATTAAACACTTTAGATAAATTGGAAGCATATATTAAAAAATAAACGCATACAAAATACATGTTTAGAATATCGGCTATATTAGTAATATTACTTTCTTTAAATTCCTGCAAATCACAGCAGACTTTTAAAAAAGAAGTTCAAATTGCTTTTATAGCCGATGCTCATTTACAGGATATTTATGCCAAATTTGAAGACAGCGACTATAAAGGCATTCAAAATCCGGTAACGGGCGAATATGCTAATATCAGAACTATGAATGCGCAATTGCATTCTACACGAATTTTCAACGAAAACTATTTTGCTTTTTTAGAAGCCTTAAATGACATTGTAAAAAGAGGCATTAAACAAGTAGTGCTTCCAGGCGATTTTAGCGATGACGGACAGCCTGTCCACGTTCGCAGATTGAGAAAAATTCTTAATGAATATTCCCAGAAATATGGCATTTCGTTTTTTGTGACCACAGGAAATCATGATGTAGTAAAACCGTTTGCTCAAGATGCTGTCAAAACCGATTTTCTAGGAAAAGATGGAAAGGAACAGATTATCAGCAGTTCTCCAAATAATTTTAGCAAAAGCAAAAGTGAGCTCGAGCCCATTATAACAGCCGATATTAAAAATTGGGGTTACAAAGAAACAATTCAAGAAATGCGCGATTTTGGTTTCTTTCCAAAAAAGATCGATTTATATTGGGAAACACCATTTTCTGATTATAGCTATGAACAATATAATTTCGAAAAAGCTCAAAACGAATCTGTTTTAGAAAAAAGAACGTACCTCATTAAAAACACCAATTTGTCTTTGCCGGATGCCAGTTATTTGGTCGAGCCAGTAAATGGAATTTGGCTTTTGGCTATTGATGCCAATGCATATGTTCCGAATGAGAAATTATCGGGTCAGTCCAATAATCCAAATGATTTTTCAGGAGCTAATATAGGTTACAATAATGTTCTAATTTACAAAAGCCATTTAATTAATTGGGTAAAAAAAGTTGCCTCAGAAGCCAAACAAAGAGGAAAAATTCTGATTGCTTTCAGTCATTATCCACTGGTTGAATTTAATAATAATGCTTCATCAGAACTAGAACAGCTTTTTGGTGCTAATAAAATGCAGTTGTCAAGGGTTCCAAGTGAAGAAGTGGCGCAACAATTTGCAGATGCTGGAATTCAGGTTCATTTTGGCGGACACATGCACATTAACGATACAGGCATTAGAACGACAGCAAAAGGGAATACACTTTTCAATATTCAGACACCATCGCTTGCGGCTTATATGCCAGCTTATAAAATTTTGACGATTCATTCGGATTCAGATCTCGAGGTCGAAACGATTGTCATCGGAAAAGTGGCTAAATTCAATAGTTTATTTCCTTTTTACGAACAAGAATATGCTCATTTAAAAGAAATTAATAGCAAAAACATTTGGGATAAAGATATTTTAAAAGCAAAGGATTATGCAGCATTTACAAAATGGCATTTAAAAGAATTAGTTCGATTGCGATTCTTACCTGAAGATTTTCCGGCTGATTTCTTAAAGTCGATAGAAAAACTTTCAGGAAAAGATTTGCTAGAAATAGGCAAAGACACCAAAGAAATTACCAAGGATTTAAAGGAAAATTCCCTTGTGTTTTCTGAATTTGAATCTTGGACAGGATTTGATATGATTTTCGATTTTTACAGATTAAAGAACGCTGATGAACTTGCTATTCCAGAAATTGGAAAGAAAAGATTAAAGGAATACGAGTTAGTATGCAGGCAGTTAAAAAAATCAAATGATGCAAAACTGATTTTATGGGCAGAAATATTTCTTAAAACCATGTTTGGTCAACCTTCAGATCATTTTAAAATTGACTTAAAAAATAGTAAAATTGATAATTTGTCTGTTAAATAATTCCGATATTTATTAATTCAAAAAGATTAAATTGCATTTATAATTTATTTTCATGAGACAAAAATTCTTTTTAGTATTCTTATTATCTGCCATTTTTTATCATTCTTATTCACAGAGTATAAAATTCGCGCATTATAATGACAATAATGGATTGTCTCACAACTCAGTACGCCATATTGTACAAGATAAAAAAGGTTTCATGTGGTTTGGAACATTCTCAGGACTAAACCGTTTCGATGGTTATCAGTTTAAAAACTACATGAGTTCAACTCCTGGAAAAAATAAATTATACAATGATGATATCACAGCTTTAGAACTTGACGAAGCTTCTAATCATTTGTGGATTGGTACGCGAAAAGGATTGACGCTTTTCAAAATGGATACCCATGTTTTTACCACTTTTTTTCATAAAAAAGATGATCCAAACAGTTTGCCAGATGATGAAGTAAGATCGGTTTATGTAGATAAATTCAAAAGAGTTTGGGTTGGTACGAAGACAAAAGGAATGTATCTGTTCTTTTTGAATGAAAATCGATTTGAGAGAATTAAATTAAAAGGGTTTGATTACGTTAAAGAAATTTTCGAAGATAAAAAAGGAAATGTCTGGATTGGAAGTTATGAAAATTCATCTGTTGCCAAAATTACAATGGATGCCAAAGGTGCCATTGTCAGAATTACCAATTATACGCTTTCTGTTCCTTATTCCAATATAAAAAATCCGTACATCAACTTTATTTATGAAGATGCAAAACAGGATATTTTTGTTGGAACTCGTGAAGGATTATACAAATTAGATAAGACTACAAATCAGTTTGTTAATTTATATATCGAAAACAAACAGGTTAGAGGTGCATTAGGACCTTATTTTTTATCTGTTGCTCGTGCTCCAGATGGTAAATATTGGGTAGGAACTTTAGGCGGATTGTTGGTTTGCGACCAGTTAGAAGACATTCAGAATGGAAATTACAAATGGTATTATTCTATTTTGTCTGATGATACTTCGCTTGTCGATAATTTAATTTCAGCTCTTTATTTTGATAAATCTGGCGTTTTATGGATTGGAACTGAAGACGGTTTGGACAAATATGATCCGTACGAAAATCAGTTTACATTAAACAAAGATATTTCACGTTCTATTGGCAATCAAGCGCCAAGAATTAGAGGATTTGCAAAAACGTACGATCAGAAAATTATTGTCGCAACCTACCACAACGGACTTTTTATCTCGAATACAAAAAGCTCAACTCCTTTGCACAATACAGGAAAAGATATTGCCAGCATTTATTCAGATGATGGAAAGATTTTTTACTGTGGTCTTTGGGATGGAAATGTTTTGGTTTACAATTATGCTACAAATTCTTCCAGAGAAATTAAAGTTGGTTTTGAAAAGTCGCCTGTTTTTGCTTTTAGCAAAATTGGTAACGACTTAATGATCGTAGGTTCATTTGGCGAAGGTGCCGTAGTTTTAAATACTAAAACACTTCAAGTGCAGGCTTCTAACGAACTTTTGCCAGGTTTTCAGATTAATGCTATCGAGAGAGATGCCAAAAATAATGTTTGGTTTGCTACTGAAACTGGTGTTGTAAAATATAATATTAGTTCAGGAAAAATAGAAACCTATTCGTCGCTTTTCATAAAAGAAAAAGGAGTTCCGCACGACGAAAATGTAAGTGATGTTTTGGTAGACGTTAAAGGTAAAATTTGGGCTTCAACGCGTTTTGGATTGTGTTTGTACAATGTGAAAAAGAATGAATTTGAACCTGTAAAAAATCTAAAAGAGCTTTCTGGTAAATGGATTACCGATATTTTATCTGATGCAAGTGGAAATCTCTGGCTGAATATCAACAACAATAATATTGCTTTTGTCAAATCGAATTTAAAAGATATTAGCATTTATCATGTAAATAGTGGAAACCGATTGGATGTTTTTAGCGCTAGCGGCTTCTTTTATTTTAATAATTCTAATATTTTTCTAGGGGGAAAAAACGGAATTATTTCTTTTTCTCCACCCGCAATGAAAAGAAATAATTGGTCGCCATTACCAGTGATTTCAGAGTTTAAAATTCAGAACGAAGAAGTTTTTCCAGAAATGGAAATAAATGGAGAAATTCCCCTTTCAAAAGATCTCAATTACGGAAAAGAAATTGAATTAAGCCATAAAAATCGCAACTTTTCTCTTCAGTTTTCAGCTCCTTCATTCGCAAACGAAAAATTAAATAAGTTTCAATACATGTTGGAAGGGTTTGATAAACATTGGATTACAGCCAATAGCACTTCAAGAATTGTGCAGTATACGAATCTTTATCCGGGCAATTATACTTTTAAAATCAGATCAAGCAACAGCGATGGATATTGGAGCAAAATAGTTTCTTATAAAATAAAAATCCTGCCTCCATTCTGGCTAACGCCGACTTCTTTTTTAATGTTTTTTGCCATTTTGTTTGGTGTTTTCTATTTTGTTAGGAAAGAAATCAAAAATCGAATTCGCTTAAAGCAAGAACTGCTTACCGAAAAAGTAAACAGAGAGCATGATATCAAGCTGAATAATGAAAAACTGCGTTTCTTTACCAATATTTCTCATGAATTAAGAACGCCTTTGACCCTGATTTTAGGTCCTGCGAAACAATTGCTGGAAGAAAATAGCCATGCAACAGATTACGAAAAAAGCAGATACAATCTGATTTATCAGAACGCAAGCCGATTATTGAATTTGGTAAATCAAGTATTAGATTTTAGAAAAGCACAATCGGGCGAATTGAAATTGAAAGTTACGGAGACCAATATTTTGACGTACTCAAAAAATATTTTTGATTCGTTTAAAGAAATGGCTTATAACAAAAAGATTAAACTCAATTTTATCTCTGAAGATGATGAAATAAACGGTTGGATTGATAATGATAAGTACGATAAAATCTTGTACAATCTCTTATCTAATGCTTTAAAATTTACCAACAAAAACGGAAATGTCGATTTGTATATTAGATTAAAAGACACCGTTGAAGATATTTTGGTTATTGAAGTAACTGATGATGGAATTGGTATTCCGTTAAAAAGTCAGGAGAAGATTTTCAAGCGTTTTTATCAGGCTTCAAACAGTAAGGCCAATAATACAGGATCGGGTATTGGTTTATCTTTGGTAAAATCTTTGGTGGCGATTCACAAAGGAAATATTGCTGTAGAAAGCACTCAAGGAAAAGGAAGTACATTTAAAGTTGAACTTCCTATTGATCGTGCTTCTTACGTGCACAAGGAAGTGTTTGAATATGCTATTAAAAACGATAATCTAAGTATGCTTATTCCTGAAAAAGCGGCTAAGAAAATTATTCAAAACACCGATTTAAAAGAGAAAATTCTTGTAATTGAGGATAATAGCGAACTTAGAAAATATCTGGTTGATTATTTGTCGGATTATTATAAAGTGTACGATGCAGAAAACGGTGAGGAAGGTCTAAAAATCTGCCGACAAATTAAACCGATTGTATGTGTTACTGATGTCATGATGCCAATTATGGACGGTTTGGAATTTTGTCGACAGCTTAAAAATGACGAGTTCATTAGCCACATTCCAGTGGTTATGCTTACGGCACTTTCAGAAAATATGGATAAAGTAAAAGGCTACGATACAGGAGCTGATGCTTATTTAGTAAAACCTTTTGAGCCATTGTTGCTTAAAACGGTAATTGAAAACATGATCAAATCAAGATTGGAACTTAAGCAAAAATTCTCTGGAGAAGTTGAAAGTAAAGTAAGTATGCTGACGCATTCTCCTATTGACGAAGAATTTATGGAAAAAGTAACCAATTTGATCAACGATAATTTAAGCGAAGTCGATCTTTCTACCGAATTTCTTTGCGATAAGCTTGGAGTGAGCTCTTCTAAACTCTACAGAAAGATTAAGGAATTAACAGATTTAGCTCCAAACGAATTTATTAGAACGATTCGTCTTAAAAAGTCTGCGGAATTGCTTAAAAGTAAAAAATACAATGTTTCTGAAGTAACCAATTTAGTTGGCTTTAATGATCCATTGTATTTTAGCAGGTGCTTCAAAAAACAATTTGGTTTCCCACCTAGCAAACTGATTAATTAGTTTTTTTGCCACGCATTACACTATTTTTCACGAATTTATAGGAGATTAATCTTTGTCAAAGTTTTAAACTTTGACAAAGATTTTTTTAGATTATCAAAAACATAACCCGTGGTTTCAACCATGGGGACACAATGCATATCGACAATCTAATTTTCCTTACAACGTTTCCCGTGGTTGAAACCACGGGCTATATTTGAAATACAAATCTTCAATCTTGTCATCCTGACGAAGGAAGGACCACACTCGAAAATCGACCAACATTGGCAATTTCCTATATAGAAATTCTAATATAATTTCGACTTCCATAAAATGACAAAAAACAAATATTCAGGTTTTTAGATTTGTTTTAATGTAAAAATCCTACAATAACAAGAATTATCCATGTTTTTGATGTATTAATCCATTTTGAACGGAATATGTAATTCTATTTTTGTCTTGTAACTTTTAACTATTTATCATTATGAAAAAACATATAGATACAGACAATCCGTTGAACAATTTAGATGACTGGGAAGATGATTTGCTGATTCGATATCCTGATCCTTCTGAAGAAAATGAAAGTGTAAAAGAAAAGCAAAAGGAAGAATTTAGGAATTATGTCGATTCAGAAAGAGTAGAAACAGTTAAGGAATTTTACAGAATAAATCATACTTATCAAACCTATGATTTTGTATGCAGTAAAGAACAAGATTTTTTGCAGTTTAATAGAAAAGAAATGTCAATCTGGGAAGCTGTTGATTTTTTGAATACGCTTGTAGACGACAGCGACCCAGATATTGACTTAGATCAAACACAGCATCTTTTACAGACTTCAGAAGCTATTCGCGCAGACGGTCATCCAGATTGGTTTGTATTGACAGGTTTTATCCATGATTTAGGTAAAGTTTTATGTTTGTTTGGAGAGCCGCAGTGGGCAGTTGTAGGAGATACATTTCCTGTTGGCTGTGCATATTCAGATAAAATCGTGTATTCAGAATTTTTTAAAGAAAATCCGGATTTTACAGACGAGCGATTTAATACCAAATTTGGAGTTTATACAGAAAACTGCGGACTGGATAATGTAAAAATGAGCTGGGGACATGACGAATATTTGTACCAGATAATGAAAGATTACCTTCCGGATCCGGCTTTATATATGATTCGTTATCATTCATTTTATTCACAACATAAAGAAAATGCCTACTCGCATTTAATGAACGAAAAAGACATTGAAATGTTTGACTGGGTTAGAAAATTCAATCCATACGATTTGTATACAAAAGCTCCGGTTAAACCAGATGTGCAGGCACTACTTCCTTATTATAAAGAATTAGTTGCTAAATATTTGCCAGAGAAATTGAAGTTTTAAAAGTTTATTTTAAACACATAGAAACATAGTTTTTTCTTTTGAGTGTGAAAGATTTATAGAAGAAACTAGTTTCCACGCATAGCTATTTTTTGAAATAATTGAAGCGCTTTTTGATAAAAGAAAAACTATGTTTCTAAGTGTTAGAATAATAATTGCCAGCTATCTAAAACCAAAATAATGCAGAATATCAAAACCAAAATACTTTTATTAAGCCTGCTTGTACTTTCCAATACATTGGTTTTTGCTCAGGAAAAAGTCCGCAACGATTGGGAAAATCCAGAGGTTTTTCAAATTAACAGAGAACCGGCCCGCGCTGCTTTTCTTCCTTTTGCAGATGAAAATTCTGTTATATTGGATAAATATGAAAATTCACCTTGGTATTTTTCTCTAAACGGGAAATGGAAATTTTCTTGGTCGCCAACACCAGACGAGCGCCCAAAAGATTTTTACAAAACGGATTTCAGTACGCTGCATTGGAAAGAACTTCAAGTGCCTTCCAATTGGGAACTTAACGGATACGGCGTGCCAATTTACACCAACATTACATATCCATTCGAAAAAAATCCGCCATTTATCAATCATTGGGATAACCCGGTTGGATCTTATAAAAGAGATTTTATGCTGCCAGAAAATTGGAAAAACCGCCATGTTTTTCTTCATTTCGAAGCAGGAACTTCAGCCATGTATATTTGGGTAAATGGAGAAAAAGTAGGTTATACGGAAAACACTAAAAGTCCAGCAGAATTTGATATTTCGAAATATCTAAAACCTGGAAAAAATGATATAGCGATTGAAGTTTACCGATGGAGTGATGGTTCTTATTTAGAAGATCAGGACATGTGGAGACTTTCTGGAATTGACAGAAATGTGTATTTGTACAGCACAGATAATGTTCGTATTGCCGACTTTTTTGCCAAACCAGATTTAGATGCGAAGTACAAAAATGGAAGTTTGAATGTGGATGTGAGTTTAAAAAATCTGACTTTAACTTCGGTTAACAATCAAAAATTAGTTGCTAAACTGGTTGACGCTTCTGGGAAAAATGTATTTGTAAAAGAGTTGAATGTCAATTTAGAAGCTACAAAAACTAAGACTTTAAATTTTACTCAAAATGTATCAAGCCCCAAATTATGGAGCAGTGAGGTGCCTAATTTATACACGTTGATTCTGACTTTGAAAAATGCAAAAGGAGAAATTGTAGAGACCGTTGGAACACAAATCGGATTTAGAAAAGTAGAATTAAAAGGCAGTCAATTATTGGTAAACGGAGTTCGATTAATGGTTCATGGCGTCAATATTCACGAACACAATCCAGAAACGGGACATTATCAGGACGAAGCTACGATGATGAAAGATATTAAAATGATGAAACAGCTGAATATTAATTCAGTTCGTTGCAGTCATTATCCGAACAATATTTTATGGGTTAAATTATGTAACAAATATGGTTTGTTTTTGGTGGATGAAGCCAATATCGAAAGTCATGGAATGGGAGTAGAAGGACAGCCTTTAAAATGGATGAATCCCAAAACGAATCCGGGTTATCTTCCAGAATGGAGAGAAGCGCATTTGGATAGAATTTATAGCCTTGTTGAAAGAGATAAAAATATGCCGTCTGTAATTATCTGGTCATTAGGTAATGAAAGTGCCAACGGACCTGTTTTTCACGAAGCTTACAAATGGATTAAAAAAAGAGATAATTCCCGTTTGGTTCAGTTTGAACAGGCAAAAGAAAATGAAAATACAGATATTGTTTGTCCAATGTATCCAACGATTGAATACATGAAAGAATATGCGGCAAGAAAAGAAGTGAGTCGTCCGTATATCATGTGTGAGTATTCGCATGCAATGGGAAACAGCAGCGGAAATTTTCAAGAATACTGGGATATCATTCGCGGCAGCAAAAATATGCAAGGCGGTTTTATCTGGGATTGGGTAGATCAAGGGTATAAAAGAAAAGATGAAGCGGGCAGGGAATACTGGGCTTATGGCGGCGATATGGGAAGTCAGAATTATTTAAATGATGAAAATTTTTGTCACAATGGTTTAGTTTATGCCGATAGAACACCGCATCCAGGCGCTTTTGAAGTAAAGAAAGTGTATCAGAATATCTTGTTTAAAGCGGTTGACATTAAAAACGGTGTAATTGAAATTAATAATGATTTCGGATTTACAAACCTTAATAAATACAACTTTAGATATGAAGTTTTAGAAAATGGAAAAGTAATTAAAGACGGAACTTTTAATGTTGCATTAGATCCGAAAACAAAAAAACAGTTTAAACTTGATTTACCAAAATTAAAGTCAAAAGAAGGTGCAGAATATTTGTTGAATGTTTTTGCTTACACGAAAATAGGTTCAGAATTATTGCCTCAGAACTTTGAAATTGCTAAAGAACAATTTGTAATCGAAGACGGGAAATATTTCGAAAAATCAGAAAAAGCAAATACAGCAAAAATTCAAGATGAAAAAGATCAGTTTGTTTTGACTTCGGATAATGTTACGGTTAAAATTAGTAAAACGTCTGGATTGATTTCATACTACAGCTTAAAAGGCGAGGAATATTTTAAACAGTATCCTGAACCAAATTTCTGGAGAGCCCCAACCGATAATGATATTGGAAATAAAATGCAGATTAGAACAAATGTTTGGAGAACGGCTGGAAAAAATACGTCGCTGGAAAGCATTCAGCAAAGCGAAGAAAACGGCAAGAAATATATCATAGCCAAATTAAAATTGAATGATGTTGCTTCTGATTATACCATCAAATACGCATTAGGAAATGATGACGCTTTAGAGATTCAGGCTTTTTATAAAAAGGGAAATAATCCGCTGCCAGAGTTACCGCGTTTCGGAATGATTTTCACTTTAAAGAACACATTAGAAAATCTGGATTATTATGGAAGAGGACCGTTGGAAAATTATCCTGACAGAAAAACGTCATCATTAAAAGGAATTTATACCAGTAAAGTTGCAGACCAATATGTGCCATATACACGCCCGCAAGAAAATGGATATAAGACAGATGTACGCTGGTTTAAATTATCAGCGAATAAAGGAAACGGCATTGAAATAAAAGGTCTGCAGCCTTTAGGTATGAGTACTTTAAATAATTATCCGAGTGATTTTGATGGTGGAATTTCTAAAAAGAATATTCATTCCAGCGACATCACACCAAGAGAAGAAGTAGTAGTTTGTGTAGACTTAACCCAACGCGGATTAGGAGGAGACAACAGTTGGGGCGCACCGCCACACGAACAATATGTTCTAACACAAAGCGAATACAGCTACGGATTTATCATTAAACCACTTTTTTAAAAGTGATCAGTGGTCAGGATTTTAGTATTCAGTTTTAGCCGCAGTTTGTTGATAAAGACAAACTAAACTGAACATTAAAGTCCTGAACACTGACCACTAGATATAAACTGACCACTAAACACTGACCACTGAATACTATAAAAATGAGTAACCCTACAAGCGGAAGATTAATTTCCTTAGATGCACTGCGCGGATTTGTGATGTTTTGGATCATGAGTGGCGAACATATTGTTCATGCTCTGGCTAAAGCGGCTCCAATTCCTATTTTTGTCTGGATGTCATCGCAACTGCATCATGCGGAATGGAATGGTATTACCTTCTATGATATGATTTTTCCTGTTTTTCTGTTTGTTGCCGGAGTTTCAATGCCATATTCTTTCGAAAAGAAAATGCAATTGGCAGGTGTGAAATCTCCAAAAGATTTACCGTCAAGCGAAAAGCGAAAAATATATTTATCAATGCTTAGAAGAACTTGTATTTTACTAGTTCTCGGATTTGTAGTAAATGGATTGTTACGATTTGATGGTTTTGATCAAACGCGTTTTGCGAGTGTTTTAGGAAGAATAGGATTAGCTTGGTTTTTTGCTGGAATCATCTTTCTGAATTTTGATTTAAAAAAGCAATTAATCTGGTTTTTCGGTATTCTGATAGGTTATTACGCAGCGATGAAATGGATTCCGGTGCCAGATTTTGGAGCGGGAGTTTTAACCAAAGAAGGTTCATTAGAAGGATATATTGATCGTCTTTTATTGCCAGGAAGATTGCACAGTACAGTTTACGATCCAGAAGGAATATTCTCGACACTTCCTGCTATTGCAACCGCTTTGTTGGGCGTTTTTACTGGCACATTTTTAAAAGCAAAATGTCCATTTTCAATCAATGTAAAATTGCTTTTGATGACTTTAGCAGCTGTAGTTTTAATTGTAACTGGTTTGATTTGGGATATCAGTTTTCCAATCAACAAGCATTTATGGACCAGTTCATTTGTATGTTTTGTTGGCGGATTTAGTATTTTATTCTTTGTCTTTTTTTATGTGATAATCGATTTATTTGGTTTTCAAAAATGGGTATTTCCGTTGATTTTAATTGGTTCAAATTCTATTTTAATTTATATCGCTGCAGAAGGTTTAGTCGATTTTAAACATACCGCAGATTATATTTTCGGCGGACTTATAAATTTTACACCGATCATTTGGCAGCCCTTTTTTGCTGCATTATCTGTCACCGTCGTACAGCTTATTTTACTGTACTTTTTATATAAAAGAAAATGGTTTCTGAAAATTTGATGCCTATTGGATTTTAAAATGCATTTTACTTACTAACCACGCCTAACCACACTATTATGAATGTATTACAAACCGCAGATTACATTGTTTTCTTTATCTACTTTGTCATAGTAACCACCTATGGAATGTATATTTACAGAAGCAAGAAAACTGCATCAACGAGTTCTAACGAATATTTTCTAGCCGAAGGATCGCTTACTTGGTGGGCAATTGGAGCTTCTTTAATTGCTTCTAATATCTCAGCAGAGCACTTTATAGGAATGAGCGGTTCGGGTTTCGCTATTGGACTGGCAATTGCTTCTTACGAATGGATGTCTGCCGCGACTTTAATTATTGTGGCAATGTTTATTCTGCCAATTTATTTGAAGAATAAGATATTTACCATGCCTCAATTTTTGGCTAAAAGATATAGCGGTACAGTAAGTGCAATTATGGCAATTATCTGGCTTTTAATCTATGTGTTTGTTAATCTTACTTCAATTATTTATTTAGGTGCTTTAGCCATTTCTTCTATTGCTCCTGTTAGCTTTCAGTTTTGCGTAATTGGTTTGAGTTTGTTCTCTGTAATCGTGACTTTAGGCGGAATGAAAGTAATTGGATACACGGATATGTTTCAGGTTATTGTTTTAATTTTAGGAGGTTTGGTAACAACTTATTTAGCTTTGACATTACTGTCAGATCAGTTTGGTTTTGGGAAAGATATTCTAAAAGGACTGGCCGTTATTGCTAAAGAAGCGCCAGATCATTTGCACATGATCTTAGACAAATCCAGTCCGCATTATAATGAATTGCCAGGAATATCCGTTTTAGTGGGCGGAATGCTGATTAATAATTTAGCTTATTGGGGATGCAATCAATATATCGTTCAAAGAGCTTTGGGAGCAGATCTAAAAACAGCTCGAAAAGGAATTTTATTTGCCGCTTTTCTAAAATTATTAGTTCCGATTATTGCCGTTTTACCTGGTATTGCCATGTTTGTAATGCATGAAAATGGAATGTTTCAACAGGAAATGGTTGATGCAGCGGGAGTTTTAAAACCAGATCATGCTTATCCTACTTTAATGAATTTGCTTCCTGCGGGATTAAAAGGTGTTGCGCTAGCGGCTCTTACGGCGGCAATTGTAGCTTCTTTAGCAGGAAAAGCAAATAGTATTTCGACCATTTTTTCTTTAGATATTTATAAAAAATACTTCAATTCTCAGGCATCAGAAAAAAAGCTGGTTCGTACAGGAAGATGGTGCGTTGTGGTTTGTATGATTATTGCAGCTTTTGTAGCTCCAGCATTAAAATCATTAGATCAGGCGTATCAATTTATACAAGAATACGTTGGATTCTTTTCTCCGGGAGTTCTCGCGATTTTCTTGTTGGGAATGTTCTGGAAAAAAACAACTCCAACAGCCGGATTGGCTGGTGCATTGCTGACAGTGCCAATTGCAGCAGTTTTGAAATTCTTGCCAATGTGGACAGAAGGTGCTTTTCCTGATTATCCTTTCTTAGACCGAATGACTATCGTTTTCTTCATCATCGTATTTATAATGGTTGGAATTAGTTTAGCGAAACCAGTTTTTGAAGAAGAAGAAGCAGAAAAACATCAGATAGAAGTTGACAAATCCATGTTTAAAGTTTCTTCAGAATTTATAGTCGGTTCTTTTATCATTAGCGGAATATTAGTGGCTTTGTACACTGTTTTCTGGTAAGATTTTGTAATTGCCACAAAGGCGCGAAGTCGCAAAGTTTATTGAAAGAAAAAGACTTAAAAAAACTTTGTGTCTCTGCAACATTGAAAGAATAAATAAAAAACTTAGTGTCTTTGTGCCTTTGTGGCATGAAAAAATAAAAAACATGAAAAACAAAATTATAATTACACTGTTTATTTTCTGTATTTCATTAACCGTTTCGGCGCAAAAGATTTTTGATATTAAAAAATACGGTGCAGTTGGAGATGGTAAAACTTTAAATACAAAAGCCATTCAGAAAGCAATTGATGCCGCAAATAAAAGTAAAGGAGGAAGAGTTGTTTTTTCTAAAGGAACTTTTCTTTCTGGAAGTATTGTTTTGAAGAATAATGTTGAATTGTTTTTTGAAGACGGAGCCGTTTTGTTAGGAAGCACTAATCCAGATGATTATCCTAAATTTGAAGGAATTAGAGCTTTGATTTTAGCTTACGAATCCAAAAACATTGCAGTAAACGGAAAAGGAATTATAAACGGGCAAGGAAGGGAATTGGCTTTGGCAATTGACAGTCTGCATCATACAGGTGTTCGTATTGATCCAAAATACAATTATAGAAGAATGCGTCCAGAAGATGGAAGAGGAAAACTGATTTCGTTTGTAAAATGCGATTCGATTACCATGAAGCATATTACCTTAAAAAATAGTCCAGGTTGGGTGCAATGCTTTAGAGAATGCAAAAATATTGTTATTGATTTTATGAAAGTGGAAAGCAGAGCATACTGGAACAATGACGGAATTGATGTTGACGGTTGTGAAAATGTTAGAATAACCAATTGTAATGTAAATGCTGCAGATGATGGAATTTGTTTAAAATCGGAAGAACAGGGATTGCACAATAATAATATTTATATCGGAAATTGTACTATTAGATCGAGCGCCAATGCAGTGAAATTTGGCACAGGTTCTTACGGAAGTTTCAAAAATGTGACAATCGAAAATATTAAGGTTTTTGACACTTTCAGATCGGCAATTGCAATTGAATCTGTGGATGGAGCAGAAATAGAAAATATTAAAGTTTCAGATGTTACGGCTGTAAATACAGGAAATGCAATTTTAATTCGTTTAGGGCATAGAAACGGAGATAAAGCGGGTTATATCAAAAATGTATCGGTTAAAAATGTAAAAGCACAAATTCCGTTTGGCCGACCAGATATTGATTACGATATGCGCGGACCAGAAGTAGATTATTTCCATAATCCGTTTCCATCTTCAATTGCTGGAATTCCGGGTCATTTGATTGAAAATGTGACCTTAGAAAATATTGAAATCGTGTATCCGGGAAGGGCTTCTAAAGGAATGGCCTATCATCCGTTAAGCAGATTAAAAGACGTAAAGGAAAACATAAAAGGTTATCCTGAATTTACCATGTTTGGCGAATTGCCTTCGTGGGGATTTTACGTTCGTCATGTAAACGGAATAGAAATGAAGAATATCAAATTGATTCTGGAGAAAGAAGATTTTCGTCCCGCTTTTGTTTTTGATGACGTAAAAAATCTGACTATGAATGCTATTGATATTCCTTCAGATAAAAACAATCAGATTGTTTTTAAAGATGTTTCATCAAGTAATTTGGATAGCGAAGCTGCAAAAAGAAAAATAGAACCAGAACAAAATAAATTTGAATTGCCAGCACACTAGTAGTTCGCCGCAAAGGCACAAAGACGAAAGTTTTTTTGCCAATGATTGTAAAATTTGTTTCACGCAGATTTAAAAAGATTTAAGCAGATTCAGCAGATTTTTTTAAAGAAATCAAATAAAATCTGCCCAAATCTGCAAGATCTGCGTGAAAAAAAACTTAAAGAAAAAAACTTAGTGCCTTTGAGTCTTTGTAGCATTAAAAAAATAAAAAACATGAAAAAGAAATCTATAATCGCGATCCTTATTTTCTGTATTTCCTTAACTGTCTCTGCGCAGAAAATTTATGACGTTAAAAAATATGGAGCAAAAGGAGACGGAAAAACAAATGACGCTGTGGCCATTCAGAAAGCAATTGACGCTTGTACAAAAACGGGCGGAAGAGTTTTAATTCCAGCACCTTTTACTTTTCTATCAGGACCAATTGATGTAAAATCAAAAGTTGATTTGCATATTGAAGCTGGAGCTAAATTATTGGCAAGTCCAGATGAAAAATTGTATACAAAAAGCGCCTTCAGAACCAATCCGGGAGAAGGAACAATTTGGATTGGAGGTGAAAATATAGAAGATTTTTCCATTAGCGGAAGCGGAAAAATAGACGGAAATGGGATTTCTTTTATGGGAGCAGAAGAAGATGACGCCTATATTTTGAAACCTTTTAATGTGTTAGATCCTAGGCCTCATGTTTTGACTATTATTGGCGGAAAAAATATCCGAATTAAAGATGTCCATATTGGAAATTCAGCATATTGGACCGTTCATTTAATTGGATGTAATGATGTTGTAATAAGCGGCATTACTCTGTTGAACAGTTTAAAAGTGCGTAACAGTGACGGAATCGATTTGGATCATTCTAAAAACGTCAGAATTAGCGATTGTTATATTGAAAGTGGCGATGATTGTATTTGTTTGAAAAACAGAAGAGAATTTGAAGAATTTGGCTCCTGCGAAAATATTACGGTTACCAATTGCACCATGACAAGCAGTAGCTGTGCAATTAAAATTGGTTCAGAAAATATGGATGCGATTAGACAAGTTGTTTTCAATAATTGTATTATTAAAAACAGCAATCGCGCTTTAGGAATTCAGAACAGAGATGAAGGAACGGTAAGCGATGTTATTTTTTCTAATATCATTATAGAAAGTAAATTGAACACCGATACTTGGTGGGGAAAAGCAGAACCGATTTATGTAACGGCTTTTAGCAGAGCAAAAGGAAACCATAAAGATGCAAATTGGCGTTTTCCAAAAGGAGCAACAGAAGGAAAAGTGGGCGAAATTAAAAATATCTATTTTTCTAATATTCAATGCACAGGAGAAAACGGTGTGTTTGTAAGCGGCGAATCTAAAGATAAAATCAAGAATATTGTCTTTGACAATGTGAGCGTTTTTATAGATAAAACAACTTCTTTTCAAGGCGGATTATATGACAGACGGCCAGCAAATGTTGAAGGTTTTGTAAAAGGAAGCACTTCTGGATTTTATTTTGATTCGGCAGAAAGCATTAAAGTTCAAAATTGCACTGTTCAATGGGGAAAAAACAGACCAGATTATTTTAAACATGCTGTTGAAAGCAAGAATGTTGATGTTTTAAAAGTGATTAATTTAGATGGAGAATCGGCTTTTCCTGCTAAATTAGAAGCAGTAAAGAAATAACTAGTTCATTCCAAAACTATGAAAAATACCACCCTTACGAAATTTACCATTTGCGGTCTGCTGTTGAGCAGTTTTTATATGAATGCTCAGAAAACGACCTTAGAAGTTGATGCTTCAAAAACGATTACTAAAATTCAGCCAACGATGTTCGGTTTATTTTTCGAAGACATCAATTTTGCTGCAGATGGAGGATTATACGCCGAAATGATTAAAAACAGATCTTTTGAATTTGATAAACCTCTCATGGGGTGGGAACAGCCAAATACCAAAAGGTCTTCTATGAACAAAGAATCGGGTAGTGCTGTGCCAATTAATTTAGCGGCCAATAACACCAATTTCTGTCGAGTAGAAATTAACAATGACAAAGGTTATGCTTTGATAAATGAAGGGTTTAGAGGAATGGGAGTGAAGAAAGATGCCAAATACAATCTTTCTTTGAAAGCTGCGAATCCAAATGGAGCAATTAAAAAAATTATTGTTCAATTAATAGATAAAGATCAAAAGGTAATTGGAGAAACGAGCATTGTTCCAAAATCGGAACAATGGACAAATTATACCGCGCAGATTATTGGTGCTCAAACAGAAGCAAAGGCAAAATTAAAATTAACTTTTGAAGGAACAGGAACGATTGATTTGGATATGATTTCGCTATTTCCTGAAGATACATGGAAAGGCAGAAAAAATGGACTTAGAAAAGATCTTGTTCAGCTTTTATATGATGTAAAACCTGGATTTTTACGTTTTCCAGGAGGCTGTATTGTTGAAGGGAGAACACTTTCTGATCGTTATCAATGGAAAAAATCGGTTGGAAATGTTGAGGAGAGAAAAACCATGATGAACCGTTGGAATGTAGAATTCAATCACAAACAAACACCTGATTATTTCCAAAGTTTCGGATTAGGATTTTACGAATATTTTCAGCTTTCTGAAGATATTGGTGCAGAACCTTTACCAATTTTAAGCTGTGGAATGGCTTGTCAATACAATACAGGAGAATTGGCTCCAATGGATGAACTGGATCCATACATTCAAGATGCTTTAGATTTGATCGAATTTGCCAATGGCGCTGTTACGACAACTTGGGGAAAAATCCGTTCGAATATGGGACATCCTAAACCATTTAATTTAAAATATATTGGAGTTGGAAACGAGCAATGGGGACCAGATTATATTGATCGTTACAAAGTTTTTGAAAAAGCAATCAAAGCAAAATATCCAAACATTATCATAGTTTCTGGAAGCGGGCCTTCGCCAAAAGGCGAGCATTTTGATTATGCTATGGCTGAACTTAAAAAGCTGAATGCAGAATTGGTTGACGAACATTATTACGAAAGTCCGAAATGGTTTAGAGAAAACGCTGGTCGTTACGATAATTATGATAGAATAGGGCCAAAAATATTTGCTGGAGAATATGCGGCGCAAAGTGTTTCAGGAGCGAATCCGAATAATAGAAACAATTGGGAATGTGCATTTTCTGAGGCTGCTTTTATGACAGGATTAGAAAGAAATGCAGAAGTAGTTCAGTTATCGTCTTATGCTCCTTTAATGGCTCATGAAGATGCTTGGCAATGGACACCAGATATGATTTGGTTTAATAATTTAGAATCTTATGGCTCAGCCAATTATTATGTGCAACAATTATTTTCGACAAACAAAGGAACAGATCTTTTAAACATTACAAAAGATGGTAAAGCTTTAATCGGTCAGAATGATTTGTATGCATCGGCTGTAAAAGATGTGAACAGTAAGGAGATTATTGTGAAATTGGTTAACACATCAGCTTCAAGCCAAGAAGTTAGTCTGGATTTGAAAGGAGCGAAATTAGGATCAAAAGGTACGATTGTAAGACTTGCAAGCGATAGTACGCAAGACGAAAATACTTTTGCTAATCCGAAGAAAATCACTCCAAAACAAAGCGAATATAAAATTACAAAAGGGAAGCAAGATTTGAATCTTCCTGCTTATTCTGTAACGGTTTTAAAGCTGAAAATGAACTAAATTAATTGTGAATTGTGAATTGTAAATTATTAATTGAAATACCATGAGCTATCATTTTTTTAAAAGGTTTTTTGTAATTCTAGTTATGATTAATGGATTTTCTAATTATGCGCAGGATTTAAAACTGCAATACAACCAGCCAGCCGTAGAATGGACAGAAGCGCTTCCAATCGGAAATGGTACATTGGGCGCAATGGTTTTTGGAAGAGTAGATTCTGAGTTAATTCAGTTAAATGAAGCGACTTTATGGAGTGGCGGCCCTGTCCAGAAAAATGTAAATCCAGATGCTTTTAAAAATCTTGCTTTAATAAGAGAAGCGCTTACAAAAGAAGATTTCGAAAAAGCCTATCTGCTTACTAAAAATATGCAGGGAGCATATAGTGAGAGTTTTATGCCTTTAGGAGACCTGATTTTAAAACAAGATTTTGGAGGAAAGAAACCCGATTCTTATAACAGAAGTCTTGATTTACAAACAGGATTAGCCGTAACTAATTTTAATGTTGAGGGCGTAAATTACAAAAGAGAAATCTTTGCCTCAGCACCTGCACAATGCGTTGTAATTAAACTTTCGGCAGATCAAGTAAAAAAGCTTTCAATAACAATTGATGTAGCGAGTCTTTTGCGAAGTAAAAAATCAATAAACGATAAGTCTTTGGTTTTAAAAGGAAAAGCGCCTTCACATGCAGATCCAAATTATATTGATTACAATAAAGAACCAATTGTTTATGAAGATCCATCTGGATGCAGAGGAATGCGTTTTGAATTGATTGTTAAACCAATTGTAAAAGATGGAGAAATAACTTCTGAGGGAAATAATTTGGTTATAAAAAACGCTTCTGAAATCTTGTTTTTTGTTTCGGCTGCGACCAGTTTCAACGGATTTGATAAATGTCCAAATAGTCAAGGAAAAGATGAACATCAATTAGCAGAAAATCCAATTAAGAAAGCTAGTGTCAAAAAGTATGATAATTTACTAAAAGAGCATATTGCTGATTTTCAAAAATTATTCAATAGAGTTTCATTACAATTAAATGAAAATGAAACCAGTAAATCTAATTTGCCAACAGATGTAAGATTAGAACAATATGCAAAAGGAGAAAAAGATGCTGGACTAGAGGCTTTGTTTTTTCAGTTTGGGCGATATTTATTGATTTCTTCTTCACGTACACATAATGTACCAGCGAACTTGCAAGGAATTTGGAACAATAAACTTCGCGCGCCTTGGAGTAGCAACTACACCACAAACATCAATTTGCAGATGAATTATTGGCCAGTAGAATCTGGAAATTTATCTGAATTATTTTTTCCGCTCGATGAATTCATACAAAATGTTGCAGTGACAGGAACAGAAACAGCCAAAAGTTATTACCATGCCAATGGTTGGGTTCTGCATCACAATTCAGATATCTGGGCTACAACAAATCCGGTTGGAGATTTTGGAAAAGGTGATCCGATGTGGGCAAATTGGTATATGGGTGCCAATTGGTTAAGCAGACATTTATGGGAACATTATGAATATACTGGAGATATAGCATATTTAAAGAAAGTATATCCAATCATGAAAGGTGCGGCGGAATTTAGTTTAGACTGGCTTCAAAAAGATAAAAACGGTTATTTGGTAACCATGCCTTCGACTTCGCCAGAAAATAAATATTTATATGATGGAAAAAAAGAGGGAATTGTAACAACGGCTTCTACAATGGATATTGGCATTATAAAAGATTTATTCGAAAATACCATAGAAGCTTCTAAAATTCTAAATAGCGACGCTGATTTTAGACAAATTGTAAGTGAAGCACAAAGACAATTATTGCCCTTTAAAATTGGAAGCAAAGGACAATTGCAAGAATGGTACAAAGATTTTGAGGACGAAGATCCGCATCATAGACATACTTCACATCTTTATGCTTTACATCCTGCCAATTTAATTTCGCCATTGAAAACTCCCGAACTAGCGGATGCTGCAAAGAAAACATTAGAATTGCGTGGTGACGACGGAACTGGCTGGAGTTTGGCTTGGAAAGTAAATATGTGGGCAAGACTTTTAGATGGAAATCATGCTTACAAATTATTTAAAAATCAATTAAGGTTAACAAAAGATAACGATCCAAAATACAAACGTCAAGGGGGCTGTTATCCGAATTTGTTTGATGCACATCCGCCTTTTCAAATTGATGGAAATTTTGCAGGAACGGCAGGAGTTATAGAAATGCTCATGCAATGCCAGAATAAAGAAATTCATTTGTTGCCTGCTTTACCAGACGCATGGACAGATGGTGAAATTAAAGGCATTAAAGCAAAAGGCAATTTTAGCATAGATATAAAATGGAATAACGGTAAAATGAGTCAAGCTAAAATTTTGGCTAACAAGGGAGGGACTTGTACAATAAGATCGGCAGAGCCTTTTATTGTTGAAAAACTGAATATAAAAAGCGAGATATCGTCTATTGGTTACACTGCAACTTTTGATGCTAAAAAAGGAACGGCTTACAACGTAAAACCTTTGAAATAGAAATTTATAAAACAAATAAAACGAAAATATTGTGTTTACAAATAAGATAATATTACCCGCACTTCTCTTCTCGTATTTCTCTGTTATGAGCCAAATTTCGTTTGGAGATTCAAATAAAATCAATGACAATTGGAAATTTAATCTTCAAGATATTGCTGATGCCAAAAATATTTCTTTCGATGATAGCAAGTGGAAGCAGGTAAATGTACCGCATGATTGGAGTGTCAAAGGACAGCTAAGTCCAACTTTAGCAAGCTGTACTGGATTTCTGCCTGGCGGAATTGCATGGTACAGAAAATCGATTGCTGTTCCGCAAACGAAATCAGGAGAAAAAGTCTATTTATATTTTGAAGGAGTTTACAATAGAAGTGAAGTTTTCATCAATGGTCATTCATTAGGGAAACGCCCTAACGGCTATATTTCTTTTGCTTATGATGCTACTGAATTTATAAAATTTGGAGGTGAAAATATAATTTCAGTTCGAGTAGACCATAGCCAGAGTGCTGATTCAAGATGGTACAGCGGGTCAGGAATCTACAGAAATGTTTGGTTGGTTTATGCAAATCCAGTTCATATAGCGCAATGGGGCGTTTACGCTTATCCACAAGTTACAAATGGAAACGGGATTTTGAATGTCGAAGTGGATATCGAAAATAGTTCAAAAGCAAAAGCAAACCTTACGGTTGTAAATGAACTTTTCTCAAAAGATGGAAAATTAGCAGGCAAATCTTCTTCTAAAGTGGATGTTGCCTTAAATGCAAATGGAAAAATTTCAACAAAGATAAGCGTTAAGAATCCGCAGTTGTGGGATTTGGATAATCCAAATTTGTATGAGCTGAGAACGACGGTTTTTCAAAATGGAAAAGAAATAGACAAAACAGTTACTCAAACGGGTTTTAGAACTTTTACGTTTGATCCAAATAATGGTTTTGTCCTTAACGGGAAGTGGATGAAAATGAAAGGGGTTTGTCTGCATCATGACGCTGGAGTTTTGGGTTCTGCAGTCCCTAAAGAAGTTTGGAAAACTAGATTAGAAACATTGAAGGAGATTGGAGTAAATGCCATTCGTACAAGCCATAATCCGCAAGCGCCTGAATTTTATGAGCTTTGCGACGAATTAGGTTTATTGGTTTTGAACGAAGCTTACGATGAATGGGAATTTCCAAAACGTAAATGGCTTGAAGGCTGGAATTACGGAACTCCAGGATTTGAAGGTTCATTTGACATTTTTGCTGACTGGGCAGAAAAAGACTTGGAAGATTTTGTACGCCGTGACCGAAACCATCTTTCTGTTTTTGCTTGGAGTATTGGCAACGAAGTAGATTACCCAAACGATCCGTATTCGCATCCCGTTTTAGATCAAGGAAAAAACGGATTTGGACAAGCGGCTTACGGAGGATATAAAAAAGATGCTCCAGATGCAATGCGTCTTGGAGCAATCGCAAAACGTCTGGTTGCGGCTGTTAAAAAATATGACAAATCACGCCCGACAACAGCTGGTTTAGCGGGAGTAGCAATGTCAAACGAAACCGAATATCCGGGCGCTTTAGATATTACAGGCTACAATTATACGGAAAGCAAATATGGTTCAGATCACGAAAAATATCCTAAAAGGGTAATTTACGGAAGTGAAAATACGCATGATATGCAACCTTGGCTTGCAGTAAAAAACAACAAACATATTTTTGGTCAGTTCCTTTGGACAGGAATTGATTACTTAGGAGAATCGGGAAGATGGCCTTCAAGAGGATTCTATTCGGGTTTAGTTGATTTTGCTGGTGTTATCAAGCCTAGAGGATATTTTCGCCAGTCGCTTTGGTCAGATAAACCAATGGCTTATTTAGGAACGTATCCATTAACAAATGAAAAAGACATTTCCAAAGATGCTTGGGCAATCTGGAATTACGAAGAAGGACAAAAAATACGCGTGGTTTGTTATACCAATGCCTCAAAAGCACGTTTAGAATTGAATGGTAAAGTAGTCGGCGAAACGAAATTATACGATGAAAAAACCGGAATTATCTATTGGGATATTCCGTTTGCATCTGGAAAATTAGAAGCAGTTGGATTGGATAAAAATGATAAAGAAGTAAGTCGTTACACAATTAATTCTACACAACAGCCTTTTGAATTAACGATTGCAGATAAAAATAGTATCATCAGCAAAGACAAAGGGGTTGCAAAAATTATGGTTCAGGTAAAAGACCAAAACGGACTTCCAGTTATGCTTTCAGATAACGAAGTGACTTGTACTATTACTGGCGCAGGAACTTTATTAGGGTTGGAAGCGGGAAATAACAGCGACATGACTGATTATACTGATAATGTACAAAGAGTTTTTCACGGACATATTATTGCGTACATTCAGGCAAATGGAGATTCGATAGCTCCAATAAAAGTAAAATTTACAAGTCAGTGGTTAAAACCTGTAGAGGTTACTATTAATGTGAAATAGCCAAATAAACAAAGGCTCTTCTTGCTTTTAGAACCTATCAGGTCTAATTTCTATATAAAAATAGAATTTCATTATATTTAAAGTGTAAAAAACACACATAAACAAACGCAATGAAAATTACAAACTTACTTGCAATGATGGTAGGAGCTTTTTTTCTATCAGTCACTACTAGCGCTCAAAATAAAACATTCCAAAAAGAAGAATTCAAACAATGGGCTCAAACTCCTCCAATGGGTTGGAATAGCTGGGATTGTTACGGACCAACAGTTGAAGAACACGAAGTAAAAGCCAATGCCGATTATATGGCAAAAGAACTAAAGAAATTTGGCTGGGAATATATCGTAGTCGACATTCGTTGGTTTGTAGAAAACGACAAAGCAGGAGGTTATAACCAGACCGATCCGCGTTACGTAATCGATCAACATGGAAGATATTTGCCAGCAGTTAACCGATTTCCTTCAGCAAAAGACGGCCAAGGTTTCAAGCCTTTAGCAGATTACATTCATAAAAAAGGATTAAAATTCGGAATCCACATTATGCGTGGCATTCCTAAAAAAGCTGTTGAAGATAAACTGCCCATAAAAGGAGCAAACGGAATTACAGCAGACCAGGTTTATACCACCGCTTTACAATGCGAATGGCTGAGAGACAATTACACTATTTTGGCAGACAAACCAGGAGCACAGGAATATTATGATTCTATTTTCGAATTATATGCGCAATGGGGAGTAGATTTCATTAAAATTGACGATTTGTCAAGACCGTATCATGAAGCTGAAATCAACTTAATTAGAAATGCAATTGACAAATGCGGTCGTAAAATTGTATTAAGCACATCGCCAGGAGAAACGCCAATTTCAGCCGCGGCTCACGTAAGCACTCATGCCAATATGTGGCGTATGGTGGATGATGTTTGGGATACATGGCCACACATTACGCATTTAATGGAAGTAGCGCAAAAATGGTATCCGTATATCGCGCCAGGAACATGGCCAGACTGTGATATGATTCCGCTAGGACGTATTTCGATAAGAGGAGAAAGAGGAAATGATAGAATGACACGTTTAACCAAAGACGAACAATATACTTTGATTACATTTTTCAATATCTTCAAATCTCCATTGTTTTTCGGTGGAGACTTGCCAAGTAATGATGCTTTCACGTTGTCTTTATTAACAAATAAAAATGTAGTAAAAATGCATCACGAAAGTACAGACGTCAAACAGCTTTTCCAGAAAGATGGAAAAATTGCTGTGACTTCAAAAAATGCTGAAGATGGAAGTGTGTATTTGGCTTTGTTCAATATTTCAGATAATGCTTCAAAAAAAGTTGTCGTTGCTCTTTCGGATTTAGGAATTTCAGGTTCAGTTGAGGTTTTAAATATGTGGACAGGAGAAAAATCAAAAATAACTTCAAAAGAAATTGGAGCTGATTTAAAACCGCATAGTTCTGTTTTGTATCAATTAAAAAGCAAAAAATAAATGAAAAGGATATTCTTTAGTCTATTGTCATTTTTTACTGTTTTTAATTTTTCTCAAGCGCAGAATAATCTAAAAGGTAGTCCGCCAGTTATTGCAGAGAAAGATTTGACGGCTTATCTCTTCGTTTATTTCATTGGAAATAAAGTCGAAGAAGAAGCTGTAAATTATGCTGTAAGCACAGATGGATATCATTATTATGCTCTGAATAATAATAAACCAATTTTAGATAGTAAAACAATCAGTTCAACTGGCGGCGTTCGCGATCCGCATATTTTACGTGGTGAAGATGGAAAAACATTTTATATGGTTTTGACTGATATGACTTCGTCAAAAGGCTGGGACAGTAATCGTGCTATGATTTTACTTAAAAGTGCCGATTTGGTAAACTGGAAAAGCAGTGTGGTTAATATTCAAAAAGCTTTTTCTGGAAATGAAAACTTAAAAAGAGTTTGGGCACCACAGACTATTTATGATGACAAAGCTGGCAAATACATGATTTACTTTAGCATGCAGCATGGCACAGATCCTGATAAAATTTATTACGCTTATGCGAATGAAGATTTTACCGCTTTAGAAGGTGCTCCAAAATTATTATTTGTTCCAAACTCTAAAGGAGCTTGTATTGATGGAGACATTATTAAGAAAGATGGCGTTTATCATCTTTTTTATAAAACAGAATCAGAAACTGCTGGAATAAAGGCAGCTACCACAACCGATTTAACTTCTGGAAATTGGAAAGAAAATGATAATTATCTGCAGCAAACCAAGGAAAAAGTTGAGGGTTCGAGTATATTTAAAGTCAATAATTCAGATGAATATATTTTAATTTATGATGTCTATTCAAAAGGAAAATATCAATTTACAAAAACAAAAGATTTAGAAAATTTCACGGTTATAGATAATGATATTTCAATGGACTTTAAACCGCGTCACGGAACTATTTTGTCCATAACGCGTTCTGAATTGAAACGAATTACTGCAAAATGGGGAATGCCAGGGCAACTTTCAAAAATCAACAATAATCCAGTTTTGGAAGGTTATTATGCCGATCCTGAAATTCTATATTCGAACAAAACAAAAAGATATTATATCTACCCAACAACGGATGGATTTAACGATTGGTCAGGTTATTATTTTAAAACATTTTCTTCTGATAATTTAGTCGATTGGAAAGAGGAAGGCGTTATTTTAGATCTTAAAAAAGATGTTCCTTGGGGAGACAGAAATGCTTGGGCGCCTTGTATTGTGGAGAAAAAGATCAAAGGAAGATACAAATACTTCTATTATTTCACAGCTGCACAGAAAATTGGTGTTGCCGTTTCAGATCATCCAACAGGGCCATTTAAAGACAGCGGAAAACCACTTGTAGCCACTAGACCAGAAGGTATAAGGGATGGTCAGGAAATTGATCCTGATGTTTTTACAGATCCTAAAACAGGAAAAAATTATTTGTATTGGGGAAATATGTACATGGCCGTTGCGGAATTAAATCTGGATATGGTTTCGCTAAAAGAAGGAAGCACTAAAATAATTGCGGCAGACAAAACTTTTCGTGAAGGCACTTATGTAATTTACAGAAAAGGGAAATATTATTTCTTTTGGAGTGAAGACGATACGAGAAACCCTAATTATAAAGTAAGATATGGAATTTCAGATTCCCCACTCGGCCCTCTTGAAATTCCACAAAATAACATTGTCATTCAGGGAATTCCGGAGCAGGGGATTTATGCTACGGGACATAATTCGGTTTTGCAGATTCCAGGAAAAGACGAATGGTATATTGTGTATCATAGATTTTCGTATCCAACAGGCATTAAAATGGGACGCGCAGGCGGCTTTCATCGAGAGGTCTGTATTGATAAACTAGAGTTTGATGCTAATGGTTACATTTTAGAAACTAAACCTACTTTTGAAGGTGTAACTTTGAAATAAGTTGATTAAATTCTTTTAGCTAGCCGTTTTTTCTTCTAAGCTTACTTTCTTAAATAGAGAACAATTGATTTAAAATAAAACTCTTTTTTTGCTAATAGCATTAAAAGAGTTTTATTTTTATAACTATAAATTCAAAAAAACGGTAAGATTCAAGTTTAGAAAATAAGGTTATAAGATTCTGCCACAGAGATTTTGGGCGGTTTTAAAAAATTTGAAAAGCAGCATAAATAAAAAAAGCCTGCGAATCTTACGATTTGCAGGCTTTACCACTTTTTTTGCGGGTTTTTAAAAAGATTGAAAAACTTTCGTTTTGGCTTCTTTTACCCTTTTGGTGGGGAGAGCAGGATTCGAACCTGCGAAGTTCACACAGCAGATTTACAGTCTGCCCTCGTTGGCCGCTTGAGTATCTCCCCGATCTCAGCTTGTTGTGCTTTGTTGTTCTTAGCGGTGGCAAAGATAGGAACTCTTTGTACATTTCCAAACAAAAAAATGACTTAATTTTAAGTTATTTTAAAGTTATTTTTTAATTCATTGGAATTGAATAAAATAAAAAACTCTCAAAATGCATTTTTTTTTAATTATTTTGGAAAGTAGGATTATTTTTATAGTAATTCTTTGGTTTTTACTTTGAATTTAATCTTTGATTAAGGCGTGAGATATTGCTTTTATTGACAAGTTAAAAAGAATCTTGACTAAAAAATATCTATTTAATACAGTTTTGAGTTTGGCTTAATACTCCTTTTTATATTCAATTTTTTAATTCTTTTTGATGAATCTCCATTTTTAAATTTCTGATAGGGCAAAAAAAAATCTCCACAAGGGAGATTTTTTTATTTTTATAAGAGATAGAATTATTTTGCTAACAATTCTAAGATCTTTGCTTTTAATTCAGCGCCTCTTAAATCTTGGGCTACCACTTTTCCTGATGCATCAAGAATAAAAGTAGCAGGAATTGCTTCAACATTGTATTGTTTTGCAATTGGCTCTTCCCAGAATTTTAAGTTAGATACTTGAGTCCAAGTTAATCCATCTTTTGCAATAGCTTCTTTCCATTTTGCAGCGTCTTTATCTAAAGATACTCCAACTATGTTTAATCCTTTAGAATGAAGTTCTTTGTATAAAGCTACAACGTGAGGGTTTTCTTGTCTGCAAGGTCCGCACCATGAAGCCCAGAAATCTACAATAGTTACTTTACCTAAACTTTCTTTAAGTGATATTACTTTTCCTTCTGGATTTGGAGCCGAAAAATCAGCTCTTCATTTAGCGCTGCCTACCGCTGGAGCTGTAGCACCAACAGATGGCATTTTTGCTTGACCTAATCTAGTTTTGATTTCTTTTCCTGGAGCAGTATTTTTTAAAGACTCATCTAAAGTGCTATATAAGCTCTCTAATTTTTTAGTATCAGCTGTTGGATCATTCAATAAACTTTGAATAATTAAAGCTGTAATAAAAGATTTTGGGTGATTTTCAGCGTAAGCTAAATATTTCTTTTTGCTGCCTTCTTGAACTTCTTTTTGTAGTTCCATGTATTGTTTCATCAAGCCATTGATAGTTGCTGTATCTTGAGCTTGCTGAGCTTGCTGCATTTTAGTATTGTTCTTTTTCTGGAAATCCATTAAACTTTTTTGAGTTTTGTTCATGTCTTCCATAAAAGTCACGTACTCATCATTGTTGTAAGTTCCAGAAACTTTAGATTTATGGATACTATCTTTGTCAATAGCAATTTTAATTTCTCCAGTTTCTAGGATAAATGGGATAGGTCCGTTAGCACCTTGTAATATTAATGTGTGGAAAGCTGGCTCAGTAACTTTTCCTTTTATTTCAAATTTTCCGTTTTCAACTTTTACTGTATCAAGAGAAACAGGCATTCTTGTAGCAGGATCTGCACCTTGTAAAATGATTGTTTTTCCGTTTTCAATCCCTGTAGCAGTACCTGTAATAAGGTATTCTCCATCTTTAACTTTGCTGCAAGAAATGATAGCTGCAGAAGCCGTAAGTACAAAAAGTATTTTTTTCATTATAAAAAATTAATTAGTTAATTGATTTGTGCAACAAAAGTATCTAAAATTATAAAACTTACAGAATTTTGCAACCTAAAATTTTGTTATAGTTTTTTTGGGCTTAAAACCCATTAAATCAGCGTGTTTATTGACTCGATTTGATCAAATACTCTTAATAAGATGGTTATTTGAGCGACCCGTGTGCAAATATTTGAACTTAAGGCATAAAAAAAGCACTCTTTTAATAGAGTGCTTTTTTGTAAAATATAGTAGTATAAAACTATTCTTGATTTGTTTTCTTTCTCCAAGTAAAAGAGTTTAAGATATGTCTTTTAGCAAATCTTGCAGGAGAATCTGCATTTACCATTTTCACGTAAGTTGCTTTTGGTACGCTAATGTACTCGTAAACGCTTCCGTTAGAAAAGTCAATAATTAAACGACCTTCAACAAATTTATAATCTGTGATAGAACAAGTTGAAATTGTTTCTGTATACTCAGGTAAATTAAGTTTGATAGTATCAGGGTGAATACTTACTAAAAAGTGGTAAGCTTCGATAATCGTTTTACTTTTTTCTTCAGCTTCTTTTAAACCAGCTTCATTTCCCACAAATTTATCAGGATGAGATTCTTTCATCGCATTACGATAAATTGTCTTTAAATCTTTTAACTCTGCAGTTTTTTCTACGTTTAGTAACTTGCGGTATTCAACTATTTTTTTCATAAATAAAAGGTAACTACTTGTCTATTAGTTTGAAATCGTTTTGTTTTAGTTCAAATCGACAAATTTTTTGCAAAGGTACACTTTTTTTTAACTTTTCAGTTTTGATCGAAAAAATATTGATAAAAGTTAACCGTAAGTTTATTTAGTCGCAAAGTTCATAAGAATTTTTTTTTAACCGCAAAGTCCGCAAAGAGTTACGCAAAGAACGCTAAGAAATATATTTAAGAGTAGACATAAAACCAAAGTTCGCAAAGTTTTGTATAAATAAAACTTTGCGAACTTTGCGTAACTCTTTGCGGTCTTTGCGGTAAAAACTTAACCGTTCCAACAAAACTTGAAACCTGAAACCTGAAACAAAATAAACCTATTCCGGCTTATGATTCGCTTTATCGAAGTTTCTTGATTTTTTAGGATATTTATCGTAGCTGATGTCGCTTGGATTTTCAATGACAGATTTTATAGTAATCCAATCTCCAACCTCAAATTTGGCTTGAACCATTTTATAGTCTAAAAGATATTCTCCACAGAAATAATTATTATTTTCATCTTTTTCGATAATGCCTGTAAAAACTCCTTTTTGAGGCATTTTTTGTTCTAAATCTTTAGACATGATTTTTTTGTTTTGAATTAAAGTAGCAAAGGTAAGCAATTTAGGTTTGGTTTGGGGAGTTCGCTCTAATCTGAGTATATTTGCACAATGCAAAAGAACTTTAAACCACACCCTAATTCTTTTAAAAATACGTTTTGTGCTTTTAATGAAGTACTTCCAGATTCAATTCAAGGATTGAAGAAGCAATTTGAAAGCAAAGCGGGAAGTACCTATTATTATACGGAAGAGGGAATGTACCGTGTTTCGAATCATTGGGGAAGATTGGCCAATAGTAAATGGCGTTTAATTGCTCGAAATCCGGAAACGGAATCGAAAACTAAAATTGGTTTTGCAAAATGGGAAGAGTTCTATCCCGATAATGCCGAAGAAAAATTGTACTATGTAAAAGCTGATTTCGAAAATAATCTTGCCAATTATGAGCACAAAAATAATCCCGAGTATGACGGAAAAGCAGTTTTAAGAACAAGTTTTGAAACCGCAAAAAGATTAAAACAGATTAGAAACTTACAGCAGCTGACCAATTGGGCAAAACATTTTGATTATGACGATATTGATGAATTGCGAAAACAGATCATCAACGAATTGATTTTTACTGAAAAAACGCTAGAACAAATTAAAAGAGAAGTGTAATGGGACGTAATAACGAAAAGAACATCAAAAAACATAACGATAAATTGCATAAAGCCCAAGCGAAAGCCAAACAAGCTGAAATTGCACGTAAAGAAAAATTAAAAGAAATCGTTAAGAAATTCAACGAAAGTAAAAACGAAGAGTAGATAAATAGTTTCAAGTTTTAGGTTTCAGGTTCCAAGTTATTGTTGTGAACGTGAAACCTAAAACCTGAAACCTGAAACTTGAAACTTGAAACCTGAAACAAAAAAAACAATGAATAGTAAATTCGAAACACTAAAAGCAAACGTACAGGAAATCATTGATTTGATTGCGACGAAAAACGACAGAGAAGCAAACAACAAATTATTGGAAGTGAGCGAAACATTGGATGAAATGATTGATTTTGCTGAAGAAGACGAAGAAGTTCGCGAAATAACTCGTTATCAAGTTTTACTAAATCAGCTTCATGTAAAAATTAATGGAGAAGAACCAGTCGATGGAGAGTAAAAAATGCTTCTGTGACACAGGATTGCTTTTTGAAAATTGCTGCGGATTATATTTAACCGATAATCAAAAAGCTCCTTCGGCATTAACTTTAATGCGGTCAAGATATTCAGCGTATGCAACTCATAATGCTGATTATCTTATGGAAACAACTTATATTTCAGAAAGAAAATATTATTCGAAATCTGAAATTTTAAGATGGGCCGTTTCTAATAAATGGCAGAAATTGGAAATTTTGAGTTTTTCTGAAAACACAGTTGAATTTAAAGCTTACTTTTTAGATTCAGACAATAAACCTCAAACGCATTACGAATTCTCGACTTTTAAATTCGAAAATAACGAATGGTATTATGTAGACGGAAAGTTTGAATAATTATTATATCTAACGCTGTTAGTTGAGATTTTTGTTTAAATATTTTAACTAAAAATTAATAAACGATTCGTTTTTCATAATTCTAAAAAGATGTAATTTTAGATTTATGAAAAACGAATTTAAAAAAGGCTTTTATTTTAAGACTTACGAAGCTCCTTTTCAGTCTCCGTTTGACAAACTTTTTACGATTTTTAAAGAGTTAATCACCCATACTTCGGGCGATTTTGATGAAGCCATAAACTGGCTTCGGGAACTGGACAAAGAATACAAACTTACCGACGAAAATTATACTATTGATGATTTTATCGAAGACCTGAAGAAAAAAGGATACATCAAAGATGAAGTAAAAGGCGATGGAAGTTCCGGTTTCGGAATAACTGCAAAAACAGAAAGAGCAATAAGACAGCAAGCTTTAGATCAGATTTTTGGAAACCTGAAAAAATCTGGGAGCGGAAACCATAAAACAAAATATGCGGGAAGTGGCGATGAACACACTGGGGAATTCCGTGAGTATAATTTTGGCGATGGCTTAGAAAGAATTTCTTTAACTGAAAGCCTTCGAAATGCTCAAGTTAATAACGGTGTGGAAAGTTTTATGCTGACCGAAAATGATTTGGTAGTAGAAGATGCTCAATACAAAGCACAGATGAGTACTGTTCTAATGATTGATATTAGCCACAGTATGATTTTATACGGAGAAGACCGAATTACTCCTGCAAAAAAAGTAGCGATGGCTTTGGCTGAATTAATTACAACAAGATACCCAAAAGATACGTTAGATATTTTGGTTTTCGGAAACGATGCCTGGACAATTCCAATCAAAGATTTGCCTTATTTGCAAGTTGGACCGTATCATACCAATACCGTTGCGGGTTTACAATTGGCGATGGATATTTTGCGTAGAAAGCGTAACACCAACAAGCAGATTTTTATGATTACCGACGGAAAGCCAAGTTGCGTTCGCGAACGTGATGGTTCTTATTATATGAATAGTAATGGTTTGGATGAATACATTGTCGATAAATGCTACACTCAGGCGCAACAGGCAAGAAAACTTCATATCCCAATTACGACTTTTATGATTGCTCGAGATCCGTATTTGCAGCGATTTGTGAATCAGTTTACAGAAGCCAATCAAGGAAAAGCATTTTATACCGGAATCAAAGGTCTTGGCGAAATGATTTTCGAGGATTATGAAGCGAATAGGAAGAAGAGGATTAAGTAGAGTTGCTAAGGTTCTAAGTTTCTAAGTTTCTGAGATGCTAAGGTTTCTTTGCACCTCAATATACGTTCTGTATTCCGTTCGTATATCGTAGAGACGCACCGCAGTGCGTCTACACACAGTAATGACACAAAGCATTGTCATTTAAAAAATAAATAAACAATCTATATTTCAACACAATGGAAATAAATACTATAAAGACATTAGGTCAATTAAAAGCCACTGGATATAAAACTACAAGCATAAAAGAGGAATTGCGTAATAATCTTCGTGAGAAAATCAAATCGGGGAAACCTGTTTTTGAAGGTGTTCACGGATTTGAAAATACGGTAATTCCAGAATTGGAACGCGCGATTTTATCTCGTCATAACATTAATTTACTAGGACTTCGCGGACAAGCAAAAACACGTTTGGCACGTAAAATGGTCGAATTATTGGATGAATACATTCCGTTTATAGAAGGTTCAGAAATTAACGATGATCCATTAAATCCGATTTCTCGTTTTGCAAAAGATTTAATTGCTGAAAAAGGTGATGAAACTCCAATTTCTTGGTTACACAGAAGCGAACGTTTCTTTGAAAAACTAGCAACTCCAGACGTAACGGTAGCCGATTTAATCGGTGATGTCGATCCGATAAAAGCGGCTAATTTAAAATTGTCTTATGCAGACGACCGCGTAATTCACTTCGGAATGATTCCGAGAGCGAATCGCTGTATTTTTGTGATCAACGAATTACCCGATTTACAGGCAAGAATTCAAGTAGCATTATTTAATATTTTACAAGAAGGAGATATTCAAATTAGAGGATTCAAATTAAGAATGCCTTTAGACATGCAATTTGTTTTCACTGCAAACCCTGAAGATTATACCAATAGAGGAAGTATTGTAACGCCTTTAAAAGATAGAATTGGTTCTCAGATTTTAACGCATTATCCTGAAAGTATCGAGATTGCGAGAACAATTACAGAACAGGAATCTAAATTAGATCAAAATCAGACCGATGTGGTTTATGTTCCAAGTTTAGCAAGAGATATTTTGGAACAAATTAGTTTTGAAGCTCGTGAAAGCGAATACATCGATAACAAAAGCGGTGTAAGTGCAAGAATGAGTATTACGGCATTCGAAAATTTAATTAGTACAGCAGAGCGCAGAGCTTTGATTTCTGGTGTCGATAAAACGACTTTACGTTTATCTGATTTTATCGGAATTATTCCAGCCATAACAGGAAAAGTCGAATTGGTTTATGAAGGAGAGCAGGAGGGAGCCGATGTTGTGGCAGAAAGTTTAATTGGTTCTGCCATTCGAACATTATTTCCAGAATATTTCCCAAAAATAGAAAAATTAGAAAAGCCTGATGAAAAAACACCATATTCAGATCTTGTAGAATGGTTTTTTGCTGAAAGCGGTTTCGAGTTGTTAGATGATGCTTCTGATAAAGATTATAAAAACATTCTAGATGAAGTAACTCCATTAGATGAATTATTGAAAAAATACCAGCCACAATTGGTAAAAGAAGATGTCTATTTTATGAAAGAATTCATCCTTTGGGGATTGGTAGAATATAAAAAACTAAGTAAAGATCGTTTTGCAAAAGGAAGTCAGTTTAGAGATATTTACGGAAGTTATATCAGTAAATTCTAAGAAAGGAAATATTTGAATTAAACGCTTAAGTTTGTTTTTAATCGTTAATCATTTGCTATATTAATCTGTATAATATCTGCTAAAATCTTTTAAATCTACGTGATAATTCTATGCGCAAAAAATTGTTTCTCGCAGATTTAAAAGATTTTAGCAGATCAAATTAGATTTTGTTTAATTCAACGGTTTAAGATTTAATCTGGTCTAGCTGGTTTTTTAAAACCGGCTGGACTTTTTTATTTTGCAATACTTACTTTTACAGTTCTAAAATAAATTTATGTTATTCCTCATATTAAGTATTCTTTGCAGTGTTATTGTTGGTGTTATATTTAAGATTTCTAGAAAATACAATGCTAATCCGTCACAAATTATTTTGTTCAATTACATCGCTGCGATAACGCTTGGTTATTTTACTTTTACGCCAGATCTAAATGCGTTAGACAATAATGCCCCATTAGAAATTTACACTTCAGTGGGAATTTTGCTTCCAATCTTATTTTTGTTTTTGGCTCTTTCTATAAAATATATGGGAATTGCAAAAACAGATGCAGCCCAAAGATTGTCCTTATTTATTCCGATTTTGGCAGCTTGGTTGCTATTTAATGAAGGATTTAATACTTATAAGGTTATTGGAGTTTTAATTGGTTTTGCGGCACTTTTATTCATTTTAAAAAAGCCCTCAAGCCATACAGAAAACAAATGGATTTATCCAGCTGCAGTTTTGTTTGGTTTTGGAATTATAGATATTCTTTTTAAGAAAATTGCCTTATATACGGTCGTTCCTTATACCACATCGTTATTCTTTGTTTTTCTAATTGCTTTTGCTGTTTCTATTTTAATCGTATTGTATAAGCTGTTTGTAACCAAAGAAAATTTTGTTTTAAAAAGTATTCCTTTTGGGATATTAGTTGGCGTTTTTAACTTCGGAAATATATTATTCTATTTAAAAGCCCACAAAGCATTTGCAGAAAATCCATCAACAGTTTTTGCTGGGATGAATATGGGTGTAATTATTTTAGGAACTCTTATTGGTGCTTTTTTCTTCAAAGAAAAATTATCTAAAATCAATGTTTTGGGGCTAGTTTTGGCTTTGGTCGCTGTCATTTTTATTGTTTTGTCGCAATTAAAGTAATTTTTTTTAAGCGGTAACCCTTTTATTTTCAATTGATTTAATGTTTAAATTTTAATTAATTAAAATAAACTCGACTAATTCTATAGAATTTATAAATATATTTTTGTAGCTTTGTCTCAACAATGAAAAACTATAGCCGAAATATTATGACGTCTTTTCCATGCAGCTTTGCGATGTGCTGTATGATGAATCACGTTTTGAAATGGCGTTAATAGAGAAAGTACTTGTTAGTTATTTTTTTTTTTAGCCTTTCATTGCACCATGAAAGGCTTTTTTTTGAATCATTAAAAATCAAGATATGAGAACCAACAGAAATATGAAAATTTTGATGCGCCGTTGCCTGATAAAAATTCCGTGTTGCATCTAGTTTGAAGATTAAGAGAGAAAGTAAATCTTCTTACCAAAGAAGATCATAAACATAAAAAGTAACCCAAACCTAAAAACTATATATTATGAGCTCAGAAATTATAAAACATAATCCGTTTCAATCGATGATTGATCGCTTTAATATCGCTGCTGATATTTTAAAATTGGATGATTCTATCAAACAAAAATTGCAGCGCCCAGAAAAACAAATCACAGTAAATTTTTCTATTACTTTAGATAATGGAAACGTTCAGAACTTCGAAGGATACCGTGTAATTCACAACACCGCTTTAGGGCCTTCAAAAGGCGGAATTCGTTACGACACCGCTGTAAATCTGGACGAAGTAAAAGCACTTGCCGCCTGGATGACCTGGAAATCTGCTGTAACTGGAATTCCATTTGGTGGAGCAAAAGGCGGCATTATTTGCGATCCGAGAAAGCATTCTAAAACAGAATTAGAAAAAATTACAAGAGCTTATACCAAAACTTTGGCTGATATTTTCGGACCAGAAAAAGATGTTCCTGCGCCAGATATGGGAACAGGTCCAGACGAAATGGGTTGGCTGATGGATGAGTTTTCACTGTTGCACGGAAGACCAATTCATGCGGTTGTAACAGGAAAACATCTTCATTCTGGCGGATCTTTAGGCAGAGTAGAGGCAACGGGAAGAGGAGTAAGCATTATTACACTTCTAGCACTTGAGAAACTAAAAATAAGACCAGCAAGAGCTACTGCTGCGATTCAAGGATTTGGAAACGTTGGTTTGCATTCTGCGTTATTTCTACATGAAAAAGGAGTGAAAGTTGTAGCCGTAAGCGATGTTTCAGAAGCATTTTATAATCCAAACGGGATTAATATTCCAGAACTGATTTTGTACTATAACTTAAATAATAAAACCATAAAAGGCTATCCAAATTCGGTTGCCATAAAACACGAAGATTTATTGCTTTTAGATGTCGATGTATTGATTCCTGCGGCAAAAGAAGATGTTATTACGAAGCATAATGCAGGAGAGATTCAAGCCAGAATTATTGTTGAAGGTGCCAATGGACCCGTTTCTTCAGATGCAGATCAGATTCTGCATGATAAAAATATATTAGTTGTTCCTGATATTTTGGCCAATGCGGGCGGTGTTACCGTTTCTTATTTTGAGTGGCTTCAGAATTCGCTTTTGGAGTCATGGAGAATCCATCAGATCAATAAACGTTTGGAGGATATTTTAGAAAAAGGTTTTGATACTGTTTTTAGAGTTGCAGTAAAACATAGTGTAACGCCTCGTATTGCGGCTTATATAATCGCTTTGAAAAAAGTGGCCGAAACGCAGTCAGTTAAAGAAGTTGCCTTGGAAGCGCCTTTATTTAAACAGAATTAAAAATCAGGTTTACTTCGTAAAAGATCATTTTCGTTAATTACGTTTTTAGCGCTCTTAAAAACGTAATTGATGGAAGTGTCTTTTTCGTTTGAACTATTAAAAACAGAAGAGAATTATTAAACACATAGAAACATAGTATTTACAAGCCTGTAAAAAGGCGTTTCACTAAATAACAATACACATAGCTATGTTTTAAAGCTTGCTTTTTTTGTAATCTCAAGCAGAAGTAATAAAATCTATGTTTCTATGTGTTAAAATAAAATTACTCAATACATAATTTTTAGAATCGAAAAGTATCAAATAAATGAAAAATATCAATTTTCTAGCATTTGCCATGCCGGCCTTTTTTCTTTTTTTGTTTTTGGAATATAAGCTTGCTCAACGCAGAAAAAAGCCTGAAATTTTTAACTATGAAAGTTCTGTTTCCAATATTTCCATCGGAATTGCAGAGCGTTTGATTAACTTATTTGTTGCAGCCAGTTTTTATCAGCTGTATTATTTAATTTATGATGATTATAGACTTTTTGATATTCCGAGTAATGCCTTGGTTTGGTTTGCCCTTATTCTTGCAACCGATTTTGTCTGGTATTGGTATCATCGCTTAGGCCATGAAGTCAATTTTTTCTGGGCAGCGCATATTGTACATCATCACAGCGAAGAGTTTAATTTTACTGCGGCAGCGAGAATTACTACTTTTCAGGCTGTAATTCGAACGGGATTTTGGTGCGTTTTGCCATTTGTTGGTTTTCATCCCAGTATGGTAATTACCATGCTTATTGTTCATGGCGCTTATTCTTTCTTTACCCATACACAGCTTATCGGAAAAATAAAATGGTTGGAATATGTTTTTGTTACCCCTTCTGTTCATGGAGTTCATCATGCTTCTGACGAAAAGTATTTAGACAAAAATTACGGTGATATGTTCACCTTTTGGGATCGCCTTTTTGGAACTTTCCAGACTGAAGAGGAAAAACCCAAATATGGATTGACTCATCCGCTAAAAAGCTATAGTTTCTTGTGGCAGCATTTTCATTATTATTTCGAAATTTACGAATTATGGAAACGCTCCAGCGGATTTAAAGCGAGATGGAATGCTGTTTTTGGAAGCCCAGCAGATATGGATCAGGATATTCGTCCCATTCTGGAAAAGCGTTTTTTGCAGGATAAAGCAGCTCCAAACCAGAGACTTCGATTTAAAAATTATCTTTATATACAATTAGGAATCTGTACTTTGATTCTAACGGTTTTTACCTATTATTTTGATTATTTAGAATTGTATGATAAAGTGTTTGTACTTTCTTTGGTAATCATCACTTTAATCAATTGCGGTGCTTTGTTAGAACAGCGTAAATGGATTTACTACCTAGAATATACTCGTCTGGCGATGATTTCGACTTACTTTTTATATGAAGAAGGTTTGCTTGTATTTTTCTTTGTTCCAATTGCAATAATGATTTTTGCAGAGCAATTGTTTTCATTGAGTAAGATTTATCAGAATACCATTTTACAATTGGAAACTTCAGAATAGAAAATGACAATTTTAGAGTATAGTCCCAGAGGGACTAAATATTTATAGAAAATAAATTTGTTATACAAAAGAGCTCCAGCGGAGCGACATATTTATTAATATTTAAATTTATATGTCGCTCCGCTGGAGCTTTTTTGATTGTCGTTTGAATTGCATTCTATAAATATGCCGCTCCTCCGGAGCTGTGATATTAAAACATAATTCGTTAATTGCTTTGCCAGTCCTTATAGCTAGAGCCGTGGCTAAAAAAACTTAGAGCCTTAGTATCTTAGCATCTTAGAATCTTAGCATCTCAGCAACTTAGATTGTCTTTATCTCCATAATCTTCTGTTCAAAAGTATCTTTAAAATCAGATTTGCTTTTAATTCTGGTTTTGTAGGTATAAATTGTAGCTACAGAAAGTTCTAAGAATTCTGCCATTTGACTGCTGTCTTGAATGCCCAATCTGTACAAAGCAAAAATTCGCAATTCAGTATTTAAAAGCTCGCCTTTCTTGACAATGCATTTATGATCGTTTGGGAATAAATTATTGAAATCGGTTACAAATGTCGGAAACAATTTCAAGAAGATTTCATCAAACTGATGAAACAGATTTTCGCGTTCTTCCTTTACATTATAGCGCTTTAAACTCGCGATAACTTCATCTGTTTTTTTGGTAATAATTTTATGCAACGTACTTTTTTGAATATGGTCTATTTTATTAATGAAAGCCGAAGTTGCTTTAATAAAATACGTAATGTATTCTTCTTTAATAGCATTGGCCTCACTTAAACTTACATTCATTTCCTGCAATTGCAAGTACGAATCGGCCATGATTTTTCTTGCTTTATTCTTTTCTTTTAATTGTTTGAAAATGATGCCAAGGAAAACAAAAATGATAACCGTAAGAATCGTCAAGAGAATGATAATCTTTTCTAGTTTATCATTTTTATCCTTTACATTATTCAGTTGTGCTTTTTCTATAATAGGCAAAATTGACGAAATCTCAATTTTTCGGTGTCTTGCATTATAAAAAGTGGCATCATCCATGGCAATATTGATGTATTCGTTTGCTTTATCCAAATAGCCCATTTTAAAAAGTTCATTGGCCAAATTTCGAAGCGCAACGGTTTCTTTCGTAGCATTTTTTACATCGGCAATTGCGGCAAGAGCTAAATATTGAATCGCTTTTTTTGTATAACCCCGTTCCGAATAGATATATCCGAGACTTGAAGTAGCGATTCCGTAATAATCAGGAGGCAGATTGTAGTTGTTGATCCAGTAGCTGAAAGCAAATTCGGCTCCGCGCCAGTCTTGCTGTTTCAATCGTTTTAAACTTTCTGCAGCCCAATATTCATTCGTATTGGTTCCTATTAATTCTAGAGCTTTTTTTAAGAAATGATTTCCTTGCTGTACATAATGAATATTAAAACGCTGATCGCGGTTGTAATCGGCCAAATCATAATAAGCACGAGCTTTAATGTTATAGTATTCAAATTTGTTTCTTTGATCCAGTTTAGTATCATCAATAACATTTAGCGTGTCAATCGCTTCTTTAAAAAGCCCAGAAGATAAAAGCACAAAACCTTCCTTGATTCGACTTTTAGATAAATACTTCGGATCTTTTAGGATTTTGGCTTTGATTTTAGATTGCTCTAAATAGTAATAGGCAGAGTCATATTTAAAAGATTTGTATTCATCAAACAATGACATATAACAATTGTACAATTCTTCATTATTCTGACTAAGCGTAAACTTAGATACATTTTTCTTTAAAGCTTCTATTTTTCGATATTTCTGTTTCAGGTAAATCTCTTTTTTCAAGAGTACCTGATCTAATTCTTCTAAATACGGATTCGTCTCTTTCGCAGTAAGAGAAAAACCTCCTAAGAAGAAAAGCAGCATCAATATTCTTCGCATGATTTTGTTTTGGTTTAGGGAAAAGTTTGGTTGGTTGATATAGTTAGTTAATTCGATTTAAAATTAAGAATAAGTTTGAGATAAAGCTAAATCTGTTTTTGAGGAATCTTGTAAATAGTTCAATAACATTGCTTTTGAAGGGGATTTTCTGAATGAAAATAAGCTGTAAATGTTAAAAACAGATAATTTATTTGCAATTATACAATAAAAAGCGGTTATATATATGTATAGTAAAAAAAATATGCATTTTATTTTACATATTGTCATTTTTACCATATAAAAACGGCTTATTTTTATCTAAACAACGTCTTGATTTTTTACTTCTACTTAATTAGTTAAATATCTGATTATTAATTATTTATTTGTTTTTATGTGTGAATTTCATCTTGATTTTTCTCAGATTTTTTTTTTAGGATTTATTTAACGTCTAGTTTCGCTGTATCCTTTTGAAGGGGATAACAAACTAACGAAAACCAAAAATTTATGAAATGTAAAAGTCTTTATTGGCTAGCTTTTATGATGTGTTTATTTGCTATCGGATGCGATAACACAGATGACGGAAGCTACGTAGAACCGATTACCCTTTATGAAAAAGTAAATGGAAATTGGGGATTAACAAATCTGAAAATGGTTGATGAAGTTGCGAAAGCAAATAAGATCGAACCAAACGAAGAAAACTTGAGCACTTATTTCAACTACGAAGATTTTAAAATCAAATTTAACGTAGATGGAAATAACAATCCTACAAGTTATGAAGTAACTGGAGATGTTCCTCCATTATTTGCCCCTAAGGGGTATTGGGCACTTAGCTCAGCGTTTCAATCGACTACTGGTGTTGGAACAAAAATCTATCTGTACAGCGACGCACAGAAAACGCAAAAAACAGATGAACTTAGATTGATTTCAGTTCCAGGTAAAAGCAAAGAAATGCAGATTCAATTGGCGCATTCTTCTGGTGGTGTAGATTTCGTGTCTTATGTATTTAAATTAAATGCTATTAATTAAAAAGTAATATGAAAAAGTTTATATATACAATTTTACTTGCCTTGTTGATGGCTCCTAATTTTATTCAGGCACAAGAAGCTGCTGGAGCTGTAGGTCCAATTTCATCATTTCCTGTTGTTTACAAATATGATGAAAAAGTTACATGGTACTTTGATATGTCGGCATCGACATTTGCTGAAACAGAAGATTTATATATCTGGATCTGGTCTCCATCTGAGCCAGATGCTGGACACTGGGAAAACTCATCAGATTTTGCAAAACTGAAATATGAAGGAAATAGAATCTGGAGTTTTACGCTAACTCCAACGCTTTATTTTTCTAAAACTCCAGAAGAAATAGCGAAGAGTGATGGATTCTGGTTTCGCTTGAAAAACAAAAACGGATCTAAACAAAGTGATGTTGCCAATGTGGCTTATATTGATTTTTCATCTTTCTACACTTCAGGTGAATTATTTAGATCATATCCATCAAAACCATTAATCGATAAACCGGTAAGTATTGTTTTTAATGCAAATCTTAATCCTGCATTTGCTGGCACTCCAAGTGTACATATGCATGGTGGTTTGAATGACTGGGCTATTCAGCAAATGTATGAAGCTGCAAAACCAGAAATTGCCGAAAAAACAAAATTAAAAGATTTAGGTAACGGTTTTTATAAAATGGATTTTGTTCCTAAACAGTATTTCAATGCTCCAGATGATTTTGTAATGGAAAAGATAAATTTTCTGATGGTAGCAGAGAATTGGACAGCAAATTCTGGAGATCAGGTTATTTACGCAGGAGAATTTATTCCGCCACCACCGCCAAGTTTTGCTTTCTTTCCATCGCAAATCAGTCAAAAAGATTTTCTTGGAATGTCAAGAAAAAATAATGAAGCGGGTGTAAACAAATTAATCTACACGATTACAGCTGGTACAAAAACAATTACAGGTGAGTTTACTGGAGGAACTGCAGAAATTAAAGGTTTTGTCAATCTGGTTTCAGAACTTAATGGAGTTCCAAGCTTAAGCGAGATCCATGTTTTGGTAAAAGACAATAAAGACAAAACGATTTCGGATACGACTATTCCGCTAAAAACTTTAGATAAATAATCACTATTAAATTAAAACACCAATTCTAATGAATAGTAAAAATACAAAAAGCGTCCTGCATCAAATGTGGACTGCTAAGGCAGCGGTATTGATGATTTTTATGCTTTTTCTTACTGCCAATTCTTTCGCGCAGACGAAAAAGATATCAGGAACTGTTTATGACAATACAGGGAATGTATTGCCAGGAGCTTCTATCATTGAAGTAGGAACTAAAAACGGAACTACAACAGATTTTGATGGTAAATTTAGCCTGAATGTAGCAGTAGGAAGTGCAATCGAAGTTTCGTTTATCGGCTCGACAACACAAAAAGTCCAGATTACAGCCAATACTTCTAATTACGAAGTGCGCCTGCAAAATGACGGGTATGCATTGGCAGAAGTACAAGTAGTTTCTGTAGGTTACGGAAAAGTGAAAAAATCAGATTTAACTGGAGCAATTTCTACAGTTGGAGCAGATGAATTGCTAAAAGGAACTATTGGTTCTACAGAGCAGGTTTTGCAAGGAAAAGTGGCAGGATTAAGCATTATTCGTCCTTCTGGAGATCCAGCTGCAGCTTCTACAATTCGTCTTCGTGGAGGAACTTCTTTAACAGCAAGTAACAGCCCGTTAATTGTGGTAGATGGTATTGCAGGAGTTGATATTAACGTCGTTCAGCCTTCAGATATTAAATCGGTTGATGTTCTTAAAGATGCTTCGGCAACAGCAATTTACGGTTCTCGTGGAGCAAACGGAGTAATCATGATTACTACAAAATCTGGAACAAAAGGTGTTTCTGTTGTTTATAATGGACAAACGGGTATCGGTTATGTCAATAACAACTTAGATCTTCTTTCGGCAAATCAGTGGAGAGGATATGTACGCCAGAATCAAATTGCAGATGCAGTAGATTATGGTGGAAATACAAATTGGCAAAAAGCAATCGAGCAGACTTCGATTTCTCAATCGCATACGTTAAGCATTAATTCTGGTAAAGCAGATAGCGGTTTTAGAACTTCACTTTCGTACTTAAATAATGAAGGAGTTATTAAAAAATCTGGATTGGAAAGATTAAGCGGTAATGTTAGCGCTTACCAATTTCTTGGAGACAACAAAGAAGTGAAATTTGATATGGGATTATTTGCAAACATTGACAAATGGCACCCAATAGATTACAGAATTTTCGAAAGAGCTTATAACTTAAATCCAACGATTCCTGTTTACGACTCAGAAGGGAATTTTAGTGCAGTAGTAGGAAATATTTATCAGAATCCGGTTGAGATTTTAACAAACAGAACTTTTGATAATGAAAGACACAGACTTTTAGGGTACTTTAAAACAGATGTGAAATTTTTGAATGACTTTACTGCTACAGCAAATATTTCGCTAGAACACAATGCAGTAAAAGCGGGTACTTACAAACCATCTTATGCGGTTATGGAAGGACAGACAGAAGGCGGTTTTGCACAAAGAACTTATGCAGAATATACAAATGCACAAGGAGAACTTTATGTAAATTACAGCAAAGTTATAGACAAACATAACATTGGCGCTTTGGCTGGATATTCTTATCTAGAAAATATCTATCAAGGTTTTGGAGCACAAAGAGGTGGTTTTGTTACAGATGCTTTTAGTTATAATAATTTAGGTGCGGGTTACAACTATCGTTTAACCGACGTGTATTCATACAAAGGAAAATCGAACCTAGTGTCTTTTTATGCTCGTGCTAATTACGGTTATGATGGTAAATATTTATTGACAGCGACCGTAAGACGTGATGGATCAAGCCGTTTTGGAGAAAACAATAAGTGGGGAACTTTCCCATCTGCTTCTGCAGCTTGGAGAATTTCTAACGAAGAATTTATGGAATCTTCAAAAGGTTGGTTAGACAATTTAAAATTGAGAGTTGGTTATGGAGTTACAGGAAATCAAGATGGAATTGGAGAGTATAAATCACTTTCTATTTTAGGAGTTGGAAGCGACAGTTATTACGATCCAGTTACTAAAACTTGGAGTTTGGCTTATTCTCCAAAACAAAACCCAAATCCTGATTTGAAATGGGAATCTACAGAGCAAATTAACGTTGGTTTTGATTTCGGACTTTTCAATAGAATTACAGGATCTTTTGAATATTATTCTAAAAAAACAAAAGATTTATTATACACTTACGAAGTGCCTCAGCCACCTTATTTAGTAGGAACAATGTTGGCTAACGTGGGCGAAATGTCAAACAAAGGGGTAGAGTTAACTTTGAATGCAGATATCATTAAAGGAGATAAATTCAACTGGAATGCTAATTTGACACTTGGGCATAACGTTCAGAAAATTGAAAAACTTTCTAACCCAACGTATAAAACAGACGTGATCTACAGCGGATCTCTTCATGGTTTGGCAGGGATGTCTGGACAGTATTCTCAAATTATTGCAGAAGGATATCCAGTTGGAACTTTCTGGGGATTTAAAAATGCTGGTTTAGATGCCGATGGGAAAATTCAATACTACAATGCTGCGAATGAAGTAGTCGCTGAAAGTGCTTTGGTTGATGCTGATAAAAGAGATCTAGGGAATATTCAGCCAGATTTAACTTTAGGTATCGGAATGAATTTTACTTACGGAAACTTTGATCTTGGATTTTCTGGATACGGAATGTTTGGACAAAAAGCATTAAATGCGACAAACATGATGTTAAACGATCCGAACAGATTACCAGCTTTTAATGTGCCAGATTCTTTCTTGAGCAGCGGTATTACTTCGTCTCCAAAATATTCTGATTACTGGATCGAAGATGCTTCTTTCTTCAGACTTCAAACATTGACTTTTGGTTATACTTTACCATTGAAATACAAAAAATCTAAATTTAGAATGTATGTAATGGGCGAAAACTTATTTGTAATCACAGGCTACAAAGGTGTAGATCCAGAGATTGGTTTAAATGCTCAGGACGGAATTAATCAGACTGGAGTAATGGATCAAACTGGTTTGGCAGCTCCTGGAATTGACAGATACAATAATTATCCTCGACCAACTACAATTTCTGTTGGATTAAATTTTACGCTGAATAACTAAGCGAATTGATAACCATAAAATATTAACAATGAAAATCAAAATAACAGCAGCAATACTTTTAAGCATTCTTTTTACGGTATCCTGTACTGATTTGGACGAACAGTTGTATGATCAGGTAGAAGATGGAAATTTCGGAAATACAACCAAAGAGATTGATGCGCTGGTAGGTGGAGCTTATTCTTCGTTAAGAGGATTCTCTGATGCAATCTCAAATAATTTTCCAACTTGTGAGTATGTTTTCTTTTTGAATGAAGTAGTTTCAGATGAAGCAACAATTCCAACAAGAGGAACAAACTGGTACGATGGCGGACAATATCAAGACGCGCAAAAGCATACTTGGAAATCGGATAACCGAATGATTCTTTCGGCTTGGCGTTACAATTATACCGGAATTGCTAAGATTAATGCAATCATTTATCAAATCGATAAATCATCTCTTAGTGATAAATCAAAAGAGCCAATTTATGCAGAATTAAAAGCGCTTAGAGCGTATTATTACTACAATCTTTTAGATTTATTCGGAAATGTGCCAATTGTAACCGATTTTGAAGATACAGCTCTTCCAACCAATTCAACACGAAAAGAGGTGTATGATTTTGTTGAAAAAGAATTGACAGACGCTATTCCGCATTTAAATCCAAATGCAGTGTATTCTAAAATGACTAGAAATGTTGCGTATTCTATATTGGCTAGATTGTATCTTAATTCAGAAGCGTTTATCGGCCAGCCACGTTGGCAAGATTGTATCAATATGTGCCAAAAGGTTACAGGATACAGTTTGACACCAGATTTCTTTTCGAATTTCGTGACAGAAAATCAGACTTCGACAGAAATTATTTTCGCTATTCCTTACGATTCAAAAGCTGGAACAGTTGGAAACTACATGAATTCAATGTCTTGTCATTATAATCAAAAATTAGCTATTTCTGCCATTCCAAACAATTATCCTTGGAGTGCAAACGGAATGTGTGCACAGCCAGGAGTTTATTCTGCATTTGCAGACACAGACAAGAGAAAAAAATGTATGCTAGAAGGCGATCAGATCAATCTTGCAACAGGAACTGTAATTATGATGGATAATGGAGAGCCGCTTACTTATACAGAGAACCTAACAAGTCTGGAAGATGCAAAAGAAAATGAAGGAGTTCGTTTACATAAATACGAAATGAAAGCAGGAGAGCAATGGGAGCGTGATCACGATTTTGTATTAATTCGTTATGCAGAAATCTTAATGATGCAAGCAGAATGTTACGTTCGTTTAGGCTCGCCAGATTTAGCAAGACCATTTGTACAGCAAGTAGCATCTCGTGCAGGCGAAGAATTGCCAGCAACCATTGACCTTGCATTTATAAATCAAGAATTGTTGAAAGAATTTACATTCGAAGGAAGAAGAAGAACAGACAATATTCGTTTTGGAACATTCTTCGAACCATGGTGGTCAAAAGGCACAACAGAAAAATACAGAGCAATTTTTCCAATTCCAAGTACTGTTTTAACCACAAACAAAAACCTTAAACAAAATCCTGGGTATCCAAATTAGGTTACTAGAATGTCAGTCTTCCATGTTGGTTAGTCGTGGAAGGCTGACATGTTTTTAATTTTTTTAGTAACAGATTCTAAAGATTACAAACTGAATTAGAGGATTAAAAAAAGATTTTGTTTCACGCAGATTCTGCAGATTAAAGCAGATTTGGTTTTAAATGTAAAAAAATAATCTGCGCATATCTGCTTAATCTTTTTAAATCTGCGTGAAATAAATTAATCACAATAAAATCCTTTTTAATCTTTTAATCTGTGGCAAAATATAAAAATAACAAACAGTACATCAATATGAAAAGATATATCACATCGTTGGTTTTTGGTTTGATGAGCATTGCCATGGTTGCCGGTTGCAGCAGCGATGACAAAGGCTCAGACAAACCTGTAGAACCAGAGAAAACAGACCCTGTTGCGATTGAGAAAACCAACAGCACTAAAATTTATATGCATTACATGCCGTGGTTTGAAACTAACGAAAGTAGTGCCGATAAAAAATGGGGATATCATTGGACAATGGCCAATAAAAATCCGAACAACGTAGGAGCAAACGGAAGAAGAGAAATTGCATCGTACTATTATCCGCTGATTGGTCCTTATCACTCAGGCGATAAAAATGTGATCGAAAATCATTTATTGTTAATGAAATATTCAGGAATTGATGGAATTCTTATTGATTGGTACGGCACTTACGATGTTAACGATTACGGAATGATCAAAGAGAATACAGATCAATTAATCGAAATGCTTGATAAAGTAGGTTTAGAATATGCTATTGTATACGAAGACCGATTTTTGACCAATGTGGTTAATGCAGGAAAAGCAATTTCGGTAACTGGTGCAGCAAAAACAGATTTGGCTTATGTAGAGAAGAATTATTTTTCGGATGCCAATTATATCAAGATCAATGGTAAACCGCTGTTAATGAATTTTGGACCAATTGTACTACAGACCCCCGCTGAATGGACAAACGTCTTTAATACGTTAACAGCAAAACCCACTTTCTTGACACTTTGGGATCACTCTTCAATGGCAGGAGAAAATGCTTCTGGAGAATATGCGTGGGTATACAAAGACAATAGTTACTTAACTAATTTTTACACCAATACCAAACCAAAATTGGGTGTTGCAATGGGTAGCGCTTATCCTGGTTTTAAAGATTTTTACGCTCAAGGCGGAGGAGGTGCAGCAATTGGATGGACGATCGAACATAACAATGGAGCGACACTTGAGGAAACTTTGACTTTGGCAAAAAATGCAAATATAAATTACCTGCAGCTGATTACATGGAATGATTTCGGAGAAGGAACCATGATTGAGCCTACAGTTGAATTTGGATATTCTTTTATCGAAAAAATTAAAGCTTTTGCTGGAGTAAAAAATACAGAAAGCGTATTTCCAGAGATCAGCAAATTGTATGATTTACGCGTACAGAAAAAAGGAAATGCCGAAGCCCAGAAAAAACTAGATCAGGCGTTTAATTATTTTGTTTCTATGCAGCCTGCAAAAGCAAAACAAACATTAAGCGAAATAAAATAGAGCTGTAATTAATACAATTTAAATAATGAAAAACAGAAAATATAGATACTGTCTTGTGGCTTTAGCATCAATGCTGGTTATGGCCTGCAGTACTAAAAAAACGTATAAAATCAGTTCTCCAGAAAAAATCTCTGAATTAACGTTTGAATTAACGCCTTCTGGACAGCCTCAATATAGTTTTTCTTCTAACGGAAAATCGGTTATTGAACCCTCTCTTATGGGATTTGAATTTCAGGGTTTAGCTAAAATGACAGATGGATTTGAAGTTGTTTCTACAGAAGAAAAATCGGCAGATGAAACTTGGGAACAGCCTTGGGGCGAATTCAAAAAAGTTAGAGATCATCATAACGAACTGATTGTTCATTTAAAAGAAGCAAAAGGCGAGGAGCGTTTAGTCGATATTATTTTTAGAGTTTTTGATGATGGAGTAGGATTTCGTTATGAATTTCCAAAACAGCCTCATTTAGGAAAAGTGAAAATCTCCAACGAAGTAACACAATTTACTTTTAAAGATAATAATGAAGTTTGGTGGATTCCTGTTCATCGTGAAAACAGTTACTACGAAAGTGAATACCGTAAAACGTTAATGAGTAAAACAGATACGATCAATACTCCAGCAACTTTTGAAACCAAAGACAAATTATATGTCGCTATTCACGAAGCCAACTTAACAGATTTTGCCTCAATGACGCTTCTAAAAACAACAGACAAACAATACAAAAGTGATTTGGTGCCATGGGCAGATGGTGTAAAAGTATATGCAGAAACACCTTTTAAAACACCTTGGAGAACTATTGTGGTTGGGAAGAATCCTGGACAAGTAGCAACTTCGACCATTATGCTGAATCTAAATGAGCCTTCAAAAATTGAAGATTTATCTTGGATCACACCTTCAAAATATATTGGAATCTGGTGGGGAATGCACTTAGAAAAATATACTTGGGGACAAGGCCCAAAACATGGTGCAACAACCAAAAACACAAAAGAATATATTGATTTTGCTGCGAAAAATGGTTTTGACGGAGTTTTGGTTGAAGGATGGAATGAAGGTTGGGATGGTGACTGGACTGCAGATGGTTCTGCATTTAGTTTTGTAAAAGCGTATCCAGACTTTAATTTGGAAGAAATTACCAAATACGCGGCTGTAAAAAATGTTCGTTTAATTGGACATCACGAAACGGCTGGTGCTACTAAAAACTATGAGAACCAGTTGGAAGAGGCTTTTAAACTGTATCAAAAAATGGGAGTAAATTCTGTTAAAACGGGTTACGTAAATAAATATTTGGATAAAAAAGAATGGCATGACAGCCAGTACGGAGCACGTCATTACAGAAAAGTAATCGAAACGGCGGCTAAATATCATATCATGATTGATAACCACGAACCAATGAAAGGAACGGGGTTACAGCGTACGTATCCAAACTTTATGTCACAAGAAGGCGGACGCGGACAAGAATATAATGCATGGTCTGTAGATGGAGGAAATACGCCAGAGCATTTAACGACTCTGCCTTTTACCAGAATGCTTTCTGGGCCGTTTGATTACACACCAGGAAACTTCAATTTTGATTACAAAACGCCATCTGGAGCAAAAGTGCAAACCACTTTGGCCAATCAATTGGCATTGTATGTGATTATTTTCAGTCCGTTACAAATGGCTTCTGATTTACCTGAAAATTATGAAGGCAAACCAGAATTTCAATTCGTAAAAGATGTGCCTTGCACTTGGTCGGATACTAAAGTTTTAGATTCTAAAATTGGAGAATACACTACAATTGCCCGTAAAGATTGGGACGAGAAAAACTGGTATTTGGGTTCGATCACAAATAGAAATGCAAGAGACTTAAAAGTAACGCTTTCGTTTTTAGACAAAAACAAAGAATACGAAGCAGAAATTTATGCAGATGGAGAAGGGGCAAATTATAAAACCAATCCGTATCCAGTTACAATCTCTAAACAAAAAGTAAACAACAAAACCATTTTAAATATCAAATTGGCAGCTGGAGGAGGAACAGCAGTAAAATTCACTCCAATCGAAAAATAGTTTTTTAAGATTCTAAGTTTCTAAGATTCTAAGTTTCTAAGATTCTAAGTTTCTAAGATGCTGAGATTCTAAGCTTCTGAGATTCTAAATTTATAAAGTTTTATTTTGAGTTAAGTAAGTTTAAGTTTGGTAATAAACCCGATAGCTGGAGAGTTATCGGGTTTATTTTTTTGTTTCAAGTTTCAGGTTTCAGGTTTGATAAGCTTTGAGTATAGTTTTTAACGCAGAGAATGCAAAGTTTTTTCGCAAAGTTCGCAAAGTTTTTTTAAGGTTGATTTTTTAAGATTGCAATGTTAGCAAAGCTTTTTGATGAAATTTTAATCTCGCAAAGACGCAAAGTCGCAAAGTATATAAAAAACTTTGCGACTTTGCGTCTTTGCGAGAATATTTCATTCGGAAAAAAAATCTTAGCGAACTTTGCGTAAAACTTTGCGTTCTTTGCGGTTAAAAAAAACCTAAGAGCTTTTTTCCGCACAGCTTTGTATTTAAAC
>NZ_JBHSFY010000003.1:0-496906 GCF_042654045.1 Flavobacterium chungangensis
TTATTGAGTATATTAATTATTATAATAATGACAGAATAAAACTTAATCTAAAAGCAATGAGCCCGATACAATATCGAGCTCATTATTATAAAACTTAGTTATTAATTTGTCTAAACTTTTGGGTGCAGTCTACAGATTTGAAATGGTCTTTTTATTTTTATCTAATGTTTTTAAAAAATCAATTTATATCCCGCTAAGAAAAGCATTATTGCGATTGCATTTCTAAGAAACTGATCAGGCACTTTTCCGCTTAGCATACTTCCCATGTATATTCCAGGAAGTGATCCCATTAATAATTGACCCAATAATCCTAAATCTAAATTTCCCATAGAAGCATGACCAATTCCAGCTACTAAAGTTAAAGGAACAGCGTGTGCAATTTCGGTTCCGACTAAACGAGGAGTTGGTAATAACGGATAAAGGAAAAATAAAGTCACGGTGCCCAATGCTCCAGCGCCAATAGAAGTTAAGGTTACGGTTGCTCCTAATAAAACTCCAATTCCAATGGTAAGCATGTTTTGTGTAGTGCTTTCACTATGAAATTTATCTCCAGCATGTTTTTGAGAAAAAACTAAAAGTTTCTTTTTGAATATTATCGCTATAGAAGTAAACAGTAAAGCCCATCCTAAACTGTACTTAATAACTCGATTTATAGTTTCTATATCGGTTTTAATGCTATGTAAAATCCATAAAGTTACTAAAGCAGCGGGAACGCTGCCTAAAGTGAGCCAACCTGTAATTTTCCAGTTGATGTTTCCTTTTTTATTGTGTACAAATACTCCTCCAGCTTTGGTAAAAGCAGCGTATAGTAAATCGGTTCCTACTGCGGTTGTTGGAGAAATACCAAAATATAATAAAATAGGAGTCATTAAAGAGCCTCCTCCAACACCTGTTAATCCAACAATAAAACCAACTGCTAAACCTGCTATTACAAGACCGATCTGAAAATCCATGAAAAATTATTTGCCGCTAAAATAATAACAATTTTATAATTATCCTATAGATTTTGTAGAGATTAAATGTGTATTTTTGTGGATCACAAAATGGGATCATGTTGTTAAAATAGTAAGAGGCAGCATTTAATTTGTTAAAATAATCACTAATTCTTTTTTAAATCTCTTTTAACTTGGTTTATAAGAGGATAGCTTATGTAAAAAAGTAAATATATTGTTTTGATATTTCGAAATATATAGTACTTTTGCAAAGTAATCTACTAAGCCGATAGGGTAATGGATTTTTAAGAACAAAAACAATTCTTAAAATATGGAAAATGAACTTAAGTTAAACAACACGATAGTAAAGTCTGATTCTTTATTAAAAGAAAAATTGTGGGTCGTAATACCTGTTGTTTTGTTGTTAGGTTTGGCAGTTACATTAATTTATAATCATCACGCTGAATTTTCATGGGATGGTTTCGTTCAGGGGCTTGATGAAAATCTTTTAGCGTTTTTTTTAATTGGTGCTTTTGCTCAATTGGTAGATGGTGCTTTAGGGATGGGATATGGAGCAACTTCTACGTCATTTTTATTAGCTTATGGAGTTTCGCCAGTTTTGAGCAGTACGGCAGTTCACGTTTCAGAGATGTTTACAACTGGAGCATCGGCGCTTTCGCACCACCGCTTTGGAAACATCAATAAAAAATTGGTCAAACACTTATTGATTCCTGGAGTTTTAGGATCAATTACAGGAGCTTATTTATTATCAGATGTTATTGACGGAGATATTATTAAACCATTTATTGCGGTTTATATGATTATTCTGGCAGTTGTAATTATCAGAAAAGCTTTGAGAAAAAGCGTGGTAAAAAAGAAAACTAAAAAACTTGGTGCTTTAGCAGTATTTGGAGGTTTCATGGATTCTGTTGGAGGAGGAGGCTGGGGGCCAATTGTGACTTCAACATTGTTAGGAAGAGGAAGAAATCCGAAATATACCATTGGGTCTGTAAATGCGGCCGAGTTTGCCATTTCGTTTGCAAGCGGAATTACTTTCATGCTTTTTGGCGGAATTCACGGTTGGCAGATCATTATCGGATTGATTTTAGGAGGAGTTATTTCAGCGCCAATAGCAGCTTATTTGGTAAATAGAATCAAAAGAAAACCAATGATGGTTGCGGTTGGAGTTCTAATTATATTATTGAGTTTAAAAACATTATCTAAATTATTGTAAAGATAATTTTAGAAAGGAGAGATTATGAGTGCGATTATTGTACAAGAATTATTAGAAAAAACTGCTGCTCTTTCGCTTGACGAAACCTTAGTTTTTTTATCAAAAGAGTTTCCAGGAAAAGTGATTTTTTCGACATCTTTCGGTCAGGAAGATCAGGTAATTACCGATTTTATTGCAAAAAGCAATACTGATATTACCGTGTTTACTTTAGATACAGGAAGATTGTTTCAGGAAACTTACGATGTTTTTCATAAAACATTAAAAAAATACAAAAGACCAATCGAAGTTTTTTTCCCAGAAGCTGCTTCAGTAGAAAATCTTCTGAAAACAAAAGGGCCCAACAGTTTTTACGATTCAGTTGAAAACAGAAAAGAGTGCTGTTTTATTCGAAAAGTGGTTCCGTTAAGAAAAGCTTTGGCAGGAAACTCAGTTTGGATTACAGGTTTAAGAGCAGAACAATCAGAAAACAGACACGATTTAAGTTTGTTTGAATACGACGGAAACTTCGAAATCATCAAATTCAATCCGTTGCTAAAATGGACTTTAGAAGAAGTTGAAACGTATCTGTCAGAAAACAATGTTCCTCAAAATGCATTGCACAAACAAGGTTTCGTAAGTATTGGATGTGCACCTTGTACGAGAGCTATTTTCCCAGGTGAAGATATCAGAGCCGGAAGATGGTGGTGGGAATCAAGCCATAAAGAGTGTGGGCTTCACAGTGCTAAGAAAGAGTAGATAGAAGAAAGAAGCAAGAGGCTAGACTTCTTTAGAGAATAGAATAAAGATTATAGAATAAAGAGTGGAGATTTTTAGATCAGGCAACTTGAAACTTTAAACATGAAACCTGAAACAAAATTTTCACAACAAAAATATCAAACAAAAAAACAATGAGTTCAGTATTAAAAACAAACGCTTTAGAGAGTGAAGCGATATACATTTTCAGAGAAGTAATTTCACAGTTTGACAAACCGGTTTTACTTTTCTCAGGAGGAAAAGATTCTATCACATTAGTGCGTTTAGCGCAAAAAGCATTTTTCCCTGCTAAGATTCCGTTTCCTCTATTACACGTTGATACGGGACACAATTTTCCTGAAACCATTGCTTTCAGAGATAAATTGGTAGAAGAATTAGGTTTAGAGCTAATCGTTCGTAATGTTCAGGATGCTATTGATGAAGGAAAAGTGGTTGAAGAAACTGGAAAATATTCAAGCCGTAACAGCCTGCAGACTACAACACTTTTGGATGCAATTGAAGAATTTAAGTTTGATGCTTGTATTGGTGGTGCACGTCGTGATGAAGAAAAAGCAAGAGCAAAAGAACGTATTTTCTCTGTTCGTGATGATTTCGGTCAATGGGACGAAAAAAATCAGAGACCAGAATTGTTTGATATTTTGAATGGAAAAATTGAAAATGGACAAAACGTTCGTGTTTTCCCAATTTCAAACTGGACAGAATTAGATGTTTGGAGTTATATCGAAAAAGAAAATATCGAGATTCCATCAATCTACTTCTCACATAAAAGAAAAGTTTTTTTGAGAGACGGTTTAATCTGGTCGCATTCTCCTTTTGTGTACCAAGAAGAAGACGAACAAATCGAAGAAAGAATTGTTCGCTTCAGAACCGTTGGAGATATGAGCTGTACAGCAGCTGTTGAATCTTACGCAGCAACAATCGAAGAAGTAGTTGGAGAAATCAGATCATCAACCATTTCTGAAAGAGGAGCCAGAATTGATGATAAACGTTCGGAAGCTGCAATGGAAAAGAGAAAACAACAAGGATACTTTTAATAATTGTTAATGATGAATTGTTAATTGTAAATGCAATTCGGGACGGAATTTTAGAAGTAAAAATCAAGAAAACAAAAACATACAGATTTAAATTTTAGTTCAAAGACAAGCAACTTGAAACCTGAAACAAAAAAATTAAACCTGAAACAAAATATTACAGAATGGACGTTTTAAAAATAGCAACAGCAGGAAGTGTAGATGACGGAAAAAGTACTTTGATTGGGAGATTATTGTACGATACAAAATCATTGACGACTGATAAGATAGAAGCAATCGAAAAAAGTAGTAAACAAAAAGGATACGATTATCTTGATTTTTCTCTGGCAACTGATGGTTTAGTAGCAGAAAGAGAACAAGGAATCACGATTGATGTTGCGCACATTTATTTTTCGACTGCAAAGAAAAGTTACATTATTGCCGATACTCCAGGGCACGTAGAATATACTAGAAACATGGTTACAGGAGCTTCAACTTCTCAGGTTTCTATCATTTTAATTGATGCCAGAAAAGGAGTTATCGAGCAGACTTACCGTCACTTTTTCATCAATAATTTATTGAGAGTAAAAGAGGTAATTGTTGCCATTAATAAAATGGATTTAGTTGATTATTCTGAAGAAGTTTTCAATAAAATCAAAGCCGATTTTCAGGCATTAAATGCAAAAAGTACTTTCAAGGAACAAAATGTAAGTTACATTCCGTTAAGTGCAATCAATGGTGGAAATGTAGTTGACAAATCTGAAAATATGCCTTGGTATGATGGTCAAACAGTATTGGAACATTTAGAAGGATTACATGCTTCTGATGTTTTTGAAGCTGGAAAAGCACGTTTCCCAATTCAAACCGTTATTCGTCCAAAAACAGAAGAATACCACGATTTTAGAGGTTACGCTGGTAAATTATACGGAAACTCAATTAAAGTTGGAGATGCTGTAACGGTTCTTCCTTCTTTAACCGAATCAAAAGTATCTAAAATTCACTTTTTCGATAAAACATTTGATGAAGCCGTTGCAGGTTCTTCAATTACAATCGAATTAGAAAATGATATCAATGTAACAAGAGGTGATATGATTGTAAAATCAAGCGAGCTTCCTAAAATTGAAAAAGATATTACCACAACAGTTTGCTGGATGGACAGTAAAAAACTGGTTCCAGGAACAAAATATTTAGTACAGCATAATACAAACAGAGTTTTAGCAAAAGTAGAAAGCATTAAAAATACAATTGCAACAGATTACTCAGGAACGACAGAAGCTTCACAATTAGCTATTAACGAAATTGGAGAAGTAACGATCAAATTAAGCAAACCGTTATATTTTGATTCATACAACGAAAACAAATCAAACGGAGCTTTCATCTTAATTGATACAGCAACAAACACAACAGCAGGAGTAGGATTTATTAGGTAAACCTGCTATAAGCTTTAAGCAATAAGCCTTAAGCTTAAAAGAGTGAAGACACAAAGTTTAAAAAGCTTATAGCCTATAGCTTAAAGCCTAAAGCAAGAAAAAGAAAATGGAAAGTTTTAGAACAGAAATAGAAAATCCGGTAGTTCAGAAGGAGATTATCGAATTAGAAAAAAAGATTCATTTATTCCGTGGAGGAAAAATTGATGATGAGCGTTTTCGTAGTCTTCGTTTAGCGCGTGGAATTTATGGTCAGCGTCAAGAAGGCGTTCAAATGATTCGTATCAAATTGCCTTATGGTAAAGTTACCAGCGAGCAATTAGTACGTATTACACAAGTTTCTGATGAATATTCTACAGGGCGTTTGCATATTACAACACGTCAGGATATCCAGATTCACTATGTGAGTTTAGACAGAACACCAGAACTTTGGGCAGATTTGGCTAAAGACGATATTACGCTTCGTGAAGCTTGTGGAAACACAGTTAGAAATATTACAGGAAGCGAATTAGCGGGTGTTGACGTAAACGAACCATTTGATGTTTCGCCTTATGCACATGGACTTTTTCAATATTTGTTAAGAAACCCAATCTGTCAGGAAATGGGACGTAAATTCAAAATTTCGTTCTCATCTTCAGACGAAGATACCGCTTTGAGTTATTTACACGATTTAGGATTTATTCCAAAAATTAAAGACGGACAAAAAGGTTTCAAAATCATGTTTGGTGGAGGTTTAGGATCTCAGCCAGCGCATGCTGAATTGCTTTCAGAATTTGTTCCAGTTAACGAAATCATTCCAACAGCAGAAGGAATCATTCGTATTTTCGATAGATACGGAGAACGTGCAAAAAGAATGAAAGCGCGTATGAAATTCTTAATCAAAGAAATGGGGAAAGATGCTTTCCTTGATTTGGTTGAAAAAGAGAAAAAAGCGATCGCTTTTGAAACATACGAAATTGATACAACCGCTTTTGATGGACCAATTGCAGAACCATTATTAGAAGTTCCACAAGTTACAATCGAAGATACTGCGGCTTATGAAGCTTGGAAAAAATCGAATGTAATCAAGCAGAAACAAGACGGTTATTATGCTATCGGAATCAAAGTTTTATTAGGTGATTTTTATACTGATAAAGCCAGATTATTAGCCACTTTAATTAAAAATTACGCAGCAAATGAATTACGTTTTTCATTGCGTCAAAATATTGTAATACGTCACGTAAAAGAAGAGAATTTACCATTCTTTTACCAAGAATTAGCCAAGTTGGATTTTGTTCAATTAGGATATAATTCAGTTGGAGATATTACGGCATGTCCGGGTACTGATACTTGTAATTTGGGGATTGCAAGTAGTACCGGTATTGCAGAAGAATTAGAAAGAGTTTTAACGGCAGAATATCCTCAGTATTTAAACAACCGCGAAATCGAAATTAAAATTTCGGGCTGTATGAATGCCTGCGGACAACATAATATGTCTGCAATTGGATTCCAAGGAATGTCTATCAACTCAGGAAAATTGGTTGCTCCGGCTTTACAAGTTTTATTAGGTGGAGGAAGATTAGGAAACGGAGCGGGACGTTTTGCTGATAAAGTAATCAAAGTACCGAGTCGTAGAGGTCCTGATGCGTTGCGTACCATTTTAAATGATTTTGATGCTAACGGAAGCGGGCAAAAATTCCTAGATTATTATGATGCAAAAGGAGAAAAATATTTCTACGAAATCTTAAAGCCTTATGCAGATGTAACCAATTTAACAGAAGCTGATTTTGTAGATTGGGGTAATGCAGACAATTACGTAAAAGCAGTTGGAGTTGGAGAATGTGCTGGAGTTGTGATCGATTTAGTAGCAACATTATTGTTTGAAGCTAAAGAGAAATTGTTCTTGGCTCAGGAATCATTCGACGAGAAAAAATGGTCAGATGCTATTTATCATGCTTATGCAGGATTTGTAAATGGAGCAAAAGCTTTGTTATTGTCAGAAAACCAAAAAACAAATCATCATGCAGGAATTGTAGACTTGTTTGATACTGTTTTTATCGATACTAATAAAATTGAATTAAACTCAACTTTTAAAGACTTGGTTTACCAAATCAATAAAAATGAACCATCTGAAGCTTTCGCTAAAGATTACATTGCACAAGCAACAGTTTTCTTTGACAAAATCGAAACTTTCAGAGCACAGGAATTAGCAAATGCATAATATAAAACCCAAAATAACTTTAGTCGGTGCAGGTCCGGGCGATCCCGATTTACTTACGCTAAAAGCTGTAAAAGCATTGGCTGAAGCAAATGTGGTTTTATACGACGCTTTGGCCAACGAAGAAATTCTGGACTACGCGCCTAAAAATGCAATTCGAATTTTTGTTGGAAAAAGAATCGGAAATCATGCTTATACGCAGGATCAAATCAATCAATTGATTGTGGATAATGCTTTAACGTACGGACATGTAGTTCGATTAAAAGGCGGAGATCCGTTTATTTTTGGAAGAGGAAGCGAAGAAGTGGAATTTGCAGAAAGTTTCGGAATTGAAACAATTGTAGTTCCCGGAATTTCATCGGTAGTTGCCGTTCCTGCAAGTCAGGGAATTTCGATTACAAAGCGCGGCATTTCAGAAAGCTTTTGGGCGATTACAGGAACAACTTCTGATAGAAAATTATCTTCAGATGTAGCTTTGGCAGCGCAATCATCTGCAACGGTTGTAATATTGATGGGAATGCACAAATTGCCTCAAATCATCGATTTGTTTCAAAAAGAAGATAAAGGAAATTTACCAGTTGCAATCATTCAAAATGGAACAACAGCAGAAGAAAAAGTTGGAGTTGGAACAGTTGATTCAATTTTAGAAGTTGTAAAAGAAAAAGAATTAGGTTCACCAGCCATTATTGTTTTAGGCGAGGTTGTCCGCGAAAGCAATAAACTAAAAGGATTTTACGAAGAATTTCTATCAAAAGAAGAAATTCGTTAGAATTTATATGTTCCGTTAGGAACATCTGATCGGTAGAAAAAAATGTTTCCAATTAATAATAATGTTCCGTTAGGAACATCTCATTGGTTATTCTAACTTTGAGTGGATGAAAATAAATTAAAATGGAACAAAACGAATTATATCCAATATTTCTAAAGCTTCACAATTTAAATGTACTAATTGTAGGCGGAGGAAATGTAGGTCTGGAAAAGCTTTCTTTCTTGCTCAAGTCAAGTCCGAACGCAAATGTTGAGGTAGTGGCAAAAGAATTTCATTTAGAAATAAAAGTTCTGGCCGAAAAACATCCTTCGATTAAATTGACGGAATCGAAGTTTAAAAAGAAAATGCTCAAAAAGCGTCACATGGTAATTGCCTGTACAGACGATTTGAAAGTAAATAAAAAGGTTTACGATTTGGCGAGAAAACGTTATTTGATTTGCAATATAGCCGATACACCAGATTTATGTGATTATTATTTGGGCGGAATCGTAACAAAAGGAAATGTGAAAATTGCCATTTCAACCAACGGAAAATCACCGACAACAGCCAAAAGGCTTCGGGAGTTTTTTGAAGAAGTAATTCCTGAGGATATCAACCAAATGGTTGAGAATCTGAACGAATACCGAAAAACCTTAAAAGGCAATTTTGAAGAAAAGGTTAAACGAATGAATGAGATAACCGATTCATTAAAAAATAAAGAGTAAAAAAGTTTCGGAAAGAAATTAATGATAAAAATCATTGAAAGTACAAGGATTTATTCGTTTCTTTGCGTTATTAAGAATGATTATAAACAACAACATAATGATTAAAACAGATATACTTATAATTGGAGCAGGCCCAACAGGTTTATTTGCCGTATTCGAGGCAGGATTGTTAAAATTAAAATGCCACATTTTAGATGCTCTTCCACAACCAGGAGGACAGCTATCAGAGTTATATCCAAAAAAGCCAATTTATGATATTCCTGGATTTCCAGAAGTATTAGCAGGAGATTTAGTTGACGGATTAATGGAGCAAATCAAACAATTTGAACCAGGTTTTACTTTAGGAGAACGTGCTGAAACAGTTGAAAAACAGGAAGACGGAACTTTCATTGTAACATCAAACAAAGGAACTAAATTCCACGCGCCAGTTATTGCAATCGCTGGAGGTTTAGGAAGTTTCGAGCCTCGTAAACCACTTATCGAAGATATCGAGTTTTATGAAGATAAAGGAGTAAAGTACTTCATCAAAAATCCTGAGAAATTCAGAGATAAAAGAGTTGTTATTGCAGGAGGAGGAGATTCAGCACTAGACTGGAGTATCTTCTTAGCAAACGTAGCTTCAGAAGTAACTTTGATTCACAGAAGAAACGAATTTAGAGGAGCTTTAGATTCTGTAGAAAAAGTACAGGAATTAAAATCAGCTGGAAAAATCAAATTAATCACTCCGGCAGAAGTTATCGGAATCAATGGTGCTGAGCACGTTGAGTCACTAGATATCGAAGAAAACGGCGCACACCGTAAAATTGACTGCGACTATTTCATTCCGCTTTTCGGATTAACACCAAAATTAGGTCCAATTGGAGACTGGGGATTAGAAATCGAGAAAAATGCAATTAAAGTAAACAATGCATTAGATTACCAAACTAACATTCCGGGAATCTTCGCTATTGGAGACGTAAATACATACCCAGGAAAATTAAAGTTAATCCTTTGTGGTTTCCACGAAGCAACTTTAATGTGCCAAGCTGCATACGGAATCATCAATCCAGGTAAAAAATACGTATTGAAATATACAACAGTTTCAGGAGTAGACGGTTTCGACGGAACTCGTAAAGAAGCTCCAAAAGCGGTTGTGAAGGCAATTGTTTAAGTTGCTAAGATTCTTAGTTTCTAAGACACTAAGATTTTATATATGAAGCTCAAACTTTTTTAAAGTTTGAGCTTTTTTTTATAAAACATATTCAAACATAGCCAGTGGTTTCAACCACTGGAACACAACGTATAGACACAACGCACAATCAATTTACATGACAACAAAACAAAACGGATTATCACAATACGTTTCCCGTGGTTGAAACCACGGGCTATATTAGAAAAACAGGTTTAGCTTTTTTATTAATCACAGAGGGATGACATATTTATAGAAAAGAAATTATTCGTTTGGGCAAGAGCTCCAGCGGAGCGAAATATATTTCGCTCCGCTGGAGCTCTTGTGTTGTGCTTGTCTTTTTTCTATAAATATTATGCTCCTCTGGAGCTAAATCACGTAAAAGATAAAAACTTAGAATCTCAGTATCTTAGCCTCTCAGCATCTTAAAAAAAAACATTTGCAAATAGAAAGCCTATTTCATACCTTTGCACTGTTCTTAAAATTATTGTCAGTTATCACGAAAGGCGGAGGGATAGACCCGATGAAACCTTAGCAACCCTTTATCATAAAGAAGGTGCTAAATTCTACTTTATACAACATTTTCCAGTATTAAAGATAGATAACACAAATACATACTCGTATTTCTCAAAACTTTTCTCGATAACATATAATATTTACTGAAGCAATTCAGTAAGGAGCGAATCATTGGCGCATTTTTGCAGTCAATAGTTCCCGCTTTTCGTTGCAATCATTTTGTCCGCCGCGGCGGACAAAATAATTTCCACTTCAATCGGGGCTAATGAGCCAGCAATAGTGCACTTTTGGAATTAATGTGAAAAAAATATCCGAAGCAAACCTAACAGGTTTTTAAAACCTGTTAGGTTTAAACTTCACAATCATAATAAAAAAAACTTAGCATCTTAGAACCTTAGCGTCTTAGCAGCTAAAACAAAAAAACATGGCAATTACAATTCAAGAAGCAATAAAAAAGAATATCCTAATCCTTGATGGAGCAATGGGAACAATGTTGCAACGCTATAATTTCTCCGAAGAAGATTTCAGAGGAGAGCGTTTCAAAGATTTTCCGCATCCGTTAAAAGGAAACAACGATTTACTATCCCTAACACAACCACAAGCAATCCGCGATGTTCATGCCGCTTATTATGAAGCTGGTGCTGACATTGTAGAAACCAATACTTTCTCTGGAACAACAATCGGTATGGCCGATTATCATATGGAAGATTTGGTTTACGAGTTAAACTACGAATCGGCAAAAATCGCAAGACAAGTAGCCGATGAGTTTACCGCAAAAAATCCAGAAAAACCACGTTTCGTAGCCGGTTCAATTGGACCAACCAACCGTACAGCAAGTATGTCGCCAGATGTAAACGATCCAGGTTACAGAGCCGTAACGTTTGACGATTTACGAATTGCTTACAAACAACAAGCAGAAGCTTTAATGGATGGCGGTTGTGATTTGCTTTTAGTAGAAACAATCTTCGATACATTAAACGCAAAAGCCGCACTTTTTGCAATCGAAGAAGTAAAAGAAGAACGCAATATAGATATTCCAATCATGGTTTCAGGAACAATTACAGATGCTTCAGGAAGAACACTTTCTGGACAGACAGTTGAAGCGTTTTTGATCTCAGTTTCGCATATTCCGTTATTAAGCGTAGGATTCAATTGCGCTCTTGGAGCCGATTTGTTGAAACCATACTTAAAAACATTAGCACATAATACAAGTTTTAATGTTTCGGCACATCCAAATGCAGGATTGCCAAACGCTTTCGGACAATACGATGAAACACCAGAACAAACACAGGCTTTCATTAAAGAATATTTAGAGGATAATTTAATCAATATCATCGGTGGTTGTTGCGGAACAACGCCAGATCATATTCGATTAATGGCTGAGGTTGCTAAGGATTATAAGCCGAGAGTGGCGCCTGTTTTTTCTTAACTAAAAAACTATTGGTGATGAGGCAATTAAGAATAATATCAATTGTATTTATACTTTTTGGCTTGTTTGGTTTCCAAAGTGAAGAATCTTCATCAAAAGTTATACAAGAAATACCCTCTGATTTTTATTTTACAATTAATAATGGCGCAACTGACAGTTATAATTCTCAATATAATAGCTTTTACAGAGATTATCATGATGGAGAAAAAACTATTAAAGTAGAATTGACAAGAGAAGAAAAAGAAAGGATATATGAATTCATTATAAGGGTTAAATTTTTTGAAATGCCGATTTTGTTTGAACCGAATGTTAATGATACAATATGGATTACAAATCCTAGTTTTCAAAAGAGCATTGTAGTTTTCGCAAATGGAAATAAAAAACCTGTAAGTTACTATACGGGACATACGAGTGAAATGAATGAAAAGAAAGCAAAACCTTTTTTAGATTTATATAAAATGATTTGGGAAATTCTTTATAAAAAGGAAGAAATTCAAGAATTGTCAAAATCAGATTATGAATATAAATAATAGAAGTAGGAAAGCGATTTCTTATGAAACCAAGTTTGTGTGAAGGATAGAAGAGAAAAGCCCACAGTCTAGTCTTTTGACGAGACGAGGACTTGTAACGGATAGCCCGGTTCGCCGCGGCGAAGCACGCCCAAAATAATAAACATGAATATCTACAAGGTTTTAAAAACCTTGCAGGAAAGAAATAGAATAAAAAAACTCAGAATCTAAGCATCTTAGAATCTCAGTAACTTAAAAAAGAAATGACAGAAAAAAGAAGAGACCTTGTATTATCAGGATTAGAACCGTTAATTATTACGCCCGAAAGTGTTTTCGTGAATGTTGGTGAGCGTACGAATGTAACAGGTTCAAGAAAATTCTTGAGATTAATCAAGGAAGAGAAATATGACGAGGCACTTGATATTGCAAGACAGCAGGTAGAAGGAGGAGCACAAATCATCGACATTAATATGGATGAGGGAATGCTTGATGGTGTTAATGCAATGACTAAATTTTTGAATTTAATTGCTGCAGAACCAGACATTTCGAGAGTGCCAATTATGATCGACAGTTCGAAATGGGAAATCATTGAAGCAGGTCTAAAAGTAGTACAAGGAAAAAGCGTTGTAAACTCGATTTCGTTAAAGGAAGGAGAAGAAGCCTTTATTCACCACGCCAAATTAATCAAACGTTACGGAGCAGCTGCTATTGTTATGGCATTTGACGAAGTTGGTCAGGCGGATAATTACGATCGTAGAGTGGAGATTTGCCAGCGTTCGTATGATATTTTGGTGAACAAAGTGGGGTTCCCTCCACAGGATATTATTTTCGATTTAAATATTTTCCCAGTTGCAACGGGAATGGAAGAGCATAGATTGAACGCTTTAGATTTCTTTAGAGGAACAAAATGGGTTCGAGAAAATCTTCCTCATGCGCACATCAGCGGTGGAGTAAGTAACGTTTCGTTTTCTTTTAGAGGAAACGATACGGTTCGTGAAGCAATGCACTCTGTGTTTTTATACCACGCGATTAAAAACGGAATGACGATGGGAATCGTAAATCCAGAAATGCTGACGATTTATGATGATATTCCGAAAGACTTATTAGAATACGTTGAAGACGTTATTTTAGATAGACGTGATGATGCTACTGAACGCCTCTTAGATTTTGCCGAAAGTGTAAAAGGTGAAGCAAAAAGCGATGAAAAAACGGTTCAGGAATGGCGTTTTGGAACCGTTCAGGAACGTATTACACATTCATTGGTAAAAGGAATCGATGCTTTTATTGAAGAAGATGTTGAAGAAGCACGTTTGGCAGCAACAAAACCAATCGAAGTTATCGAAATCAATTTGATGACGGGAATGAATGTGGTTGGAGATTTATTTGGAAGCGGAAAAATGTTCCTGCCTCAGGTAGTAAAATCGGCTCGTGTAATGAAAAAAGCCGTGGCTTATTTATTGCCATTTATCGAAGCGAGCAAACAAGCCGGAGACAAACAAGGAAACGGAAAAATCTTGATGGCAACCGTAAAAGGTGACGTTCACGATATTGGTAAAAACATCGTTTCGGTGGTTTTGGCTTGTAACAATTACGAGATTGTCGATCTAGGTGTTATGGTGCCTCCGGAAAAAATTATTGCAGCGGCGATTGAACATGAAGTAGATATCATCGGATTAAGCGGATTGATCACGCCTTCGCTTGACGAAATGGTATATTTAGCCAAAGAATTAGACAAACAAAATATTAAAATCCCGATTATGATTGGCGGGGCAACCACTTCGCGTGCGCATACAGCCGTGAAAATTGCGCCTCAATATAGAGAAACTGTAATTCACGTAAACGATGCTTCGAGAGCTGTTACTGTTGCAGGAAATCTGTTAGATCATAACCGAAAAATATATGCGGCAGATATTCGTGCAGAATACGATTCGTTTAGAGAAACGTTCTTAAATCGTTCAAGAGATAAAAACTTCCTGACGATTGAAGATGCCCGTAAAAACAAATTATCATTGGATTGGTCGGAATACACACCAACTAAACCAAAAGTAATTGGCGCACAGACTATAGAAATAGAACTGGATGTTTTGGTTCCGTATATCGACTGGACGCCATTTTTCCAGACTTGGGAATTGTACGGAAAATATCCAGCGATTTTAACCGATGAGGTTGTGGGCGAACAAGCAACATCTGTTTTTAAAGATGCTCAGGCGATGCTTAAAGTGATTTTAGAAGAGAAAAAACTAAAAGCAAAGGGTATTTACGGAATTTTCCCTGCGAATCAGGTTGACGACGACGATATTGAATTGCGTGATGAAAACGGAAAAGTTTTAGAGAAATTCTTAACGCTTCGTCAGCAGTCACAAAAAACAAAAGGTGCTCCAAACATTGCTTTAGCCGATTTTATTCTACCAAAAGAAAGCGGAATTGAAGATTATATGGGAGCGTTTTGCGTAACCACAGGTTTTGGTGTAGATGAATGGGCTGCGGAATATGAAAAGAATTTAGACGATTATAATTCGATTATGGTGAAAGCACTTGCCGATCGTTTTGCTGAGGCTTTCGCCGAATATCTTCACGAGAGAGTTCGTAAAGATTTTTGGGGTTATGACAGCGAAGAATCTTTAACCAATGAAGAATTGATTAAGGAAAATTATAAAGGAATTCGTCCAGCGCCAGGTTATCCGGCTTGTCCTGATCACTTGGAAAAACCAACGATTTGGAAGCTTTTAAATGTAGCCGAAGAAATTGGAGTTACCCTGACAGAAAGTATGGCGATGTGGCCGGCCTCTTCGGTTTCAGGATATTATTTTGGAAATCCAAAAAGCCGATATTTCGGACTCGGAAAAATAAAAGAAGATCAGGTAGTAGATTACGCCAAACGACGTAATGTCTCCACAGATTACGCCATGAAATGGTTAAACCCTAATATAGCAGATTAATAAAAGTTATTTTGGTTTCAGGTTTCAGGTTTCAAGTTCTCTATAGCAACTTGAAACTTGAAACCTAAAACTTGAAACAAAAAACAAAAAATGAAAGTAACAGAGCATATAGAAAACGCCAAAGGAAAAACATTATTCTCATTTGAAATTATTCCGCCTCAAAAGGGGAAAAGCATTCAGGAATTATACGATAATATTGATCCGTTAATGGAGTTTAATCCGCCGTTTATTGATGTAACGACTTCTCGTGAAGAATATATTTATATTGATAAAGGTAACGGACTTTTGGATAAGAAATTAACTCGTATGCGTCCAGGAACGCTTGGAATTTGCGCTTCTATAAAACATAAATACAATGTAGATACGGTGCCGCATTTGCTTTGCGGCGGATTTACGCAGGAAGAAACCGAATATATGTTGGTTGATTGCCAATATTTAGGAATTAATAACGTAATGGCGCTTCGTGGTGATGCGATGAAAGATGAGCAATCTTTTGTGCCAAAGGCTGGTGGTAATCATTACGCAGTTGATTTGGTTCGTCAAATCAAAGATTTAAATTGTGGAAAATATCTGCATGAAGTAATGGATATTGATAATAAAGCTGATTTCTGTATTGGTGTTGCGGGGTATCCAGAAAAACATTTAGAATCACCATCTTTACAATCAGATTTAAAAAGATTAAAAGAAAAAGTAGATGCAGGAGCAGATTATGTGGTAACACAAATGTTTTTTGACAACTCAAAATATTTTGCCTTTGTAGAAAAAGCAAGAGAAATGGGCATTACAATTCCGATTATTCCTGGAATTAAACCAATTGCTGTTCAAAGACATTTACAGGTTTTGCCACAGATTTTCAGAATCGATTTGCCAGAAGATTTAATCGATGCGGTAGATAAATGCAAAAACAACGCTGAAATCAAACAAGTCGGAGTCGAATGGGCGATTCAGCAGTCATTAGAATTGAAAGCAGCAGGAGTTCCGTTTTTGCATTATTATTCAATGGGTAAATCTGAGAATATCCGCCAGATTGCAAGTCAGGTTTTTTAAGGTCTTTGCGAGGAACTTTGTCAAAGTTTTAAATTTTGACAAAGTTGATCAGCACTAAGAAGGCAGTCTTGGAATTTGGAAATTTTTAATTGGAATTTAAAATAACTATTATGAAACAAGAAGAACTACAAGCCATTGCCTCTCAATTAAAACATCCATCTGGAGAAAAAGGAATCGAAATGGGCAATATGATGAACGAGACGAACATCAACATGACCAAACATTCGATTCAGAATCTAAATATTTCAAACGAAAACAGAATCCTGGAACTAGGCCACGGAAACGCGGGTCATGTAGCGTTTATGTTTGAACAAGCCGAAAAGCTAAAATACTACGGACTGGAAATGTCGGAACTGATGTTTCAGGAAGCAAGACAAATCAACCGGAATTTTGTTTCTCAAAAACAGGCTTTCTTTTCGCTTTATGATGGAAATACTATTCCGTTTGAAGCTGAGTTATTTGATAAAATATTTACAGTAAATACCATTTATTTTTGGCAAAAACCTGAGGAATTACTATCGGAAATCTACAGGATTTTAAAACCAAACGGTACTTTCTGTCTGACATTTGCCGAAGAAGATTTCATGAAAAAACTGCCTTTTACGCAATTCGAATTTGAATTGTACAGTACAGAAAAAGCGCAGGAATTAATCAAAAAATCGGATTTTAAAATTGTGTATACAGAAACACAAACCGAAAAAGTAAAAAGCAAAACAAGAGAATTAGTCGACAGAGGTTTTACTACTATTGTTCTGGAAAAGTAATTTTTTTTCACAGATTATAAAGATTAGCACAGATTAGAAAATCATTTTAATCCCTATAATCTGTGGCAAAAAAATAACCAATCAATTTTTGCAATCCTTTTTTGAGTACTTTCATTGTTTACTATTAATCTTTTCCGAACTATAATTCTCTACAGCTTATGGAAGTTAAGAAAATCAATTTTTTGCAGAGTTACAGCAGTATTTTATGGCTTCTTGGCGGTATTATAATCGGAAGTATTTTCGGATTAGTGTTTGGAGAAGATGTTTTGATTATAAAACCACTTGGAGATATATTCCTGAATTTACTTTTTACAGCCATTATTCCGCTTATATTTTTCACAATCTGCTCTTCGGTTGCGAATCTGGAACGAACAGAAAAGCTAGGAAAACTGTTTGTTATAATGTTATTGGTCTTTCTAGCTACAATTCTGATATCTGCGATTGTAATGATTTGTGCGGTTTATCTTTTTCCGATTCACGAAGATATCGCAATTGCAAAAGTTCCGTTTGAAGAAGTAGCGTCAGGATCAGCGGGAGATCAAATTGCAAAACTGCTTACAGCCAATGATTTCTTCGAATTATTGTCCCGAAAAAGTATGCTGGCGTTGATTATTTTTTCTTTTTTAGTGGGTTTCGCCACATTACAATCTGGAGAAAAAGGAAATGCATTCAAAAGTTTTCTGGATTCTGGAAACGAGGTAATGAAACAGCTTTTGAACATCATCATGAAATTTGCGCCAATTGGTTTAGGAGCGTATTTTGCTTATCAAGTTGGAGTTTTTGGACCGCAATTGTTGGGAGTTTATGCAAAACCAATGGCCGTTTATTATGCCGCCTGTATTTTCTATTTCTTTGTGTTCTTTAGTTTATATGCCCTCGTCGCTGGCGGAAAAAGAGCTTTTAAAGTTTTTTGGAGCAATAACATAATGCCTTCTTTAACCGCTGTAGGAACCTGTAGTAGTATAGCAACCATTCCAGCCAATTTGGCGGCAGCAGAAAAAATGGGAATTCCGGCACATGTACGAAATCTGGTAATTCCGCTTGGTGCGCCTCTACACAAAGACGGGTCGAGTATGTCATCCATCTTAAAAATAACGTTTTTGTTTGCCATGTTTGGGAAAGATTTTACAGATCCGATGACAATTCTTTTAGCACTCGGAATTACAGTTATAGTTTCAATTGTCGAAGGCGGAATTCCAAACGGAGGTTATATTGGAGAAATTTTAGCCATTACTGTTTATGGTTTTCCGATGGAACAAGCTTTGCCAGTTGCCATGATTTTAGGAACTCTGGTGGATCCAATTGCTACCTTATTAAATGCCAATGGAGATGTAATCTGTTCTATGATGGTTTCAAGATTCTCCGAAAAGACAAAGTGGTAGCTTCACTATAAATTTCCAATTCTTAAAATAAATACTAAAAACAACTTATCTCGCGTGAAATGGCTTCGACTTTGTTCAGCCTGACAATGCGTGATGTAAATCACTATATAATATGAATTCAAAATTACAGCACGATCTCGACAATTTTGAGAATATCTTAGAAAAAACAAAACAACAGGGAATTGATTTTTTGAGTAATATCAATAACATTCCCACCTCTACTACTTATTCATTCGACCCTAAAACGGCGCTAAATGAGTTAGGATTAGGATCTATTGAAGCTTTAAAGGAATTTAATGAAAGATTGGCTCCATTGATGGTTTCCTCGTCTGGTCCAAGATATTGGGGATTTGTGACAGGGGGATCAACTCCCGCTTCTATTGTTGGAGATTGGTTGGCATCGGTTTACGATCAAAATACACAATCGGTGACTTCACAGGGCGGTAATTCAGCTTTAATAGAGTTTGAAACCATTAATTTATTATTGCAATTATTAGAACTTCCCGACACATTTTTAGGAGGGTTTGTAACAGGGGCAACAATGTCCAATTTTACCAGTTTAGCAGTTGCGAGACAATGGTTTGGAAAACAGTATGGAAAAGATTTTGCTAAAAATGGAATTTCTGAAACCATCAATATTTTAACGGCGACTCCACATTCTTCTTCCATAAAATCATTATCGATGTTAGGAATTGGAAGCCAGAATTATACAGTTATAAAAACAATTGAAGGAAATCGTGAAGCTTTGGATATTACCGATTTAGAAGAAAAAATTAAAGCGCTAAACGGAAAACCTTTTATTCTAATTTCAAGTGCTGGAACAGTAAACACCGCCGATTTTGATGATTTTGAAGCCATCGCCAAACTAAGAGAAAAATACAATTTCTGGTGGCATATTGATGGTGCTTTTGGCGGTTTTGCGGCAGTTTCAGAAAAATACAAACATTATGTAAAAGGTTGGGAAGGAGCAGACAGTATTACGATTGATTGTCATAAATGGCTGAATGTTCCATACGAAAGTGCTTTTTATTTGGTTAAAAAAGAGCATGTTAATCTGCAAATTGAAACATTCCAAAATTCTAATGCGCCTTATTTAGGGAATCCTTTAGAAAATTTTAATTATCTGAATGTGCTTCCTGAAAATTCACGCCGTTTGCGTGCGCTGCCGGTATGGTTTTCGCTTAAAGCCTACGGAAAAGAAGGTTTTATAGATCTTATTGAAGATAGTACGGCATTGGCTTTACATTTTGCAAATGCATTAATAGAAAATGATTTTGAGCTCTTAGCGCCAATTCGTTTAAATAATGTTTGCTTTACATTAAAAGGAGAACACAATCAGGAAAAAGTAACTCCCTTTTTATCTGCTTTAAATGATACTGGAAAAGTATTTATGACGCCAACAGTTTATCAGAACAAAAAAGGAATTAGAGCTTCATTTGTGAATTGGAGGACTAATGAAGAAGATATTAGAATAGTAATTAAAGAGATGAAAGATCTATTAGAAATTATTTAATCTGAAACATAATTAACCCATTTTAGAAACCTGCTCACTAAGCAGGTTTTTTTATTTTTTGTAAGTTTTTTTATAAAAGCGATTTTAAATTTCTGATTTTATTTTGATTTTTTTTAATGTGATTTTAATCTAAAATTAATTAAATCTTAAGAAAGCATCTTTTTTTTAGAAAAAAATCATTTTTTGCGTTAATAAAAACTTTTATTTAGAATAGTTAAAAATAGTTTGTTAAAACTAATTGTTGATGTTAAATTTGCGCTAAATTTAATTTAAACTAATTTTAAATAATGCAGATTAAAAGAATTGTAATCCTGTTATTACTGATGCTTTCTTCGGTTCAGGGTTTCTCGCAAAACGGCAAAGTAGTTTTAAGTGGAGTAATTATGGCAGATAATGGTCAGCCGGCAGAAGGAGTTTCTGTAGCGCTAAAAGGAACCAATTATGCAGCTCTTACAAATGCAAATGGTGAATATGAAATTACTGCAGAACCAGGTAATTATACTTTAGTTGTTAATTATGTTGGCTACAAATCCAAACAGACCAAAATCAATTTACAATCCAATCAAACTGCGCCAAAAATTACTATCGAAGAAGATATGGCGGCTTTAGATGAAGTTCAGGTAACTGGAAAGTCTAAAATTGAGCGAGTTAAAGAACAGCCTTTTAACATTGCAGCAATTGATTTAAAGAAAACATATAATTCTTCAGCAGATTTAAATCAAGTATTAGGTACAACTACTGGAGTTCGTATTAGAGAAACAGGAGGAATGGGCTCTGATTTTAAATTTTCATTGAATGGATTTTCAGGGAATCAGGTAAAATTCTTTATGGACGGAATTCCAATCGACAGCTACGGATCTTCATTTACCCTGAATAACATTCCAGTAAACATGGCGGAGCGTATCGAAGTTTACAAAGGAGTGGTACCTGTTGAGTTAGGTAGCGATGCCTTAGGAGGGGCGGTAAATATTATTACCAACCAATCGGTAAAAAGATATATTGATGCATCTTACAGTTTTGGTTCTTTTAATACACACAGAGTTGCTGTAAACACCAGATTTACGGGTAAAAATGGTTTAGTTGCCAATGTCAACGCATTTGGTAATTATACCGACAACAGCTATAAAATTACTGCTACAACTTCTAATCCCGATGGGACATTTAATCCAGAACGAGAATACAAACACTTTCATGACGGCTACAAATCTGGGGCTATTATGGCTGAGGTTGGAGTAAAGGGAAAGAAATATGCAGATTATTTGTTAATTGGCATGATGGCTTCGGCAAATAAGAAAGAAATACAGACAGGATCTACTATGCAAAGAGTAGTTGGAGAGGCTTTTAATGACAGTAAAGCATTTGTGCCTTCCTTAAAATTCAAAAAAGACAGTTTATTCACTAAAGATTTATCTGTAAACTTCATTGCTTCGTACAATGTTGTTCAAAGCCGTTCTGTAGATACTTCATCTTATAGATATCAATGGGATGGTAGTCGTACGCCAAGTGTAGTAAGCAATAGCGGAGGAGAGTTAAATGATGAAAAAACGATTTATGTTTACGATGACAACTCTTTTCAAGCTAATACCAATTTTAAATATGATTTGAATGACAGACAGTATTTTGCTTTTAATTATTCTGTTAATACTTTAAAAAGAAAAGAAGACGATGAAGTTCGTGAGATTACTAAGCCAGGTTCTCCAGTAGTAAACAAAAATATTTTAGGACTTTCTTATAATCTTGCTGCATTTGACAGAAAATTATCTGTAATCGCATTTGGAAAGAAATATTTCCTAAATACCAGTATGAATGTTTTAGAATACATTAATGGTAAAAATGTGTATACGCCACTTAAAAGCTCTTTTGATGACATAGGATATGGAGCAGCATTAGCGTATTTTGTAACAAGTGAACTGCAATTGAAAACGTCTTACGAGCATGCATATCGTTTGCCAACAGGCGATGAAATGTTGGGAGATGGTTTAAATCTTAGACCAGCACCGACTTTGAAACCAGAGGCAAGTGATAATTTTAATGCAGGACTTTCATACAAGAAAGCTTTAGAAGATCATTCTTTTGGAGTGCAAGGAAATTTCATTTATAGAGATGCAAAAGATTTTATCCGAATCCAGACTCAAGGATTTCAGTCTATTTATCAAAATGAATACAGTGTAAGAGTTACAGGTTTTGATGCTTCTTTGCATTATGGATATAAAAATTGGCTGACAGTTGAAGTAAATGCTACTCATCAGAAAACCATTGACACCAATAAATTTGACCCTCCTGGATCTAATATTATCAATTATAATAATGGTTCTCAGCTGGCAAATGTTCCCATTTTTTATGCTAATGCAAGTGTTGGTTTAAACTTTAGAAAACTAAGAACTTCAGATGACAATTTATCAATTAATTTATTTACAAATTACATTGATGAATATTACTTAGTATCAACAAAAAATGGAACTCCTGACAGTAGAAAAACAATTCCGGAGCAACTTACACAGAATATTGCCGCTTCTTATGCTTTTCAAAATGGAAAATACAATATCGGAATAGAATGCAATAACGTCGCAGACACAAAAGTCTATGACTACTTTAAAGTGCAAAAACCAGGAAGATCTTTTGCAGTTAAACTGAGATATTTTTTAAACTAATTATATAATTTTAAATTGAACACAATGAATAAAAGAATTAAAAATCTTTTGGCTTTAGCAGTATTGCCTGCTCTGTTTTTTTCATGCAGCAGTGATAATGATAATTCAGAGGTAAGAAATCCAGCTGATGAAACGTATGTGCTTTCATATCAAACAACTGATTGGGATGTTTATGTTTGGCAGTTTGAATCTGTAGATGAATTGATGACTGGATCAATCAACATGGTTGGTAAAGGTATCGAGCAAGCAGGAGCTTTAGTTCCGGTTGCAAATACATTTTTTGCTTTAACAGGAGATGCTGAAGGATCTGTTGGATATTATCTTAACACAGAAGGTAAATTAGGTACAACTGCAAACTTATTTACAGGAGATAGCTATGCTTACGGAACTACTGATGATAACAAATTGGTTATGATTAATTCTCCATGGGATGCTAGTTCTACTCAAAATGAAATTTTAATTTACGATCCAGCTACAGTTACCATTTCAAAGCGTGTTTATGATGACTTTGCTCTTCCTAATGGACATTTCTTATGGCCAACTAGTGTAAATGTATCAGGAGATAAATTATTTGTTTCGACATTTGAGCGTGACAAAGATTGGAAGCTTTACCAAGAAAAAGCAGTTGTAAAAGTTTACGAATATCCATCTTTAAAATACTTAAAAACTCTAGAAGATTCTCGTACTACAGCAATTGGTCAATATTATACTAATACAGGTATGGTGCAAACAGAATCTGGAGATATTTATACTTTCTCTTCAAATTCAGTTTTATGCGGTTACACGCCAACTGCCTCTCACTCAGGAATTCTTAGAATTAAAAAAGGGCAGTCAGAATTTGATTCAACTTATTTCTTCGATTTTGAAACAAGTTCTTTAAAAGGAAAAGTTTTATCTGCTTATCCAGCAGGTGGAGAAAAAGTATTAGTTAACTACATTCCTGCAGATATAGATGCTACGCAACCAGAATGGGGATTCTTAAGATATAAATCTTTTGATTTGAAATGTGCTATTGTTGATCTTACTACAAAAGCAATTACGCCAGTTACAGGATTGCCAAATCACGCTGGAGACAATTATTTTGGTTTCGGAAGTGCTTTAATTGAAAGCGGTAAAATTTACAAAAGTTTTGTAACTAGTACAGAAGGACGTGTATATCAAATTGATATTGCAACAGGTGTAGCAAAAGCAGGAGCTTTAATTACAGGCGGAGTTGATTTGCCAGCAATCACAAGATTGACAAAAAAGAAATAAGCAGTTAAAATTTAATTTTTACATAATTAAGACCATATAATCATTGCCTAAAGCTTTGATTATATGGTTTTATTGCGTCATTAAACTAGGAACAAAATGAGTGATATTAAAAAACAATCACCCAAACCAAAATCAAAAGAGAAATCTCGATTCAGTAAAATTAATGCCTGGCTGCATCTATGGCTTGGACTTGCTTCTGGAATAGTAGTTTTTATAATGGGAATTACAGGCTGTATTTTGGTTTTTGAACATGAAATAAAAGAATTGACTTCTCCGTGGTTAAAGGTAGAAGCACAAACTCCAGATAAAGTTTTACCTCCTTCTAAAATTTATGCTGCAGTAAAAAAGGCCCTGCCAGAAAAGGATATTCATGGAGTATGGTATAATGGTTTAGATAAAACAATAAAAGTAGATATAGAATCTGATTCTTTGATTTATGTAAATCCTTATAACGGAAAAATAACCGGAATGGTCGATCATGAAGATTTTTTCCATGAAATTGATGAAGGGCATCGCTACGTTTGGCTCGGCAGAGAAGTGGGAACTGCAGTAACCTCTTGGGCAACCCTTATTTTCTTCTTTTTATTAATAAGTGGCATCATTTTATGGTTTCCTAAAAAGTGGAATAAAACAGGAATTAATAATAGTTTTAAAATTAAATGGAGCGCCAAATTCAAAAGGTTGAATTATGATCTTCATAATGTTTTAGGGTTTTATTCGCTTCTATTGGCATTTTTAATCGCGTTAACGGGTTTAATAATGAGTTTTCATTGGGTACGAGAAAGCACTTACTGGATTACAGGAGGTTTTGGCAATGAAAAAGCAAAAAAGGAAGTGGTAGCCGAAATAAAAACGGATACGCTCTTAAAACCTAAATATGATATGCTTACTTCTGCTGATATTATATTTGATAAAGTTAGAAATGAGATTGCTAAGCACAATAATGAAGCTGCAATTATTCATTTTCCTGACGAGCCAAAAGATGATTTTTATGCCTGTACCGATATGCATAACGGAAATTGGAGAGATTTATATTTTGATCAGAAAACATTAGAATTGCTTCCAAAATCTAGAAAATATATAGGCGACGAGAAATTCCATGATTGGATGAGCCGCTCAAATTACAGCCTTCACGTTGGTGCAATTGGCGGAATAACAACTAAAATCCTCTATTTTACAGCAAGTCTAATCTGCGCTAGCTTGCCAATTACAGGTTTTTATATTTGGTGGGGAAGAAAGAAAAAAACAAAGAAAAACTAAGAGGTTTCAAACAAAATAAAAAAGTCTTTTAAAGCGAATAGCTTTAAAAGACTTTTTTATGTCTCAAAATCTAAAATCTAAAAATAGAAGAGCCTGTTTGAAGGAACAGGCTCTTGACTAACACAAAAAAAAACAAAAAACAAGGTATTTAAAGAACGAAACTTTATATACGGTATGTAAATGCAATTGTCGCTATACGATTGTCAAGATCATATCTTTTATCAATAGTAGTTTGCGCAACAGCAGATTTAATGTAGAAATTATTGGTATTGAAAACATCGGTAAAATTGAGTTTAATATTCCCTTTTTTAGCCAAAACTTGTTTAGAAATTCCAATGCTGAAATCAAAGAAACCATCTCTTTGGTAAATTCCAAGATTAGATTTTGACTGATATTGTGCATTTCCTTCTGCTTTCAAGGTTTCGGTTATAGTAAAAGAGTTTTGAACACTCAGATTGATTGTCATTATAGGATCAATTGTATTGCTGTTTAAAATTTGCCCCATAAATTTATTTTCAAAAACATTCAATAAAGTGTTGACAGACCACCATTTGCTTAACTCAGAAGTATTGGTAATGTTAACTCCGTAATTGTATGATTTATCAACGTTTATTTGAGTGGTAACGGTTGTATTCGTGTCTTGATTGTAGTTGTATACTTCTGTAAAAACATCTTTGGTGCTATTAAAATAAACAGAAGCCATAAAATTGCTTTTCCATGCATAACCAATTTCCATAGCGTGTGTAATCTCAGGAATTAAGTTCGGATTTCCTTGAGAATAATTAAATGAATCATCGTAAAAACGAAACGGATTTAAATCAAATTGACTTGGTCTATTAATTCTTTTGCTGTATGATGCATGTGCCGAATGATTACTCGTGAATTCATATTTTAAAGAAAGACTCGGGAACCATTTCAAATAGTCATCTTTGTGTTCTTCATTCAATGTTTTCTGATCAATATTAATTGCAGTGTATTCACTTCTTAAACCAGCCTGAATATTTAATTTTTCTAACTGATATTTGTAGTTGGCGTAAGCGGCGTAAATCTGTTCATTATATTCAAAATGATTGGTCGAGTTAAAATCAATAAGCCATTCATTGTTTTCATAATATTCGTAAACAGATGGATTATCATTGTTTTTAATACTGGCTTTGAAACCCCATTCAATAGATTGTTTTTCTTTGAACGGATTTACAAAATCAACTTTTCCTGTAAAGACTTTTAATTGAGAAGGAATATAACCGCGACGATCGTTTACAATAGTAGCGTTTGCAGTATTGTCTGCACTCTGAAATTGATTAGATCTAAACTTCGAAGTTTCATATTCAAAATCAAAAATCATATTTTTTCCTTCGTCGTTGAATTTATGCGTACCAGAAAAAGCGTACGTATAATCGTTCCATTTTTCTTTACTGTCATTGTAAGTCAAAGCATCAAAAATGGGCTGATTTGAAGTGTTGAAGACTTTATTTGTTCCGTCCGCCATATTTTCATAGCGCCCGATTTTGGCATCAACATAGAACTCTAAATTGGTTTTAGGCGAAACCTCATATTGAGTTCCCACTTTGAAATTATTAGAAGTTAAAGGTTCATCTGTTATAGAAGTTTGATGATTGGTAGTAGCAATTTCTTGGTGTGAAAGACTTGTAAATTGAGTCTGATTGAATTCTTTATGCTCTTCTTCACCACGGAAAGTATAGCTGTAATTTCCAAAAACGCCCCATTTATCTTTATTATAATTTAAGTTGAAACCCGAATTGGTTCTATTTTTTCGTCCCCTTCCGTAACTCGCAAAAGCAGTACCTTTTAAACCAGCCGAATTTGGCTTTTTAAGTATGATGTTAATAATTCCAGCTTTTCCGGCAGCATCATATTTAGAAGAAGGATTGGTAATTACTTCAATTTGTTTAATATTGGATGAAGTTGTAGCTTTTAGATAATTAGCCAATTCTTTTTGAGAAAGCTGCGTTAGTTTACCATTAATCATTACGGCAACACCTTGTTGTCCGCGAATGGACAAATCGCCATCTTGAGACACAACAACGCCTGGCGCACGAGATAAGATGTCAAGCGCGGTTCCGCCTTCAGAAACAATGCTGTTTTCTACATTAAAAACAAGACGATCCGATTTTTGAGTGTAAAGTATTTTCTTTTTACTAATCACAATTTCATCTAAAGCATTTATAGTGGTTTCGACAATACTATCTGTTTCTTTTTCTGTTTGAGAATATCCATCATATACCGAAAAAGCGAGCATAAGAGAGGTTATTATTTTTTTCATGTTGTTTGAATTTGGCCTATTCTAAACCGAGATTTAGAACATAATAATCTTTGTAATTTTTAAAATCAGAGTCTATCGCAGTACAATTTGTTCTAATTTGTCTGATAATCTTTTTCGAAGATGTATTACTTGATTTGGTACAACAGAAATAAGTTTTTTAAGAGTAAGGAGAATAGGTAACATACCGAGGCATTTAAAATTTGATTTGCCAAATATAACACTATTTATAACAAGTCTAAATAAAAATAGTAATTATTTTTTTTGAAAAACCTTTATTTTACTGATTTGCAGAAAAAAGGCAATAAAAAAGCGGTTTGTTTTTAAATAAAACAAACCGCTTTTTTAACTGAAAACCGAGACTTCGACTGAAAACTTACTTAGTAATCTCTCTAAAAACAGCTTCCAGATTTTTATTTTTCTGATTGAGTTGTAAAGTTTTTAATCCATTTTCGTTGGCAAAGTCAAAAATAGCAGGGCGCATATCTTTCTCTGTAACAAAAGTTAGCTCCCATGTCATGTCATGCGTATTTATATAAGAAGAAATATTTTCTAGTCTAGCCAAAAGCTGTTCTTCAACTTTGTAATCAAACTCTACTTCAATCACTTGCTCTTTATTGGCAGTAACCAAATGATCCAATTTATTGTCTGCAACGATTTGTCCTTTGTCAATAATTATGACACGATCGCAAATTGCTTCAACCTCTTGCATGATGTGTGTCGATAAAAAAACAGTTTTATTTTTTCCTGCATTTTTAATCACATTTCGAATTTCCATTAACTGGTTAGGATCCAGTCCAGTAGTTGGTTCATCCAAAATCAAAACTTCTGGATCATGAAGCAAAGCATTTGCCAATCCAACACGCTGGCGGTATCCTTTAGAAAGCTGTCCAATCTTTTTATGACTTTCGGGTGTCAGTCCTGTCAGTTGAATTACTTCTTCAATTCTTGATTTTGGCACGTTGTAAACATCAGCATTAAATGCCAAATACTCACGAACATACAAATCCAAATATAACGGATTGTGCTCTGGTAAGTAACCAATCGAGCGTTGAACCTCTTTTGCGTTTGTCATGACATCGTGACCATTTACAAGGGCTGAGCCACTATCGGCAAGTAAATAAGTGGTCAAAATTTTCATCAAAGTAGATTTTCCAGCTCCGTTTGGACCAAGAAATCCTACGATTTCTCCTTTCTCTATTTTAAAAGAAATTTCATTTAGAGCTTTTTGCTCTCCGTAACTTTTTGATATACTGTTTACTTCTATCGACATGACTTTTTATTTGTTACAAAAGTAGCGAGAAATAGTTTCGATTGCTACAAATTTATCTCTTAAAGTAATTATAAAAAAAATGAGCAGCCCAGTATTCACGGCATCGTTATTGTTAAAGGAATGCTAAAATTAAAATAAAACCCAAATCATGAAAAAAATTCTAGTGATGGCTGCTTTAGCTATCTGCAGTTTTGCAAACGCACAAAAAGGTACAATCTTAGTTGGTGGAAACATCGGTTACACTTCTGAAAAATCAGAATACAGATTTAGCGAAGACAAAACAAGTACATTTACTTTTTCTCCAAAAGTAGGTTACCAATTTAACGATAACTGGACAGTAGGAGGAGAATTTGCAGTAAGTTCATCTAACAACGAAACTACAGCTGGTATTGAAGAAAAAAACAACAACTTCAAATTAGGAGCATTTGTTCGTTACTCTGTGCCATTAAGCCAAACTTTTGCAGTTTTTGCTGATATGGGTGCAGGTTTCCAAACTCAAAAAGACAAAGTGTACGGTCCTGGAAATGCTTTCTCAAAATACAAAGGAGACGGTATGTATGTTGGAGTAACTCCAGCTCTTTTCATCAACATGAAAAAAGGTTTTGGTCTTAACTTCAGCATTGGTGGTTTAGGATACGAAACTTTAAGCTATGACAATAATGGAGCAGATTACAGTAAATTCTACTTCAACTTTGGTCAAACATTTAACATTGGAATCTCTAAAAACTTCTAATCTTAGTTTTTATATTCAATTTCAGAAAGCGCTCCATTTGGAGCGCTTTTTTTATGCTCTAATGTAAACTTATTGTTTACGAATTTGTAATAAAAAACGCAATTATTGCCAATGTGTTTAGAATGTATTAAGTAACTGTAAATATTTGGTTTTTCGATTATTATTGATTGTCTGATGGCATTGTTGTTGGTTAATACCTACAAATTTTAAATTATAAACCATTATGAAAAAAATGCTACTTATTCTTGCATTGTCAGTTTTTGGCTTTGCAAATGCCCAAAAGGGAACAATTTTAGTTGGAGGAAATATTGGTTATACTTCTGAAAAAACGGATAGAGAAATTGTATCAGCAAAAAACAATTTTTTTGAGTTTTCTCCAAAAATCGGATATCAATTTCATGATAACTGGACAGCTGGAATCGAATTTTCGGTACAATCTTCAAAAAGTAATCTTGGAGAGGGTGAAAGTAAAGCGAATACTTTTAAAACAGGAGCTTTTGTACGTTATACAATGCCATTGAACGAAACTTTTTCAGTTTTTGCTGATTTGGGGGCTGGGTTTCAAAATCAAAAAATCAAAAATTACGAAAATGGATCGCTTGTGTCAGAAAATAAAGCTGATGGTTTTTATACAGGCATAACTCCGGCTCTTTTTATTAATATGAAAAAAGGGTTTGGCTTAAATTTTAGTATTGGTGGATTAGGATATGAGACCTTAAATTACGATGTAAGTGGCAGTGATGTTGATTATAGTAAATTCTTTGTCAATTTTGGAAAAACTGTGAATATTGGAATTTCTAAAAACTTTTAGTTTTAAATTTTATGCAAATAGAAAAGCGCTTCAATTGAAGCGTTTTTTTTGTTTTTCTTTATAATAACTTAAGCTTATTTGAATAAAAAAAATGTCTTAAATTAAATTTTAACAAGAATAAATCTATTATTTATTTTTATATATCAGAAAAATATTATAAAATTGTAAGAAATTTTTGTTAAAACTAATATACCAGTATTATTTAAGCCATATGAAAAAAGTAAAAAGCCTGTTTATTTTGTGTTTTGTTTTTTGTGTTCAGATTTTGTCCTACAGTCAATCTCCGGGAGGAGTGCAGGGGGCGCAAATTTGGTTTAAAACGAATAGGTTATCTAATACTAATTTTAACTGGCAGGATTTTGGAGGAGACGGATCCAAATTAAATAATTGGAATACCACCACCGAGTATTCCTATTTTGGCAGATATTACAATTTTAATCCTGCACTGTATCTCTACTCAGGGACTCGTCAGTTTTTTCTAAATAATACCAATCTACAGCAAGGAACAATTATAGGACTTTACAGTCATGTAGGAATTGGTTTTAATTCAGAGAATATTTTATTTGGAATTACTGGCCGTCCCAATGAAGGCACAATCATTACAAATGATAGGATAGTAAATAGTAATGAAAGAGATGGCGAAGTTTTGGACTATGGAAGTACCGATGGTGAGGATTTGTATAGAAATAAGGACAATAGTGAAGGATCAGATGATAAATTCAGGGAACGTTCCTTAAAAATTGTTTCCTACTACCAGTACCAACAGCCTAACAGTTCTGTATGGGGAGAAGATCAAAAGTCGAATTTAACGCTAGGTTATGGATACCTAAATGCTGCAAATGGCTTATCTACTTATCCGGAGACCAACTTTGCAAATAATTTTAACGGATATGTTCCAGAGCTTCTGGTTTACAGCCGTGTTCTAACACCTTTGGAACGTTGTAAAATTGAAACGTATCTGGCTGTAAAGTATGGTGTAAGTTTGAGTAATTCTTATATAGGAAGTGATGATAAACTAATCTGGGACTGGAGTGCTAATAAAACCTACAACAACCGTATTACCGGTATTATGCGCGATGATACAAGTAATTTAAATCAGACATTTTCTACTACTAGTTATGAAGAAGCGCCCTATTTTTCAGATGCCTTCGATTCTTATCAGGATACCAATATAAGAGATTTATCTTCTACAAATAGATTGTTGGCCATGGGACAATTTCCTGGGAATTCCTTAGCAGATAAAAATGCAGTTTTATGGGGAGATGATAATGGAGTATTAACCGCACAGAATGCGGGCGGTATAGCCGGAATTAAACGTATGGCCAGATCATGGAAATTAGTAACCAATGTTGTACCCTCAACAACCGAAGAAAAAACGTTGCTTTTTAAAAATAACGGGCTATCAACAGAGTCAGAATTTGCCAAAACTACCTTTGCAAATAAAACAGCTTCAACTACAGGGACAAGTGTTACTACAATTCCTTTAAAGGATAAAACAGGATATTTAGAATTTAAGCCTTTAACCTTAGGAAATGTTACAATAGTAAAATTTGGAGAGCAAAGCGGTATAGCAGGCACATCTGATTACGGTGTAAAAATCGAAGCAAACGGATCTGTTTATGCAATAGAAAACACTAAACAGCTCGTAAGCTTAGGTAATATTACAGTCAACTATCATAAAGTAACCTTGGAGAAAAAGGGAAATGAAGTGTATATAAATGCCTATGATCCTAACGGAAATAAAGCTTTTACATCAAAAACATTAACAGTATTACCAGCAGATGCAGATAAATCATTTTATGGTGTTGTATCGTTGGAGAAAAAAACTACAGATGTATCCATAACGGTTACACATGGTGGGTTTGTGCCAACAGGTTCTAAAATAGAATTGTCGTATGATAGCTCAAGAGCGTCAGAATTTGCAAATTATACTGATAAAAGTTTCTTGATTATTGACCGTTCCGGGACAGGTAATTTTGAAGTGGATAAAGTAGAATATTATCCCGTAAGCGAAATAGATGCTGTCAGAAAAAAAATAATATTCAACAATGTTATCTGGGACGCTGACGGAAATGGTAAAGATGTTTTTTCTTTTGGGTATAAGGCAACCAATATTAAACTAATTGCACTTGAAGACGGAATAGCTCCTACTTGTAAAGACGGTGTTTTACAACAGGATGGAAAAATTAATATTGAGGTAAAAGAAGGAATGCCCGGTTACAAATACACTTTAGTTAAAACAGGAACTACGCCGGTTTTACAAACGGGAACTTTTTATGAATCAAAAATGACATTAACAGGTATTGAAGCTGGAAGTTATGATTTGACACTGGAAATGCTAGGGACTAATTTTGAAAAATCATTAGTAGCAGCACAGTCTGCTTCTGTAACAAGTACGGCATTAACTGTTCTTGGAAACGGAAGCTTAGAGTGGGCTGTAACTGATTTTGTGTCAGATAAATATGTTGGTTTTATCAGTCAGAAAACCAATCGTACCTCAGCCTATCTTAATTATGGAGTTAAGATAAAACAAAATCAGTTGTATTTCTGGAATAAAGGCACTGCACAGGCAAATGTTTTAGCAACGCTTGAAAAAGGAAGCAAAATAAAGCTGGAAATGCAGGGAGGAGTTTTAAAATGCTGGGTTAATACCGTTTTGGTTGGAACACAAGATATCGCAACAGCAGATAAAACATTACCGTATTACGGATTTGTAGCGCTTGACGGTGTCAATAACGGAATTTATAATTTACTGCATACAGGATTTGTAACAAGTCCGACAAAACTGGTTTGGGAAGCCGCAAATTATTTAAACATAACAGAAGGCGACGGGGTTACAAACAGATTGGTACAGAAAATAGTATTGACCGCACCAGAATGTAATGAGATCGTTCCGCCTATTGTACCGCCTGTATTGGACAATCTTGTCGTTGCTCCCGTACCTTCAAAACCTGGTGCAAACTTCAACATATATGTAAAATTAAACGAACCATCCGAAATTATGGTATTGATCTTTAATACGGGAGGAACATTAATAACTCAGCTCCGAAATCCGGATCAGCTAAAAACAGCAACTTTTACAACCAGTATTCCTGTCCCAGGAATTTATATCATAAAAGTTTTAACTGCAGAAGGAGAGTTTTCAAAATCAATCATTATTCAGTAATAAAAACCTGAATTTTAGCAAGAAACAGGCATCAGTATACAATAAAATAATACCCAAAACACCAGTTTTGGAAAAATCATCATATATAATATGGAAAAGAAATACAATTCGAAATCAGCCATACAAAGGATAACAGCAAGCATATTGTCAGTAATAATATTAGGACAAAGCGCATTTGCCTATAATTTTCGATCAGCAGCGATTTTTATAAATACTTCTGCAGGTGTACATCAGAATCAGCAGGCTTACGATTCGAAAAAAATAGTAAATACTGTCAGTCAAAAAAGTTTTACAGGCAGTACATCACATTCAGAGACAAATAAAATAATTATTCCTGCTTTGGAGAATGGAGGGATTATAGGTATTTATGCCGGGAAACTTTTAGATAATCCGGCAGACAATATTTTTCATTTCAGTCTTAAAGAAAAGCCAGCATCAGAAGACCGTGTGAAACTGGTTTATGAATTACAGGGAATTTCAGATTATCATGGAGCTGCTGTAAGTATCAATGATGAATTTTCCAGAGGAGGAAATTGGGTGCAAAAAAGCGACCAGTGGAGCCAACAAGAACAGTATATAAGTGTTTCAAGTTTACATTCTGGCGATAATACAGTATTATTTTCACTTCCAGAAAATGCTTCCTACGGATATCAAGTTCGTAATTTATCTCTGGTAATAGAAAAAGGAAAAGCAAAAACATTGCAGCTGGAAAACCTGACAGCTCTAAGTTATAAAGGAGAAGGGTATGTAAGCGGTTTTGTAGACGGATTAACAGCTGACAGTCAGATTAGCATTGATGGAAAAGCAGTCATACATCAAAATGGATTTTTTGAGACCGTACTGCCTTTAGAAAATAATTCAACTGCAACAGTAAAAATTACCTCAAATGGAAAAACAACAGAGCAGAAAATTGCTGTAAAACCTTTTTCGGCAACGCATCAGGAACCGTTACTGAAAGTTCTTGCAGGAGAATCGAAACGATTTATTAAAGGACAAAAAAATATACTTTCTGTAGGTGCGGCAAGTCTTGAGGTCAGCGAAAGCGCTTTGTTAGAAAACAAAACATTAAGCATTACGCCTTTACGATCTTTAGACTTACCTGCCTTAGATCCCACAATGACGAATCTTACTAATGGAAGAGGATATCGTTTTTTGCCTCATGGTGAACATTTTGCGGATGGAGCAGTTGTAAAATTAGGATATAATAAAGAATTACTGCCTCCGGGATATACGGAAGAAGATATCCGTACTTTCTTTTTTGATAAAAATACAGGGCATTGGGAGGCATTGGAGCGCGATAGTTTGGATACAGCACATCAAATAATCATTTCAAAAACAACGCATTTCACTGATATGATTAATGGTGTGATCAAAACACCAGAATCTCCAGATACACAAGGATTTGCTGCTACAATGATGAATGACATTAAAGCAGCAGACCCTACAGCAGCTGTACAAACGATACAGCCGCCAACAGCAAACCAGTACGGATCGGCAAATTTAAGTTATGCGATAGAAGTTCCGCCTGCACGAAACGGCATGCATCCCAATATCAATGTAGCTTATAATAGCGATGGCGGAAGCGGATGGCTCGGTGAAGGTTGGGACATACAAACTCCTGCAATCAGTGTAGATACAAGATGGGGAGTACCGAGATATAGTACCACTCTGGAGACAGAAACCTATAGTTTAAACGGTACAATGCTCGTGCAAATGGACGGTCAAAATACAACAGCAGCGCATCGTGGGGAGAAAATTGCCCGAAAAACAGGCGATGTTCAGTTTTATCCAAGAACAGAGGGAGGTTTCAGTAAAATTATTAGAAAAGGATCAGATCCTAAAAATTATACTTGGGAAGTCACAGATAAAAACGGGACTTTGTATAAATACCAACAAGTTCTAAAAGGCGATAACGGAAACATTGCCGAGTGGTATCTAACCAGCGTAACAGAACTGCACGGAGACTATATTAAATATACTTTTTCGGCAGTAGATGAAACGGTGCAAGGCAGCGTAAAAGCGAAAGCCGTATATCTAAGTACAGCTGAATATGGCAATAAAAATGATAATGCACATACAAGCATTTCGTTTGTAAACGGACTAGATAAAACCGTAAAAACAAACAGCGGGCGTTATGGATTTCTGACTTCAAAACAAAAATTGCTGACCAAAGTAACAGTAACCCATTTAGGGAACACCCTGCGCAGTTATGATTTTGTTTATAAAAAAGACGATGGTGCTTTCAAAAAAACACTTCTGGAAAAAATAGTGCAGAATGACGCCAGCGGAGCAAAATTTAACGAGCATATTTTTGATTATTATGACGATGTAAAAGCAGCAGAAGGTTATGTGCCTTTTAGCAATACTACAGAAGATTGGGATACCGGAAAAGATGATGTAACCGGAAAGGGTGTGATAACTAAAAACGAAATAACTAAAGATAATGTTATTTTTAATGATAAAATTTCAGCACTTGGAGGTGGAGTTTCTACTTCTGAAGGATTTTCTTTATTTGTAGGAGTTGGTCTTGATGATAAAAGTTACTTTTCTGCAAGTAACACCGTAGGTGCTAATTTCTCGTATTCTCCATCACAATCAAACGGTCTTTTAACTTTAGTAGATATTAATGGTGATGGTTTAGCAGATAAAGTCTTTAGTGAATCGGGTAGAATTTACTATCGTCCAAATATAGGGAGCAATACTTTTGGAGATAAATTAGAAGTTCACGGAATTTCTAGAATTTCATTCACCAAGTCAAAAGCTACAAGTTATGGTGCGGTTGCAAAAATTGGATTTGCATCTATCGTTGCGACAGTAGGAACCAGTTATGAAAATAGTACAACTACTACCAGTGCTTATTTTCAAGATGTTAATAATGACGGTTTAGTAGATTTAGTACGAGATGGAGTGGTATATTTTAATCATATTGTGCATCTTAATGGGAATGCAATACCAACTTTCACTACTTCAAGTTCTGATACTGCCAGTCCAATAAAAGGAGGCGGAAAAATAGACAGCAGTGTAGCAGCAGTAGATCCTGCGGAGCAGGCCGAAGCAATTGCCAATTCTCCTTTGCAAGATGTGGTTAGAATGTGGGAAGCTCCTTTTGATGGAACCATAAAAATAGAAAGTACAGCTACACTTATACCGCCAACAGGAAACTATGATGAAGCAGAGTATGCTTTGGCAGATGGTGTGTTTGTGGGTATTCAAAAAGGAGCAGTACAAATTGTGGCACAACAGCCACTTACAAAAGCGGCACCTTCAGCTAATCTTTCAACCGTTTCGCAAATAGTAACAAAAGGAGAGAAAATATATTTTAGAGTACAATCTGGCCGTACAGATCTTGCCAATGGAGCCTTTGATCAGGTCGATTGGAATCCTGTTATTACTTACACCGACGCATCGAGAACAGGCTTGCCTACAAATCCTGACGGTCAGCAGCGTTACAGCTACAAAGCTACAGAAGGTTTTGTACTAGACAATGGTACGCCTAATATAGTGGTCCAGAAAGCAAATGAAGCAGGAGCAGTACAGGTAACAGGAGTTTTTACAAAACCCATAACCAGCGATGCTGTTACCGTAAGCCTTTTAGGCAAAAATAGCTTAGGTGCCTTTACTACAATTTGGTGTAAAACCTATTCTGCAGCTGAAACTGTCAATAGTTTACTTACAGCCAATACTATTTTACCTGCTCTTGCAGCCGATTATCAGGAAGTAAAAATTGCCATAACAAGCGAAACCAATGTGGCTTGGGATAAAATAATGTGGGATGCAAAATTAACCCATTATCCTTTGGGGAATTTTACAGCAGTTACTCCTACTCCTTCAGATGCAAATTGTACGGGATTAAATAGTGCAGTAATTACTGGGAAATCAGATTATGAAACCGTACCATTTAAAGATTACAGCCTTTTTGCAGATCATTTAATAGAAGGAAAATTGTATCCTTCAGCTGTAAAAGCCACCCTTACACTTGTGCCTAATTTAACAGGAGTGAATACAAACGGAATTACTTATAAAGTAACCCTTTCTGCAAAAACAAGTACAGGAGTTTTGCTCGGAAAAAGCAATTATAATATGCTTAATGGAGTATTGACTTCTGCAGCTCCATTGCAGGTAAACGTGAATGAAGGTGATAAAATTTGGATCGAATATACCCTTACAAATCGCGAAGCTTTGGGAGTTATTCCGGTATCGGCAGCTACAAAAGCAACGGTAACAGTAAACGGAACACCAATTGTAGCAGCAGTATTTGCTCCAGTTCTAGCCGATACAGAAAAATTTGGATCGATGCAACGCCATTGGGGGCAATTTATTTATAATGCTATGGATGGACGTTATAACAAACCTATCGACGAGAGCAAACTGGTATTGCCAGATTCAGATAAAGCAGAAACAGATCCTAGAAAAATGATCTTTAATATGATGACTCCTGATGTAATGACTAAAAAATACTGGTCAGGAGCAGACAATCTAACTTATGTAAATGGCTCTGTAGTATCAAGTTCTCGTTTAGGTGAAGATAATGTAGTACTGGCAAATCCGTTAGAAGGATTGAATGCAGGAGAAGTAAACACTAATAATTCTTATTGCGCAGAGGGGTCTGGTGCAACCGGAATTAACAAAGTGACAAAAGGAAATAGTGTATCTATACAAACTGGGGCGGGCGCTTTTACGATTAGTACAGCAACGGGTAATTCAGAAGTGGTTTTTGATTTCCAAGATATGAATGGCGATGGATTTCCAGATATTATTAGTAAGCGAAATATTCAGATGACCAATAGTAATGGCGGTTTTGATGGTGAAAATGTTGCGATTAGCGGACTGCACAATAGCACGAGTCAGGCTTACAGCGTTTCTGCCGGTGGAGGGGCTATGCATGCTTCTGCTATAGGAACTGCACAGGGAACATATAATAAAGCAGCTAAAAATCTTGCCACTGCTAATATAGGGGGGTCATGTGAGGCAGTAAAAAAAGCAGAAACCGCTACTGCAAATGCAAAAGCGGCTTTAGATAAAGCAAAAAAAGAATCTTCTTCTGTTACAGTAAATGGAGGAGTAAGTTACAATAAGGAAGCAACGGTGCAGACATGGACAGATATTAACGGTGATGGTTTGCCTGATAAAATATTGAGCGATAAAAAAGTACAGCTTAATTTAGGATATGGTTTTACAGATCCTATTGATTATGGTTTAGAAGATATTACCAAAGGCGAATCGATATTTCCAAGTATAGGCATGGGAGTTGATTTTGGTTCTTCGTCAATAAGTGCTGGTTATGGACTCACCAAAACTATAACATGGAACGATTTTAGTCTTCAGGATGTAAATGGAGATGGATTAGTAGATCAAGTATTTAAAAACAATTTGGTTCGTTTAAATTTAGGGGATCGTTACAGTGCTCCAATGCCATGGAACGGATTGGAAGTTTTAGGCCAAGTTTCTTCTACAGCCGAATCGCTTAATACAGCCTATACTGCTGCAGTGCCAATACCACTTATTCAGTTAAAAGTGGCGGTTACACCTGGAGTAAATGCAGGACTTTCCAGCAACCGTGTAGAAAGCCAACTACAGGATATTGATGGCGACGGATTCCCTGATTATTTAACTTCAACTACAGATGATCAATTAAATGTAAAACGATCTACTATTGCGCGTACCAATAAATTGAAATCTGTTCATACGCCTTTGGGAGCAGAATTTACTGTAGATTACAGCCGTACTACACCAACTTACGATCATCCGGGAGGGAAATGGGTATTGCAGAGTGTGGCAATCAAAGACGGAATCGCCAGCGATGGTCCTGATATGAAAACACAATTTGCCTATGCAAAAGGTAAATACGAACGTCACGAAAGAAGTTTCCTTGGCTTTGGCGAAGTAAAAATCCAAAACATCGATACCGAAAATAGCGATAAAGTATACAGAACCTTAACCCAAAATTACGACGTATCTGATTATTACAATGCAGGACAATTACTGAGTTCGGTTCTAGAAAGTAATGAAGGGGTAAACAGTGCTTCAAATGCAGGAGCAAAATATACAGAAAGTATACAGGATTATTATACCTATCAGGTAAAAGCCGCCGGAGATCAATATGATTTTACGCCAGTTTCTAAAATATGTTCAGACCGAGCAGTGAGTTTTAACCCTGTTAAAAATATAACTTCATTGGCGTATGAAGGCGGTTCATCTCCTTTGAAATTAAACGAAATTCACAATGAATATTATGTAGGTTCCGGAACCTTTGGAGATTTAAAAAGTTACAGCTATAAAGACAACAGCACTGGAAACTACAAAACCGAAATGGCGTATGTAGCCAATTTAGGCAAGCACATTTTGGGTCTTCCGGTAAATAGTAAAGTAAGTATGAATGGTGTCACGGTTCGTGATTTTAGAGCAGTTTACGATGTAAATTATGCCAATCATATTACACAGATAAAACAGAACCTCAATGGCAGCGAATGGGCGGTTACAGATCTGAAATATGATAGTTACGGAAATATAACCCAAAAAACATTGCCTGAGAATTACAAAAAAGAGCGTCCGTTTTATAAATACCGTTACGACGATCAGTTTAAGATGTATGTAGAAGAAATCTCAGATAACTTTGAATACCGCAGTTACGCCAGAAATTACGACAGCCGCTACGGAATTGCATTGGAAACCGAAGATGTAAACGGTTATCTGATCAAGAAAGAAATTGATGAATTTGGACGTCTGACTAAAGTTCAGGGGCCAAAAGAAGCCGCAACAGGACAGCCGTATACCATTGCGATGGAGTATTTCCCGACAACGACCGTTTCTAACGGAAATATCACAAGGACTGCCTATGCAAGAACCAAACATTTTGATGCACAGCACCCGAATGATCCTATTGAAACGGTGACTTTTGTGGACGGACTGGGAAGACCAATACAAGTGAAAAAAGACGGAGCGATTACCGATAATAAAACTCCCGACCAGCAGAGCGATGTCATGGTTGTTTCGGGACGAGCGAAGTTTGATGCCTTCGGACGTGTAAAAGCAGCCTATTATCCGCAGACTGCACCACTAGGCGACTGGAATAAATTGATGGACAGTTTCGATTCGGTTGAGCCGACCAAAACGGTTTATGATGTTTTAGACCGACCAGTTGCAACGACTCTGCCTGATGGCGCAGAAACTAAAATGGCATACAGCATAGAAGGCGATTTGCTGAAAACAGAAGTGACCGATGCGTTGAACAATACCAATTCAAGCTATGCCAACGGTTCTGGACTGACTATGAAAACCCTTGATGCCAATAGCGTTGCAACGCAGTTTGGCTATGACGGAATAAACAGAAATATAAGTGTTACAGACGCTCAAGGACAGCAGACCCTAAGCAAATATGATCTGGCTGACAGGAGAATAGAAGTCATCCAGCCTGATGCAGGAAAAAGCACTTTTAAGTTTGATGCCTTAAATAATCTTTTAGAAAGACAAACGGCAAATCTGGAGGCCAAAAGCAAAAAGATTACGTATGAATATGAGTTTAACCGATTAACCAATATTCATTATCCGGAGAATCCGCAGAACGATGTGCGTTATGTTTTCGGTTCTAAAAACGAAAGCCAGAACCGCAAAGGAAGATTGATTCTGATGGAAGATGCCACGGGAGCGCAGGAATTCTCGTATGGCGTGATGGGAGAGATCGAAAGCATCCGCAGAACGGTGATTGTGCCAAATTCAGCAATTGCGACATACGTGACAAGCTGGAAGTACGATTCATGGAACCGTCTGCAGGAAATGATTTATCCAGATCAGGAAAAAGTAAATTATACGTATAATTCTGGCGGACTGTTGCAGGCAGTGGCAGGCAAAAAAGCCTACAGCTACAATTATGTAAACAAAATTGGCTACGATAAATTTGAACAGAGAAGCTATTTAAAATATTGCAACGGAACGGAAACCAAGTACAATTACGAGCCGCTGAGAAGAAGACTCGATAATATGACCGTAGCTTCAGGAACAGGATATCAGGGCAATAACACGCCAAGAATGTTCATGAACAACAAATACCAGTATGACAAAGTAAGCAATGTCTTAAATGTGACCAACAGCGCCGCAGGCGTAGCCAATAAAATGGGCGGGATAATGTCTCATAATTACGCTTATGATAATCTGTATCAATTGACAAGCGCAAACGGAGTTTACACAGGAGCCGACCAGAAAACGGCAAATTACAGTCTGGAAATGAAATACGACGATCTACACAATATTGTAAGCAAAACGCAAAACGTAATGCAGAACAAAGTGACAGAAACAGGCATTTTGAAGGCAGGTTATACTATGAATTACAATTATAACGGAACCAACAAACACCAGCTGGATAATGTAACCGAAACCGAATACAGAACCAAAAACACCGACCCGAAAGTCGATAAGAATAAAAACAATAAATATGTCTACGACAAGAACGGAAACATGATTTATGTAAATATCGAGGAAGTTAAAACTGACGGTAAAGTCAATGAAAAAGCCCAAGAGAAGAAATTTATCTGGGATGAAGAAAATCGTTTAGGGGCTGTTGATATTAACGGTTACGTTTCTAATTATACGTATGACGCAGGAGGCGAGCGAGTAACGAAGCTTTCTGGCGGAGGACAAGGGATATTTGTAAACTCTGCATTCTCTGGAGGCAAAACTTCTACAAGTGATTTTACCCTTTATGTGAATCCTTATTTGGTGGCTCAAAGTGGCGGAAGATACACGAAACATATTTATATCGGAAGTCAAAGAATAGTTTCTAAGCTTGGTGATTTCGACAGTTACGGAGCGGATCCTAGACGTGTTGAGAAAGCTGGAGAATCTTTTTCTGGCGTGAAGGTGAATTATGATGCTAAATACAAGAAATCATTAGATGTTGTAAAAGCAAATTACGCATCGTTTGAAGTTCCATATTATGGGCTTGACAATAATGATTATGTAAATGGTTTAGGATTTTGTTGTAATCCTTCTGGAGAAACAAACTCTAGCAGTACAACAGGAAAAATGACTGCCAAGAATGATAATGCAGAATTGCAGCAATTCTATTATCATCCTGACCATTTGGGAAGTTCTTCGTATATTAGTAACTTAGATGGTGAAGTAGTTCAGCATATTGAATATGTGCCTTTCGGGGAAGTTTTCTTGGAAGAGAAAAACGCGAAGTGGAATACACCGTATCTTTTCACAAGTAAAGAGTTAGACAGAGAAACAGGATTGTACTATTTTGGGGCAAGGTATCAAGATCCGAAACTTGGAGTTTGGTTATCAGTCGATCCGCAAGCTCAAAAATCCCTAAATTGGTCTCCTTATAATTACTGTTTTAATAATCCTATTAAATTCATTGATCCTGACGGGGAGTATCCTATAATTACTATTACAAAACAAGTAGCAGGAAGTACCTTACAAAGAGTTATTGGTTATACCCAAGAAGGAAGAAGAACAAGGGTAAATCTCTATCGTGTAACAGTTACAGATACTGAAAATAAAAATTACAAGATGTCATTTTTAACAACACGTGATGCATTTGTAGTTAGGCAGAAGGATGCTGCAAGTGGAAAATTAACAAATGTTGCGTTTGAGCCAAAAGAAGAAAATGTTAACCATTATACAGCTAAAGTTGTACCAGGTGGTTATCCAAAAGGGGATGGGACAAAAGCACTGAAACTTACTCAATCTGGATCTGAAGTGATGCACGCAGAAGCAAACGATACATCAGTTGAATTAGGGTATAGAACAAAAGCTAATGTTGTTTCTGGAGTTATGTTACATGTTGGTGGAGTTTATAAACATGCGGATGGAAGTTTATCTTATGCAGCTTCCGAAGGTTGTTTCGGAATTACAGATGAAAATAATTCAGAGAAAAATCCATCTAATAACTATTCGAATAGAGTTCTTGAGTCTATAATTGAGCAAGCAAATAAAAGTAAGACAAATAAAGGCAAAATAGAAGTAGTTGTAGAAAAAAGAAATTCTAAAGAAAGAACAAATACAAAAAGCAATTAGTATGAAAAGAAGCATTTTTTTATTGTTATTTTTTATTGTGTTTTTTGGGTGTAAATCAGATAATGATCTAAAAAAATATGAAATAACAAAATATGTAGAAGTAGATGAAAATTTTCAATATTCAAAAGACATGTTAAGATTTGATAAAAAAAAATATAAACCAACTATTACTTTTAGGTATGATAATGATACACTTAGTTCTGTTGTAGTGTATAAATCAGAAGGAGGAATATCTTATAATATTTTGGAATTAAAAAAAGATTCATTGCTTATGGAGATGTATGAAATTTCAGAAGTAAAAAAAGCAAAAATAAGTAAGAATATTTTTTATGATGATAAAAAAGAATATCCAATTACAGAACAAAGGAAGGATAGTGTTTTTTGTTTATTAAAGGGTAATCTTTTATTTGTAAAGTTGTTAGATTAGTTAATTCCGGTAATGTATCAGATTAGGGTATTTTCAAGAAATATGCTTTTAAGAACATTTAAATAAAGGATAAATATTAATTTTTATAAAAAATGAGACAGTCTTAGGGCTGTCTTTTTTGTTTTTAGAGTTTTAAACGGTTTTAAAATGAGGTTTTTACTCTCGAGTGTTTCAGATTAGGGCATAAAAATAAAAGGTTTTTTTGTCTTATTCTGTTTAATATTAGGCTTTTGAGGGTGGTCAATGTTGAATAATAAAGCAATCTTTGAAGCTGTATGCTGTTGAAGAAAGTTCATTGAAAAAACGAAGATGTGATGTGTAGCCCCGATAGAAGCGGTATCCTTTTGTGGCGGGGTTCGTCACAAAAGATATAGCGGATAGCGGGACTAAAGGTGTTTTTGAAAACGAAGATTTTCTGCTTCAGATCATTAAATAAGCACTTACGATATGGCAGACAGACGCACACAGGTCATCCAGCCCGATGCAGGAAAAAGCACGTTTAAGTTTGATGCCTTAAATAACCTTTTAGAAAGGCAAACAGCCAATCTGGAAGCAAAAAGCAAAAAGATTACCTACGAATATGAGTTTAACCGATTAACAAATATCCATTACCCTGAGAATCCTCAGAATGATGTGCGTTATGTTTTCGGTTCTAAAAACGAAAGCCAAAACCGCAAAGGGAGACTGATTTTGTTGGAAGATGCCACAGGCGCGCAGGAATTCTCATACGGAGTTCTGGGCGAGATCGAAAGCATCCGTAGAACTGTGATTGTACCTAATTCAGCGATTGCAACTTATGTGACAAGTTGGAAATACGACTCATGGAACCGTCTGCAGGAAATGATTTATCCTGATCAGGAAAAAGTAAATTATACGTATAATTCTGGCGGACTGCTGCAGGCAGTGGCAGGCAAAAAAGCCTACAGCTACAATTACGTAAACAAAATTGGCTATGACAAATTTGAGCAGAGAAGCTACCTGAAATACTGCAACGGAACGGAAACCAAGTACAATTACGAGCCGCTGAGAAGAAGACTCGATAATATGACCGTAGCCTCAGGAACAGGCTATCAGGGCAATAACACGCCTAGAATGTTCATGAACAACAAATACCAGTATGATAAAGTAAGCAATGTCTTGAACGTTACCAACAGCGCCGCAGGCGTAGCCAATAAAATGGGCGGGATAATGTCTCATAATTACGCTTACGATAATCTGTACCAGCTGACATCTGCCAGCGGAATATACACAGGAGCCGACCAGAAAACGGCAAATTACAGTCTGGAAATGAAATACGACGATCTGCACAATATTGTAAGCAAAACGCAAAACGTAATGCAGAACAAAGTAACAGAAACAGGCATTTTGAAGGCAGGTTATACCATGAACTATAATTATAATAGTACAAACAAACACCAGCTGGATAATGTAACAGAAACCGAATACAGAACCAAAAACACAGACCCTAAAGTAGACAAAAACAAGAACAATAAATATGTCTACGACAAGAATGGGAACATGATTTATGTAAATACTGATGAGGTTAAAACCGATGGAAAAGTAAATGAAAAAGCGCAAGAGAAAAAATTCTTGTGGGATGAAGAAAATAGACTTGGCGCAGTGGATATTAATGGTTATGTGAGTAATTACACGTATGACGCTGGAGGTGAACGTGTAACTAAGTTATCAGGCGGAGGACAAGGGATATTTGTAAACTCTGTTTTCTCTGGAGGTAAAACCTCAACGAGTGATTTTACACTTTATGTGAATCCTTATTTAGTAGCTCAAAGTGGCGGAAGATATACCAAACACATTTATATTGGAAGCCAAAGAATTGTTTCTAAACTTGGTGATTTTGACAGTTACGGAGCTGACCCGCGAAGAGTTGAAAAAGCAGGAGAATCATTCTCAGGAGTAAAGGTAAATTATGATGCTAAATACAAGAAATCATTAGATGTTGTAAAAGCAAATTACGCATCGTTTGAAGTTCCATATTATGGGCTTGACAATAATGATTATGTAAATGGTTTAGGATTTTGTTGTAATCCTTCTGGAGAAACAAACTCTAGCAGTACAACAGGAAAAATGACTGCAAAAAATGACAATGCGGAGTTGCAACAATTCTATTACCACCCTGATCATTTGGGAAGTTCTTCGTATATTAGCAATCTGGATGGCGAAGTTGTTCAGCATATTGAATATGTGCCTTTTGGAGAAGTTTTCTTAGAGGAGAAAAATGCTAAGTGGAATACGCCGTATTTGTTTACATCTAAGGAGTTAGATCGTGAGACTGGATTGTATTATTTTGGAGCTAGGTACCAAGATCCGAAACTTGGAATCTTTATATCTGTAGATCTGTTGACGGAGAAACATCCTAACTATTCTTCATATAATTATGTAGCTAATAACCCTATAAAATTAATTGATCCAGATGGCAAAGATTGGGTGAAAAATAAAGCATCAGGTAAGTATGAATGGAAAAAAGAAGTAACTTCTTTGGACAATACTCCTAAAGAATATGTTTATATTGGAAGAGAGGATAGTTCTATTGTTTATGATTTATTTGGTCAATCAAGTTTCAAGACTTCTGATTGGGATATGGGGTCTATTTCTGGAGATACTTTCGACAATGCTTATTCTGCTAAAGGTGCAGCTGTTTATAATATGACAGCAGAAAGCACATTAAATGTTGCTTTTTCTGCAGATGTAAAAACTAAATATGATAGTTCAGGAGAAATTAAAACTAAAGAATTTTTAGGTATTAATATATTTGCTACAGTATCAGGGGAGACTAATGCTCCTTATCCAAATATTGGAGCATTAAGTTTAAGAGGAGACAAAATGTCATTGCAGGGTAAACAGATGGGTGTTTTTAAACCAGGTCCTTACGGTGGTATATCACAAGGGGGAGATGTTCCTAGTTTAAATTATCAAAGTTATTGGAGTGCAGGCTCAATACAAAGTAGTTACGGGAAGTCATCTAATCTTAATTTCAGTTTTAAAGGAGTATATTTTGATACAGATAGCTTGAAATCTTTAACAGCTCCTGGTTTTGGAGGATTAATTCCATTTGAAAACACTACTAATTTGAATTTATCAATTCCATTTAATAATGCTAGTAGTGGAAATTATATTAATACCAATAAACTTTAAGAATATGAAAAAGATAGTTTGTTTAGTCTTTTTTTTAATAATCTCTTGTAAAAATAGAGGTTTGGATAATCCAGGATCTTTAAAAATGAGTTATAAATACTTAACTGAATATAGATCCACAAAAAATAAAAACTTTTTAGAAAAGAGTTATAAAGAATTATCTAAAACTGCAATGTATAGAGAAAAAGGACTTACAGATGAGAATTACCAGTTAGTTGTACCTTTATTAATGTATCTTAAAAAATATGAGGAGTTAGAGACTTTATTAGTTAAAAATACAACTATGAATCCTAGTAAGAAAGAAATAACGCTTAATACAATTAGGTATTTAAAAAATTATAAAAAAGATAAAAATGTAGCTAAAAATTATATTGATAAAAATTTGAAATACATTAAAAATAAGATTGATCAAAATCCAAAAGATTCATTGTTATATGTCGATTACTTCATAATGAAATTGTATAAAAGTGATAGGATAACAGCATTAAAGGAAGTAGATAGCATGAAAATGATTAATAAAGATTTTTCGGGTTTATTTTATAAGGCAATGCTAAAAGATGCTATAGAAGATTATCCAGATGAATATTTGGGTAATGTATCAAATTAGCTGGTAATGGGTAATGTATCAGATTAGGGCATTTATAATAAATATGCTTTTACGAACATTAGAGTAAAGAATGAATATTAATTTTTATAAAAAATCAGACAGCCTTTGGGCTGTCTTTTTTGTTTTTCGAGTTTTAAACGGTTTTAAAATGAGGTTTTTACTCTCGAGTGTTTCAGATTAGGGCATAAAAATAAAAGTTTTTTTGTCTTATTCTGTTTAAAATTAGGCTTTTGAGGGCGGTTAATATTGAATAATAAAGCAATCTTTGAAGCTGTATGCTGTTGAAGAAAGTTCATTGAAAAAACGAAGATGTGATATGTAGCCCCGATAGAAGCGGTATCCTTTTGTGGCGGGGTTCGCCACAAAAGATATAGCGGATAGCGGGACTAAAGGTGTTTTTGGAAACGAAGATGTTCTGCTTCAGATCATTAACCAAGCAAATATGATTATGCCGACAGGAGAATAGAAGTCATCCAGCCCGATGCAGGAAAAAGCACTTTTAAGTATGATGCCTTAAATAACCTTTTGGAAAGGCAAACCGCCAATCTGGAAGCAAAAAGCAAAAAGATCACGTATGAATACGAGTTTAACCGATTAACCAATATTCATTATCCTGAAAATCCTCAGAACGATGTGCGCTATGTTTTCGGATCTAAAAACGAAAGCCAGAACCGCAAGGGAAGACTGATTTTGGTGGAAGATGCCACAGGCGCACAGGAATTCTCATATGGAGTTCTGGGCGAGATCGAAAGCATTCGCAGAACCGTAATTGTACCAAATTCAGCCGTTGCAACTTATGTAACGAGCTGGAAATACGACTCATGGAACCGTCTTCAGGAAATGATTTATCCAGATCAGGAAAAAGTAAATTATACGTATAATTCTGGCGGATTACTGCAGGCAGTGGCAGGCAAAAAAGCCTACAGCTATAACTATGTCAACAAAATTGGCTACGATAAATTTGAGCAGAGAAGCTACCTGAAATACTGTAACGGAACCGAAACCAAGTACAATTACGAACCGTTAAGACGAAGACTGGACAATATGACCGTAGCTTCAGGAACAGGATATCAGGGCAATAATACGCCAAGAATGTTCATGAACAACAAGTACCAGTATGACAAAGTAAGCAATGTCTTGGACGTTACCAACAGCGCAGCGGGCGTAAGCAATAAAATGGGTGGAATGATGGCGCATAATTACAACTATGATAATTTGTACCAGTTAACAAGTGCAAACGGAGTTTACACAGGAGCGGACCAGAAAACGGTAAATTACAGTCTGGAAATGAAATACGACGATCTGCACAATATTGTAAGCAAAACGCAAAACGTAATGCAGAACAAGGTTACAGAAACAGGCATTTTGAAGGCAGGTTATACCATGAATTACAATTATAACGGAACCAACAAACACCAGCTCGATAATGTAACCGAAACCGAATACAGAACCAAAAACACAGACCCAAAAGTCGACAAGAACAAGAACAATAAATATGTTTACGACAAAAACGGGAACATGATTTATGTAAATACCGAAGAAGTTAAAACTGACGGTAAAGTCAATGAAAAAGCACAGGAGAAAAAATTCTTGTGGGATGAAGAAAATCGTTTAGGTGCAGTAGACATTAACGGTTATGTTTCTAACTACACTTATGACGCAGGAGGAGAACGTGTGACTAAGCTTTCTGGAGGAGGACAAGGGATTTTTGTGAACTCTGCATTCTCTGGAGGAAAAACATCAACATCTGATTTTACTTTGTATGTTAATCCATATTTAGTGGCTCAAAGTGGTGGTCGTTATACTAAACACATTTATATTGGCTCACAGCGTATTGTAAGCAAGCTTGGTGATTTTGACAGTTACGGAGCAGACCCAAGACGTGTAGAGAAAGCTGGAGAATCTTTTTCTGGTGTTAAAGTGAATTACGATGCCAAGTACAAGAAAGCTTTAGAAACTGTGAAGGCGAACTACGCATCGTTTGAAGTTCCATATTATGGGCTTGACAATAATGATTATGTAAATGGTTTAGGATTTTGTTGTAATCCTTCTGGAGAAACAAACTCTAGCAGTACAACAGGAAAAATGACAGCCAAGAACGATAATGCAGAATTACAGCAATTCTATTACCACCCTGATCATTTGGGAAGTTCTTCGTACATTAGCAACTTAGATGGTGAAGTAGTTCAGCATATAGAATATGTGCCTTTTGGGGAAGTTTTCTTAGAAGAAAAGAATGCGAAATGGAATACACCTTATTTGTTTACATCTAAGGAGTTAGATAGAGAGACTGGACTTTACTACTACGGGGCAAGATACCAAGACCCGAAACTGGGAATTTTTATATCAGTTGATCCATTGGCGGAGAAATTTGCTGGTTATTCTTCTTATGCTTATGCACTTAATAATCCTTTAGGTTTTATTGACCCAACAGGAATGGGACCAGAAGACCCGCCTACAGTTTGGGGCAAGATTAAAGCTTATGCAGATTATCAGTGGAATACAAAAATACCGTATGACTTGAAAAAGATAGGCAGAGAACTTGATAATGGATGGCGTTATGAAAGTAAATTACCAGGAGGAAAAGCAGGAGGTTATGATTTCAGAAGCAGTCTTAGAAATGGTGAGGATTCCAGCGGAAAAGTTCAGAAAGGAAAAGGTGATAGAAATACCCAAATTGTAGATGTAACAGGATTGGATGCTTTATCAACTTATGTAGGGTTTAGTACAGGTACTAAAACAATATCAAAAAGCGGTAAAGTTATCGATGTTCTTAGTGATTTTGCAAAAGTAGTTCAATCATATTCTAATGGTTGGACAATTGGCCAAAATGCTGGGGAAATGGTTAATCAAGCCAAAACAGAAATAACAGTTACCGTAGAGAAATATTCAACTACAGGAACATTGAGAGGAAATCCTTCCCAGGTTCATAAAGTAGAAAAAGATTCCACAGTTAATAATCAATCAGATGCAAAGAAAATTTTTGATAGAAATAATCAAAGACTACTGGAAGCAGAAAGAAAAGCAAAGAAAGAAAATGAAAGGAGTAACTAAAATAATTATTATATTTTGTGCATTTTTCTTTATTCAATGTAAAGAGAAATCTACTAAAAGTGAAGAATTTATTAATACTAAATTCAAAGGGAATGGCGTTGAATATAGCATAGAATTTCCTGATACTGTTTTAAGAGGAAAGAAATACAAAGGGGAAATACATTATACGAATGTATTAGATACTATTACTGAGAGTATGATAAATGATTCTACAAGTAAAAGAAATAGATATATTATCTTTTCAATGGCTCTAACGGATAACATTGATTATGTAGAAAAAGATTTATGGAAAATTGCTAAAGATACTTTTGGTGCTATAGATAATCACACAATTCCTTTTTATGATGTAAAGTTTAATAAATCAGGAACGTTTTTTATAGATGGAGTTATAAATGATCAAGGATATATAACTTCAGATATAAAAAATGAAAAAGGAAGTTATGATACAAGGATTATCACTAATGAATTTAGAGCGACAAAAAAAGTAGTTGTCATTGATAAGGGTTAATGTACCCGATCCTCCGCTCCGGTAATGTATCAGATTAGGGTATTTTCAAGAAATATGCTTTTAAGAACATTTAAATAAAGGATAAATATTAATTTTTATAAAAAATGAGACAGCCTTCGGGCTGTCTTTTTTGTTTTTAGGGTTTTAAACGGTTTAAAAATGAGGTTTTTACTCTCGATTGTTTTAGATTAGGGCATAAAAATAAAAGGTTTTTTTGTCTTATTCTGTTTAATATTAGGCTTTTGAGGGTGCTTGATGTTGAATAATAAAGCAATCTTTGAAGCTGTATGCTGTTGAAGAAAGTTCATTGAAAAAACGAAAATGTGATGTCTAGCCCCGATAGAAGCGGTATCCTTTTGTGGCGGGGTTCGCCACAAAAGATATAGCGGATAGCGGGACTGAAGGTGTTTTTGGAAACGAAGATTTTCTGCTTCAAATCATTAAACAATCAAATATGATCTGGCCGACAGAAGAATAGAAGTCATCCAGCCCGATGCAGGAAAAAGCACTTTTAAATTTGATGCCTTAAATAACCTTTTGGAAAGGCAAACCGCCAATCTGGAAGCCAAAAGCAAAAAGATTACCTACGAATACGAGTTTAACCGATTAACGAATATCCATTACCCTGAGAATCCCCAAAACGATGTGCGCTATGTTTTCGGGTCTAAAAACGAAAGCCAGAACCGCAAGGGAAGACTGATTTTGATGGAAGACGCCACAGGGGCACAGGAATTTTCGTATGGCGTTATGGGAGAAATAGAGAGTATAAGAAGAACGGTAATTGTACCTAATTCAGCGATTGCAACTTATGTAACGAGCTGGAAATACGACTCATGGAACCGTCTGCAGGAAATGATTTATCCTGATCAGGAGAAGATTAATTATACGTATAACTCAGGCGGATTACTGCAGGCAGTTGCCGGTAAAAAAGCCTACAGCTATAACTATGTCAACAAAATTGGCTATGACAAATTTGAACAGAGAAGCTATTTAAAATACTGCAACGGAACGGAAACGAAATACAATTACGAGCCGCTGAGAAGAAGGCTTGATAATATGACCGTTGCTTCAGGAACAGGCTATCAGGGCAATAATACCCCTAGAATGTTCATGAACAATAATTACCAGTATGACAAAGTAAGCAATGTCTTGAACGTGACCAACAGCGCAGCGGGCGTAAGCAATAAAATGGGCGGAGCAATGTCTCATAATTACGCCTATGATAATCTGTACCAGCTAATAAGCGCAAACGGAATATACACGGGAGCCGACCAGAAAACAGCCAATTACAGTCTGGAAATGAAATACGATGATCTGCACAATATTGTAAGCAAAACGCAAAACGTAATGCAGAACAAAGTGACAGAAACAGGCATTTTGAAGGCAGGCTATACAATGAACTATAATTATAATAGCACAAACAAACACCAGTTGGACAATGTAACAGAAACCGAATACAGAACCAAAAACACAGACCCGAAAGTCGATAAGAATAAAAACAATAAATATGTTTATGACAAAAACGGGAACATGATTTATGTAAATACCGAAGAAGTCAAAACTGACGGAAAAGTAAATGAAAAAGCCCAAGAGAAGAAATTTATCTGGGATGAAGAAAATCGTTTAGGTGCAGTAGACATAAATGGTTATGTTTCATCGTACACATATGATGCAGGAGGTGAACGAGTAACTAAATTATCTGGCGGAGGACAGGGAATTTTTGTAAACTCTGTGTTCTCAGGCGGTAAAACTTCTACATCAGACTTTACGCTTTATGTAAATCCTTATTTGGTTGCACAAAACGGCGGAAGATATACGAAACACATTTATATTGGTTCTCAGAGAATTGTTTCTAAACTTGGAGATTTTGATTCTTACGGAGCAGACCCGCGAAGAGTTGAAAAAGCAGGAGAATCATTCTCAGGAGTAAAGGTAAATTATGATGCTAAATACAAGAAATCATTAGATGTTGTAAAAGCAAATTATGCAACATTTGAAGTGCCATATTATGGAGTTGATAACAACGATTATGTAAATGGGCTTGGTTTCTGCTGTAATCCTAGTGGAGAATCTGCTTCTGCGAGTTCTTCTAGTACAACAGGGAAACTTATGGCGGGTAAAAATGATAATGCAGAATTACAGCAATTCTACTATCACCCTGATCATTTGGGAAGTTCTTCGTACATTAGTAACCTCGACGGAGAAGTTGTACAGCATGTGGAGTATGTGCCTTTCGGGGAAGTTTTCTTGGAGGAAAAGAACGCGAAGTGGAATACGCCTTATTTATTTACCTCGAAAGAAATTGATCGTGAGACTGGGCTTTACTATTACGGTGCGCGTTATATGGATTCAAAAATGGGAATCTTTATCTCGGTTGATCCTTTAGCTGAGAAATATGCGGGTGTAAGTTCTTATGCTTATGCACTTAATAATCCTGTGAAATTTACTGATCCTACTGGTATGTCACCTGAAAATGACTATGGAATTGATAAAGCAGGAAATATCACTCTTACAAAAACAACGAATGATAAAACAGATCGATTAATTGCAGAAAACGGAGATGTTATTGCTGATAATGTTCGCAAAGGAATATTACAAAATAATACCAATATCAGTCAAAATGGACTAACACTTACAGGAAATAGTGTTCGACTAAATGCAAGTGTAGGTGAATTCATAATGAAGCTTTCATTATATGAACAAAAAGAAATAAGTTGGGGACTTTATAGCAAAGATAATGGTAATGGAATTTTAGTCAATGTTTTACCATATTCTGATAATGAGGTAAATGAGGGAATTAATGCAAGTCAAACCATGTACTATGGAGATAGAACTTATTCTTTGGAGATAGGTAATCACACACATCCAGGTATATGGGGTAGAACCTACGGCGGAAAATGGCTTTTAGAAAAAGGAGGGGGAAGCAGTCCAAGTGATGCAGATTTAAGAAATGCTTCAAAAGCTAAATTAGGGAATTTAATCTGGAATAGATATGGTATCTCCCATTACAATTCAGATGGGATAATTGACAAGCCCTCATATTCAAATGGTTTGATAAGAAATTATTATGACAATAATTCTGTTCTTGATTTAAATTATATCCAAAACACATTAAAATGGAAAAAAAGTTTTTCAACGTCGCCATCTCATTAATTGTTTTTCTGCTGTTTACTAATTGTGAAAAGAAAAGTAACTTAGAAGAGTCAGTGTATTTTGTTGAGAATATCAAGCAAATAGAAGATTCTATTGTTAAACTAAAAACATACAGTGCGGAATTAGTTATTTGCTCATTGAGAAAAACTCCTCATCATGCTATAATTACTTTAGCTATATACGATAAGCCATATCTAGTAGAAACGGGTTATAAGTATAGAGAGATTCAAGGGGTTCATGTTTTGTTTTTAGATCCTAATGAAAAGCTGACTAATCGAGAAATTCCAAAAGAACTTCTAAAAAAAAATATTATAAAATTTGATGGGCAATCATATAATTTTGACCCGCCTTATTATGAATTCATTTTTTGTGAAAATGATTTTAGTTCAATTAAATGCTTTGATAATATTATGATAGATGATATTATGCAAGAATATAGAAAAAAAAGAAAAGCATTTAGTGAAGATATGTTGGGTGAGAAATGTAATTAACCCCGCTGTGCGAAATCTCCCGACTTCGTACCGACAAAGCGAATCGATTAAGAATAGAAAATTAAAACCACGACGTTTGGAAAGAGCAGGAGAATCATTCTCTGGTGTTAAGGTAAATTATGATGCTAAATACAAGAAATCATTAGATGTTGTAAAAGCAAATTATGCAACATTTGAAGTGCCATATTATGGAGTTGATAACAACGATTATGTAAATGGTTTAGGATTTTGTTGTAATCCAGCGATAACTGACGGAAGTAGTTCGTCGAGCTCTACAACTGGAAAAATGACAGCGAAAAATGATAATGCGGAGCTACAACAGTTTTATTATCACCCAGATCATTTGGGAAGTTCTTCGTATATTAGCAACTTAGATGGTGAGGTAGTACAGCATGTGGAGTATGTGCCTTTCGGGGAAATTTTCCTGGAAGAGAAGAATGCGAAATGGAATACGCCTTATTTGTTTACATCTAAGGAGTTGGATAGAGAGACAGGTTTATACTATTTTGGCGCACGTTACCAAGATCCGAAACTGGGAATCTTTATATCCGTTGATCCTCTTGCAGAAAAATACAGAGGTTGTTCTTCATATAGTTATGCTCTTAACAATCCTGTTATATTTACAGATCCTACTGGAATGAGTGCTGAGCCTCCAGTAAATGGATTAAGTTATTTTAGAGATGATACAGGTGAATACTTTTGGAATGATAATAAAAATTCTTACGAACATTATGCAGATCCAAATGGAAGCGGAAGTAATTCATTTCAAGGGTATTACGTTGCTAATAAATTTAGTGATGTAGTTGGTAATTATAATATAATTTTTGATTTGTCTAATACAAATACAAAAGATGAGTTTGATAGAAACCATACAATAACTGCAATTTCGGATGGGGTATATTCTTATCTAAATGCAAGAAGTATTATTGATGGTGTTACAATACAAAATATTAGTGATCCTGATAAATATCCAGGTGTTGAAATATATAGCTCTCCGTATATGAATGGAGCATTAACCGCGGGAAATGTAATTTTTACAAATCCAGGAATGCAAGGAGCGAATACTTTAGACCATGAATATGGTCATTATTTAGATTTTAAGCATCATTTTAAATACAATAAATCAGAATATGCAAAAACAATAGCTGTTCCAAGTTTTTTCAGTGCGTTAACATCTAGTGTTTTCCCCACTTTATATGATCACGAGAGTTCTGATTCCGAAAAAAGAGCCAATAGGCTTGGAGGAGCTTGGAGTAACAATAGAATTCTAAAAACAAGATAAATAATTAAGCATGAAAAAAATAATAGGAATTTTGTTTTTACTTGTTTGTTTTTCTTGTGATCCAATGGATGATAGAATGAGTTTTATGAATAATTCAAATTCAAATGTCCATGTGAGAATGCTTTTTTTGGATCAAGATGAAATAAGTGAAACAATGGTTGGATTGAGAGAAGTGAAAAATAATGAAATACAAATAATAGGGATTTTATATAATTGGGAATCAGAATTTAAAAAAAGGAAATCTGATACTTTATTAAAAGTTATTGTTTATAAAGATTTTAAATTTTTAAAAGATAAATATGAGCAAAGTTCTTTAATTAAAAGTGACAGTCTTTTAGGTGTAGGAGAATATGAATACAGAAGTTATAGTTATAAAGATTTAGAGAGACGAAATTGGAAAATCAATTATCCTAAAGATGGTTTTGAAAAGGGTTTACCTCTCTTTGATGTTAGTGTTCTTGGACATGATCACCCTGCTGGCGCGAGCGTCCCGCTCGTGAAGGCAAAGAGAATCGACAAAGAATAGAAAACCTGATCATTTGGGAAGTTCTTCGTACATTAGCAACTTAGATGGAGAGGTTGTACAGGTAATGTATCAGATTAGGGCATTTATAATAAATATGCTTTTACGAACATTAGAGTAAAGAATGAATATTAATTTTTATAAAAAATGAGACAGCCTTAGGGCTGTCTTTTTTGTTTTTGGAGTTTTAAACGGTTTTAAAATGAGGTTTTTACTCTCGAGTGTTTCAGATTAGGGCATGAAAATAAAAGGTTTTTTTGTCTTATTCTGTTTAAGATTAGGCTTTTGCGGGTGCTTGATATTGAATAATAAAACAATCTTTGAAAGATAGCAGTATAAAAATTGTATAAGTTATATTGGAGCGGGTACGAAGTCGGGAGACTTCGCACAGCGGGGGGCTTCTCGAGGATTAGGATTAGTTCTAGATGTTTCTGTTGGAGCTTCCTATGCGCCTGTTGATAGAAAAGATCCTTTTGGAAAACTAGGAGGGTTTACTACAACGGGAGGTCAAATTGGGCTTGGAATAGAAGGGAGTCCAGCTTCTCTTATAAATATCCAAGCAAATTATCAATATACTCCAGTTGTTAAACCAATTTTTCAATTTTAATCAGATGAAGAAAAAATATAATTTACTTCGTTTAATACCTATCTTAATAGTTTTAGTCTGTTTTTGTTATTTTTATCTTTACAAATTTGCTTACTCAAATAAGCATTACTTTATGGAAAATAAAATAAATGCAAAAATTATTAGGATTTATAATTATGAAAATAAATCATTAGAATTTTATTATGATAAAGATTATTGTGTAACATCTTCTCTTACTAATAGAGATACATTAAAAATTGGAGATTCTATATCAAAAGAATCAAATACAGGAGTATTTAAAGTTTATAGAAAAAATCCATCTGGGAAATATCAGTTTTATAAAAAATATGATGAAGAGTGGTAATGTATCAGATTAGGGCATTTTCAAGAAATACGCTTTTAAGAGTATTAGAATAAAGAATAAGAATTAATTTTTATAAAAAACTAGACAGCCTTCGGGCTGTCTTTTTTGTTTTTGGAGTTTTAAACGGTTTTAAAATGAGGTTTTTACTCTCGAGTGTTTCAGATTAGGGTATGAAAATAAAAGGTTTTTTTGTCTTATTCTGTTTAAAATTAGGCTTTTGTGGGTGCTTGATATTGAATAATAAAACAATCTTTGAAAGATAGCAGTATAAAAGTTGTATAAGTTATATTGGAGCGGGTACGAAGTCGAGAGACTTCGCACAGCGGGGAAATTAACTAATGAACTTGGATGGCGAGGAGTAAAAGATTTAATGAAGGCTTTTGGCAAAGAGCATAAAGCTACAGAGGTTATTATTGAGGGAGCAAAGCGAACTACTGGTGCTAACCTAGGAAAAATAACTAAATTATCAATAAAGATTGATTAAATATGGCAAAAATTATTTTTGAAGGATGGGAACATGGAATGCAGAAAATTCCATTTATAAAATTATTAAATCTAACTGCTGCACTTTCGTTGAAAGAATCTAAAAAAAATAAAGATCTAATTGTTGATGGGGAGATTGTAACAATAAATCTGATGTCTGATGATTTGGCAAACGAAATTATTAAACAAGCTAGACAATTAGGCGTTAAATGTAAACTTGATAATGATGATAACGGGTAATGTATCAGATTAAGTAATACATGAAACAATAAAAAAATAAGACTAGAAAAATTAACCCGAGGGCTCGGATCTATAGACAACGATAGCGCGGAAATTCTTTCCGTGCCCCCGCTCTTCGAAGAGTTCTATAAGTTGTTTTGATCGCTGTGCGAAGTCTCCCGACTTCGTACGGACAAAGCCAATCGACAAAGAATAGAAAAATTAAATCTCGCAGAAATGGGAGGTTTTTTTTATGTCTTATTCTGTTATAAATGAAACGTCTAGAGGTGTTTAATAATAAATAATAAAGCAATCTTTGAAAGATAGCAGTATAAAAGTTGTATAAGTTATATTGGAGGGGGTAAACCTATTTCTGGAGCAGAATTGTTGAAGAATGCAAAAGAAATAAAATAAAAACACTATGGTTAATTTAATTGAATTTATCTTACACATATTAGGTAGGCCTAAAATGTATCATATCCAAAAAATAGAAGATTTTTATTATTTTATGAATGGATATATTGCTGGAAAAGAAAATGAAATGTATTATTGTTTTTTTGACTCTTTTTCAAAATATTTAGCTTCGGAATATCAATTTAAAAAAGACATTCCCTATAGTTTGATGATACGATCGATGACTATTTATGATGAAGAAACAATAAGTATTTTAAAAAGAGAAATAGAAAGTTTCTTAGTAAGTAGTTTTGTTGAATCAGTTTTAGAAAGTAAAACGGATGATAAAATTAAGATAGAAAAAAAAGTTATTGGGGAATGTATCAGATTAGGGTATAGATAAAAGAATAAAATTTAAGAATAGAAAAATTAACCTCGCAGAAATGCGAGGTTTTTTATGTCTTATTCTGTTATAAATGAAACGTCTAGAGGTGTTTAATAATAAATAATAAAGCAATCTTTGAAAGATAGCAGTATAAAATTGTATAAGTTATATTGGAGCGGGGTTAGCTGTGGTATTTTGAATGGATCATTATTTGCTGCAGCTGATGGATCTTATTATGGAATTTCAGCTGGATTTGGCAAATCTAAGGAGGTTTTTGGAGGAAAAAGAGACAATAAAAGTTTTGAATTATCAGGGGCTAAATTAATAGAAAGGTTGTCTATCCTTCCTGGTCCTAAAAAAGATTAATAATTATGAATAAAGTTTATATATTTTGTCTGTTCTATTTCTTAATAAGCTGTAACAGTACACGAGACGGGATTAATAAAAAAGTGTTAGATTCTGTATGTGAGATACATGTTCAAAATAGGACTCCAGATAGTTTTGGAGGAGTTAAGGAATATAGAATTAAAGATAAAAAAGAAATAGTTTCTCTTTGTAATGAATTGTTATCCTTGAAGCAAGAAAACGATCTGCAAACAAGACCTTATGATGGAACTATTGTTATAGAATTTATGAGAAAAGATCAATATGGAGTTGGTGAGTATATTAACATTCTTTCAACAGGTATTATTCTTAAGCCTAATAGCGAATATTATATAACATATTCCAGAGGACAATATGTCTCAGATCATTTTTTGGCTAGGATTTTAAAATATTTAGAAATAGATGAAAGTAAAGTTTCTGCACTAGATGCTTACAGGAAATCTAAAAATCTTAAGGAGGATAATGTGCCAAATTAGGTTTTAAATCCCGATAGCTCGGTTATGCGTAACAATAATCATCAATAATTAGAGCTACTTATAACAACCTTAAACCCTGAATAAATTATGTTTAAATATAAATCTAGTCCAATTGTAATAGTTGTTCTTTTAGTTTTATCCTCTATATTTTTTGCTATTTATTATAAGATAAGTAAAATAGAAATTGAAAAAGACAACAAATTACTTACAAATGATATTGTTTTTTCGGGTATAATAACTGATCTAAAGGTATCAAAAAATCATGCTTTTGGTATTCTGCAATTAAAAATAATTAAAACCAATAATTATTCATTTAAACCATATTTGGAGGGAGAGCTTTATCCATATGCTATTAAAGATTCTGTAGCTGAAATCTATAATTATATTCCATTATCAATTAAGAAAGGATATAAGGTTCAAATAAACTCTAATAAAAAGACAATTACATTCTATGACGGAGATAAAATTAAATATCAATGGGAGATTTATATTGTGTCAGAAGAAAGAGATATTGACTTTGTGAAAAAAAATACAATATTTGATGATGTAGGTAATGTATCAGATTAGGTCATTTTCAAGAAATATGCTTTTAAGAACATTTAAATAAAGGATAAATATTAATTTTTATAAAAAATGAGACAGTCTTAGGGCTGTCTTTTTTGTTTTTGGAGTTTCAAACGGTTTTAAAATGAGGTTTTTACTCTGGAGTGTTTCAGATTAGAGCATAAAAATAAAAGTTTTTTATCTTATTCTGTTTAAGATTAGGCTTTTGTGGGTGCTTGATATTGAATAATAAAACAATCTTTGAAAGATAGCAGTATAAAAGTTGTATAAGTTATATTGGAGCGGGTACGAAGTCGGGAGACTTCGCACAGCGGGATTTTAAAAATGCAACAGAATTAGTTTATTTAGAAGCTGGAGAAGTATGGAAATATGGCATTACAAAAATCCATTCACAAGATACACTCAAAAATATTTGAAAAATATGGGAGAATTTGGATTAAAATATGAAACATTATTTGAAAGCACTGTACGAACAGAATCTGCGACAGTAGAAAGAATGTTGCTTGAACAATATGAAGCAATACATGGCGTATTGCCTGCTGGAAATAAAGTAAGATTTTAAATATGAGATTTAATATTGTATCTGATACAAATTATGAGACTAAAGTTAGTGATCACGTGACAACTCAATTTTCTGCAAGAGAACTTGAAGACTGGTTACATTTTAAAAATTACGGGAATGATCTATTAACAATTGGAGTTGTGCTAATGTGTAGAAATCCAGAGCACAATTTTAAGCAACGTATCCGCATGGATAGAAAAGATAAGGCTTTGTATATTGATTTAATGCTGGATTATAATTATTTTGTTTCTGATATAACTCAAGAAGATAGAATAAAAGTTGTAGCCAATAAAATGATGGACGAAATACCGCCAATCATAAAAAAATACAAACTGAAAGATTTTGACGTAGATTTATTTATGCAGGATTTAAAAAAATACTTAAAAAAAATAAAGTGGCTATAAAATATTAAGCATAGAAAAGAGAAACCTCGCATTTCCGAATGGTGCTCCAAAAGCGGATTATATAAACGGTTTAGGAGGATATGATACAAAAGCACGTAGATTCGTTTCTGGACAGGAACTATACGATAGTGCTAAAAAAAATAGATTAATTTTTTAAGAAATTGATAAAATGGAAAGCGATTTAAAAACAGAAAACATCGAATTAGTTCAACTTGTTGCAAAAAGACCAGCAATGTTTTCAATTCAAAATGTAGAATCTTTCTTTGTTTTTTTTAAAGGATATTCAATTGGTAAAAGTGATTCAATAGTTATTGACTTTTTTGATTCATTTGGTAATTTTATTCATAAAAAACATCCTGAGAAGTGCTTAAGAAATATTGATAGCGAGAGAATCATTAGACTTTATAGTGCTAATGACTCTCATTCTTTAGAGTATTTGCGTTTTTTGATAGAAGAGTTTATAAGTGAAAGTGATGTGTACGAGATTAAGGAATATTAATTTAAAACAGGGTAATGTATCAGATTAGGGTATTTTCAAGAAATATGCTTTTGAAAGTATTAGAGTAAAGAAAAAATATTAATTTTTATAAAAAACTAGACAGCCTTCGGGCTGTCTTTTTTGTTTTTGGAGTTTCAAACGGTTTTAAAATAAGGTTTTTACTCTCGAGTGTTTCAGATTAGGGCATGAAAATAAAAGGTTTTTTGTCTTATTCTGTTTAAGATTAGGCTTTTGTGGGTGCTTGATATTGAATAATAAAACAATCTTTGAAAGATAGCAGTATAAAAGTTGTATAAGTTATATTGGAGCGGGGCCGAAGTCGGGAGACTTCGCACAGCGGGCTCTCTGTTAGAGTATGCAAAAAATATATTGCATGGAGATTGGCATGATGGAAAATATTCAACTAAAGAACCAGCGGCAGATGTAGGTGAAGACAGGTTTAATAAATTCAATAAATTTATTAATCAAAATTATGGTAAGGATCGATTAAAAATTTTGTTTGAAAATAAAAATAATAGTCAAGCAGATATAATAAATAAGGTTGATCAATGGTGGGATGCTTATCAAAATAATAAGTTTAACAATAGTGTTTTTTAAATCATGAAACATATTTGCTATAAATATATTTTTATATTAATGATTATCTTTTTGTTGACTTCTTGTAAAAGAACGCATCATGAGTTTTATTTTGATATAAAAAATCAAAAGATGGTATGTTGTGATAATTCACCAATATATCAATTAACGATAGATAATGATTCAACTACAGTAGATAACTTTCCTTATGAAGGAGGAATGGTTTTAGTTTGGGAAGGAGATAGAAGTATTGCTCCACTAGAATTTTCATTTAATAATATACCTGCTTTGTATTGTTTTTCTAAGGGAAAATCAGCTAAAAATTTTAAATTTAAACCTAGCTGTAAATATTACATTAAAAAATACGGAGGAGGAAATCCTTCTTTTAAAATAAAAGTTTGGACAGACTCGAATGGTAAAGTTTATAAAACAACTCATCCTTCATGTAGTTTAAAAACTTTAGAGTAATGTATCAGATTTTAGAGGAATTTGTAAAATGAAAGAAATGAAAATAATAATTACGGACGATATTGATAAAGACAATTTGATAGCTGAGATATGGTTTAAAGATCAAATCATAGCTGAAATAAATTCAGAAAAATTGCGACTTGAAATAGAGTTTAATGATATAAAAGGATTACAATTGGATTTAGAAGATCTATTAGAAGCTATTAATATTTCAAAATCTAAACTTGGTAATGTATCAGATTAGGGTAATTTAAATAAAGAATAAATATTAATTTTTGTAAAAAATGAGGCAACCTTAGGGTTGCCTTTCTTATTTTTTAAGCATTTTGCTACTGAAAAATAAGGTGAAATTGATTAAGTGTATCAAATTAGGGCATGGATGTAGAGTGTAGATTTTGCGGAGGAAAATGTAATAAAAATGGTGGTCAGTCTAACGGAATTCAGCATTATAAATGCAAGGTTTGCAAAAAGAAACAACAATTGAATCATAACTAACATTCGGCCTCATTTGTTGACATAAAAAATAAAAATTATTTAAAAGTATTAAGTCAACTTATAGAATGTTACAATATTGGTGGCGATTGCGGTTTTATGCTCAAGATCTTGGTGCAAGATATGGCTAGTTATCAGGATTTTGTAATGAATAAGCTGTCAACGATTGAAAACATTGGAAACACGAACAGTATTTTTGTAATGGTAGAAATCAAACATAGCACCGCTTTAGAATTTTAAAGCAGAAGAAAATCCTAAAATAAAACGTATTTTTGAAATCTAAAATCATCAATTTAGATCAAAAATCTAAAATCGTTAATCTACAATCTAAAATTAAAATGAACTGGGAACAACTTTTATCATTAAAACGTCAGGGAGATACAAGCAAAAGATTACGTGTAGAACAAGATGATACTCGTTTAGGATTTGAAGTCGATTACGACCGAATTATATTCTCTGCCGCTTTTAGAAGTTTGCAAGATAAGACACAAGTTATTCCGCTTTCTAAAACCGATTTCGTACACACGCGTTTAACGCATAGTTTGGAAGTTTCTGTTGTAGGGCGTTCACTTGGGCGTTTGGTTGGAAAAAAAATCATTGAAAAATACCCTTATTTAAAAGAAGTTCATGGGTATCATATGAACGATTTTGGTGCAATTGTGGCTGCGGCTTCTTTAGCGCACGATATCGGAAACCCACCTTTTGGGCATTCTGGCGAAAAAGCAATTGGCGAATATTTTGCTATCGGAAATGGGCAGAAATATAGAAATCAGCTAACAGATAAGCAATGGCAAGATTTAATTGATTTTGAAGGAAATGCAAACGGATTTTCAGTTCTAACCGCAAGCCGGCCTGGAATTGAAGGCGGACTTCGTATTTCGTATGCTACTTTGGGGGCTTTTATGAAATATCCGAAAGAGAGTCTTCCGAAAAAGCCGACCAATAATATTGCCGATAAGAAATACGGTTTCTTTCAAACAGATAAATTATTCTTTGAAGAAGTTGCCAAAGATATGGGAATGATTGCCAATAAATCTGGAGACGATATTGGTTTTGAAAGACATCCTTTAGCATATTTAGTTGAAGCTGCAGATGATATTTGCTATACGATTATTGATTTTGAAGACGGAATTAATTTAGGGTTGGTTTCTGAAGATTTTGCTTTAGAATATCTGATTAATCTTGTAAAAGATAATATTGGGGTTTCTAAATACAAATCGTTAACTACAAAAGAAGATCGTATCAGTTATTTGAGAGCTTTGGCAATTGGAACTTTAATCAATGATGCTGTAAATGTTTTTGTTGAAAATGAAGAAGCAATTATGGCGGGAAATTTTCCGTATGCTTTAACAGATAAAAGCAAATACAAAGCACAGATGAATGATATTATCAAACTGAGTGTTGAAAAAATATACCAAAGCAGAGAAGTAATTGAAAAAGAGATTGTAGGTTACCAAATTATTCAAACGCTGTTGGATAAATTTATTACAGCATTTAATAATAAATATGACGGAACTGCCTCAAATTACGATAAGTTGATTTTGAAAATGCTTCCAGAAAAACATCATTTAGAGAAAACCAATTTATATGAGCGCCTATTGCATATTTGCCATTATGTTTCGCTCTTAACAGACGGAAATGCGCTTGAACTCTATGAAATGATTCAAGGACAAAAAAAGCGTTAAATAAAAAAGCTTCTTTCAGAAATATTCTAAAAGAAGCTTTTTTTATTTTTATTGATTTCTTTATTTGAAAGCATAAACCAAACCAACACCAAGTACTTGTTTTAACTGCATTCTTGGACCTTCAGTAACTTGACTTTTTGTTCCTGTGGCTGGATCAATAACGTCTTTTTTGTTTTTAATGTCATCATCGTAAATTAAATGAACGCCAATGTTTGCTTTGACATAAGCATTTACAACCAAATCTAGACGTGTATCATAATCAATGTCGACATTTCCGAATCGATTTAAATAGTCAGTATATAAGGAAAGTCTGTTTTCGTAAAAAACATTTTTATAGATTTCGTTTTTCATGTAGGCAGTAAAAAGGATACCAAATTCGGCTTTTACCTTTTGCCCTTCTTCAATTAAAATTTGTTGTGTAGGATCTAAAGGATCTGGCGCATAAATGGCTTTTTTAACACCAAAAGAACCTTGGTTTGCCAAATTTTGATCTAATACCAATGTGGTCTTTAAAGTAATTGGTGAGAAATAAAATGTTCTATTTTTCTCTTTATTTGAATTCTCTGCTCCGGCTCCTAGAAAGACATATGCAGGTGCAAAAGGTCTAGAAATAGGAACATCTCGATTAGGATAATTGTAACCGTTGGTAAACTGCGTATTGAAGTTAAACTTTGCTGAGTAGTACCAATTTGAAGCAGTGTCTTTTCTAAAACCGTAAGTAGAGTTCAATTGAATCGCATCATCTGTTTTTCGCGTTTCAATATCTTCTTGTTTGTTTAGACCATATTTCATAATAAGTTCGTTGAACCATTTATGATTTCCTTTCAAATAAGTTCTAGAGAATTCTCCTTTAAATAATCCAGAGATAGAACTTGTTCCCCCCGCGCTCCAGTTTACAAAAGCTATTTGTGAAAGGTCAAAACCAAGTTGATTTTTTTCTGTCCAGTTTGAAGGTGGTTTAGGTGCTTGATTGGGGCTTAGAGTCGTTTGTATAATCTGGGCAAAGTTATTAGAAGTACACAAAAGCAATAATAGCAAAAGGGTAGAACGCAATAATTTCATTATAGGTAATTTTTGTTTTTGGTGTCGCAAAATAATTATTTTGAACCGTTAGAAAAAAGGTTTATTAAATTTTTAACGTCAATTTTACACAATTGTTGTAATTGATTTACTGTTCCATGCTCAATAAATTGATCTGGAACACCCAAAATTTCAATTGAATTTTTAAAATTATTGGATGCTGCAAACTCTAAAACAGCACTTCCAAAACCACCATTTTTAACTCCATCTTCGATTGTAATAATCCTCTCAAAAGTTGAAAAAATAGTTTTTAAGGTGTTGATGTCTAATGGTTTAATGAAATTGAAGTTATAATGCGCAATTTCGTCAGAATGGGTTGATTCTTTGAGTGCTTCTATAACATTATTTCCAATTGTTCCAGTCGACAGTACCGCAACTTTTGTACCATCTTTTAAACATTTTGCTTCGCCTAAATTTATTTTTTTGTAATGTCCGAAATTTTCTACTTCCCAATTTGGCAGTACGCCTCGACCTCTTGGATATCGAATTGCAATTGGATGATCTAATCCTAATTGCGCAGTATACAAAATGTTTTGAAGTTCAATTTCGTTTAAAGGCGCACAGATAATCATATTCGGAATCGAACGCAGATATGCAATATCAAAAACACCATGATGCGTTGCTCCATCTTCGCCAACTAAACCTGCTCTGTCCAAACAAAAAATAACAGGAAGGTTTTGCAGCGCCACATCATGAATTACTTGGTCGTACGCACGCTGTAAAAAAGTCGAATAAATATTGCAGTAAACAATCATGCCTTGTGTTGCCATACCAGCCGCCAATGTAACAGCATGCTGCTCGGCAATTCCCACATCAAAGGCGCGATCTGGCAATTCGTCCATCATAAATTTTAATGAACTTCCAGATGGCATTGCAGGAGTAATTCCGATTATTTTTTCATTCTTTTTAGCTAAATCTAAAATGGTTAAGCCAAAAACATCTTGATATTTTGGAGGAAGATTTTCTTCCGATTTTAAATGGATTTCGCCAGTAGAAGCATCAAATTTTCCAGGAGCGTGATATTCTACCTGATTTTCTTCGGCCTGAAGCAAACCTTTTCCTTTAGTTGTAACAATATGCAGGAATTTAGGTCCTTTAATCTTTTTTAAACGTTTTAATTCTTTGATTAATTTCGGAAGATCGTGACCGTCTATTGGACCAGAGTAATCAAAATTCAAAGATTTAATAATGTTATTTTGACGCGGATTTTTTCCGTTTTTAACCGAAGTAAGATATTGTTTTAAAGCACCAACACTGGGATCAATTCCGATTGCATTGTCGTTTAAAATTACGAGAATATTTGCATCAGTAACTCCAGCATGATTAAGTCCTTCAAACGCCATTCCGCTGGCAATAGAAGCATCTCCAATTACAGCAATATGTTCTTTGTCAAAGTCACCTTTTAGCTTAGAAGCAATCGCCATTCCTAAAGCTGCAGAAATCGAAGTGGAAGAATGGCCAACGCCAAAAGTATCGTAAACGCTTTCGCTTCTTTTAGGGAAACCAGAAATACCTTCTATTTGCCTATTGGTATGAAAGTTTTCTCTTCTTTCGGTCAATATTTTGTGTCCATAAGCTTGATGTCCAACATCCCAAACCAATAAATCATCAGGTGTATTAAAAACATAATGCAAAGCAATTGTAAGCTCTACAACGCCCAGGCTTGCTCCCAAATGCCCTTCTTTTACAGAAACGATATCAATAATAAATTGACGAAGTTCTTGAGCAACCTGAGTAAGCTGTTCTTCTTTTAAAAGACGTAAATCGGCCGGATTGTATATGTTCGAAAGTAAATCGCTTTTCATTGTATGGTAAAAAGCAAATTTACGGTTTTAAATTTAATTTCTCTGTGGGTATTATTTTAGAAGAATAGGTACAGAATATTGCATTCTGACTTTTTTTCCGTTTGATTCACCTGGCTGCCATTTAGGACATAAGTTTAAAACTCTTATAATTTCTTTTTCTAAAGGCTCTTCAACAGCTGGCGAACATTCAAGAAACGAAACACTTCCGTTTTTTTCTATCGCAAAGGCAAGTGTAAAATTGAGTTTCCAGTAATTTACATCTTCTGGTTTTTTATATTCTTTCATGAAGAAAGTATGAAATTGATCAATGCCACCGGGAAATTCGGCGTTTGTATTTGAAAGAGGTTTTAGAGTTGAAGAAGAAGCATCTTCTTTTTTTGCTTTATCAGATTTTGAAGATTTGTTATCATCCACTTCTCTAGAGGCTATTGTTGTCGTTTTTTTTATTTTAAGCTGCTCAATTTTTGATAAATCTGACGGCGCTTGATATGTTTTTTTTGTACTAATTGCAGTTGCATCTAAAGCTTCTGGTTTTGCTGTCAAAGTATCTTCAATAACTTCAATATTTTTAATTTCTTGCTGTTTGTCTTCTTTGTTTTGACAACCGAAAAAAACTACAGCCATAACTACATGCAACGTTGGCAAAAACGATTTGCGATTTATATAAGTAGTTATTTTATGTTTTACTTTCATTATTTAAATGTAATTGGCAAAATGAAAGTTGATCGAACAAACTGATTGTTTGTTTTTCCAGGAATCCATTTTGGGCCAGATTCTAATACTTTAATAACTTTTGCTTCATTTTCTGACGACTTGTTTTTAGTTACTCTAAAATTGCTTAAAGTGCCATCTCTTTCTACAACAAATAAAACGGACATTTCTCCTTCTTTTGAAGCATTATAATTTTTTGCAAAATAAGAATAGAATTTTTTCATTCCGTTTTTTGGAGCGGGTAGAATATCCAAATCAACGGCATTATATATAATACTATATTTAAAATGTAGTCTCTCATTTTCACTAGCTATAGGAGGAAGTACCGCTCCCATTGTGATTCTTTCTCTTGGCGTTTTTGTTTTTTCTTTTTTAGATTCAATCTCATGTCCATAGCAGGAGGAAACATCTTCATCTTGATTTTGTGTGCTATTGTCAACAATTTCAATCTGATCAATTTTTTGCTTGTTCCCTTCTTTATCTGCACAGCTAAACAAAGTGGTTCCCATGGCAATAAACAAAGCAAGTAGAAACATTTTATGATAGTTGGTCTGAGAATATAAAACGCGATTAGGAATTTGAATCGTAATGGTATCTAACTGTGATTGCTTAAATCTTCCGCAAATTTTATCATTTTGATTTTGAATGAAATAATGCTGAATTTCTTCTGGAAGCATAGAACTAAAATCTATAACCGTTTTAGAACAGCTCAGACAAAAACGGCCATTTTCAGTTGGCGTCATTTTGTTCCAGTCTTCATGACATGGTTCTGGTATTGTTATTTTTCCTTTTCTTTCCATTTCTAAATTCAGAGAATTAAATGTAATAAATAATAAGCACAAGCAATTTTTTTATAGAAAAATCTCTTAAAGTTAGTCTTTTATGGTTGTAAACTTAATTCGGTTTGTTCTTGACTATCACCAGTTTTAACAATTTGCATGGTCGTAATTTTTGAAAACTTTCTCTTTCTTTTTTTCGGATTTAAAGTGTCGAGTTCCAATGTGATGGGTAGATTGTAAAAAGTTCTAACTTTCCTTCCTTGGATTTCGCCTGGAGTCCATTTTATAGATTTTTGCAAAACCCGAATCGCTTCTTCTCCAGTTCCAAAACCAAGATCTTCAATAGTTTTTATTTCATTTAAACTTCCGTCTTTTTCAATAACAAAAGACATTTTGATTACTCCGGTAGATTTTTTTAACTCTTTGGGTATTTTAAATTCAGATTTAAAAGCTTCGTAAAATACATCTTTCCCTCCAGGATAATCAGGTATAACATCAATTGCTACACTTCCATAGACGGTATTGTCTTCATAAATATCCTCATTGGGTAGCGTTTCTGCGCATTCTGTTTTTACTAAAGAAAGGTATTTTTTGTTTTTTAGAGTAGAAGCCTTTTTATATTTTGTTTTGCTAACGGTTGTTGGTTTAGTAGCAGATACTTCCTGCTCTTTGTTGGATTCAGTTTTTGGAGAAAGAGAATTTTCAATTATTTCAATTTTCTCGATTTTTTGTTTGTTTCCTTCTTTATTCTGACAGCTAAACAAAGTAGTTCCCATGGCAATAAATAAAGCCAGTAAAAACATTTTATGAAAATGCGTTTGCGTATAAAGAACCTTACTCGGAATTTGGATTGTTATCGAATCAAGTTGAGATTTTTTAAATCTGCCACACATTTTATGGCCTTGATTTGTAATAATATATTGCTGAATTTCTTCTGGAGACATCAAGGTAAAATCAACAACAGTTTTTGAACAGCTCATGCAGAAACGACCATTTTTATTTGGCGTCATTTTGTTCCAGTCTTCAGAGCATGGTTCAGGAATGCTGATTTTGTAATTTCTTTCCATTGTTGAATTTCATAAAATAAATGTAATATAAAAAAATAACAAAAATCTATTTTATGAAAAACTCTGTTATATATGATAATATATAAATTGAGAATCTTAATTGTCAATAAATAAAATATTGAAAGTATAATCAGTTTGTATGTTTGTACAATTCAACCTACCCGGAATCCATTTAGGAGATAATTTTAAGATTCTGATGATTTCATTTTTAACAGTTTCATCAATATTTTCCTCTGATTCAATATAAGTTAAAGAGCCATTAGGTTCTATTATCATCGAGATATCAATTACATCGTCCATTTTTATGTTTTTAGGGATTTTAAATTCATTAGCAAAAAAAATAAAAAACTGTTTCATGCCACCTGGAAAATGAGGTTTTATCTCACGCGAAAATTGCTTGTTTATGATTTCTTTTTCAGAATAATCCTTTACAAAAACATCTTGTGAGCAAGATCTATTGAGTGATTCTGACATAAACCACATTCTTTTATTTTTGTATTTACGTAATGGAAATATTGTATAAAAGTCATCCCGATAGTTGATTTTTACAGGAAATTTTGAATGATCACTATATTTTTTAAAAATAGCAAGAGAATCTTCACATGTTTTTGGTGGTTTTATTTTTTGTACTTCAGTGTTATTTTTTAAATTTTGAGAAGGAATTACCATTCCAATAATTTGAAGATTTAGAAAGTCAAAATCAGCTTTGGTAAGTTCAACCTTTTCAATTTTTTGCTTGTCTCCATTTAAATTGGCGCAGCTAAATAGGGTAGATCCCATTGCGATAAACAGAGCCAGCAAAAACATTTTATGATATTGAGTTTGTGAAAATAGAACTTGACTTGGAATTTTAATGCTAACAGAATCTAACTGCGATGTATTCAGTCTTCCGCAAATTTTTTGATTCTTATTTGTATTAAAAAAATGCTGAATTTCGTCTGGTAACTTATTTGTAAAATCAATTACAGATTTATTGCAAACCTGACAAAATTTTCCGGTTGCATCTGGCGTCATTTTATCCCAGTTTTCATGGCAGGGTTCCGGGATTGTAATTTTAAATTTTGATTTCATGAATTGTAGTAGTTCAAATTGTATTAACTATTTACCAGTATTTATTTCGTTATACACTGAAACTCTAAAACCATCCCCTCTCATTCTTTTATTTATGCCATTAGATTTTCCAGGAATCCATTTAGGAGATTTTTTTAAAACCCGTATAATTTCTTTTTGTATACTTAAAGAAATATCATCGTATCCAATATAAGTTAATGAACCATTTTTTTCTACCGTAAACGAGATGAATTTGTAATCTAACTCTGAGTTTACAGGTAACTTAAACTCACTTGCAAAAAAAGCATAAAATGATTTTATACCTGTAGGAAAATAGGGTTTGGTTTCTGTCTTTTCTTCTTCCTCTTTAGTGAAAATTGTTTTTACATATTGCTTTTGAGATGAAAATGACTCAAATACTATTTTTTTGTTTTTATTTTTAGACAGCGGAAAACGATCATAAATAGACTCAATAGGTCCCATAGTTATTGAACTATAATCTGTAATTTTTGTGATGCTATTTGTAGCTTTAGGATATTCTTCAGATTGATTTTTCTCTTCTATTTCTAACTGAGCAGATTGATTTGAATTTAGTGTTCCTCCCGAACTACTTTGAGAATGCATATTATTTCCTATAAGCAAAGACAAAGCCAGTAAAAAAGTTTTATGATAATTGGTGTTTGGATATAAAATACTTGGAATTTTAATGCTTACAAGATCTAACTGTGAAGTTTTCAATCTTCCGCAAATTTTTTGGCCTTGATTATTCTCAAAGAAATGCTGAATTTCTTCTGGTAATTTGTTTGTAAAATCTATTACAGATTTATTGCATACAAGACAGAATCTTCCAGTTGCATCTGGCGTCATTTTATCCCAGTTTTTATGGCAAAGTTCCAGAATCCTAATTTTGAAATTTGATTTCATAAGTTATTATTTTACATTAAAGTGCAAGATAATATTGATAAGTTATTTCTTATTTTTTAGATTGTTAATTTTCTATAATTAACATTTTTCAAGCCAAAAAGTGCCATATAAATACAGTTAAAATCCTATTTTTGCAATTATGATAAATCCTTTTACAGACGAATATTTTATGAAAAAAGCTTTGCAGGAAGCAGAAATAGCTTTTGAAAGAGGCGAAATTCCTGTTGGCGCTGTAATTGTCGTTGCAGATAAAGTAATTGCAAGCAGTCATAATTTAACCGAATTATTAAATGATGTTACAGCTCATGCTGAAATGCAATCTATCACAGCAGCAGCAAACTTCCTAGGCGGAAAATACTTAAAAGACTGTACGCTTTATGTCACTCTCGAACCTTGCCAAATGTGTGCAGGAGCTTTGTACTGGAGCCAGATTTCTAAAATTGTTTTTGGCGCAAGAGACGAACAACGTGGTTTTATCAATATGGGAACAAAATTGCATCCTAAAACGACTGTCGTTTCTGGCGTAATGGCAAATGAAGCTGCAGATTTGATGAAACGATTCTTTCTGGAAAGACGTAAATAATTTCAATATACCATGACAGATTTTTCAGTAATAAAAAAACTATTTCATATCACAGAATCAAATGGTTTTGCAAATGATGAAATTCAGGTTGTAAAAGATATTTATGGGGATATTCCTGCAGTTTTTGTTGATTACTATACTGAATTGGGGAAAATTCAAAATTTAAATCAGACCCAAGATTTATTGATTGTTCCAAAACGTTTTCAATATTTTAAGCATAATGATTATTTGATTTTTTATTATGAAAATCAACGTGCTTGTGTTTGGGGAATTCATAAAGACGATTTGTCAAAAACGAATCCGCCAGTCTATATGAGTTATGATGAAAAGGAATGGAATTTGGAAACAGAGACCTTGACAGACTTTTTTACTGCAATGGCTTTTCTTCAGGCTGGTTTTGCGCTAGAATTTCCCAGCAATACATTTTATGAAATAGAGCCGAACGATCTAGATTTTATTATCAAAAATTACTCAGACAAAGACGTATCATTTAAGCAATGGCTTGAAGGAATACAATTTTACGGAAACCATGATGATGAGGTTATTATAATTACAGGTGGTAATCAAATGTTTTATTCCTCAAACACAGAAAATCATTTTTTGGAAATGGATAAAGTTTTATCAAAATTAGGTTCTGAGCTTTGAGGGCAATGATAAAACTTCAACAAAAGTTAAATAATCATATTAGAGAATTTTCTTCTTAAAAGATTCAGAAAATATTTTACTTTTATAATAATTTAATTGCGTTTTTGCTGTTACAACTTTTGACGGTAAATTGTATTAAATTCTTAGTTTATTAACCAATTAACTCTAATTAAAGGTGAAAGTAAAAGGACTAATTCTCGTATCTTTTGTGTTTTTTATTTTTCAATCTTGCGGGCGCAAATCGGCAGCAGATTTCAATTCAGATTTTTCACTATTTAAAGATTACATTACCAGTTTTACGGGCGGAATCGTTTCTGCAGATTCTGACATTCGTGTGGTTTTGGCTTTCGATAAAAACGACTGGAAACCAAATCAGGAATTAGACGATGATTTGTTTGATATTTCGCCGAGTGTTCATGGAAAAGTCATAGCGCTTTCAACAAATACGTTGGCTTTTATTCCAGAGAAAAAACTCAAAATGGGAACAGAATATCAGGTTACTTTAAACTTAGATAAGCTGACTGCCATTCCGAAAGAGAAAGAAAAGGAACTGTCAAAATTCAACTTTACAGTTAAAACGGTTAAACAAGATTTTACCATCAATACAGGTGATATTCAATCATACAGCAAAGAATACCAATATTTAAACTGCGTTTTAAAAACTGCAGATAATATTGATCTTGAAACAGCTCAAAAGCTGGTTGAAGCGAAACATAAAGGGAATAATCTTAAAATTAAATTTGAGAAAGTAGCTGGTCCTGCTAAAGAATTTCGTTTTATAATTGACAGTATTCAACGCCAGTCAGAAGCTTCAAACTTAGAGATTATTTATGACGGAAATGATTTTGACATAGATCAAAAAGGGCAAATCGATTTCCCGATTACGAGCATCAACGAATTTAAAGTTATAAAAGTTGAAATTCCAGACGGGAACAATCAGCAGGTTTTAATTAATTTCTCGGAGCCTTTAGAAAAAGGTCAGGATTTTGCAGGATTGGTTTCAATTCAAAACACCAATAATCTGAAATTTTCTACCCAAGGAAATTTACTTAAAGTATATTTTACAAACCAAAATGCTTCTAAAAAACAAGAGCCTGTAGCAGTAGCTGTGCAGGAGCCAGTTGCAATAGCAGTAGATTCGGCTGCGGTAGTGGTTGATTCAGCTGCAGTAGCAGTAGATTCAGCAGCCGCAGTTGTAGAAGATGCCGTTGAATATGTGCCAGACGAAGAACCAGAACAAGTTGTTACGGGGGAACTATTATTGGAAGTTTTTCAGGGAATCGAGAGTCAATATGGTAAAAAACTGGAAAACAATTACAGCGAGAAAATTTCTTTTGATCAGATAAAACCAAACATTCGTTTCATTAAAAACGGAACAATTCTGCCAAGTTCAAACAATTTAAAATTGAATTTCGAAGCCGTAAATCTAAGCGCTGTAGATGTAAAAGTGTATAAGATTTATAAAAATAACATTCTGCAATTCCTTCAATACAATGAATTAAATGGCGGGCAAAATCTTAAAAAAGTCGCACAGCCAATTGCCAAAACCACTTTAAATTTAAAAGAAAGTACGCTCGTAAATCTGGCGAAATGGAATACGTATGCCTTAGATTTATCTAAAATCATTAAACCAGAACCGGGAGCGATTTATAGAGTTGAATTTGTGTATAAAAAGAAATACTCGCTTTACAAATGTGAAACATCAGAAGGTAATGACGATGAAACCGAGGAAGAAGAAGTTGATGAAAACGACGTAAACTACAGCGGAAACTCTTACGACGATTATTACTATTATGATGATTATGATTGGAGAGAAAGCCAGGATCCTTGTACAGGTTCTTACTATTATAATGCCAGAATTGCAACCAATATTTTAGCTTCAGATTTGGGAGTTATTGCCAAAAGAGGAGAAAATAAATCATACATATTTGCGGTAAATAATATCGTTACGACCGAACCTGTTTCAAATGCAAGAGTGGATTTGTATAATTTCCAACAGCAAAAGATAGCAACAGAGGCAACAAGCAGCGAAGGTATTGCATCTTTCCAATTGGATAAATTCGCCTATTTTGCCATTGTTACTTTAGGCGATCAGTCGACTTATGTGAAGTTAGACGATGGACTTTCATTGTCTGTTAGTAATTTTGATGTTGCAGGTGAAACTTTACAAAAAGGACTGAAAGGATTTATTTATGGAGAAAGAGGAGTTTGGCGTCCGGGAGATAATTTGTATCTGTCATTTATTTTGAATGATGCTGCGAATAAACTTCCGAAATCGCATCCAATTAAATTCAGATTAAACGACCCGAATGGTAAAACGGTTTATCAGACTGTTCAAAAAACAAACGATTTAAATCATTACGCCTTTATAGTGCCAACAAACCAAGATGCGCCAACAGGAAACTGGGAAGCAATGGTTAGCGTTGGTGGCGCTAAATTCTATAAGAGTATTAAGATTGAAACCATCAAGCCGAATCGTTTAAAAATCAAAAATGCTTTTAGCAGAAAAACACTTTCGGCTTCGTATCCAAACACAGACAATCTTGAAGTAACATGGCTTCACGGTGCAATTGCTAAGAATTTGAATGTAGAAATGCAGGCGAAATTCTCTCAACAGGCAACCACTTTTAAAGGTTATGAAAAATATACTTTTGATGATTTGGCACGCCAATTCAGTACAGAAGAAATCAATATTTTCTCTGGAAAATTAAACGAAAGCGGAAAAGCATCTGTAAATATTCAGCCTAGATTGCAAGGTCAGGCACCGGGAATGCTTCGTGCTTCATTCATTACAAAAGTGTATGAAGAAGGAGGAGATTTTAGTACAGATGTAATGTCAACGACCTATTCTCCGTACAAAACTTACGTTGGAGTTAAAACACCTGAACTGAACAAGTACAGCATGCTTGAAACGAGAACAAACAATCGTTTTGATGTGGTAACAGTTGACGAAAACGGAAGACCAAAATCGGTTCGTAATCTCGAAGTACGAGTTTATAAAGTAGACTGGAGATGGTGGTGGGATTCATCAAGCGATAATTTATCAAATTATAATTCTTCAAATGCAACAACTTCATACAAAACCTTTGTCATCAATACTGATTCAAGCGGAAAAGGAAGTTTCCAATTTGCCTTGACAGATGAAGAATGGGGACGTTATTTGATTCGTGTTGCCGATCAGCAAGATGGTCATGCAACATCTTTAACCGTAAATATCGATTGGCCAATCTGGTCTGGAAAAACACGAAACAGAGATGCTTCAACAGCCAATATGTTAGTTTTTTCTACCGATAAAAAGAATTATGCAGTTGGAGAAAAAGCACAGATTTCTTTCCCTTCAAGTGAAGGCGGACGCGCTTTAATTTCAATAGAAAACGGATCAAGAGTGGTGCAGACTATTTGGGCCGAAACTAAAAATGGAGAAACAAAAGTTGAAGTTCCTATTACAGGAGCTATGGCGCCAAATGTATATTTCAATATCACGTTATTACAGCCTCATGCTTCAACCAAAAACGATTCGCCAATTCGTATGTACGGAATTGTGCCAATCGAAGTCGTAGATAAAAACACCATTTTGGCACCAACTCTTACTATGCCAGATGTATTAAGACCAGAACAGCCTTTTACGGTTAAAGTAGGAGAGAAATCAGGTAAAGAAATGACCTATACAATCGCAGTTGTAGATGAAGGTCTTTTGGATTTAACTCGTTTTAAAACACCAAATGCGTGGGATAGTTTCTATGTGCGTGAAGCACTTGGAGTAAAAACATGGGATATTTACGATGATGTAATTGGCGCTTATGGCGGAAAAATAAACCAGATTTTCAGTATTGGTGGTGACCAGGATTTAGGTGGTGGAAAAGCTAAAAAAGCCAACCGTTTTAAACCTGTAGTGTTATATTATGGACCATTTAAATTAGGAAAAGGAGAAACGAAATCGCATGATTTAAAGCTTCCAAAATATATTGGTTCTGTTCGAACAATGGTAGTGGCAGGTGACGCAAATACAAGCGCTTACGGAAGTGTGGAAAAAGCAACACAAGTTAAGAGTCCGTTGATGGTATTGGCTTCGTTGCCTAGAAAAATTTCGCCGTCAGAAAAAGTAACATTACCAGTAACGGTTTTTGCAACTGAAAATAAAATCAAAAATGTTTCAATTCAGGTAAAAACAAGCAACGGATTGAAAGTAATGGGAAGCGCAGTTCAAAAATTAAGTTTTGCACAGCCAGATGAAAAAATGGCCTATTTTAATTTGGTAGTCGGTTCTGCAACTGGAATTGCAAAAGTTCAGGTAATTGCGACATCTGGAACCGAGAAATCAACTTATGATGTTGAAATCGATATGACGAATCCAAATCCGGTTACGAGTACTTTTACAGATGTTGTTTTAACGCCAAATAGCACAAAGACAATTTCATGGAACACTTTCGGAATTGCCGGAAGTAATAAAGCCAGATTAGAAGTTTCGTCTATGCCATCAATGAATTTGAATGGAAGATTGCAATTCTTGATTCAGTATCCGCATGGATGTGTAGAACAGACGACTTCATCTGTTTTCCCGCAATTGTATTTGGGCGATGTGGCCGATATAGATGCAAAACGTAAAGATTTGATTCAGAAAAACATTGCAGCAGGAATTGCCAGGTTGGGTAATTTCCAATTATCAAATGGCGGAATGCCGTACTGGCAAGGAAATGCAATTGCAGACGATTGGGGGACTTCGTATGCTGGACATTTCTTGATCGAAGCAGAGAAAAAAGGATATGTACTGCCAATTAATTTCAAATCTAAATGGCTTTCCTATCAGCAGAAAGAAGCGAAACAATGGCGTTTTGAACCTAAATACGGAAATGATTTAGCTCAGGCATATCGTTTATACACTTTAGCATTAGCAGGAAATGCCGATTTGTCGTCTATGAACAGATTGAGAGAAACCAAAGGTATTTCGAATGAAAGTATGCTTCGTTTGGCAGCCGCTTATGTTTTAGCAGGTCAGAAATCGGCTGGCCAAAGTTTGTTCCTAAAAACGAGTATTGATGGAAATTCAGATGGCTACAGCTATTACTATTATGGTTCAAGCGAAAGAAACCGAGCAATGGCTCTTGAAACGATGCTTCTTTTAGATCAAAAACAAAAAGCATTTGTTACAGCGACAAAATTAGCCAAAGAAATGTCGGCCAATCAATGGATGAGTACGCAGACAACGGCTTATTGTTTGTATGCAATGTCGAAATTTGCGGTGAGTAATGGTCCAAAAGGAATCAATATCCAATTTAGTAAAAATGGGAAAGGGGAGAGTATAAATACAGGTAAATCGGTTGCAGATCGCAGTTTGTCTGTTGCTTCGGGTTCAAACAGTATTACGCTGAAAAACAATAAAGCTAATACCGTTTATGTTCGCGTATTAAACACAGGAATTCTGCCAATCGGACAAGAAAATGCAGTTCAAAGCGATGTTACGGCTTCTATTGTTTTCAAAAACAGAAAAGGAAGTGTAATCAATGTTTCAAGAATTAATCAGGGAACTGAATTTGTGGCCGAGGTTACGATTAAAAACCAAAGAGGAGAAAGCGTTCAAAACGTAGCATTATCTCAAATTCTGCCTTCTGGATTCGAAATTGTAAATACTCGTTTTACCGATTATGGAGATGCTGTAAACAACATTGCAGATTATATTGATATTCGAGATGACAGAACTAATTTCTATTTCGGAATGAAAGCCAGAGAAACCAAAGTCTTTAGAATCCTGTTAAACGCATCGTATTTAGGAAACTATTATCTGCCAGGATTACAATGTGAAGCAATGTACGATAATACATTCTTAGCCAGAACAAAAGGATTCTGGGTTGAGGTTGTGAAATAAATTTTTTTAGCCACAGATTGCACAGATTATCACAGATTTAAAAATCTTTTTTAATCCTTTAATCTGTGGCAAAAACTTTGCGAACTTAACAAAAAAGTTTCTCGCAGATTTTGCAGATCAAGCAGATAATATAAGATTTCCTGAATCTGCGAGAAAAAAACTTTGCGAACTTTGCGTAAATCTTTGCGTCTTTGCGGTTAAAAAAATAAGCATTGAAAAATAAAATTAAAGCGTTTTTCCAACGCATCATAAACTGGATTAAAAAGAATAAAATAAAATCAGCAATTGCATTTGTGCTTTTGCTGATTTACTATTTTTCGATACCTAGAACTTTATTCAAAGAACCGTATTCAACAGTAATAGAAAGCAAAGAAGGAGAACTTCTTGGGGCTAAAATTGCGCGCGACGGACAATGGCGTTTTCCGGCGCAGGACAGTGTTCCGGATAAATTCAAAAAGTGTATCGTTTATTTTGAAGATGAATACTTCTATAAACATCCTGGTTTCAATCCCGGTGCGATGATAAATGCTTTTAAGCAAAATAGAAAAGCAGGTAAGGTTGTTCGAGGTGGAAGTACATTAACACAACAAGTTATTCGATTATCAAGAAAAGGAAAAAACAGAACCTATTTTGAAAAACTAATAGAAATTATTCTCGCTACAAGATTAGAATTAGGTTATTCTAAGAATGAAATTCTCGAAATGTACGCTGCACACGCGCCTTTTGGAGGAAATGTTGTGGGATTAGAAATGGCTTCGTGGCGTTATTTTGGTGTGCAGTCCAATCAATTATCATGGGCGGAAAATGCAGTTTTGGCTGTTTTGCCCAATGCGCCAAGTTTAATTTATCCCGGAAAAAATCAGATAAAATTACGCAACAAACGAAACCGACTTTTATTAAAACTGCATCAGGAGGGCATAATCGACAAACAGACGTACGAACTTTCAATAGAAGAACCATTGCCTCAAAAACCGTATGATCTGCCTCAAATTGCACCTCATTTATTACAGAGAGTGGCAAAAAATGAAGAAGGAACAAGAGTAAAAACTACAATTGATTATGCGTTGCAAAATCGTGTCAATCAAATTGCAAGATATTATTACAACCAGTACAAACAGAATGAGGTTCATAATCTGGCGATTTTGGTTATTGATGTTCAGAGTAGAAATGTAATGAGTTATGTTGGAAATTCTCCAGCAGATGCAGATCATCAAAAAGATGTTGATATTATCGATGCGCCAAGAAGTACAGGAAGTATCTTAAAACCACTTTTGTATGGAGCAATGTTGGATGATGGCGAATTGTTGCCGAATACTTTAGTAGCTGATATTCCAACGCAGATTTCTGGATATACACCTCAAAATTTCAATCTAACTTTTGACGGAGCTGTGCCTGCTCATCGTGCCTTGTCACGTTCGCTGAATATTCCTGCGGTTTTAATGCTTCAGGAATTTACTGTAAACAAGTTTTATGAAGAGCTTCAAAAATTTAAATTAAAGAACATAAATAAAACCCCCGATCATTACGGTTTGTCGCTTATTTTAGGTGGTGCCGAAAGTAATTTATGGGATTTATGTCGCACGTATGCAAATCTTTCGTCTACGGTTAATTATTACACTAAAAATAAGAGTAAGTATCGGACTAACGAATTTACCGAACTCAATTATAAAAATGATTTTAAGCCCGATTTTGGCTCAGAAACTGACCAGAAGAATATTTTGGGTGCGGGATCAATTTGGTTAACGTATAATGCGATGGAAGAGGTTAATAGGCCAGAAGGAGATGAAGCTTGGAAATTTTATGACAGTTCGCTTAAAATTGCATGGAAAACGGGAACTAGTTTCGGGAATCGTGATGCGTGGGCTATTGGAACCAATTCAAGATATGTAGTTGGAATATGGGTAGGAAATGCAACAGGAGAAGGAAGGCCAACGTTAACTGGAGTTACCAGCGCTGCGCCAATTTTATTTGATGTTTTTAATTTATTGCCAAGACAACGGTGGTTTGATACGCCGTATAATGATTTAGCCGAAGTTGAGGTTTGCCGTTTAAGCGGTTATTTGGCAAAAGACAACTGCCCCAAAATCAAACAATGGGTTACTAAAAAAGGTAAATCGACTAAAGTTTGTCCGTATCACAGAGCAATTCATTTAGATAAAACAGAGCAATTTCAAGCTAATAGCAGCTGTGAGAGTATCGATAATATTGTGACTAAAAACTGGTTTGTACTGCCTCCTGTTATGGCTTGGTATTATAAAAGCCAGCATATTGAATATTTGCCGTTACCACCATTCAAAGAAGGATGCGAAGGAACGCAAACGACTACAATGGATTTTATCTATCCAAAAGCAAACAGTAAAATCTATTTAACGAAAGATTTTAACAGCAACGTACAGCCCGTAATTTTGAAAGTGGCATATTCTGAAAGAGATAAGGAATTATTCTGGTATGTTGATGATGTTTATAAAGCTACAACCAAAACCTTTCATGAATTGCCTATTACGCCTACAACAGGAACGCATTACATTACGGTTGTAGATGCTTCTGGGAATGAAATTAGACGAAGAATTGAAATTGTTAGAGAATAAAAATTAAGAGAAAATTCCAATTTTGAAATTACTTTTCGCTCGGGTCTAAATTCCTAAAAAACTTCTTTCTAAAGATAAAGCATGTCAGGCTGAGTGAAGTCGAAGCCCACGTGCCAATTGGAGCGCCCGTCGACTTCGCTCAGGGTGACAATCGTGCTTAAAACGACTTTTTATTATATAATGATCTTATGAAAATGATTGCCTAGCCCAGATAGGAGCGGTATCCTTTTTCTGGCTTCTTTAGCCAGGAAAAGATACAAGCGGATAGCTGGAAAATTGCTTCTAAATAAAAAAAGCCACAAAAAAACCGCCAATCTCCCGAAAGGCGGTTTTGTTTTATTCTGAAATAACATTTCCTTTTTTATCGTAGAAATGGTATTCTAAGTACGTGTAAGCGTCACGAGGTATGATTTTCACCCATTTCTTATGTTCAAAAAACCATTTTGAACGTAATGATGGAAAACCTTTACTGAGGTATGCAGCCACAAACGGGTGTGTGTTTAGTACAACCTTGTTGTGGGTTTTTAAAAGTCTTTCTAAATCAGCGGTGATCTTATCAATGATTAAAATTGGAGCTTCAATTTCACCATTATGTTTGTTAGGATCTTCCTCTCTGGTTTTGATATTCACTTCTGGTCTTACGCGCTGTCTTGTAATTTGGACCAAACCAAACTTACTCGGCGGTAATATTTTATGTTTTGCTTTATCGTCGCTCATTTCTTCTCGCAAGAAGTCGAACAAAACTTTCCTGTTTTCTGGATTAGACATATCGATAAAATCAACTACGATTATTCCGCCCATATCACGCAAACGAAGTTGTCGTGCGATTTCTGCTGCGGCAATCATATTCACTTCCATGGCTGTGTCTTCTTGGTTGGTCGCTTTATTAGAACGGTTTCCGCTGTTTACGTCTATAACGTGTAACGCTTCAGTGTGTTCTATAATAAGATACGCACCTTTGCTCATGGAAACAGTTCGTCCAAAAGAAGTTTTGATTTGTCTCTCTATATTGTATTTCTCAAAAATGGGAGTGTCATTTGATTGATAAAACTTAACAATCGATTGTTTTGAAGGCGCAATTTCTTGCAAATATTCCTTCGTTTGATGGTACAACTCTTCATCATCTATTTGAATACCACTGAAGGTATCATTAAATACATCTCTTAATATCGAAGAAGCTCTATTAAGCTCTCCTAATACTTTTGATGGATGATGAGCAGTTGGTAATTTTTTACACATTGCAGACCATCTGCCAAGCAGGTTCTGCAAATCTTTTTCTAATTCGGCTACGTTTTTGCCTTCGGCTACTGTACGAACAATAACACCAAATCCTTTAGGTTTGATCGATAGAACAAGTTTTTTTAGACGATCCTTTTCTTTTTTGTCCTCTATTTTTTGAGAAATAGAAACACGGTCAGAGAAAGGAACTAGAACAATAAATCTTCCGGCAAGAGAAAGCTCAGCACTTATTCTTGGGCCTTTGGTTGATATAGGTTCTTTAACTACTTGAACTAAGACAGATTGATTGGCACTTAAAATATCAGTAATGATGCCATCTTTGTCAATCTCTTTTTCAAACTGAAAGGTTTTTAGGGAGAAATCTTTTAATTTACCTGCGCTTACAAGTTTTATGAATTTCAGCTGAGAAGCTAGATTTGGACCCAAATCGTGATAATGTAAAAAGGCATCTTTTTCGAAGCCTACATTTACAAAAGCGGCGTTAAGTCCAGCAACTGGTTTTCTGATTTTGGCAATAAAAATATCACCAACCTGAAAGTTGCTTTTTTCTTCTTCTTTGTGTAATTCAATTAGTTTTCCATCTTTTAATAAGGCAAAATCTACTGCTTCAGAACTAGATCTAATGATTAATTCTTTATTCACACTGTAAATTTTTATCTGTTTTTTCAGAAAATAGAAAAAGAGAGAAGAGTATAGATTAATAAAAATCTAAAATCTTAAATCTTAAATCTAAAATCTTATCTACAGATGGATTAAACAATATTTTAACAGGTATTGAACCCGGGGAAAATCAGCTTGCAGTTTGTAGTTCTAAGTAATCAGTAGACTGAAGACTAAAAACTGATGACTGAATACTAATTTTCAATTTCAATGAACGTTTAAAAAGAAAAAAGTAGTTTAAAACTACTTTTTCTTTTTGTGGCGGTTAGCTCTCGCTCTTTTTTTACGTTTGTGAGTAGCTACCTTATGTCTCTTTCTTTTTTTACCACTTGGCATATTGTGTCAGATTTATGTTAATTAATATTATTTTGCTTCGTTGTTGGTTTTAACTCCTTCTACAAAAACTTTTGCAGGTTTGAAAGCAGGAATGTTGTGTGCTGGAATTTTAATAGTAGTGTTTTTAGAAATGTTTCTTCCAGTTTTTTCAGCTCTAGTTTTAACGATAAAACTACCAAAACCTCTAAGGTATACATTGTCTCCAGTCTCTAAAGAAGTTTTAACTTCTTCCATAAAAGTTTCTACTGTTGCTTGAACGTCTCCTTTTTCAAGACCTAGCTTCTCTGAAATCTTCGCTACGATATCTGCTTTCGTCATTTTCTTTCCTATTTTATTTTATAAATGGTGTACTATTTTTTTGAGTTTGCAAATATAGGAATTAAAAAAATAATTAATCAAGCTAATTCGTTAAATTTTAATTACATAAACATTTACTTTTGTAATCTAAGTATTTTGTAATGGATTTTCATAACATATTGATAAAATGGTATTTACAGCACCAGCGTGATTTACCGTGGCGAAAAACGGTCGATCCGTACCAGATTTGGCTCTCAGAAATCATGCTTCAGCAGACGCGAGTTGCGCAAGGAATGCCTTATTTTTTTTTATTTACTCAGGAATTTCCTACCGTAAAACATTTAGCAGATGCTTCAGAAGAGAAAGTTTTGAAACTTTGGCAAGGTCTGGGGTATTATTCTCGAGCTCGTAATCTTCATAAAACGGCTCAATATATATCTAATGATTTAAATGGAGTTTTTCCTGATTCTTATAAAGAGCTTTTAAAACTTAAAGGTGTTGGCGAATATACAGCCGCTGCAATCGCTTCTTTTTCTTATAATGAAGCGGTTCCCGTTGTAGATGGAAATGTATTTAGGGTATTGGCTCGTTATTTTGACATTGAATCTGATATTGCGCTTCCAGCAACCAAAAAAGAGTTTGCTGCTTTGGCACAGCAATTAATGCCTAAAGATAATCCAGCGATATTTAATCAGGCCATAATGGAGTTTGGTGCGCTGCAATGTGTCCCTAAAAGTCCTAATTGTGCGATTTGTGTTTTTAACGAAAGCTGTGCTGCTTTGCAAAAAGGAAAAGTAAATATGCTTCCTGTTAAGTCAAAAAAGATTAAAGTAACCAATCGTTACTTTAATTATTTGATTGTAGAAGATGCTTTAGGAAATACATTAATTCAAAAAAGAACTGCAAAAGGAATTTGGCATAATTTATATGAGTTTCCGTTATTGGAAACGCAATCAATTGTTGATTTTGAAGAGATTTCTCAAACAGTAAAAAATGAAATTTTTACAAAGTATACTATTATAAGTATAGAAGATTGCAGCGAATCGACCCTTATACACAAGCTTTCGCACCAACATTTACATATTCAATTTTGGAAAATTAAAGTGAAAGAGGAAGTTGAAAACGGAGTAGATGCTCAAAAATTGAAAACTTTTCCTTTTCCTATTGTGTTGTATAATTTTATAGAAAAGCAAGAAATAAATTGCTAAAAAAATGTATCTTTGGGAGAAATACCACCAAAACTATGAACGGAACATTAAATAAAGTGATGCTTATTGGCCATTTAGGCGATGATGTAAAGATGCATTATTTTGATGGAGGAAACTGCATCGGACGTTTTCAGCTGGCTACCAATGAGGTATATATCAATAAAACGACTAATGAAAAAATAACCTCTACAGAATGGCATAATTTGGTTGTGCGTAATAAAGCCGCAGAGATTTGCGAAAAATATCTTTCTAAAGGAGACAAAATTTATGTCGAAGGAAGAATAAAATCTCGCCAGTGGCAAACAGAGGATGGAACGACAAAATATACGACCGAAATTCAGGTAACGGAGTTTACTTTCCTGACAACTAAAAAAGAAACTGCGTATACTAAACAAAACCAGGATACAGAGTCGGCAAAAAACACTAACTTTGATGCTCCTGAAGGGCTTCCAATTAACGATCTGCCCTTCTAAGTGATGTTTAACTAATTTTATGCAATTTGGACCCGGAGCCCAGTTTACTTTTTTCTACAAATCTTGACGCCAATTTAATTATTGGTTTCGTCGGAATTTTTATTTTATTATTTCTTTCAGCAATAGTTTCTGGTGCCGAAGTAGCTCTTTTTTCTTTATCGCAGCAAGACATCGATGATTCTTTAAATGATAGTCCGGCAAAAGGTAAAATTATTTCGAATCTATTAGAAAAGCCCAAAAAGCTTTTGGCAACTTTATTGGTCGCGAATAACTTTTTTAATATTGGTGTAGTAATCCTGTTTGCTTATATAGGGCAAAATATTTTTGCCAATATAAGTTCGCCAGCCTTTAAATTTACTCTAGAGGTAATTTTAGTTACTTTTTTAATTTTATTATTTGGCGAAGTTCTTCCTAAAGTTTACGCAAGCAGAAATAGTATTCGTTTTGCTAAGCGAGTTGCGTATCCGCTGGCATTTTTAGACAAAGTGCTTTCTCCAATTAGCTTGCCAATGCGTGCCGTTACTATATATTTTCAAAATAAATTAGGAAAGCAAAAAAGTAATTTTTCTGTCAATCAACTTTCTCAGGCATTGGAACTTACAGATTCGGAAGGAACATCTACAGAAGAACAGAAAATTCTGGAAGGAATTGTTTCTTTTGGAAATACAGATACAAAACAGGTAATGAGCCCGAGAATTGATATTTTTGCATTGGAAATATCAGAAACATTTGCGGAGATTTATCCTAAAATAATAGAAACAGGTTTTTCGAGAATTCCAGTTTATCGAGATAATATTGATCAGATTGAAGGCGTGCTTTTCGTAAAAGATTTATTGCCTCATATTGATAAAGAAGAATTTGATTGGACTTCTTTGATCAGAGAAGCGTTCTTTGTTCCTGAGAATAAAAAATTGGATAATCTATTGAAGGATTTTCAAAGCTTAAAAAGCCACTTAGCAATCGTAGTTGATGAATATGGCGGAACTTCTGGATTGGTTTCTTTAGAAGACGTTATTGAAGAAATTGTTGGAGATATTAGTGATGAGTTTGATGATGAAAATCTGAATTTCTCACAAATAGATGAAAATAATTTTCTTTTTGAAGGAAAAATAAACCTGAAAGATTTCTACCGAATTGTAGATATCGACGAAGATGCTTTTGAATCTCACAAAGGGGAAGCCGAAACATTGGCGGGATTCATTCTGGAGATTTTGGGTAATTTCCCGAAAAAAGATCAAAAAGTGCCTTTTGAAAACTGTATTTTCACCGTAGAAACAGTTGATAAAAAGCGTGTAAAACAAATAAAAGTAACAATAAATAAAAATGTTTAATAAAATACTTTCAATAACAGCAATTTTGCTTGCTTTAACGGTTATAAGCTGTAAAAATGATGTTTTGCCAAAGCCAGCAAGTTACCTGCGACTAGATTATCCGGAAGCAAAATATGTGAATTTTGAAAACAATTGTCCGTTTGCTTTCGAAATGAATGAAGATGCAATCATCAAAGGAGAGAAAGAATGCGGATTTGCAATTACCTATCCAAAGATGAAAGCAACCATTTATTTGACATATAAGCCAGTAAATGGAAATATTGATAAGTTATTGCGTGATGCACAAAAACTGACTTACGAGCACGTCATTAAGGCCGATGATATTTTAGAACAGCCGTATTTAAATCCGCAGAAAAAGGTCTACGGAATGTTTTATCAAGTGGATGGAAACGCAGCGACAAACTCTCAGTTTTACGTTACAGACAGTACAAAACACTTTTTAATAGGTTCTGTGTATTTTTATGCAAAACCAAATTTTGATTCGATTATGCCTGCCGCGAGTTACGTTAAAAACGATATGCAACGTTTGATGGAAACATTGAAATGGAAATAAAAAAAGGATCCGATTTGGATCCTTTTTTTTACGTTTACCAAAAGATTGTTTTTTATTAGTTATATCTATAACTATATGTAATATTCCGTAGGAATATCTCGTCGGTAGAAAAAAGATAATGTTGTGCTGCATCGTGTCCTGTAGGGACACCTGATTTTTAGAAAAATCGAATGTGTTTATCAAACGTTCCTACGGAACGTATAATCATAATTCAAATTTAATTCTACCAACCAGACATTCCTACGGAATGTTTTTTTTTTACAAAAAAAAGCACTCAATTGAGTGCCTTTTGAATTTGTTAATTTCGAATTAAGATTTAAAATTCGAAACTTTATATGTTTTTCCGTCTCCAGTTTCTTGAACCACTTTTGTTAAAGATTCTGAGTTTTGGATCGTTTTGTCAAAACTTACTGTTGCAGTTTTTTTGTCAAAGTCTACAGTTGCTTTTTCAACTCCGTCAAGATTTGCTAATTCTTCTTCTATTGTTTTTGCGCATCCCATAGCACAAGTCATTCCGTCAATTGTAAAGCTTGCTTTTTGAAGATTTTCAGCAGCGATTGGTTTGTGTTCTTTTGGAGCACTTTTTTCTGCATTTACAACTTCAAGACTTTTGTCTTCTGCTTTTTTGCATCCAACAAATACTAAACCAGCGATTGCTGCAGCGAATAAGATTTTTGAAATTTTCATTATATATAAATTTAAAAATTGCGAATAAGATTCTTGCAAAATTAATAAAAAGAGAATGCTTAGTTCGTAAAATAATTACAAATTTGCAGTAAATAACAATTTATGGAAACAAAACAGTTAAAGTGGATTTACTTGACTATTCTTTCTCTTATCTGGGGAAGCTCTTTTATTCTGATAAAAAAAGGATTGATAGGCTTAAGTGCTGTTCAAGTAGGATCGTTCCGAATTATTTTTGCTGCTTTGTTTTTATTGATTGTGGGTTTTAATAGTCTGAAAAAGATTTCGCGCCGCCAATGGAAATTTGTCGCCATAACTTCGCTTTTCGGGACTTTTATACCGGCTTATCTTTTTGCTATTGCAGAAACTCAGGTTAATAGTTCGATAGTTGCGATTTTAAATTCGCTAACGCCATTAAATACTTTGATTTTAGGAATTATAGCATTTGGAATTCAGTTTCAAAAGCGACAGGTTCTAGGTGTTTTTGTTGGACTTGTAGGCTGTTTGCTTTTGGTTTTAAGCGGAGATTCTGCAAGTGGAACTCAAAATTACCTCTATGTTTTATTGGTTGTTATTGCAACGCTTAGTTATGCTATCAACGTAAATCTAATTAAAAAATATTTACACGATTTAAATTCTGTAAGTATTACAACAGGAAATTTTGCGGTTTTGCTTTTGCCAGCATTAATAATTTTAAGCACAACCGATATCAGTCAGAAAATACATTTTGCAGAAACGCAGCATTCTATACTTTTTGTAGCGATTTTAGGTGTTTTAGGAACAGGAATAGCAAACATTCTTTTCTTTAAACTGATTCAGATGTCGTCGCCAGTTTTTGCAACATCTGTGACATATTTAATTCCGATTGTAGCATTCTTCTGGGGATTGTTAGATAATGAATTCCTGACGCCAATTCAATCTGTCGGGGCGTTTATTATTTTGATTGGAGTTTATTTGTCGGCTAAGAAGTAGTTTTTTTAATGTAAAATGTTGCTTGTAAAAGGTAAAATGTAATTTGATGCGAATGTCTCCCTGAGCGGAGTCGGAGGGCGTACCAATTGGAACGGGGCTTCGACTCCGCTCAGCCTGACAAAGAGAGGCTTTTTCCTTGATAGTACCAAATCATTGAGCCTAACTAAACTTAGTAAATAGAAAAAGCTTTGTCAAAGTTTCAAACTTTGACAAAGCCTTAAAATCTTAGTAACTTAGAAGCTTAGTGTCTCAGAACCTTTGTCCCTTTGAGCCTTCTATAAAAAATCTTTCTCAGAAACCCCTTCGTTGATTTTAATATCAGACATTTTAATATCCAATTCAAAACCAACATTCTGAACTAAGTTAAAAGGAACTTTAACGCCTTTTACTTCTTTATAATCATTGAAATTAGTGATTTGTTCAACTGATTTGCCGCCTTGGTCGCGAACTTTAGATTCAGCTGTTTTTAATCCAGATTTAACGTCGTAATAATACTTTGTTTTACCATCTTTTATTACGTAAGCATCATTCCCGTTAATTGGTTCAATTCCTTCTACTTTAAGGTCTGTTCTTTTTACAAGTTGTAATTCTTCAAAAGGAGCGGCATTAGCTTTCATTTCGGCTAAATCTTCACCTTCAAGGTTTTTTCTTTGGCCTTGCTGTTCAACGTAAGCACCTTTTTCGTTAACCACCTGTTTCATTAAATTCATAGTTCCCATAGAAAGCGAAACCATCATTTTTCCTTTTGAATCTAATTTAGAAATAAAAGTTAATGGATTAGGAGCCTGCGGAACCGTTGTTGTGCCATTCATGTATAATGTTTTTACTGCGGCAACAGCTTTTTCTCCGCCAATTGCATTAATATAGTTTTCAAAAACCGTTTTTGCACTAATATCTTTAGGCGCCTCTTTTTTTGTAGCGGGTTTTTCAACTGGGTTTCCGTATTTGTCGAAATAGTGAATCGGAATTTGTAATTTTTCTAAACCAGGAAGTACGTCAGATCCTTTACCCACTATTACGATACGCATATTGTCTAACAAGAAATACTTGTTGGCCACACGATAAATATCATCGGCAGTAACATTGTTGATAGTCTGAATGTATTTTTCGTAGAAATCTGCAGGAAGTTTTTCTGTTTCAATGTTCAAAGCGTAACGCGCAACAGCTTGTGGTTTTTCAACTTGCATTACAAATCTTCCAATATAACCTGCTTTTACATTTCTTAAAACTTCTGGATCAACTCTTTCTGTTCTGATTCGTTTGATTTCTTTAACGAATTGAACAACAGCGCTATCTGTTACTGTATTTCTAACGGCAGATGAGGCCTTAAATTTAGTGACATATTTCCCGCTTCCAATGCTAGAACTTGCTCCATAAGTCCAAGCGTGCTGTTCGCGTAAATTCATGTTTAGGTAGCTGTTGAAATCGCCTCCAAGAATTTGATTGGCAATAACAGCAGGGAAAAAATCTGGATCGTTCATTCTTAAATTTACCGTATTTACTAATGAAATTTCAGATTGAACCGCATTTGGAACATCAACAAAATCGATTTGTAAGCCCGAAACGTTTACTGGAGTTGGGTAAGTGTTTTTTGGTGCAGTCTGCTTTTTCCATCCATTGAATAATTTCTCAACAGCAGTTTTTGCTTCTTTAAATTTGACGTCACCAATAATAACTAAATAAGCATTTTCTGGAACGAAATAAGTATTGTAATTATTTTGAACATCTGCAAGAGTTACGTTTTTTACAGTCTCTTCAGAAAGATATTCTCCTACCGGATGATTTTTTCCAAAAGCCAAAACATCAACCACTCGGTTTGAAATGGCAGGAACGCTTTTTTCGTCAGCTTTAAGGCCTTCCAAAAGTTTTGCTTTTTCTTTATCAAATTCAGTTTGAGTGAAATTGGGTTGTAAAGCGCCTTCTGCTAAAAGTTCTAAAACGCGGCCAGAATACTTTGACAATGAACTTGCATAGGCGCCTTGAGAAGTAAAGTTGATATTAGCTCCGTAAAAATCAATTTCTTCGTTAAAAGCTTCTTTGGTTGTTTTTTTAGTTCCATTTCCAATTAAGCTGCTGGTCAATTCGTCAACCCCTTTTTTGTTGCCTTCAGTAAACGGCGCATTATCTAAAGTAAGTGTATAGCTCACTCTAGGTAATTTGTGGTTTTCAACAACTAAAACTTTCATTCCGTTTGCTAAAACAAAGGTCTGCGGTTTTTTGATGTTGACTACTGGGGCATTTCCTGGTTTGGGTTGTGGACGATCTTGTGCTTGCATAATTCCAGTTAGGAAAATAAGGATTAAAAAAGGATATATTTTTTTCATGATTCGATATTCTTAGTTTTGAGATTTGGCAGTAGGAACATAATCTAAAATCAAACGCTGATTCGGATTCAGGTATTTCTTGGCAACTTCTCTAATTTCTTCTCTCGTAATAGAGTGGTAAATGTCGATTTCAGTATTAATTAAATTGACATCTCCATACAGAAGATAATAAGAGGCTAGATTTTCTGCAATTCCTTCTACGCTTGCATTGGCATTTACGTAATTGTTATCGAATTTATTCTGTAATTTTTCATAATCTTTTTCGGAAATAAGATCGGTTTGGATTTTTACAATTTCCTCATCCATTTCCTTTAAAATATCATTAATGGTGTATGGTGCCATTGGTAGTCCATAAAGAATGTACATTCCGTAATCTTCTTGACTAAATCCTACTGCGCCAATTTGTAACGCCATTTTTTTGTCGTCAACTATTTTTTTGTAAAGTTTAGAACTTTTTCCATCACTTAAATAAGAAGAAATCAAATCTAAAACCCTAGCATCTCTGGTTTTCATTGAAGGCGTTCTGTATGAAGCTACAATCATTGGGATCTGAATATTCGGATCTTCGTAAGTTGCTTTAATAGTTTGGTTTATAGGTTCTTCTGTGTAAGTTTGTTTTTTAACTTCTTCACCTTTTGGAATTGGTCCAAAATATTTCTGAATCCATTCTTTTGTTTTTGTTTTTTCAAAATCTCCTGCAACGACCAAAACGGCATTATTTGGAGTGTAGAATTTTTTATTAAAAGCTTGGAATTCTTCAAGAGTTGCTGCATCCAAATCTTTCATAGAACCAATTGTGGTCCATCTATAAGGATGATTTTTGAACATGTTCTTTTTAACCTCAGGAAGAATATTTCCGTACGGCTGATTGTCATAACGCATTCTTTTTTCTTCTTTTACGACTTCATTCTGCGTGTCAACTCCAATCTTATTAATGATAGGATGCATTAATCTTTCCGATTCCATCCATAAGCCAAGTTCTAAACTGTTAGAAGGAAAAACTTCATAATAATAAGTTCGGTCATCAGATGTGTTGGCGTTGTTTACACCTCCATTTGCAGTAACAATTTTCATCCATTCCCCACGTTTTATATTTTGGGTTCCTTCAAATAATAGATGTTCAAAAAAGTGAGCAAATCCAGTTCTGTCAGGACGTTCGTCTTTTGATCCCACATGATACATTACTGAAGTAATAACGACAGGAGCAGAAGGGTCATTGTGTAAAATGACATGTAGGCCATTGTCTAAGTCGTATTCTTCGAAAGCTACTTTTTGGGCATGAGCCACTCCGCCAAGCATTAATGCAGCACTTAACATCATTACTGATTTTTTCATAAAGATTAATAATTTTAAAATATCAACATATAGTAGGTAGACAAGAGTTGATTTTGGTTACATCAAAAATAGTTTTTTTTAATTACGAATTGTAGATTTGTTTTTAAATAAATACGATTTTAACAATCCTTTACTTTAAATTAATTATATTTTATGTGCAGAACTGCTTGAAAAACAAGGTTTTTTCGGGTAAAAATATTTTTCCTTCTATGGGTTGCATAGTAAATTATTAGTTGTATATTTGCAACCTTAAAATTCAATAAATCAATTTGATATGTATGCAATCGTAGAGATAGCAGGGCAACAATTTAAAGTAAGCAAAGACTTAAAGGTTTATGTTCACCGTTTAGCTAATGAAGAAGGTTCAAAAGTTTCTTTTGACAAAGTTCTTTTATTAGATGATAATGGAAATGTAACTTTAGGCGCCCCAGCTATAGAAGGTGCTTCAGTAGAAGCTAAAGTGTTAAAACACTTAAAAGGTGATAAAGTTATCGTTTTCAAAAAGAAAAGAAGAAAAGGATACAAAAAAAGAAATGGTCACAGACAATATCTTACACAAATTGTAATTGAAGGTATTACTGCAGCAGGAGGAACTAAAAAAGCAGCAGCTAAAAAAGCGGTTGTAGCAGAAGAAGCAGCTACTGAAGAAGTAGAAGCTCCAAAAGCTAAAAAAGCAGCTCCAAAAGCTAAAAAAGAAGCTACTAAAGAATAATAACAATATTTAAACTCATACGTCATGGCTCACAAGAAAGGTGTCGGTAGTTCGAAGAATGGTAGAGAATCAGAATCAAAACGTTTAGGCGTTAAGATTTATGGTGGACAAGCTGCTATTGCTGGAAACATCATCGTTAGACAAAGAGGTTCAAAACACAATCCAGGTGAAAACGTTTACATTAGTAAAGATCACACTCTTCACGCAAGAGTTGCTGGAGTTGTTAAGTTCCAAAAGAAAAGAGATAACAAATCTTATGTATCTATTATTCCTTTCGAGGCTTAATAATTTAAGATTACTTTTTATAAAAAACCCGTTCAGAAATGATCGGGTTTTTTTATTTCTATGACTTTTTTGGAAAGACTTTAAAACTTACATTTGTTTAGCCTCTTTAAATAAAAAAGTTTGAAAAAGATTTTAATATTGTTTTTGTTGTGCTGTCTTGGCACTTATGCAAATACTCCTTCGGAAAATATCGTAAGTCATTTAAGTTCTTTAAATGAAAAACAGAAAAAAACTTTATATGAATTTGAAGTTCTAAAAAGGAATGGCTTTAAAACAGATCAATTTTGGGAGGAAAACAAAAAATTGTTTCCAGAGTTTGATTTTAAAACGAGAGATGAATTAGCACAGCAGATTTTTGATAATTCCAAAGTAATCTACGAACCTCAAAAAAACTCCAGAGTTCAAATTTGGATGCAGACTCAGTTGTTTACGAACTGGATGTTTTATTTGTCGGCCTTTATAGCTATTTGTGCGGTTATTGCGCTCTTTAAAAAATATTGGAGTTTATGGATTGGGTTTCTTCTTAAACGTTTAGAGCCTGTTTTAAGATATTTATTTTCTCCCTTATTGTTGACTTTCGAACTTTTGATAGTAGGAGTCGCTTGTATCTTTTATGCCGTTTCTGTTGAAGATTTTGTAGTGCGAACAGTAATTATTCATTTGGGACTATTTTTATTATGGAGTCAGTCAACCGCTTTGTTTACTAGAGAATATTGGGTTAAAAAATACGTTTTTGAGATCGGAAGTAATTTCTGGGGAAAAGATCCGTGGGAGACCATAAAAACAATATGTCTGCCAGCTGTTTTGATTACATTGGCTCTTTGGTATGTATTGTATAAAGTTCCTGCAGATATTTTTTATAACTACGAAATTGTGGTTTCAGCAATTGCTGCAATTTATGCTTTACCGTTTTGGCGTACATTGGAAAAATTTATGCATCCAATTTTATTTCCTTTTAAGAATCAAGTATATAGAGAAAGAAGTGTCAATTCTCTAGCCGCATGTACAGTTGTAGCGGTTGTTTTAACTATTGTTCTTGTGCTGCAATGGAATGCTGTTTTTTACAATGTTATTGCGGCATTCATAAGTTTGGAGACTTTTTCATTTTTAATACTGTCATTAAAAGCGAATCATAAATACAGTTTTAGAAATTATTATTTTATACAATTGGTAACGTTCCTTTTTCTTGGTGCGGTTTTTCTATACGGTTTTTATTTTGGCTTATACGAAGTGATCTGGTTTGCAATTATAGGATCAACCTTATTTGTAATAATAAAGTATATGGAAGTTTTTTCTTTTTTCTCAAACTGGAAAAGAGGAAAAGGTTGGGCTTGGAAGTTATTGGGACTTGCTTTATTGTTGTGGTTGATGGGCAAAGGGATTTTGTATGTTTCTAAATTTGTCTTTTCTTAATTGAAATTATAAAATATTGTTTTCTTTTTTCCACTTGCGAATTCTGCCTCTTGCATTATTGTAAGGAGATGCCGTATTAAATTGTATCATTCTGCCTAATGTCCACTTTTCATACCAAGCGGTTTCATATAATTCTGTATTAGATTTCTCTTCAATTAAAGAAAGAATCTTTTGAACGGTATTGTTTAGTTTAGTGCATAAGGTATTAAAATCGTCTTTTTCATAATCCTTATAGAATTTTTGTGCCAGTTTTCCCAATTCATTCCATTTGTAGCCTGTTTCGGGAAAATCGACCGCTTCGTTTAGTTTTTTCTTTGTGTTCCATTTTAGTACCAATTCTCCCCATCCTATTAAATAAGAAACAAGATTGTTAATGCTCATTAATGTATCTTTTGCATGCCCGTGTAAGTTTGGAATTGTGGTGGATTCTTCAGGAATTTTAGATAACTCTTTTTTTAACTTGCTGTAATTGGTTTTGATTGCAGTTTGCAATTCTTCTTTGTTTGTTGGAATAGCCATGATTTAAGAGAGTAAAACTTTATCAAATTTATATAAAAAAAACCTTTGTCAAAGTTTTAAACTTTGACAAAGGTTGATATGTTGAGATCCAGTTTGGAATTTGGAATTTTGTTGATTGGAATTTGAAATTTAATCCTCAGTATCCTTAGTTTCTTCTAAGTCTTCCGTTTTTCTTCCCACTTTTACTTTTGGATTATCCTGTGTTCCTGTTACAGTTAACGGAATTCCAAAAATACCAAAAGGAGGCAATCCTAAACGCATTTTTAGGTTCAGTCTTCCGTCTAAGCTTGATGTTCCTTCGATTCTTGGTCTAAAGCCAGCAAACTTAAATTTAAATCGTTCTACAGTTATAATATTGTTTTTAACGGTTGTTTTAATGTCTACTTTCGAAAGATCTGGATTTTTCATAGATTCAGAATTTGTTTGTTTGCTTACAGCATTAAACATTTTCAAACCTCTTACTTTTACATCTTTTACAGAAAGCGTCCCGCCGCCTACAAGAGAAGGATAGACAGGATCCATATTTGCATTTAAGCGGCCTTTTAATTGATAATCTAAAGAAACAATCCCTTGTGCTTTTTCTGCAGCGCTGGCCATTTTTCTAAAAACTTCGATTTCATTATAGGCTCTTTTAATGTCAAAATCTGTGGCTTTTATCGCGTAATCAAAATTTGCCTTTTGCGGAGTAACGGCTTGATAATTGGCATTCATAGAAACATTGCATCCAATGAGGTTGAAACCAGTATTTTGCATCGTTAATTTACCATTTTTCATGGTTAAATTTCCAGTTGCATTTTGCAGATTTAATTTGTCGAAATTTACTTTTTGAGCATTTGCGATTAACTGTAAATTCAAATTGGTCGGGATGATAATAACGCCAGTTTGGGTATTGTCTGATTGTTTTGCTTCTGTTTTTGGAGTTGAACTTTCTGTTACGGGTGTATTAGGATCTACACTCGACATAAATTCGTCAATATTAATATATCGAGAAGTAACTTTAAAAGAGCCTCTTAAAACGCCTGTATTGGTCATGGCATAATTGAAAACATTCTGCAAATAACCATTCATTTTAAAATCAGATTGTCCGTAAGCGGCCAAGAAATTATTGAACGACATTTTATCCTGATTGATTTTGAAAATTCCTTCTTTGATAATGAATCTCTTTGGAAGATATTCAGAAGCAATTCCGATGTTTCTTAATTCAAGAGTTCCTTTGTTATTTAGTTTGCTATAATTTCCTTTTTCGGCATCGCTTTGTTTTCCTTTCAAAGATAAATCTGCTTTTACGAAACCGTCAAGATCAAGACCTTTTTGAGAGAATACTTTGTAAATTCTGCTCACATCCAATTCTCCTTTAGCTTTTATGTCATAATTTAAATCATCAAAATTGCTTAAATAAGCTTGCACAAAAACCGGTTTTCCTTCAAAGGTAAACTGAGTTGGAGTTAAGTTTATTTTTAAATCCTCAAAAGTTCCTTTTTGGTTTGCGATTTTAGCTTTAATAGTAATGTTTGTAATCGGATTTGGGTAATACGGTGTTTTTAAATAACCATTTTCTAAATTAACGATTCCGTTTGTAACAGGAAAACGCTTGTTTTTTTGATCGAATACTCCGTTTGCTTTTACATCTCCAGCCAAAGCTCCTTTTAGTTCAATATCGGGAATTCCGAGTGCTTTAGTTAGCTTTTCAAGATCAATTTTAGCTTTAAAATCGGCGTTAATTTCGGGTGTATTTACTCCTTTAACCAAAAACGTAGATTTTAAATAATCCTGATTAATGTTTAAGGAAAGGTTTTTTGCATCAACAATAACCAGATCCGGATTTAAAGATGGAACTTTTGTTTTGATGTCTAAATTTAAATTTGAAACAGGAAATGCGCTTTTGTTATAATTGACAAAACCGTCGTTTATCTTTACATCTAAATTCAAATCTGGAGCAATATTTTCCGAAGCAATATACTTTCCTTTTAAAGTCAGCAAAAGATTGGTATTTCCTTTCAATTCGGTTTTAGAAAGCCAAGTAATGTATTTTGGAGGAAAAGCGGTAAAAACATCATATAAATTGCTATTGTCAGATTTAATAACAAAATCCATGTTGTAACCATCTTTCAAAATGTCAAATTTCCCTTTAAAGTCCACCAGAAGCTGATTGATTTTAAGGTTGTTTTGTTGGAAAAAGAAAGAAAGTGAGTTGATGTTGACTTTTGTGATCAAATCAGCATCAATTTTTTTGTTCATTAAATAAGGTTCGTCTTCATAAACGATATTCAATTTCTCGATTTTAGCTTTCGAATACAAGTCAAAAACGGCTTTATTCAAATCTCCTTTTCCTAAATAGTTAAATCCGTAAGCGTCAAAATGGACTTTTGTCGATTTATCATCGTAAATAATTTTACTATTCAAAATCTCAATTCGCTCTAGCTTTAAGGCAGTGTCGGAGCTGTCTTTTGGTTGCGAAGCCTGTTCTTGAGATTTATAAATGTTGTAATTGGCTTCTCCATTTGGATTCACTTTTACATTTATAAAAGAATCGGATAAATAGATCTGGTCAATTTTTACCGATTTGCTGAAAATAAGACTCGCTACATTGATTCCGAAAGAAACCTCTTTTGCAGTGATAAATTTTTCGTTTGTATATGGAGCTGAACCATTTAAACTTAAATTATCTAAAGTTAAAGTAAGAGAAGGAAAATGGCGGAAGAATGAGACAGAAACGTCAGAATAATTTAGTTCTGCGCTTAATCTTTCATTAGCTGTTTTCTTTATTTGCTCTTTTATTTGATCCTCAAAGACGATAGGCGTTAAAAATAATAATCCTATAATAACCGCGAAAGTTATTCCGAAATACTTCGCAATTTTAAAAACGATTGATCTGGATTTACTTTTCTGCATAGCGAATAGTGGTATTTAGATATGAAAATAGAGTAATAAAAAAGAGCGTAATTTATCCGTGAACGGTTTCGTTTTTACCATAATTAGTAATAATCGAACCTTCATATTCAATCCATTCTTTCCAGCGTTTGTCGATATCAATATTATCTTGATATTTTCTGGCAAATCCTAAAAATGTAGTGTAATGACCAGCTTCAGAAATCATTAAATCACGGTAGAATTTTGCTAATTCTTCATCTTTAATGTTTTCAGAAAGTACTTTAAAGCGCTCGCAACTTCTAGCTTCAATCATGGCAGAAAACAATAATCGGTCGCAAAGTGCATCTCTACGGCTACCATCTTTTTTCATGAACTTAAAAAGTACATTTACGTAATGATCTTTTCTTTCGCGGCCTAAAGCAAGTCCGCGTTGCTTTATAATGTTATGAACCATCTGAAAATGTTCCAGTTCTTCTCTAGCAATTTCAAGCATTTCGGTTACCAATTCTTCGAGTTCAGAGTTGTAAGTAACGATACTAATCGCATTTGAAGCCGCTTTTTGCTCGCACCAGGCGTGATCAGTTAAAATTTCTTCGATATTTGACTCAACGATATTTACCCAGCGAGGGTCTGTAGCTAATTTTAATCCCAACATAATTTCCCACCATTTAGATTTTGCAAAATTAGTGTTTTTTTACCACCGAATTTCAGGAAATTGGGTGCAAATCCGCGGAAAATAGTATTATTTTGTAATATGAAACAAAGATTATGAATCAAATCAAAAAACTTTTAATTATAGGGTTTGTCTGGCCCGAGCCAAAGTCTTCTGCAGCAGGTGGAAGAATGATGCAATTGATTTCTATTTTCAAAGAAAATGGATTTGAAATTACTTTTGCAAGTGCCGCTCAGGACAGTAATTTTATGGTTGATTTGTCTGAGTTTGGAGTAATAAAAAAGAACATCGAACTCAATTCTTCCACTTTTGATGATTTTATCTTGGAATTAAATCCAGATGTTGTCTTGTTTGATCGCTTTATGATTGAAGAACAATTTGGGTGGCGCGTAATTGAAAAGTGTCCAAAAGCGATTAGAATTTTAGATACTGAAGATGTGCATTCTTTAAGAACGGCGAGGCAAAAAGCTTTTAAGGAAAATAGGATTTTCGAATTGGAAGATTTATTGTCTGAAGAAGTGGCAAAACGAGAAATTGCGAGTATTTTAAGATGTGATCTGTCTTTGATTATTTCTGAATTCGAAATGAATATTCTAAAAGATGTTTTCAAAATTAATGAAGACTTACTTTTTTATCTTCCGTTTTTGGTGGATGAAATGAAAGAGGAAGAACTTTTGAAATTGCCTTCTTTTGATGAACGGAAAAATTTCATTTTCATTGGAAACTTTCTTCATGAACCGAATTGGAATACCGTTCAATATTTGAAAGAAGCAATCTGGCCTGCTATAAAAAGAGATTTTCCAGAAGCCATTTTGGAAGTTTACGGAGCATATCCCTCACAAAAAGTACTGCAATTGCATCAGCCTAAAAATGGTTTTTATATAATGGGAAGGGCAGAAGATGCCAATGAAATTGTAAAAAAAGCTAGAGTTGTTCTAGCGCCAATTCGTTTTGGTGCGGGTTTAAAAGGTAAACTTTTAGAAGCCATGCAATGTGGAACGCCAAGTGCGACAACGTCAATTGGTTCTGAAGCAATGCATGAAAATTTGCCTTGGAATGGTTTTATCGAAGATGATTCGGTTGAGTTTGCAAAAAAAGCGATTGAGCTTTATAAAGATGAAAATCTTTGGAAACAATCACAAAAAAATGGAATCGAAATCATTAATAAATGCTATCAGAAAAGCGCTTATTCAAGTCAATTGATTTCATTGATAAATTCACTTTTAGTAGATTCTAAAAGCCACCGGCTTCATAATTTCATGGGAAATCTGTTGCAACATCACGCTTATACAAGTACGAGATACATGTCTAAATGGATAGAAGCGAAAAATAAGTAATCAGTAACGGTTTTATAGTAATCAGCAAGCTGCGACTGAAAACTGCGACTCTAAACTAAGTATCCATTTTGCCAAAACCTACCGTTTCGCGATAGATTTGTGGGGAAACATCGGCATTAGTTTTAAAGAAACGACTGAAATAATGTTCATCATCATAACCTAATTCGTATGCAATTTCTTTGACCGTTTTGTTGGTCATGTATAATTCCCTTTTGGCTTCAATGATGATTCTTTCCGAAATTAAATCTGTTAAGGTTTTATTGAAATAATTCTTAGATAATTTTGCCAAGGCTTTTGGGGAAATGTTCAATAATTCAGCATAGTTTCCAGCAGAATGTTTCGTTTTAAAATTCAGTTCAATGGCATCTTTTAAGTTTTGGAGAATTATAGGTTCTTTAGAATCTGGAACCGATTTCATCTCTTCCAGTTGTTCTGTTTTTAATCTTGAAGCGGTAATTAAAAATATTTTCAAATAAGAAATCAATAATTCATACTGCGCTAATTCTGCGTTTTGAATTTCAGCTTTCATCTGATCAATTACCATATTAAAAGTTTGTGAAGCTTGTTCTGTAACCTGAACATACGGAGGCTGATAAATATTATTGAATAAAACGCCATTGCAAGAAACTTCTTTTTGATGCATGTGAATGCAATAAAAATCAGAATGAAAATGGATTGCGATTCCTTCAATTGGTTCGCTCACGCAAAGCATAAAAGGCTGGTAAGGCGAAAAAGCAAGAAGTGAGTTTTCTTCTAAATGATGTTCTGCAAAATCGGCTTTTACTTTGCCTTTTCCTTTGGTTACCCAAATTAAGGAGTAATAGTTGTTTCGTTGCAAATGATCAAAATGGCTGTTGTCGCTAAACGGAAGAATTTTAAAAGCCAAATTTCCATTTTGCGGATTTATTAAAGTGAAAACATTTTGAGCGCTCATATTCGGTTTCATTTTTAAAAATATAAAGATAGTTATGAAATAAATTCACAACTATCTTTATAAATTGTTTTTTGTTATAGTGATTGCGTAAATCTTGATTTAAACTGCTGGAAAATCAATTTCAGTATTTGCTACATTGTTAAAGTAGTTTGTCAATACATTCAAAGCTACATGAGCGATAGTTTCTGCAATTTCAGCATCAGAAACTCCTGCGTTTTTAGCTTTGTTGACATCTTCGTCATTTACTAAACCGCCTTTGCTGATTAGTGTTTTAGCCAATTGTAAAATCGCTTCTGTTTTCGCATCATCAGAATTTCCAGATCTTGCTGCTTTTAAAACTGCTGGATCTGCTTTTACCAATTTTTCTCCAATAAAGGTGTGAGCTGCTAAACAATAATCGCAAGAGTTGCTTTCTGAAACCGCCAATGCAATTAATTCGCCTGTTTTTGCGCTTAATTTTCCGTGGCTTAATGCACCGCTCAAATTCAAATATCCTTCCAAAACGGCTGGTGAATTTCCCATTGTTCTCATCATGTTTGGAACAACGCCTAATTTTGCCTGAACTGCGTTGAATAAATCTTTAGTTTTTCCTGTTACTTCTTCTGGGTTTAAAGCTGTTAATCGTGTCATTTTATTTAATATTTAATTGTTGTTATTTGTTGTTGTCTTTTGACATTACAAAGTTGCGACGATTACAGATTTTAAAACATGGAGAATGTACGCTATGTGATGGACAATTTTCCCTAGTGTTTTTTTAGGAGCTAATCCAGCTTTCCGCTTCAAGTCCTCACTCAAGAACCTTATTTTTCTAAGCCATAAAACGAGCTTCCGTTGGTCGCTGTTTTCTGGCAAGAAAATAAGGTTCTTGAGCTCCGGGCTTTCCGCTGCAATCTGGGCTAGGACACTCGTTTTCATAAGATTGTTTTTGTTTAGTTTGTCAATAATAACAGATTTTGCAGATAGTTAACTTTGTCAAAGCTTCAAACTTTGACAAAGTTATTTATCGTCTAGTTTGTCATCCTGACGAAGGAAGGATCACACTAGAAACTCCGCAATCTAAATCGAAAATCTAAATCGATTTACGAGTGCGATTCCTCGTTCCTCGGAATGACAAACAATACGTAAAAAAAAGAGTCTGTTCGTAAAGAACAGACTCTTTTCAAATTTTTTCTAGAAAAAACTATTTCAAAACACCTTCAGCATCCTGAATAGTTGTTGCATGATAGCCAGATTTGGCCTTGTCAAATACTTGCTTAGCCCAAATTTTTCCTTCTGGAGTTTTAATCATTTCTTTATAAAGCATCGTAATAGAGCCAGTTCTGCTGCTTCCAATTAGAAATTGTTCAATTGCAGGATTTGCTGCTTTATATTGATGACGAATTGCCTGAACAAACCATTGGCGCTTAATAATAAAATTACCGCCTTTAGTAAAGTTGAATTCTTTATCAATTGCTTCCATTTCTTTTGCAGTTATATCAGTAGGAAGATGATCAATAAAATGCTGTTTTTCTGCTGTAGTTGTGATTTTTTTGCTTAAACCTGCAACGCCAGTTTCTCTCCAGCTTTTTTGAATAGCATCAATGGCATCAAAATCTGTAGAACTTACAGGAAGAATGTTTGATGGAATTCCTGGTTTGTAAATCCAGTTGTCTAATTGGATTTTATCTGCTAAAGCTTTGTCGCCTTTAATCAGATTTTCATTGATATATTTAACGAAATCTTCTGTTGTAATAGATTGAAAAGCATGAGAATCAAAATAGTTTTTAATAAACGGATCGAATTTTTCACGACCCACAGCATTTTCAATAACTCTTAAAAAAGCATATCCTTTTACATAAGGAATCATGCTGATGCCTTCGTCAGGGTTTCTTCCTGTAAGGCTTACTTTTAATCTTGTGTCTGGATTTGTATCTCCATATTCGGCAACATTATCAACCAATTCTTTATTGGTGATAACATTTTGCATGTCAAATTCTTTCTTCCCGAAGATTGCTTCTCCAATTCTGTGTTCCACATAAGTGGTAAAACCTTCGTTTAGCCAAATATCATCCCAAGTTGCGTTTGTCACTAAGTTTCCGCTCCAGCTGTGTCCTAATTCATGTGCTAGCAAACTTGTAAGCGAACGATCTCCAGCAATTACTCCCGGAGTTAAGAAAGTCAAGTTTGGATTCTCCATTCCACCATAAGGGAAACTTGGAGGTAACACCAAAACATCATAACGTCCCCAGCGGTATGGTCCGTATAGTTTTTCGGCAGCATTTACCATTTTTCCTAATTCAGCAAATTCGTAAGCTGCGCTTTTTAGAACAGATGGTTCTGCATAAACTCCAGTTCTGTTGTCGATTGCTTGGAATTCGATATCTCCAACAGCAATTGCCATTAAATAAGAAGGAATTGCTTTGTCTTGTTTGAAAGTATAGACTCCAGTATCATTTTTCTTCTCCGGATTTACAGCGCTCATTACGGCTAATAAATCTTTAGGAACCGTAACTTTCGCATTGTAAGTAAAACGAATTCCTGGAGAATCTTGACACGGAATCCATGTGCGAGACCAAACACTTTCGCCTTGAGAGAAAACAAAAGGTTTCTTTTTGTCTGCAGTTTGTTCTGGTTTTAACCATTGCAATGCCACAGCATCTTTAGTAGTGTTGTAGTAAATATTTACTTTGGTTGTATTGGAGTCGATTGTAATATGAAGCGGTTTTCCGTGAAATTCAGTGGCTGCCCCAAGTTCGAATTTGGTTTCTTTTTCGTCATCGCCTAAAGTTACTTTTGTGATGTCTAAAGTGTTTTCGTCGAAGATGATTTCGTTCCCTTTACTGATATTGTCAATTGTCCAAGATGCTTTTCCTGAAATAGTTTGCGTGTCAAAATCAACTTTGATATCAAGATCAAGATGTTTTACAACAGCAAGTTCTGGTTTAGAATAACTGTGTTCGTCTGTAACAGCACCTGTTTTTTCTGTCTGCTCTTTTTTCTGGCAGGCAATTGCTGTCAGAAATAAAGTAACAAGAATTAGTTTCTTCATTTTGTGAGGTTTTGAATTTGAGGATGAAAATTAAACAAAAAATCCCGTCCCGAAGTTTTTCGGGACGGGATTTTATTATGGATACCTTCGACTTCGCTCAGGCTGGCAATTTAAAATTATGCCAACATTGTAACTGGGCTTTCGATGTATTGTTTTAATGTTTGTAAGAACTGAGCTCCAGTTGCTCCGTCAATTGTTCTGTGGTCACATGCTAATGATAACATCATTGTGTTTCCAACTACGATTTGACCGTTTTTAACTACTGGTTTCTCAACAATTGCACCTACAGAAAGGATAGCAGAGTTTGGTTGGTTGATAATTGAATTGAATTCAGTAATACCAAACATTCCAAGGTTAGATACTGTAAAAGTACTTCCTTCCATTTCTTGTGGTCCTAATTTTTTGTTTTTAGCTCTTCCAGCAAGATCTCTTACTGAACCACCGATTTGAGATAAACTCATAGCGTCTGTAAATTTCAATACAGGAACTACTAATCCGTCCTCAACAGCTACAGCAACACCAATGTTTACGTGGTGGTTGATGATGATAGCATCTTCTTTCCACTGAGAGTTGATTTTTGGATGTTTTTTCAATGCTAAAGCACAAGCTTTGATTACCATATCGTTGAAAGATACTTTTGTATCTGGAACGCTATTGATAGCAGTTCTTGCTTGCATTGCTTCGTCCATACTTACTTCGATCACTAAGTTGTAGTGAGGCGCAGTAAATAAAGATTCTGCCAAACGTTTTGCAATGATTTTACGCATTTGAGAATTTTTGATCTCTTCTGTGTAAACTTCTCCAGCAGGAACAAAAACTTTTGGTGCAGCAGGAGCAGAAGCTTCTTGTTTAGCAGCAGGTACAGAAGCAGTTTGTGCTTGAGCAGATGGAGTAAAGTTCTCGATATCGCTTTTCACGATACGTCCGTTTTCTCCAGAACCTTTAACTTGAGATAATTGGATTCCTTTGTCAGAAGCAATTTTCTTAGCTAATGGTGAAGCTAAAATTCTTCCTCCGTTTGAAGTTTCAGCAGCAGCTTCAGGTGCTTTTTCAGCAGCAGGAGCAGCTTTTTCTTCTGCAGCAGGAGCACTTGCAGTTGCAGCGCCTCCAGCGGTAAAGTTATCAGCAACTCCAGAAATATCAGTTCCTGCAGGCCCAATGATAGCTAATAAGCTGTCAACAGGAGCAGTGTTTCCTTCTTGAATTCCGATGTATAATAATGTACCAGCATTGAAAGACTCAAACTCCATAGTCGCTTTGTCTGTTTCAATTTCTGCTAAAATATCTCCTTCAGCTACAGTATCGCCAACTTTTTTCAACCAAGTTGCTACAGTACCTTCAGTCATTGTGTCACTCAAACGTGGCATAGTTACAACTATAACACCTTTTGGTAATTCAGCAGCTTTTGCAGGAGCAGCAGTTTCAGTTTTTGCTTCAGCAGCAGGAGCATCCGCTTTTGGAGCTTCAGCAGCAGGAGCGTCACCACCAGCTAAAAGAGCAGAGATATCTTCTCCTTCTTTACCAATGATAGCTAATAATGAATCAACTGGAGCAGTTTCTCCAGCCTGAATTCCGATATGTAAAAGAGTTCCTTCGTTAAAAGATTCGAACTCCATTGTTGCTTTGTCTGTTTCGATTTCAGCTAAGATATCACCTTCGCTTACTTTGTCGCCTACTTTTTTAAGCCAAGTTGCTACCGTTCCTTCAGTCATAGTATCGCTCAAACGAGGCATTGTTACTTTAATCGCCATGATATTATAATTTATGAGGTGTAAATGGATAGTCTTCTTGTGCGTATACTACATCGTATAATTGTTGTAAGTCTGGGTATGGAGATTCTTCAGCGAATTTCGCACACTCTTCAACTAAGTCTTTAACTCTTTGGTCAATTACTTCAATTTCTTCTTGTGTAGCATATTTTTGATCCAAGATTACATCAAGAACTTGAGTAATTGGGTCGATTTTTTTGTACTCTTCAACCTCTTCTTTAGAACGGTATAATTGTGCATCAGACATAGAGTGTCCTCTGTAGCGGTACGTTTTCATTTCAAGGAAAGTTGGTCCGTCTCCGCGACGCGCTCTTTCGATAGCTTCGTGCATTGCTTCAGCAACTTTTACAGGGTTCATTCCGTCAACAGGCCCGCAAGGCATTTCATAACCTAAACCTAATTTCCAGATGTCAGTGTGGTTTGCAGTTCTTTCTACAGAAGTTCCCATTGCGTAACCATTGTTTTCAACGATAAATACAACTGGAAGTTTCCATAACATAGCCATGTTAAAAGCTTCGTGAAGAGAACCTTGTCTAGCAGCACCATCACCAAAGTAAGTCATAGTAACACCGCCAGTATTAAAATATTTATCTGCAAAAGCAATACCAGCTCCTACAGGAATTTGAGCACCTACGATTCCGTGTCCACCGTAAAAACCGTGTTCTTTAGAGAAAATGTGCATAGAACCTCCCATACCTTTAGAAGTTCCTGTTGCTTTTCCTAAAAGTTCTGCCATTACGTTTCTAGGATCAACTCCCATACCAATTGGCTGAACGTGGTTTCTGTAAGCAGTAATCATTTTATCTTTGGTCAAATCCATAGCGTGCAGTGCGCCAGCTAATACAGCTTCTTGACCATTATATAGGTGTAGAAAACCTCTAACTTTTTGTTGAATGTATAATGCTGCAAGTTTGTCTTCAAACTTTCTCCAAAGTAGCATGTCCTCATACCACTTTAAATATACCTCTTTTGTAACTTCTTTCATCTGAATTCTTTCTTTTGCTAAAGTTGTTTGTGTTATCGATTATTGTGCCTGTAACGCAAAATAGTTTCCTCCCACAAATTTGCGCCCGAAAGGTCGGGATGCAAAAATAAGACATTACATTTAAGAACTAAAATTAAAACGATACTTTTTGGCTTTTTTTTACAAGAACTTTTTGTCGAACATCAATGGGAGTAAATTTTTTAGGGATGATGATTTGTAAATTTCGCCAATTTCTCCCATAAAATAGATTTCAATAGGGGTGTCTTGTTTTATTTCGTATTCTGCTATTGATTGGCGACACGATCCACAAGGCGGAATAGGAGCAGTGGTCTGATTGATGTCTGAAGCTGCTGTAATTGCCATTTTTAAGATTTTTGCTTCTGGATAGGTACTTCCTGCGTAAAAAATCGCAGTTCTTTCTGCACAAAGTCCAGACGGATAAGCGGCATTTTCTTGATTAGAACCTAAAATAACTTTTCCGTTATCTAAAAGCAAAGCGGCTCCAACTTTAAATTTTGAATAGGGTGCATAAGCTTTTTTTCTAACCTCGATGGCTTGATGCATTAAATCCTGAATTTCCGTTGGAAGTTCATTTAGGGTATCAAATATGGTAAATGATGTTGTTATTTCGATTTCTTTCATCTGTTTTTAAGGGAAAAAAAATCCAAATTCCTAAAATGCCGGAATTTGGATTGAATTATTTTTATTTTAAACTTTATCTTTAATACGTTTCGTATTTGTCTCCAAAGTTAAACGTTAATGAGAAACGAAGTGTGTTTTCTAAAGGATTTTTTATTTTAGATGCTGAGAATAAGTACGACACATCGATTTTCATAATGTTGTATTTGAATCCTGCTCCTAAAGAGAAAAATTGTTTAGCACCTTTTTCTGGGCTTTCATGGTAATATCCTAAACGCATTGCAAAAGCATCTTGATACATGTATTCTGCAGCTACGCTATAAGTTACTTCTTTTATTTCTTCTTTAAATCCGCCGGGTGCATCTCCAAAAGATTTAAAGATTCCTTGAAACCAGCCAATGTCATTATAATTTCTATAACCAATGTCTGTCGCTTCTTGTTGAGAAATATCTTCTGGATCGTCAAAATCGCCATCGCCGTTTACGTCTACTGGTGTTCCAATTCCTGGAGGAGTCGGAACTAAAAGTTTCGTAAGCTCAGCACTTAAAGTAAGTTTGTTGTAATCATCAAAGATAAAATCAAATCCTCCTCCTAATCTTAAATTTGCAGGTAAGAAGTTTGTGCTTACGTCATCATTATCATAGCTGATTTTTGGTCCCATGTTTTGGAAGTTAACACCGGCTCTCCATCTACCATTGAAATCTTGATAAGCAATTTCTTCAGATTGGTAAAAAGCTGCCACGTCAACAGCAAAAGATCTTGCAGATGTAGCATCAACTTCTTCTGAAGCAACTTTTAAGTTTGAGCTGATGAAACGTCCGGCAACAGCCATAGAGAATTTCTCGCTTAATTTTAATGAATAAGATCCGTCTAAGGCAAATTCGTTTGGATTTACTTCTCTTACGGCCTCATTTGGGTCTCCAGTGTATCTTAATTCAATTCCTCCAAAACCAAAATAGCGAAAACTTCCTGCAAAGGCACTTTTTTCGTTGATTTTGTTGTAATACGTAATCTGACCTAATGAGATGTCATTGGCAAGATCTGTTAAATAAGGAGTGTAACTGATAGAAAGTCCTTGAGCATCTTCAGAAAATGCATACTTAGCAGGATTCCATTGTTGAGAGAAAACGTCTGCAGAAGTGGCGACACCTTGATCTGCCAAACCTGCTGCTCTAGCATCAGCAGCGACTAATAAAAAAGGTACTCCGGTAACAATAGGTCTTGATTCCTGAGCCCTAGAATTGTAAATGCTAAAAATACAAATTAATAAAAGTGATAGTTTTTTCATTTATGGGACTAATGTTTTTGGTGGTGCAAATATATATAATATTATAGGATGACAAGCTTTTCGTATTTTTCTGCTTTTTTATTTGTTAAATTAGATTTTACAGTCAGTTTGTAAATATACACTCCTTTTCCGATTTTGTCACCAAAATCGTCTCTTCCGTCCCATGTTATTTCTCTAGATAAAAAACCTTCTGTTGTAATCGTTTGATTTTTTGTCCAAACTACTTTTCCTGTAATAGTCATTACTTGTACTTGTACGTCTAATGGTTCGTATGGTCTGTTGTGCGAAAACCAGAATTGTGTATAAGTTGAAAATGGATTTGGATAATTAAGAACGTGTGATAGTGTCAAAGAATCGTCTCCTACAACTGTAAATTGGATTTCACTAGTCACAGGATTATTGTAAACATCCCAAGCGGTAAAGCTTATAGTGTGCAGTCCAGGAGCTAAATTTCGGAATGGAAAACGTAAATTTCCGTTAGTGTAATCGTCTAATTTGGTTTGGTAATAATCATTCAAAATATAGGGATTACTCACATCTCCGTCTAAAATAGCGACAATATCGTGTCCGATTCCACTTGCTGTATTGATTCCGTTTTCATCTTCTAAAAAAGCCAAAAGAAAAGGCGATTCATTCGTTATTCCACCAGATACAAAAGTTTCGTCGTTCATATATAACTTCACTTTTGGACTTATATTGTCCTGAGGTGCATTTTCGTTAATTCCTCCAATTTTGATCGTATTGTTGTATCCTGTTTGGTTTTCTAGCGATTCGTTTTTCTTTGAATAAAAACTGATTCTGCCATTGTCAACAGGAATTCTTATATCTCTAGGAACCACAAAACTAAATTCGAATTGTCCGTTGGTTACAGATGCATTTCCTCTAAAAATAGTTTCTCCCAAAGTTTTAAACTGCATTGGAGGGCTAAACCCGTCGTTGTTTAAGGTGGTGTTTGTGATTAATTTATCGAAAATGGCCGTTGCCAATTCTCCGTTATAATTGCTTAAAAGCGTATTATTTTCGTCTGTGATTTCTCCTGAAATTTTAATTTTTGACAATGATTTTAAATCAGGAATTGCCTGCGAAATCACAATATCGTTTACTTTAGTTAAATTAATTCGTGGTTTTGGAATAGCAAGCATTAAAGCAGGATCTCCTAAATAAAAGACAACATTGCTAGAAGAGCTTGGATTTTCGTTTTTGGATATTCTTAAAGACTCTGCAATAGTGTTGTATTGATTTGAGCCATAAGAAAGAAGGTTTTTGCTGAGCGTTTTATTGAATTCTTCCGCGTTTGCTTGACCGATTTCGCGAATTGTTGTCAGCATTGAAATAGCTCCTCCTTTTGGATTCCAGAAAACATACTCGCCAGCAGTGGGTCTAGTCGGATCGTCAAAACGAGAAAATTCGCAGGTAATGGTAATAAATAAAGGATATTTGTATTGATTGGTCAAGTTTTGCCCATCCGATTTTTCCCAGATTCTTTCACTTGCCAATCCGTCCTCTCCACCATGACCTAAATAGTTAAATATTAATGCGCCTTTTTCGAAAGCATTAAAAAAGTCGGTTCTTGCTTTAGGATATCGCGCTCCGCCTGCAGAAGCTTCTTGCGTGTAAGCGTCTAAAAATATTTTATCGATGTTAAAAAAAGGCTTTTCGGTTGCGATTTGATCTGCAAGAGCATTTTGGTTTGCTTGTAAGGTTTGGTCGCCAGCTTTGTCTGAATCGTCGCTAATTAAAACCACATTATTTCTCCAATTTCCGTATGATTTTGTGTCATAATATTCAAAGACTTTGTTCACCATTTCCTGTGCTTGGGCATTATCTGAAACTAACATTCTTCCTACGGCTATGTCTATTCCCGCAAGAGACGGAATAATAATTCCTTCGTTAGAATCCATTAATCCGTAAAAATCATCAGAAGCAAATGAAGATTCTCCGACTGTATTGCTTATTAAAGATTGATATATAGGTACAATATTGGTATTGTTTGAGATGCGATCTTTATAATCAAATGAAGCATCTCCAAATAAGTTTACATAACGTACTCTTTTTTCTGGAGAAGAAGCATTGTTGTAAATATATCTGATACAATTTCTAATAGCTGCAATATCTTGTTTGCCAGAAGAAAACTCTTGATAAATGTTTTCTAATGTAATCACTTTTGTATTTAAACTAGAATTGGTTCTATGAAAACTCGCTAATCTTTCCGCCTGTGAGGCTAAACTCTTTGGAGTTATAATTACATAGTCAATATCTTGAAAAGAACTTTGATTGTTTCTGAAAATTGTTCCTTTTAAATTCTGGTTGGCAACTTTTGACTGATTTTCTTTTAATGGAGTGTAATAATCAGAAGCATCTACTGCGATATATTTTCTAACTTCTCCCAAATTGGCCTTAAAACTAAAAGAGGTTTGATTGGCATTTTCGATTTTATATACATTATATAGGTCAGTAACGTCCCAGATTTGCGTTATTCCAGATGCGTTTCCGATAGTGTAATTGGCAATTCCTGCTTTAGAGCCAGCATCGTTGTATTGAAAATGAAATTGTTTGCCTGTTCCTAAAAGTTTTCGTTTGGCAATAAGATTGATATAATCTAGATAACCTTTAGATCCTGGAACACCATTATTATTATAGGTAAGTTTTATTTTGATATTGTCTGTTCCGGTAAATTCTGTATTTGCTGGAAGTTTTCCCGTTCTATATTTAGTGTCAGAGTTTGCAATTAAAGATGGAAAGCTTATGGATCCTACATTTTGTGTGTTTGTGGCTACTGAAAAAGAAGTGCTGGTTAAAGATGCAGATGCGGCGCTTACTTCTATTTTTACAGGCACAGTGGCATCAAGGTTTGGGAAATTAAATGAAAATTCCTGTTCTTGATTGATATCAAACGACTCGCCAAGCCATTGACGACCGAGGTGCACAATGTTGGTTTGGTCAATTTCGTGATATTGATAGTCATCAAACGTGTTTAGATCTAAGGTGCTATTTCCTGCTGGCTGATTTAAGTTTTGAATTCTTTTGCCATCTCCGCCAGAAGCCGTAATATAATAATAGGACTTGGTGTCGTATAAATTTAAATTAGTTTGATTTTCAGAACTCCAATTGTCGGGCCCTTCGGCATAAAAAAGAATGTAATCTTCATTGTTAAAAGTGCCATCATTTTCACCTATTATCTGTATAGTGTTTTCTGTTAAATCATCGGGATAATAACTGTCATTAGGAAGGGGGAGCATTCTTCCGCCATTTCCATAAATTTTGATTTTTCTGGGGTCAGTCTTAGAAGGGTCAAATCCTAAGCTTTGTAAAAAAGATCGGTTTATTCTGTAAACACCAGATTTCTGAATATAAAAGCGATACCAATCACCAGATGCTAAGACGGAATTTGAAATTGCTGCCGATTTTTGAAAGGAAGAAGTAGATGCCGTTCGTCCTGTTGTGTTACTAATAAAGTAAGAAAAAGATTTGATGCGTTTGTAGCTGTTTCCTTCCTTAATTATAGGAGATAAGGAGAGAAAAGTATATCTTATGTCTCTTGCATTGGTAACTATTAATGATTCATTTGGTTTTTCTGGAATGTTTTCAAGTGTTAAATCTCCTAAATCTGTTCTAGAAACCGACTCATAAATGACGTTGCTGATTTGTGCCGAACTACTGCCTGAAGCGTTAGGTTGATTCAGATTTTGGAAGAACATTATGGTTTTTTTTGTAGTGTCGAAGCGAAAACTACTTCCTGAGAAGAATGGAATTGTAATTTTATTTTCGCCATAATTTACCTCTTTTTTGTTTTGCCAATCTATCGTTATGCTCCCATTTATCTGGGAAAACGAAAGAATTGGGATCAGTAAAAGAGAGATAAGAATTGCTTGTTTCATGAGTTAAAAAACCGAAATTTAATTAAAAAATAATTAGTAAGTAAAAATATAGTATTTCATGTTACAGTAAATAATAAAAAGTATATTTTTGCGTTCGTAACTAAAGGTTATTTTCTGGAAAAAACAGCTAAATAAAATTATTAGAACAGATGTTGCCAATTAAATGTTAATTATTATATTGCAGCACCTAAATTTATCACCTAAGAATGAGTATGAAAGTAAACAAAATTGTAGTCTTGCAGTTAATGATGTCAATGGTATTGATGTTGGGCACGGCTAGTTGTAGCAAAAAATCGAGTTCGAGCCATGCTTCTAGAGCTACAGGCTGGGATGTAGATAGTCAGAATGGAACTGCTGCCAGAAATGCAGGTAAAAAACAACAGGCTGGTCCTGGTTTGGTTTTTGTTGAAGGAGGTACGTTTACTATGGGTAAAGTACAGGATGATGTTATGCATGATTGGAATAACACACCGACTCAACAACACGTTCAATCATTCTATATGGATGAAACCGAAGTTACGAACGGTATGTACTTAGAATACCTAGAGTGGTTAAAGAAAGTTTTTCCTCCAACAGAAGAAAATTACAAAAATATTTATGAAGGAGCATCTCCTGATACATTAGTATGGAGAAATCGTTTAGGATACAACGAAACGATGACTAATAACTATTTAAGACACCCATCTTATGCTAACTACCCTGTAGTTGGTGTTAACTGGATTCAAGCAGTTGAGTTTAGTAAATGGAGAACAGACCGTGTAAACGAGGCTGTTTTAGAGAAAAATGGGTATCTTAAAAAAGGTGCAAAAACAAATGATGTAAGTGCTGAAAGTTTATTTAATACTGAAGCTTACGTTGCATCTCCATCTACAACTTATGGAGGAAACGAAGAGTTAGTGTTGAAGAAAAATCCTAACGGAAGAAAACCTAGAGCTGGTAAAGACGGTGTTGTTCCTGAAGAGAAAAACGTTTATGCTCAGCGTTCTTCTGGTATCATTTTGCCAGAATATAGACTTCCTACTGAAGCAGAATGGGAATATGCAGCTGCTGCAGATGTTGGACAAAGAGAATACAACATCTACAAAGGACAAAAGAAATATCCTTGGTCTGGAGATTATACACGTTCTAATAAACGTAAAAACAAAGGTGACCAATTGGCTAACTTTAAACAAGGAAACGGTGATTACGGTGGAATTGCAGGTTGGTCAGATGACGGAGCTGATATTACTAATGAAGTAAAAAGTTATGCACCAAACGATTTCGGTCTTTATGATATGGCAGGAAACGTTGCAGAATGGGTAGCTGACGTTTACAGACCTATTATTGATAATGAAGCAAATGATTTTAACTACTACAGAGGAAATCAATATGCTAAAAACAAAATTGGTAAAGATGGTAAACTTGAAATCGTTTCTACTGCTAATATTAAATACGATACTTTAAGTAACGGTAAAGTTGTTGCAAGAAACCTTCCAGGAGAAATTGCTCAGATTCCAGTTGACGAACAAGAAACGTATTTGAGACAAAACTTTAGCACAAGCGATAATATCAATTACAGAGATGGTGATAAACAATCTTCTAGATATTTTGATTTTGGTGACTCAGAGTCTGGATCTAAAACAGAACAGGCAATGTACAACTCTCCTAAGCATAATGTTACAACAGACAGTTTAGGAAAAATGATCAGAAAATATGACAACTCTAGTAAACGTACTACTTTAATAGATGATAAAGTAAGAGTTTACAAAGGAGGATCTTGGAGAGATAGAGCTTACTGGTTAGATCCAGCTCAAAGAAGATACTTCCCGCAAGATATGGCAACTGATTACATTGGTTTCAGATGTGCAATGTCTAGAGTAGGTTCTAAAGCTGAAAAAAGAAAATCTCCTAGAAACTAAGATTTAGGAATTATAATATCAAAAATTCCAAATTCCAAAAGCTGAATATTCAGTCTGGAATTTGGAATTTTTTTATTGTTTTTTTTCTACTTTTATGACATATTAAAAAAATTATAAATGAATATTCAAGACATTCATAACTTATATTTACAGTGTAGTTCTCTATCTATCGATACCAGAAAAATCGAAAAGAATTCGATGTTTTTTGCTATTAAAGGAGAGAATTTTGATGCTAATACATTTGCTAAAGAAGCATTAGATTTAGGAGCTTTATTTGTTGTTATTGACAATGAATCTTATTTTATAGACGACAGGACTATTTTGGTAAAAAATAGTTTGGAGACGCTTCAGGAGCTGGCAAAGTTTCACCGTGCTTATTTAGCGCTCCCAATTGTTGCTTTAACAGGTAGTAACGGAAAAACGACGACAAAAGAATTAATCAATGTTGTTTTGTCAAAAAAGTTTAAGACAAAAGCGACTGTTGGGAATTTAAATAACCATATTGGCGTTCCTCTGACACTACTTTCTTTTACAAAGGAAACCGAAATTGGAATTGTAGAAATGGGTGCCAACCATCAAAAAGAAATTGAATTTTTGTGTCAGATTGCACAGCCTGATTTTGGCTATATTACCAATTTTGGAAAAGCGCACTTGGAAGGTTTTGGCGGAGTTGAAGGTGTAATCGCAGGTAAAAGTGAAATGTACCAATATCTTTCTGCAAACGGGAAAACTGTTTTTGTAAATTTAGAAGATCCGATTCAGATTGAGAAATCAGCAGGTATAAAATCTTTTACTTTTGGAGTAAAAAAAGAAAAGGCAGACTTGAATATACAGAATATTACGGCAAATCCTTTTGTTGCTATTGAATACAATGATTTTTCAATAGAATCTCATTTAATTGGGCTGTACAACGCCAACAATATAAATGCGGCTACAGCAATCGGAAAATATTTTGAAGTAAAAGAAAGCGATATTAAGAGCGCTATTGAGAATTATATTCCGGCTAATAATAGATCTCAAATGATGCAAAAAGGCTCAAATGAAATCATTTTAGATGCTTACAATGCTAATCCGAGTAGTATGGCGGTGGCGATTACCAATTTCTTGCAATTGGACAAGAAGAATAAGATTATGATTCTTGGAGATATGTTCGAATTGGGAGAGGAGAGCCTTCAGGAGCATAAAATAATAATTGATTCTTTAGCAGATCAAAAACAGGCTTTATGTTTTCTAATAGGAAAAGCCTTTTTTGCTAATAAGATTTCGAGTGAAAATATTCAATTTTTTGAAACATTCGATGCTTTTGCCGAATTTTTAAAGACCTTCAGCTTTGAGTCTAATATGATATTGATAAAAGGTTCACGAGGTATGGCCTTAGAGAGAACATTAGATTATATTTAAAAAGGAAGACCAACTAAATTTAGTTTAAGCCCAAAAGTTTTGGCAAATATTTAGTTAAGTTTTATAATAATGAGTTCGATATTTTATCGGGCTCATTTTGTTTAAATTTGAAAATTACTAGTTTATTGCCTGTATAGCTTTTGAAAATTATTTTTCATCTTTTTTCTTACAAAAATAAAAAGCTTTTAGCTACATTTGCTTCGACTTACATTTATATAGGGCGAGTATTTCGTCAAAGTAAAGTAGATTTTGTCTACTCTAATAATACGCGGTTTTGGTATCCCCGTGTGGTGCGTTAATGCGCCCACTGCTCTTAAAAGGTGTAAGTCAACGGGAAAGGCTGAAACCGTATTTTTTTTGGCCAGCTAAAAAATTTCTGAAATGACTTACGCAGAAAAACAAGCAGTAAAGAAGTAAAGATTACAGGCTCTAAAATCAAAAAAACTTCAAAAGTATTATCAATTAGGCGAATGAAAGCTTATGCATTTTATAGGCTTTCGCGTTCTATTGGCGTGTACAAAACAGAGCCAGTAATTGTACCGCAAATACGTTTGTGTGGTAATTGGCTTAAAGAGGCTGGATTTTTAATTGATGAACCTGTTGCTGTAACCGTAATGAAAGGGGAACTTATTATAAGGCCTGTACAAAAAGAATAATTAAAAAACAAAAGCCATTCAGTTTTGAATGGCTTTTGTTTTTTAAATACTCATCAAAAATCCGATTAAGTTTTCTTTTTTGTTTAGACCTAGTTTTTTTCTTAAACGATAACGAGCTAATTCGACTCCACCTGTAGAAATGTTCATAATTTCGGCAATTTCTTTGGTAGACATATTCATTAATAAGTAAGTAGATAAATCTAATTCTCTTGGAGAAATGGTTGGATATTGTCCTTTTAATCGCTTTAAAAACTCAAAATGAACGTTTTTAATGTGCTTTTCTAGGTCTTTCCAACTCTTGTCTGTATTTACTTCTTTTACAATGCTTTTATGTAATTTGCTAAACTCAGATTTGGTGTTTTCGTCCAAAATCCCAGTGTCAATATCTTTCAGTTTATGAATGATTCCGTTTAAAACTTTGTTCTTTTTTACAACCTGTAAAGAGTTGTTTACTAGTTCTTTATCTTTTGCTAAGATTTTGATTTGAAGCTTATCGTTTTTCAGCTTTTCAATTTCTTTTTCCAAGTCATGTTGCTCATGTCTAATTTTAGACTCCTTTTCAAGATATAGTCTTCTTTGTTCAATGGTTTCATAATACCTGTTTTTTCTAATCTTCAGTTTAATTCTAACTGAGATTAAATACGCGCCAAGCAAAATAAGCACCAGATAAAATAAGTAAGCCAAAAAGTGCCTGTACCATGGCGGAGATACTGTAAATTCTACTTCTGTGATATTAGATTCTATACCATAACTATTTCTGGCTTTTAGTTTCATTACATAATTGCCTTCTCTCAGATTGGTATATTCTTTAATTGCTGTCGATGACCATCCGCGCCAGTTTTCTTCAAAAGGTTCTAATTTATAGGAGTACATTACGTTATCCTGATTTTCATATGTTGGTGACGCAAAAGTAAATTTGACACGATTGTATTTATATGGTATGCTATAGGATTCTAGTTTATTAGCCAAATTACCGGTTAGAATAGTATCTCCAGGATTAGTAAAGCTTTCAATAAAAGCTTTTGGTTTTGTCATAAAAGTGTTTGGAATGGTTGAGTTATAATGCGCCAAACGATCCGTTAATCCTATAAAAATATTCTGCGGATCTATTGCGTTAACAGAGATGTAATTGTTAACCAAATTCCCAGTTAAATTTGAAAAAATAGCTTGTTTTTTCGTAAAAGTTCCGTTCTTGTTTTTGACTAATACACCGAGAGATTCGTTAAAGGCATACCAAAGGTTTCCAGCAGAATCTTCAATTAAGGTATTAATAGTAGGAATTCCGTTGAATAGGTTTGTTATTTTTTTATCTTCAAAAAAAGCTTCTTGCTCAACAGAATATCTGAAAAAATGATTTTTTACTTGAAAATAGACTTTGCCATTTATATTTTGTAGACTGTTTATTCCTTTATATTTTTCTGATATGTTGACGTGCTTTTTTATGAAATCAAAGCGTTGTAAATCTTCAGATAATTTTACCTGATATAAGAAAGGGTTTTTCTTTAGCCAAAGATAATTCGCATCAATTTCTACAGAAAAATTATTGGTCGTTTCATCAAATCCTTTTACCTGATGTAAATAATCGTACCCAGTAGCTGATCGTTTAAAGACTGAAAAGCCATTGTAACTTTCGCCTATTATGTAGTTTTCATGATCGGGTATTTTTTTGAAGCCAAAATATCCTTTATTATCCAATATCTTTGAAACCCTGTTATTCTCAATGATTAGTGCTCCACTATTACTGGCGCATATTAATACATTGTTTAAAACCTGGATGTTCCAAACTTGCGAAATTGTTCCTTCAACTCTTGTAAATGGACTGTCTTTAAAAGAACCTCCCCAAGAATGATAAAATAATCCCTGGTTAGTTGCGACATAAAGATTCCCGTTATACATCGTAGAGGCGTATACAGTACCTATATTATAACTGTAATCAAAATAGGAGAAAGGAGAATTTTCATTTATAAAAGTGATACCATTATCTAGTCCGAGCCAGATATTGCTTTTATTGTCAACAAATGAAGCTAGAATTGTATTGTTCTGAATTCCTTTTTGGCGGTTTAAATGCTGGATTATTTTTCCGTTTAGATCGCAGATAATGGCTCCATCTAATACTGAATTAAGGATTATAAATTTATTTTTAATGATAGATCCACCAAGCGAAGTGTTTTTCTTTATAAATTCATTCGCTTCTGTTGCCCAAGGTTTAATAATGCCATTTTCGGATACAAAAAGTCCTTTCTCTAAAGTAGCGTATAGTAATTTATTGTTAGACAACGGGAAAAGTGACCATATTTCTTTGTCATTAAATACGGTAGTGCCTTTTATTGCAGTAAGCTTTCTGTTTTTATATTCAAGGACACCTAATGTTTTATCTTGAAAATAAAGTCGATTGTTTACTAAAAATGAAAATTGGAATTTATGAGGGGCTGTAAGTGTTGTGACTTTTTCATTTTTCAGAAAAAAAACTTTGCTGAAAGATTGAAAGATAACTTCTCCATTAAAGATGTGAATTCTCCATATTAAGTTGATGTTTTCTTTGTCTATTGGGCTCAAGAGATTATAAAGAGAATGATATTTTAAAATTCCTTTCTCGTCGTTTTTGAAATAACCAAATTCGTTATTTCCTCCAACAAATATTCGTCCTAAAGCATCAATTTTTAAACTTCTGATTTCAGATTTGTTCGGTAAAGAGTATTTATGCCAGTTGGAACCGTCAAATTGAATTAAGCCACTGTTATTTGCAAAATAAATATTTCCATTTTTATCCTGATCAATACTCCAGTTTTGAGTTCCACCTTTATATTCTGATCTTTTATAATTTTTTATATCTGGAATTCCAATATTTTTTACTTGCGAAAGACCTTTGATTTGTAAGAATAATGCCAAAAATAATGTAAAAATTCTAACTGTGGATTTCATAAAATTTTAAATGTATTTTTATTATAAATGCTTTATATTGATTTTAAATTGTTGATTTATCAATCGTGATAAATCTTGTTTTTTGAATTTTTTATAAATTATAACGTAATAGTTACTCTTCTGCTGATGTAATATACGTTTTTTTTAATTAACATTTTTATAACAATTTTTTTTAAAAGTTAAAATTCATTAAATCAATTGTTTAAAAGATAAATGTTGTGTTTTTGTAGTGTGTTAATATTTAGTTTGAAGTGTTTTTGTAAAGATTTTTAATAAGAGTTTATTCAAATTTAACATTATCATTGCATTAAATTACTAATTAATTAACCAAAATTTTTAGAAAAATGAAATTGACAAAATTATTTATTTTTTGTATTTCGTCTTTACTGTTTTCTGTTGTCGCATTAGCTCAGGATGTGACAATAAATGGAATCATTAATGACGAAAGTGGATTACCCGTCCCAGGTGCGACGGTTTTAGTAAAGGGAACCAATAAAGCAACTGCATCTGACTTTGATGGGAAGTTTCAGATTAGTGCTCCCTCTAACGGAACTTTGAGTATTAGTTTCGTTGGTTTTGAAACTGTAAATGAAGCAATAGGAGGAAAAACCAAGCTTACTATTGTTCTTAAAGCAGTATCTCAAAGTTTAAATGAAGTTGTGGTTATCGGGTACGGTACGCAAAAGAAAGCTTTGATTACGGGTGCTTCTACTAACTTAAAAGGAGAAACACTAAAAGAATTGAATACAGGATCGGCAATGGAGGCTCTTCAAGGTATTGCGCCAGGTATTAGCATTACAAGAAATAGTGGTGCGCCAGGAGCGGGTACAAAAGTTGTTATTCGTGGTATTGGTACCATTGGGTCTTCAAATCCGTTGTATATCGTAGATGGAGTTGCTGTTGGAGATATTGATTATCTAAGCCCTTCAGATATTGAATCTATAGATGTTCTTAAAGACGCGGCTTCTGCTGCAATCTATGGTTCTAGAGCGGCAAATGGGGTTGTTTTGGTAACTACAGTGAAAGGACGTAAAGGAAGACCAGCTAAAATTTCTTATGACACTTATTTTGGAATTCAGAACATCTACAAAAATCTGGATCCTTTAAATGCGCAAGAATACATGTATATCATGGATGAAGGAAGAGTAAATGATGGTCTTGCTCCAAATGACTGGAAAACAATGTTGACTACCAACGATTGGTTAGAGAGAAATTATCCTGGAGCTGGAACACAGCTTGGTGAAGAGATCTGGAATAAACTGCAAAATGGTTGGACAGGAACGAACTGGATCAATGAAATGTCTAAAAAAGATGCTCCTGTAGTAAATCATTCGATTAATATTACTGGAGGAACTGAAGATATTACGTATTCATTTGGAGTTTCTTATTTTGATCAAGACGGTATACTAGGTGGAAATATAGTAGATGCTGGATTTAAAAGATTAACCGCAAGGATGAATACCCAAATGGTTTTGAAAAAAAATGAAAGCCATAATATTATCACTATTGGAGAGAATTTAACGTATACCAATATTCAAAAGAGAGATGTTTCAAATGGAAACATTTATGGAAACGACTTGCATAATGCTCTTACACAAAACCCGTTACAACCTGCTTACTGGCAGACAGCGATTGATAGAAATATCAACGAATACGGATTTACTCCTACATTGGATGGGTTAAATACAAATCAAACCAACCCTTTAGCGATAATGTATTACAGAAGTAATTATAATTATCCAAAAGATCATAAAATTATTGGGAACGTATTTGTAGAGATTGAGCCTATTTCTAACTTGAGATTTAAATCAGTTTACGGAATCGATTCATGGTTTGGATACAATAGAACAATGAACCCAACCTATCATTTGGGAGTACTTTACAATGATGCTATTGATGGCGCTACGCAATCTCAGTATTTTGGCGCTAACTCAACATGGACTAATACAGTTGCGTATCAAAAACAAATTGGTAATCATAATATTAACGCAGTAATTGGTACCGAGCTATGGCAAAGAATAGTTGAAAATAATGTATATGGTTCAAGAAACGGTTTATTGTTTCCTAATGATCCAAAGTATGCTTATTTAGACAACACTAAGAGTCCAGGAACTGTTGCAGATATCAACACAACAGGTTTTGACAAAGCAGCAGGTGGCGGGGCTATTATGTCTTATTTTGCACGTGCACAATACGATTATAAAGAGAAATATCTTCTTTCTGCAGTTATACGTCGTGACGGATCTTCCAACTTTGGTGATGGAAACAAATATGGTAATTTCCCTTCTGTATCTGCAGGATGGGTGGTTACAAAAGAAGATTTTATGGCCAGCACTTCAAAATATCTTAATTTCTTGAAGTTAAGAGCAAGCTGGGGACAAAACGGTAATCAATATACTGATTATGCTTTTTATTACTCCTCTAGTATTAAATATGCTTTCCCTGGGTACTTCTTTGGAGACACAAAACCAGTTTCTGGACAGACTGCATATCCTTCAACAGTGCCAAATCCAGATGTTAGCTGGGAAACGTCAGAACAGTTAGATTTCGGATTTGATTCAAGTTTTTTCGATTCAAGATTGGGAGTAACATTTGACTGGTACAAGAAAACAACAAAAGACTGGTTGGTTAAAGCGCAATACCCTGGAACTGCTGGTGCTGATGATCCTTATATTAATGGGGGAGATATTGAAAATACGGGTTATGAGCTTTCTGTTACTTGGAAAGATAAAATAGGTGGCTTTAAATATGGTGCTACTGTAAGTGGAGCTTTCAATAAAAATAGAGTTACAAGAATTGCAAACGGTAATGGTATCATTAACGGTTTATCGCACGTACTATCTCAAGGAACCTCAGAGATTTCAAGAGCTCAAGTAGGCTATGCGATTGGTTCTTTCTATGGCTTTAAAACAGCAGGAATTTTACAAAACCAACAAGAGGTTGAAGCTTATGTAGGTCCTACAGGTCAGCCGTATTTTAATGATCAGCGTCCTGGTGATGTTCGTTTTGTTGATCTAAATAACGATGGTGTTATAGACGAAAAGGATAAAACAATGTTAGGAGATCCAAATCCTGATTTCCAATTAGGTATTCAGTTAAACTTCGAATATAAAAATGTGTATTTAAACACTACAATGGCAGGGAAATACGGAATGCAGGTAATGCAATCTTACAGATCATTTGCTGATAGTCCAAAACAAAATTATACTTCAGATGTTTTTGATCGTTGGCACGGAGAAGGAACTTCGAACAAAATGCCTCGTTTAAGTTCCGTATCAAACAGAAATACAAATTATGTTTCTGATATATACATGCACAATGCTGATTATTTGAGAATTAATAATTTAACTGTAGGTTATAACTTTAATGAAATACTGAAAGATTTTAAATTTATCTCGAATCTTAAATTTTATGTTGCAGTAAATAACTTGTACACATTTACTAAATATGATGGTATGGATCCAGAGGTTCGCTGGGGAGGAGATAATACAAACTATTCATGGGCTTCTGGGGTAGATCTAGGTCTATATCCACAATCGAGAACAGTAATGTTTGGATTAAGTGCAGATTTTTAATATTAAAACATTGACAATGAAAAAACTAAGATATATAATAGCAATTTCAGCAATTTTTGCAGTATCGAGCTGTGATGATTATCTGGATACCGAGAACCTTTCAGAAAAGAGTTTAAATAGTTTTTATAAGAGCCCTACTGATATAAACGAAGCCATGGCAGGTGTTTATAATGCCATTTATACACCAAATGTTCATAGCGAAGAACAAGTTGCTGCCAATTTAATGGATAATATGATGTTTGGTGGAGGAGGTCCTGATGATAAATCTGCAAAGTGGGTAGATAATTTTGAAGACCCGGCTGAAGATACTTATCGCGACATGTGGAAACAATCGTACAATGGAATTTCTAGAGCAAATGCCATTATAGAAAAAGTGCCGACGGCAGATTTTTCTAAACATTTTAATACACCACAAGAAGCAGAGGATTTTAAAAAGCAAGCGCTTGGTGAAGCTTTATTTATGAGAGCTTTCTTTTACTTCAGATTAGCTAAATTCTTTGGGGGAGTTCCATTGATTGTAACATATGATGCTGATAGATTGGTGCCGAGAGCAACTTATGAGGAGACCTTTGCACAAATTACATCTGACTTAAAATTAGCCATTGAAACGTTGCCTTCTACACCATTTACAAGCATTCCAACTTCTAGATATGGACATGCTAATAAATGGGTTGCCGAAGCTTATTTAGGACGTGTATTTTTGTTTTATACTGGATACATGAGCAATATCGAAAAGAAAGCAACCGCAGATTTACCTCTTGTAGGCGGCGGTTCTTTAACAGGAACGCAAGTTGCCTCTTATTTAGATGATTGTATCAATAATAGTGGTCATAAGTTAGCATCTGATTTCAGAAACCTTTGGCCGTATTCTTATGTGAATAAAAGTGCAAAAAGCGATAGCGTATTGCCTTGGGCTGCTGCAGAAGGTTTGTCATGGGTAGGCCAAGATGGCGTTACACCAACATTTGGCACAGGAAATTTAGAGACTATGTTTGTACAAAGATATTCTTTTGGTAACTGGGATTGGACAAATGGTCAGAGCTATACTAATAGACTTGCTCTATTTAATTCATTGCGTGGTAACTCATTGGCGCCTTTCGGAGAAGGCTGGGGATGGTGTACGGTAAATCCGAGATTGTATAGTGGCTGGGATGATGCCGACCCAAGAAAAAGAGGTTCTATACTTGAAGTGGGTAAAGCGGATCAAGGAACAGATGGCTATGCTGCAGATAAAGGGGACCATGAAACAGGGTATTTTAATAAAAAATATGTTTCATTACAGCACGACAATGGTAAAGGATCATATGTTGGTATGTTTGTTCAAATGTATGCTTGGTCAATTACAGATATGCAGTTGATGCACGCTCAAGACTTTATTTTTATGCGTTTTGCAGATGTATTATTAATGCACTCTGAAATTACTAAAACAGCTGACGGTATGAATGCGGTAAGAGGAAGAGCACATCTCGGACCAGTTGCCTATTCTCTTGAAAATATTAAAACAGAACGCTTGCATGAATTGGCTTTTGAAGGTTTGCACTGGTTTGACTTGGTTCGTTGGGGAGATGTTGAAACTGCTTTTAATGACGTAACTCAAGTTAGAAATTCTGGTGTTGATGCTAATTATAGTGTAAAATACAGAACCGAAACTAAAGGGTTGGTTCCGATTCCTGAAACTGAAATCAGACTATTGAATGGAGTTTACAATCAAAATCCGGGTTGGTAATATTTAATAACTATTAATAATTAGAAAGATGAAAATTCATAATATAAAATATTTACTAATTGCTGCGTTTATGCTGGTCTTTTCGGCATGTGACCCAATTGTAGATGAACAGCATTTACAGAATTCTACAGACGTTGCTGGTGTTCAATTAAAAAGTGTGCAAACCCCTCCTGGCGGAAATAAAATTACTTTAAGTATGGATACGCCTGGTGTTACGGGGTATTGGGACTATAATTTAGGAAAAGCGCTTACAAATGAAGTAACTGTTGTTTATCCAATTCCGGGTAAGTCTACTTTTACATTCATAGGAACATTAGGAGGAGAATTTTTTACAAAAACGATAGATGTACAAGTCGACAAACTTGATACACCATTAGATCAAGATTGGTATGATTTAGTTAGTACTAACACTGCGGTAGGTAAAACTTGGGTTTTTGATGGTGCTGCAGGTACAGGTGAAGCTTATTGGTTTATGTCTCCGCCAGATAATCCTGATTCAGCCATGACTGCATGGTGGAATGCGGGAGATTGTTGTCCTCCTCTAGACGTTGCTGGTAAAATGCATTTTGACTTAAATGGGGCTGCGAATTATAATCATTATCAAACAGCTTCTGCAGCAGCTGAAAAAGGAAGCTTTGTTTTGGATATTGCTAATAAAAAGCTATTTATTACGAATTCAAAGATTTTAGGATATGAAGCTGGAAACACTGCCAATGAGTATAATGTTGTTACACTTACAGAAGATAAATTGGTGCTATATGTGCCAAGAAGTTTAAAAGATGCTGGAACTGGTTGGACATTTGTTTATAGACCTGAATAAAATATTTTGTGTTAGTTATTTCGAAAAAGGAAGACTAAAAGATTCCTTTTTCGAATTTCAAACCTTTTATGCTTCATTCTAAGAAAGAAGTGTATTTACGATTTAAACTATGGTTAGTTTAAGTTAAGTTTATTGCCTGGTTAGCCCATAATTTCGATTATGGGCTATTTTTTTTGCTTATTACTTTCTAGAAGTTAAGTGAATGTGATTGTAAGCGATATGCTCTGTAACGCCTCAAAAGGCCTTTTATATCTAGTCTGCTGACCATATCCCAACAAAACTCTTTTTTATTTTCATTTAAGGAAGTATAGGAAATGTACAATGGTGTTTTGAAGCTTTCTAAGGCTTTTTTTAAGATTCTTTTCTTATTTTCTTTTTCTTTTAAAATAAAATTACAATGACTCTTAAAAGCGCTTTAAAAGAAAGTACAATTGCGAGATTAAATTCCAATGAAAAAAACCAACCTTCTTCTCATTTGCGCTAAAAATGATGTTTTTTCCATTTTTTAAGCTGCTATTTCGCATTATTTTGATCCATAAATCTTTTTAAAAGAAAGTAATTTCCTGTAAAATTTTACAAAATAAGTTTTTTCTTATAATAAAAATAATTATTGATAATGTAAAAAAAGTAGGGTAAAAAAATGATATTCTCTGTTTTTTTGGTTTTAGTAAATATGAAAGCTTTATTCCTCTAATTGTTTGTTTAATAGCTATTTACAACGTAATAGTAGGTACTATCACGTTATAGTTTTAATGATTTTTAATAAACTATTGTAGCAAAAAGTTGATGTAGTGTTATTTTTTAATATTAACTTTTCTTTAGTACTATTTTTTGTTTTTTTAAAATGCTAATAATTAAATAATTATAGTTTTTTTGATGTGTTTTTATAATATTATTTTTTTGTTTTTGATGTGTTTTTGTAATGACTTTTAGATGTGAAAAGTAAAAATTTAGTTTTAGTATTGCATCAAATTACTAATTAATTAACCAAAATTTTTAGAAAAATGAAATTAACAAAATTACTTGTTTTTTGTATTTCATCTTTGTTATTCTCGGTTATAGCTGTGGCTCAGGATGTCACAGTAAATGGAATAATTAAAGATGAAACTGGTATGCCTGTTCCAGGTGCAACAATTTTATTAAAAGGTACTACTAAATCTACTGCGTCAGACTTTGACGGAAAATTCCAGATGCAGGTACCTTCAAACGGATCATTAACAATTACGTTTATTGGTTACTCTACAGTAACAGAAGCGGTAAACGGAAGAACAAAAATTACTATTCAATTAAAACCAGAATCACAATCTTTAAATGAAGTTGTTGTTGTTGGATATGGTACTCAAAAGAAATCTGTTGTAACTGGAGCAATCTCTAGTGTAAAAGCAGCTGATCTTGAAAAAGTGCCAAACGGACGAGTTGAACAATCTTTACAAGGTAGAGTAGCAGGGGTTTCTGTTGCAGCTACTTCTGGAAGTCCGGGTGCAGCGTCTAAAGTTCGTGTAAGAGGTATCACTACCTTTAGAGAAGGGGGAAATGATCCTTTATGGGTAGTTGACGGAATTGCTGTGGATGCTGGCGCGATTGGTTTTATCAATCAGTCTGACATTGAGTCTATTGAGGTACTTAAAGATGCGGCTTCTGCTGCTATCTATGGTACTCGTGCTGCAACTGGGGTTATTTTGGTTACTACTAAAAAAGGAAAATCAGGAAAAATTTCTGTAAACTATAATGGTTTTGCAGGTATTTCTGCTCCAGCCAAAAAATTAGATATGTTGAATGCGACTCAGTATGCAACTCTTATGAATGAAAAATCTTTGAATGATGGTGGTGCTATTAAGTATGCAAATCCAGCTGCTTTCGGTAAAGGTACAGATTGGCAAGATGCCATTTTTAACGATTCTGCTTTCAGATACACGCATGAATTAAGCATTAGCGGTGGTGGCGAAAAATCTACTTTCTATGCTTCTTTTGGAATTCAAGATCAGCAAGGTATTGTTGTAACAGATATTTCTAACTATACAAAGAAGAACTTCCGATTAAACTCAACACACAAAATTTCTAATTATTTTACTTTCGGACAGACTTTTGGATATACACACCAAAAAACAAAAGGAATTGGTAACGTAAATAACGAATTTGGTGGGCCTCTAAGCTCTGCAATTAACTTAGATCCTCTTACTCCGCTTGTAGTTACTGATCCTGCTGTTGCAAACACAGGTTATTACACAAACCCAAATGTTGTTAGAGATGCAAATGGAAATCCTTACGGAATTTCTTCTCTAGTACAACAAGAGATGACAAATCCTCTAGCTTATACTCAAACTAGATTAGGAGGATTTGACTGGTCAGACGATTTTGTTGGTAATGCTTATTTAGAGGCTAACATCACAAGTCATTTAAAATTTAGAACAACACTTGGCGGTAAGTTAGCGTACTGGGGGAATGAAATGTTTACTCCGGTTAACTTCTTAAACCCAAACATGAAAGCGGATAGAAATAACTACAGCCAAAATAATGAAAAAGCACTTTCTTGGACTTTGGAAAATACATTGTCTTATGCTAACAAATTTGGAGATCATAATGTAAGTGTTTTAGCTGGGCAAGGTGCTTATGTAGAAAATATTGGTAGTACTATCGGAACAACAATGTTTGGTCTTCCAATTACAAGCTACAAAGATGCTTCTTGGAATTTTGATATTCCTCAGGCTGATAGAACAACAAGAACAAGCGATAAAGTAGAGCACAAATTAGCTTCATTGTTCTTGCGTGCCAACTACGATTACATGGAGAAATATCTTTTTACTGGTATTGTTCGTCGTGATGGATCAACTCGTTTTGGTGAAAACAATAAATTTGGAGTTTTCCCTTCATTCTCTTTAGGATGGGTAGTTTCTAAAGAAGGTTTCTGGAAAGAAAACAATGTGGTAAACACTTTGAAATTCCGTGGAGGTTACGGAGTGGTAGGTAATGATAATATTGAAGAATTTAAATATAGAGCTACGGTTGTAGGAGGTTACAATTACGCTATTGGAAATTCGGGAAGTATTACAACTGGATACGGAAACTCTACTTTGCCAAATGCAAACTTAGGATGGGAAGAAACATCTCAAACTACTGTAGGTCTTGACGCAAAATTATTCAATGATTTTTCTCTTACACTTGATTATTTCAAAAAATCAACAAAAGGAATCTTAAGAAACGTTGTAATTCCTGGATACGTTGGAGCAACTGATGCACCTTCTGCTAACATTGCAGATATGGACAATAGCGGTTTGGAGGTTGAATTAGGTTACAAGAAAAGACTTGGAGACTTTAATTTAGGAGTTAATGCCAACTTTGCTTACTTGAAAAACGAAATTACTTATGTAGGATCATCTACAAATTTCATTGTTGGAGATGCTAGTTTCCAATCTATGGGACCTGTAACTAGAACACAAGTTGGACACTCATTTAACGAATTCTATGGTTTTAAAACAGCTGGAATTTTCCAAAATGAAGCTGAAGTTGCAGCTTACAAAAATGCAAATGGAGCTTTAATTCAGCCAAATGCTAGACCTGGAGATTTCCGTTGGGTAGATACAAATGGTGATGGAGCTATTACTGAGGATGATAAACAATTCTTAGGAACAAATATTCCTAAGTATACTTTTGGTTTCACAGTAAACTTAGACTATAAAAACTTCGATTTTATGGCATTTACTCAAGGAGCTGCGGGAAGCAAAATTTTCCAAGGTTTAAGAAGATTAGATGTATTGAATGCAAACTACCAAACTAAAGCTTTAGAACGTTGGGTTGGAGAGGGAACTTCAAACGATTATCCAAGATTGACCAATAATGACCCAAATAAAAACTACACAAACATGTCTGATTTTTACTTGGAAGATGGAAACTACTTACGTTTAAAAGTGGTAACTCTTGGATATACAATGCCAGCTAGTTTATCATCTAAAATTGGAGCAGATAAATTACGTTTTTACCTAACAGGAGAGAACTTAATCACTTTTACAAAATATACTGGATTTGATCCAGAAATTGGAGGCCAAGTTTTTGGTATAGATAAAGGAGTTTATCCGCAAGCAAGATCTATTCTATTTGGAGCTAACGTTCAATTTTAAAAAATTAAAGAATCATGAAAACGATAAAATTTAAATATATTTATATAGCTGTGGCACTGGCAGTTCTAGGATCTTGTTCTGAAGATTTCGTGACCACTAATCCTGAAGGAAAATTTGATACAAGCACTTATTTTTCTAATGAGCAGCAATGTTATGCTGCTTTAGTCGGGGTTTACGATCCATTGAGAAAAAATACAGGTGGTTTCGAAAACCTAGTAGCAATGCTAAATGCTGGTTCTGATGATTTTTATGCTGGTGGAGGTAGTTCTACAGATGGAACTGGAATTCAAAATTTCTCTACACACTCGCTTTCTTCAATTACTATTCCAGCAAGTTACTGGAACGATCATTACCAAGGTATTTCTAGAGCAAATCTTTTGTTATTCAAATTGCCAGCAGCTAATATGAATGATGGAGTTAGAAAGAGATTTGCTGCAGAGGCTAAGACATTACGTGCGTTTTACTATTTTAATTTAGTAAGAATGTTCAAAAACCTTGCTTTAGTTTTAGAACCGTTAACTACAGAAACGATCTATAATCCTGAACAAGTTGCACCAGAAGTAATTTATGCTCAAATCGAAAAAGATTTAACAGAAGCTATTGCAGATTTACCAAATACTGTGGCGGCAGATACTGAATCAGGAAGATTTAATAAAGGGGCAGCTCAGGCGCTTTTAGGAAAAGTGTTATTGTTTGAAGGTAAAAAACCTCAAGCAGCGGAAATTTTGGCAGAAGTAAACGGTACGCCAGGAGCTGTGAACCAATACGGTAATAAATTATTAGAAAAGTTTAGCGATTTATGGGTAACATCAAACAAATTTAATCAAGAATCATTAATCGAAGTTTCCCACAGTAGTGCTGGTAACTCTGATTGGACTTTCTGGGGACAAGGTAAAGACGAAGGAAACTCTTTAAACATCATGGTTGGACCAAGGGGATACTCTAGACCAAAAGGCTCAGATGCACCAGATCTTCCTGCAGGATGGGCTTTCAACGTTGCAACTCAAAAATTATATGATGCAATGCAAGGCGATCCACGTAAGGATGCTACAATTCTTGACTTAAAAGCATTAAAAGCAGCAGGTAAAGCAGATTACATTCCAGCTTACCAAGATACTGGATTTTTCTTAAACAAATATCTTCCAAGACAGTCAGATGTTAGTACTGGTGGAGGTAACTCAGAGTTGAACTACAAACAAAACTCTTATGTAATCAGACTTGCAGACACTTACTTAATGGAAGCAGAAGCATTAGGGTCTGGACCAAGAGCACAAGCTTTACTTGACGCAGTTAGAAAAAGAGTTGGACTAGATCCAGTTCCTGTAACATTAGCAGCGATCAAACATGAAAGAAGAATGGAGTTAGCAGGTGAAGGACATAGATTCTTCGATTTAGTAAGATGGGGAGATGCGGCGGCAGCCTTATCTGATAGAGGTTTTGATGCTGGAACAGATGAGATTTTCCCAATTCCATACACAGAACTTAACGGTACTAAATTGAAACAAAATCCTAATTACCAATAGTATTTACTAATTAACCAAAACAAAAAAAATGAACCTAAATATATATTTTAGAAAAAGTGTATACCTAATGCTAGCTTTAGCATTAGGAACACTAAACAGTTGCAGCGAAGAAGTTAATGAGAATCCTCTTGTAGCTACAAATGTTGATGCTTCGTTTACAATAACACCAGTTGCAGGTGCTATGAATACTTACCTTTTAACGGCACAGCCTAAAGGAGTTATTTCTTCAAAATGGGATACTGGTGACGGTGCTAGTCCAGGAAAAATGAATCAAGTGATTTCTTTACCTGATGCAGGAACGTATACAGTTACGCATACAGCTATTGGAGCTGGAGCAGCAATGGCAACTTCTTCTCAGCAGATTATAGTAGCACAAACAGATCCTGCAAAAGGAAACTTAGTGCAAGGAGGAACTTTTGCTACAGCCGCAGATCAAGCGAAATGGACTAGCGTACAATTAAGCCCATCTGGTGCTGCTTTTTGGTCTTTTGCTAATAACAGTGCTACAATTCATTCGCCTGGAGGATGGGCTCAAGAAGGTATCTACCAAGCAATCGAAGTTGTAAAAGATAGAGAATATACTATAGATATGACAGTGTCTTGCCCAAGTGGTTCCGATGAAACTTGGTTTGAAGTTTACGCTGGTAAATCATTGCCTCAACCTGGAGTAGAATATAAAGACAATAAAGTAATGGGTCTAAGTACTTGGGATGGTTGCGCAAAAGAGAAATTTTCAGGAAAATTATCCGCAATTGGATGTGTGAAAAACGATGTAACAGGTACAGTTTCAAATGTTGTAAAATTCAATGAAAGCGGAAAAATCTACTTATTGATTCGTTCTGGAGGTAATACTTTCACTAAAGACGGAATTACAGTTACAAAAATTGAGTTCAGAGGAAAATAAAAAGTTTAAGTTAAGTTTAAGTTTAAGTTTGGTTGTAAATAGCCCATAATCATTATGAGTATGGGCTATTTTTTAAATCCTTCAAAGGGTAGAACTCGATTTTTGATTTCTTCTAAACTTCAATTTAATAACACACAATAATTGGAAGCGAATGAAAAAAAATAGCCTAAAAATTTTATGCCTTTTGTTTTCTGCTGCAGCATTTGCACAACAGCCAAAGACAAAAAAAGAGTTTACAACCAGCGGCAAAAAGATAACCGTTTATACTACCGCAGAGAACTCTAAGTTGCGATTAACAACCACAGACAATTTGACTTTTTCTGCCGCAAAACAGCCTTTAGAAATAGAAACTTCTGTTTTTGTACAGCCATCTAAAAAGTTTCAGACTTTTATGGGAATCGGAGGGGCTATTACAGATGCTAGCGCCGAAATATTTGCTAAACTTTCAAAAGAAAAACAAGCAGAATTTTTAAATGCCTACTACGATCAGCAAAAAGGTATTGGCTATTCTTTGCTAAGAACAACAATTCAAAGTTCTGATTTTAGCAGTGGAAGTTATTCTTATATCGAAGAAGGAGATAAAGATTTAAAGACTTTTTCTATTGATCATGATAGACAATATCGTATTCCCTTAATCAAACAAGCCATTCAGAAAGCGGGTGGAAAATTGACAACATATGTTGCGCCTTGGTCGCCAAATGCTTTTATGAAAAGCAATAAGAATGTATTGAAAGGCGGAACTTTACTTCCAGAATACTACCAGACTTGGGCAAATTTCTATGTAAAGTTTATTAAAGCCTACGAAAAAGAAGGTATTCCAATTTGGGGAACTTCTACACAAAATGAGCCAATGGCGGTGCAGACTTGGGAATCTTGTATTTACACAGCTGAAGCTGAAAGAGACTTTATCAAAAATTACCTTGGACCAACTTTGAAAAAAGAGAACCTTGGCAATAAAAAAATAATCGTTTGGGATCATAACCGCGATTTAATGAACTATCGTGCAAACGTAATTTACTCAGATCCAGAAGCGTCAAAATATGTTTGGGGAATGGGATTTCACTGGTACGAAACTTGGTCGGGCGGTGCGCCGATGTTTGATAATGTAGGGAAAGTAAATGAAGCTTATCCAGATAAAAAACTGATGTTTACTGAAGGATGTATTGAAAAGTTTGATGCATCTAAATATCAATTTTGGGGTAATGCAGAACGTTACGGAATCAATATGATAAATGATTTTAATAACGGAACAGTAGCTTGGACAGACTGGAATATTCTTTTAGACCAGTTTGGAGGACCTAATCATGTTGGAAATTTCTGTTTTGCACCAATCCATGCAGATACTACAACAGGAGAATTAATCTACACACCATCTTATTATTATATCGGACACTTTTCAAAATTCATCCGTTTAGATGCAGTTAGAGTAAGTACTGCAGTAAGCAAAAGTGCTTTATTAAGCACCTCTTTTTTAAATGCTGACGGAACAATGGCAACAATTGTCATGAACCAATCGGCAAACGACCTTACCTACAATTTGATTATTGGAGATAAAAAGGCAGAAATAAAAATTCCGCCACACGCTATACAAACACTTGTTTATTAATATTTTGTAGTAAAGTAATGAAGAGGACTAATTTGAATCATCCATCTTAGTCTTCTCTTGCTTTTAATTTTAGAACGATTATTTAAGCAACATGAAAGTTACATCTCAAATATTTTTATCAGCCTTTGTCTTAATACAATTAAGCGGTTTTAGCTCAAAAATAACAGCTCAAAAAAACAGCAAAATAAAGGTTTATACTACTGCCGAAAACACCAATTTGAAATTGACTTTATCAAATGATTTAATTTCAAAAAACAACACTACACAACAAAAAACACCAACAGTATCTATTCGAGTAAATACTGAAAAAACAGACCAGACCTTCCTCGGAATCGGGGGCGCAATTACAGATGCAAGTGCAGAAGTTTTCGCAAAATTATCAACCAAAAAACAGCAGGAATTCTTAACTGCCTATTACGATAAAAACAAAGGTATTGGTTATACTTTGGCAAGAACAAACATTCACAGCTGCGATTTCAGCAGTGACAGCTATACTTATGTTTCTGAAGGAGACAAAGAACTAAAGACTTTTAATATAAACCACGATCGCAAATATAGAATTCCATTAATTAAAAAAGCAATTGAAACAGCCGGCGGAAAACTAACCTTATTTGTTAGCCCATGGAGTCCCCCAGCATTCATGAAAGACAATAATGATATTTTGCACGGCGGCGTTTTGTTGCCAGAATTTGCTCCTGCTTGGGCATTGTATTATGCTAAGTTTATAAAAGAATACGAAAAAGAAGGAATCCCAATCTGGGGTTTAACAGTTCAGAACGAACCAATGGCTAAACAAAGCTGGGAATCTTGCATTTACACTCCAGAAGCAGAAAGAGATTTTCTTAAAAACCATCTTGGGCCAACTTTAGAAAAAGAAGGGTTGGGTTGTAAAAACGTTATTATTTGGGATCATAATAGGGGAGATATGTTGGAAAAAAGAGCCAATCTTGTTTTCTCAGACCCAGAAGTTTCTAAGTATGCTTGGGGAATTGGATTTCACTGGTATGAAACTTGGAATGGAGGCCCGCCTCAATTTGAATCGGTAGCGAAAGTTCATGAAGCATTTCCAAATAAAAATCTCCTTTTTACCGAAGGATGTATTGAGAAATTTGATGCCACAAAATATCAATTTTGGGGAAATGCAGAACGTTACGGAATCAATATGATTCATGATTTTAATAATGGCACTGTAGGTTGGACAGATTGGAATATTCTTTTAGACCAAAATGGAGGCCCAAATCATGTTGGCAATTTCTGTTTTGCGCCAATCCATGCCGATACCACAAAAGATGAATTAATCTATACCCCAATGTATTATTATATTGGACATTTCTCAAAATTCATTAGACCAAATGCAAAAAGAGTACTTGAAACCGTAAACGACAAATCGTTGTTAAGCACTTCTTTTAAAAATTCTGACGGACAATTGATTACAATCGTAATGAATCAATCTGAAAAAGAGATTGTTTATTCTTTAGAAAATCAAAAAGAAAAAACAACAATTACAATTCCGGCACACGCTATACAGACAATTGTATATTAATTGTCAGCTAACTAAATAACCACGAAATATGAAATTTAATCTAAAGAACACCATAAAAGCGTTTTTCTTTATGGCAGCTGTAATGGCTCAAGTAAAATGCTCTTCTTCAAGCGATCCGGTAGAAAATCCGCCAGTAGATCCACCAGTTGTAAACCCGCCAGTAGTGGTAACAAACGATGTTGATTTTTGGCTTACAAAAGGTAATCAAAGTGTTTTATTGGCAAAACAATCAGGAACATTAGGATTTAGTACAACAGCAAATGGGTATGCTAATATTGAAGTGAATGCTGCTCAAAAATACCAGACTATCGATGGTTTCGGATATACTTTGACAGGAGGAAGCGTAGATGTTATAAACCAATTAAATGCGGCTAAAAGAACGGCTCTTTTGCAAGAATTATTCGGAAATGGAGAAAACTCAATTGGAGTGAGTTATATCAGAATCAGTATCGGAGCTTCAGATTTAAATGCAACACCATTTACTTACGACGATCTTGCAGCTGGAGAAACAGATTTAAATCTAGAGAAATTTAGTTTAGAAAAAGACAAAAATCTAATTGCCATGCTGAAAGAAATTGTGGCAATTAATCCTAAAATATTAATCTTAGCAACGCCTTGGTCTGCGCCTATTTGGATGAAAGATGTAGCAAGTTTTAAAGGCGGAAAACTGAAAACAGAATACTATGATGTTTACGCTAAATATTTTGTAAAATACATTCAGCAGATGAAAGCAGAAGGAATTACAATCGATGCTGTAACTCCTCAAAACGAACCTTTGCATGACGGGAATAATCCAAGTATGTATATGTCTGCCACTGATCAGGGGAATTTTATTAAAAAGAGCTTAGGGCCTGCATTTAAAGCCGCAAATCTAAACGTAAAAATTATTGCCTACGATCACAATTGCGATAATCCAAATTATCCAAAAGCAATTTTGGCAGATGCAGATGCCTTTCCTTTTGTAGACGGATCGGCTTTTCATTTATATGCAGGAGATATTAGTGCGCTAACCAATGTGTACAATTCTTATCCGACCAAAAACGTATATTTTACAGAACAATGGACTTCTTCTGAAGGTAGTTTTGATGGCGATTTAAAATGGCATCTTCGTAATGTAATTATCGGATCAATGAGAAATTACAGTAAAAATGCTTTAGAATGGAATATGGCAAATAATGCAAATTTTGGTCCGCACACTGATGGTGGTTGTACAATGTGTAAAGGAGCTATCACGATAACTTCAGCCGATAGTTTTCAGCGTAATGTGGCGTATTATATTATTGCTCATGCTTCAAAATTTGTTCCAATGGGATCTACTAGAATCGAGAGCAATTCTGGTGGTAGCTTGCAAAATGTTGCCTTTATTACGCCTTCAGGTTCTAAAGTATTAATTGTTGAAAATGATGGATCTGCAACAGAAACTTTCAATATTAAATTCAATGGAAAATGGGTAACCACTTCACTTGAAGGAGGATCTGTCGGAACTTATACTTGGAAATAAACGCATAAAATTTAAAACTCGTTTTGATCTAAAACTTTTTGTTATGAACAAAAACAAAAAGTAGAAGAAATAATATTTATCTTGATATTCAATTTATTAACTAAACCATTTAAATAATAAAAAGATGAAAATGATTAATCTCGCAAATAGAGCTGGAGTTCTTACTTTAATTCTGTTGTTTGTATTCCAATCTTGCAGCAGTAACAACGATACGACAGATACCCCTGTCGTTGTAGCTCCCGATAAAATTTCTGTAGAAGTTGATGTAGTGGGCAAAACCGCCGAAATGCCAAATGGAGACGGAAGCGGAAAAATTAATTTAAAAATTGATGCTCCTAATGCAAAGTCATATAAGGTAGTGGTAAACAACGAAACAAAAGAGTTTACAAGTAGTAGTTTTACATACGAATTTACGCAGCCAGGAACAAAAACCTATACGATTGATGTTACAGCATTTAACGGAATAAAATATACCAATACTTCTGCAACAGTAAATATTTTCGTAGCCAGAAAATTAATCTGGTCAGACGAATTTAATACAGACGGAGCTCCCGATTCTAATAAATGGGGTTATGATTTAGGAAACGGAAACGGTTTTGGAAATAACGAATTACAATATTACACAAACCGCCCTGAAAATGTAAAAATAGAAGGAGGTCTTTTGAAAATTACGGCAATCAAAGAAAATTACCAAGGAAGCCAATACACTTCTACAAGAATGCTAACCAAAGGGAAGTTTTCTTTTAAATACGGAAGAGCAGAGATTCGCGCAAAATTACCAGCTGGCGGCGGTACTTGGCCAGCTTTCTGGTTGCTTGGAGATAATATAGATACGGCAGGATGGCCGTTATGCGGAGAAATAGATATTTTAGAATCGGTTGGGAATAATCCTAATGTAATCCATTCGTCCTTGCATTCTCCAGGACGCTCAGGAAACACGCCAGATACCAAAACAACAACGGCTCCAAATTCGACAACCGAGTTTCATATTTATGCTGCAGAATGGGACGCAGAAAACATCAAATTTTTTGTAGACGATAATTTATTTTACACTTATAAAAACTCGAGCACAACTCCATTTAATGCCAAATTCTTTGTGATTATAAACTTTGCAATGGGAGGAAATTTTGGAGGAGCTGTCGATCCAAACTTTCAAAGAGCAACCTACGAAATTGATTATGTCAGAGTATATAATTAACATAATTTTTAAACAGATTTTTTTCTTTAAAGCCTCGTAAACACTAGCTTTACAAGATTAAAATTTTTTAACATGAAAAAGATAAACAAACTTGTTTTTGCAGTAATCCTGCTTTTAAGCGTGAACTCATTTTATGGTCAGAACTTAAAAATTATGACATATAATATCCGTTTGGATGTTGCTTCAGATGGAGAAAATGCGTGGCCGAACCGAAAAGATTATTTTACATCTCAAATTGGTTTTTACAGTCCAGATGTTTTCGGAGTTCAGGAAGCAACGCCAAACCAAGTGTTAGATATTGCATCGGCTTTGCCAAATTATAACAAATTCGGAGTTGGAAGAGAAGAAGGAGGTTTAGGTGAAGCGTGTACGATTTACTATAAAAAAGATCGTTTTAAGGTCGAACAATCTAATACTTTCTGGTTGTCTGAAACTCCAAATGTCGTTTCAAGAGGTTGGGATGCAGCTTGCAACAGAGTTTGTACATACGGACTTTTTAAAGATCTAAAAACTAAAAAAGTATTTTGGGTTTTCAATTTGCATTTAGATCACATGGGCGAAGAAGCTAGAGTAAAAGGCGTACAGCTTGCTCTTTCTAAAATAAAGGAATTAAACACAAAAAATTATCCCGCTTTTTTAATGGGTGATTTCAATTCTGAACCAAACACAACGCAAATTGGAGAAATCAAAAAAGTGATGGATGATACCAAAGATGTTTCAATAGAAAAGCCTTTCGGTCCTTCAGGAACTTTCAACGATTTCAAACACAATGAACCCGTAACATTATTATTAGACTACATTTTTATTTCAAAAAATAGTGGTCTAAAAGTTCAAAAACACGCAGTGTTAAGTGATTCCAAAGATTTAAAATATCCGTCAGATCATTTGCCTGTCTTAATAGAAATAGATTAAAAATGAAAAACATCAACAAAAAACTTCAAATCCTAGTTTTGCTGCCATTAATTGCAATGCAGTTCAACTGTGGATCTTCAACAAATACTGTAAAAAATACTGGAAAAGTTTCTTCTTGGATTACCACAACAGATGAAACTTCAAAACTTAAAAAACAACCTGAGTTAGTTTTCACTTCAGAAACAAATCCAAATCAAACCATTGAAGTAAATCCTTCAGAGAAATTCCAAACTATTGAAGGTTTCGGATTTTCATTAACAGGAGGAAGTGCGCAAGCAATTAAAAAACTAGACAAATCAAAAAGAGAAGCTTTGCTTCAGGAATTGTTTTCTAGAAAAGAAGATGCCATTGGTTTAAGTTATTTAAGAATAAGTATTGGAGCATCAGATTTGAATGAAAAAGTTTTTTCGTATGATGATATGCCAGAAGGTCAAACCGACTTAAAATTGGAACACTTTAATCTTGGTCCAGATTTAGACGATGTGATTCCGGTTTTGAAAGAGATTTTAGCTATAAATCCTAAAATCAAAATAATGGGTTCTCCGTGGTCGCCTCCAGTTTGGATGAAAGATAACGGAAGTTCAAAAGGCGGTAGTTTACAGCCAAAATACTATCAGGTTTATGCAGAATATTTTGTGAAATATATTCAGGCAATGAAATCGCACGGAATTGTAATTGATGCGATTACGCCTCAAAATGAGCCTTTACACCCAGGAAACAATCCAAGTTTGTTAATGTTGGCAGAGCAGCAAGCAGATTTTGTTGGGAATAATTTGGGTCCCGCTTTCGCGAAAGCAGGAATCAAAACCAAAATTATTGTTTACGACCACAACTGTAATAAACCAGAATATCCTTTGACGATTTTAAGAGATCCAAAAGCAAATCCGTTTGTAGCAGGATCAGCTTTTCACTTGTATGAAGGAGACATTAGTGCTTTATCAACTGTTCATAATGAATTTCCAAATAAGGATTTGTATTTTACAGAACAGTATACCGGAAGCGGAACTAATTTCGAAACCGACTTGAAATGGAGTGTTAAAAATGTAGTAATTGGCTCAATGCGTAACTGGAGTAAAAATGCGCTTTCTTGGGGATTAGCAAATGATGAGTTTTACAAACCTTTCACGCCAGGAGGATGTTCAACTTGTAAAGGTGCTTTGATGATTGATCAAAATCAGAATATCAAAAGAGAAGTAGGATATTACATTATCGGACATGCTTCTAAATTTGTTCCAGAAGGTTCAGTAAGAATTGGTAGTAATATCATTGGGAATTTACACAATGTTTCTTTCATAACTCCGTTAGGACAAACAGTTTTAATTGTAGAAAATGACGGAGCTTCAGCAGAAACTTTTAATATAAAATACAACGACAAACAAACTACAACCACACTAAACGCAGGAGCAGTTGCTACTTACGTTTGGTAAACCACTTAAACTATGAAAAAAGCAATTACAATTACACTGTTTATGCTCTCGCTTTTTGCGACGGCACAGCAGCAGTCAATAGATCAGAAAGTCAATGATCTGTTGAAAAAAATGACAATTGAAGAAAAAATTGGTCAGCTAAATCAGTACACTGGCGACAATCAGGCAACAGGACCAATTACAATTAATCCGAACAAACAAAACGAAATCAAACAAGGTTTAATTGGTTCGATGCTAAATGTTATCGGAACAAAATATACAAGAGGATATCAGGAATTGGCGATGCAGTCAAGACTTAAAATTCCGCTGTTGTTTGGCCAAGACGTTATTCACGGTTACAAAATGACTTTTCCTCTTCCGTTAGCAGAAGCGGCAAGTTGGGATTTAGCAGCAATCGAATTGGGCGCAAGAGTGGCGGCAACAGAAGCAGCAGCAAGCGGAATTCATTGGACGTTTGCTCCAATGGTAGATATTGGTCGTGATCCTCGCTGGGGACGTGTAATGGAAGGCGCGGGAGAAGATACTTACTTAGGTTCTAAAATTGCTTACGCAAGAGTAAAAGGTTTTCAAGGAAACAAACTGGGAGACTTAAACTCTGTTATGGCCTGTGTAAAACATTTCGCGGCTTATGGAGCAGGAGTTGGAGGAAGAGATTACAACTCTGTAGACATGAGCGAAAGAATGTTATGGGAAACCTATTTACCGCCATTTAAAGCGGCTTTAGATGCAGGAGCTGCAACATTTATGAATTCATTTAATGATATTAACGGAATTCCAGCAACTGGAAATGCGCATTTGCAAAGAGATATCTTAAAAGGGAAATGGAACTTTCAAGGTTTCGTAGTTTCAGACTGGGGATCAATTGGAGAAATGGTAGCTCATGGTTATTCTAAAGATCTTAAAGAAGCCGCTTATTCAGCGATTACTGCAGGAAGCGACATGGATATGGAAAGTAATGCATACCGTAAGCATTTAGCAGAGTTAGTAAAAGAAGGCAGAGTTTCTATTGATTTAATTGATGATGCTGTAAAACGTATTCTTCGCAAGAAATTCGAATTAGGATTATTTGATGACCCTTACAGATACTCAGACGAAAAACGTGCTGAAAAAGCATTAAACAATCCAGAACACAGAAAAGCAGCTAGAGAAATGGCTGAAAAAAGTATCGTTTTATTAAAGAACGAAAACCAAACTTTGCCAATTTCAAAAAATGCTAAAACCATTGCTTTTATTGGCCCAATGGTAAAAGAATATAAAGAAAACATGGGATTCTGGTCTGTAGAACTTCCAGAAGTTGATTACAATAAATGGATCGTTTCGCAATGGGATGGATTGCAAAATAAAGTGGGCAAAAACACCAAATTATTGTATGCAAAAGGTTGTGAAATAGAAGGAACAAACAAAGATGGTTTTGCAGAAGCGGTTGCGACAGCTAAACAAGCCGATGTTGTGATTTTGAGTATTGGTGAAAGACGCGACATGAGCGGTGAAGCCAAAAGTAGAAGCGACTTGAATTTGCCAGGAGTTCAAGAAGATTTAGTAAAAGCAGTTATGGCAACAGGAAAACCAGTTGTAGTTTTAATAAATGCTGGAAGACCTTTGGTTTTCAACTGGACTGCAGATAATGTTCCAGCAATTTTATACACTTGGTGGTTAGGAACTGAAGCTGGAAATGCTATTGCAAATGTTTTGTTTGGAGACTACAATCCGTCTGGAAAATTGCCAATGACTTTTCCAAGAGAAGTAGGGCAGATTCCAATTTACTACAATCACTTCAGCACAGGAAGACCTGCTAAAGACGAAAACGCAACAAACTATGTTTCGGCTTATATCGACTTGAAAAACTCTCCAAAATATCCTTTTGGATATGGTTTGAGCTATACAACGTTTGATTATTCAGGTTTAAAATTATCTTCAACTAAAATAAAAAGCAATGAAACGATTAAAGTTTCTTTCCAATTAAAAAATAGCGGAAAAGTAGCTGGAGAAGAAGTCGCTCAATTGTATTTGAAAGATAAATTTGGATCTGTTGTAAGACCCGTTTTAGAATTAAGAGATTTCCAGAAAGTGAAATTAAATGCAGGAGAATCTAAAACAATCGAATTTACAATTGACAAAGAGAAACTTTCTTTCTATAATGATAAAGTAGAATGGGTTGCTGAACCAGGAGATTTTGAAGTTATGATCGGAACTTCATCAGCAGATATTAAATTAAGATCTGATTTTGAATTAGTAAACTAAATGAAAAACGGGGCTTCTTTTTGAGCCCCGTTTTTTTATATCGAAATTATTTTAATCGTTTTTTAAAACTATATTTCAGCATGTTCATTAAACCTTGTTCGATAATGTCAATTCCAACTCCATAATTACTGTCGGCAATTTCATGATGAGCATTTCTAAAATCTTCAAAATCTTCACTTGGAATTTCTAAGTTGATCAACGGTTTATAATCAACAACTATAGAAGCACCATGTTTGGTTACTTTTTTACGGCTTGTAAAATCAAAATAAGGATTTGTGATCGTACTTTCCTGAATTGTATATTTTTCCTGAGTATCGATTTTTTGATCTGTTGTTAAATTGATTTCGTACTTCTCGTTATCAAAATTATGCCAAAACAAAAGATCCGTGTGCATAAAGTCGCGTGCAGCATTTTTAACCACATTGCGATCAAAATACATTAGAAAGCGATTCTTTTCGGCATCTATAAAATACGGATTTTCGACTGTAGCATTATACTGAATCGTAAATTCATTTAGTTTTTTATCATCACTTACAAGTTCAATCGTCGCATCTTTAAAAATGGTTCTGATATCCGTTCCGTTTCGATCATTAGAATAATTTAAAGCATAGAACAAGAAATTATTCCAGCTGTCAATGATCTCTCTTTTGTTTGTGTTTTTGAAATATTTACGCATATAATTGGCACGACCTCCTTTGTAAGTCGAAACCAATTTTAGCGTTCCTATATTATTTTGAGCACTAAAATCTGCTTTTTCAGTTATTCCATAATAAGGAAATCTGTAAGGCTCCTTAATCTGCAATTCCTGATTTGGTTTTACTTCCAAATAATGCATAAAATAGATGTAGCCGCGATTTTCAATTAACCCAAATTCGTCTCTTGAAGTAGCATCAACAAAATAAGTTTCGCCTTTGTAATTGATTTTTACAATAACGTGATTAAAAGTCAATAATGACGGAAGGTAATATTTAATGTAAAGATCTGAATTGAAATTAACCAAAACTACAGAAGCATCAACATTGATATAATCTAAAACCACTTTCAGTAAAACCGACTTTGCCTTGCAATCTCCCTGTTTATTTTCATACGTTACTGATGGCTCTTGCGGTTTATGGCCATTCATTTCATCCGCATTATAAATATAGTAAACATGGTTCTGCACGTAATCAATTGCAAATTGTAATTTTTCGTCTTGATCTGCAATGGCATCCAATTTTTCTACAAGTTTTGGAGCAAATTCTGTTAAAGAAGCTTTACTGTATATGTCTTCGTAAAGCGGAGAAATGTAATTTGATAAGTCACCCCAGTTACGATCTGTTGCAAAATCAATAAAAGGAGCAATTTCTCGGTTTGAATCAAAAGAGTTAATATAATCTTCTTTTTCGATTACAAATTTTTCTCCTTTTTTCAAGAAATTAATTTCTGGTTCCAAAACATTTCCTTCTTCATCTCTAAAGAATGTTTTTTTGTATGTAATTGGTTCCTTTCTGTCATTGATAAAAGAAAACTTGTATTTGCCATAAGCCCAGTAAGTACTTGGTGTTACGTACACATACTTAAGAAATTCTTTTCGCATAAAATCGCGATCAGTAAAAACCTTGGTACGCGAATCTTCAGTAATTAAAACATCATAAAGGCGTAAATCTTTAATCGTAATATTTACTTTTTTGTTACTGCTTAAAATGCCGCCTTCACTCTGATTTTCACTATCTAAAACTTTAATTTTAGTATCAGGAATTTTATCAATCAAAACACCATCTCTCAGCACGCTAATTCTGTGTATCAGATAAGTTTCATTTTCTTCTACAACAACATCTTTTACCGAAGCGTTTTCAAGATTTGAAGGCTCGTTAAGTGTATAGGCAACGCAAGCATATTCGCTGTTTTCGGTATCGCTTGTGTAGTAGATTTTATCTAAGAAGTAGCAGAAATCACGACCTTCTTCAACTTGTTTGTTTGAGAAATCGGATTCTTTTATATAGTCGATAAGTTGATCGTCATTAATTGTAGGGGCCCAGTTTTCTGGTTTTTGAATTTTGTAACTTTCTGATTCAATGATGTTTTCCATGTATTCGGTCTATAGGGGTATATTCTTACTTTTAAAACGGCTAAAATAACTAATAAATGACCATTTTCTTTCATTTTATTGTAAAATTTATAATAAAAAACCTCACCGAAGTGAGGCCAGCATTATAAATTATAAATTATAAAAATGTGTAGGTATTTATTTTAAAACGGTATTTATAAAATCCATTGCGCCAATTCCTTTGTAAGATGCATACAAAGCTTTTTCATAAGCTTCTCTCTTTGCTTTTTTGTCTTTTGCATCAGTTTCGACAATCATTTCATTGAAAATTCTCTCCTGTTCTTCGCTATATTTTAGAGATTCTTCCAGAAGATATGTTTTCGAAACAAATCCGAATGAAGACCAGATTCTGGATCTAATTTTTTTATTGATGTCTTTTAAAGGATTGGTAATCATAACTTCTGCATTTAAATTTCTACGCTCACTTGAAGAAAAATGGAAACAGCTTGTATTATTTTTCTTTGAATTTGATTCTAATTTTAACAATTAAAATCATTAATGTGTTATTATGACGCAATGTACTTATTTTTTTTAAATTTGATTTTAAATTTTCGTTAAAATTGTAGTTTCAACACTTCTGTTTTAATGAAAGTCAGCGCTTTGTTTCTATAACATATTTGCATTTTATAAAAATGAAGTAAATTGCAGCGTTATTAAAAGAAGAATTTATACCCATCTGATGTTAAAAGACATTATAGATAATAACGAAAATTATCAACCAGGACTTTCTATAGACTGTGTCATTTTTGGTTTTCATGACAATCAGTTAAAAGTTTTATTGATTAAAGTGGAACGAGCCAATAAATGGTCTTTGCCCGGCGGTTTTATTCCTGTAGATCAAGATATTGATACGGCTGCAATCACGGTATTGAATGGCAGAACAGGTGTTGATGGAGTATTTTTAAGGCAATTTGCAACCTTTGGAAAAGTAAATCGCAACCATCAGCATTTTGATAAAAAAACCTTGGAATATCTCCAAATTGAAGAAGAAAAAGGAAAATGGCTAACGCGCCGTTTTGTTACAATTGGATATTATGCTTTGGTGGATTTTTCTAAAATTCTTCCTAACCCAACAGGCAGATATGAAATAGTGGAATGGATTGATCATAAAGAAGTTCCCGAGCTTATTCTAGATCATAAGGAAATTTTGGATAAAGCCTTAGACACTTTACGTACAGAATTAAATTTAATGCCAGTGGGTTACAATTTATTGCCAGAGAAATTTACCATTCCAGAACTGCAAAAATTGTACGAAACAATTTTGGATAAAAAATTAGACCGGCGAAACTTTTTACGTAAAATCACCAATATAGGAATCCTTAACAAATTGGACGAAAAGAAAAGTAACGTCGCACATAAAGCTCCAAACTTATATTCTTTCGATAAAGAAAAATACGATGAGGTGCTTAAAAACGGACTGAATCAAGGGTGGTAAATTTTACATAACGAAGACCTAACAGGTTTTTAAAACCTGTTAGGTCTAACTAAAAAAGCCGATATGATTTCAATTGAAGAATTTAGGAAATTAGCAATGTCATTTCCAGATGCTACCGAAGAGCCCCATTTTGAGAAAACTTCCTTTCGAAGCAAAAAGAAGATTTTTGCCACTTTTGACGAAAAAAATAATCGCGCCGTTTTAAAACTAAACGAAATCGACCAATCCGTTTTTTGTGCTTCGAGCGAAAAGATTTTTTATCCAATCCCGAATAAATGGGGAGCACAAGGCTGGACTATTGTTGAACTTTCAAGAGTGAGACCCGAAATGTTTGAAGATGCCTTAATACGTTCGTATGAAAATGTTGCTACAAAAAAGAAGTAACATTTTATCTCACAATAGTTCTAAAAGTTAAATTTACTCGAGGTTTTTGGGTTGTTTTTGTTGGAGGTAATCGATGTAACCAATGTGTTTGTGTTTCATCTTTCATAACCAATAAACTTCCGTGTTCCAGAATTAGAGAAATAGTTTCTTTGGTTTCTTTATGTTTGAAGGCAAATTTACGTTCGGCACCAAAACTTACCGATCCGATTGCGCCATTTTTTTTTAAATCCTTCTCGGCATCGCTGTGCCAAGCCATTCCTTCTTCGCCAGTATGATATAAATTTAGTAAGCAAGAATTGAAAGTTTCTCCCGTTTTCTCTTCAATGATTTTCTTTAACTTTAAAAGTTCAGGAGTCCAAGGCAACGCTTTTTTGGTAGTATTGGAATATGTATATTCAAATTCCTGATCGCCGTACCAAGCTACTTTTCTTTTGGTCAAAATTAATTTTCCGAAGATCACCGCTTCGTCATTTTTCCATTCAATTGTATTTAATAAGACATCGCGATAGAAATCGGCTTCCTGTCTGGAGAAGCATTTTCCATAATAATTCACCGTTCCATCTTTCGGAAGCAGATTAGTTGTTTCGTCTGTTTGAGGATTAAATAAGTCCATTTTTCCATTTTTGATATTCCGATTTCATACAATGCCCGCACGGCCTGAAACCATTTTGTTTGGCGTCATTTTCAGATAAAAAGAAAACACGATTTTCTCGTTTCATTCTTTTTCCCGAAGAACATTTGAGCGTTCCGTAGATTTTTAATTTTTGATTGCCGCCGAAACAAATTTCCGCATTTTTAATTTTATTTCGAAGATCTGAATCTGAAATTTTATTGTGTTCAGTCATAGTTTTATCGCATTTTTATTCTGTAGAGGCGCACTGCAGTGCGTCTACGCAAAGATTGGTTTTTAATTTGCCACAGATTAAAAAAAATATTAGGATTAAAATCTGTTTAAATCTGCGGTATCTGTGAGAAAAATGCCTTTGCAGATTTGCGTTACGTAGACGCACTGTGGTGCGTCTCTACAGATATGCATTGTTTTGAAACCTTTGCACCTTTGCGCCTCTGTACCCTTGCACCTTAATTTAACGCATCATGAAAAATAATTCCCAACGTGTATCTTTCGCCAGAATGAACTTCGCTTACTCCATGTTTCATATTCACGCGATAATAGCCTTTTGTACCTTTTACAGGTCTGAAATTAGTTGTAAAAACGAGAATATCTCCCTTTTTAGGTTTTAAGACAATCGCTTTCGATTGTGCTCGCGGAGTTTGTTGCGTCAGCACAAATTCACCGCCAGTAAAATCTTCATCAGGTTCGTTTAGAAAAAGCACAATTTGAATAGGAAAAAATACATCTCCATATAAATCCTGATGTAAAGTATTGAATCCGCTTTTTCCATACTTTAAAATTAGAACCGTCGCTTTCAGCTGATTATTGTCGTGACATTGTTTCAATAATTCTTCGTGTTTGTTAGGAAAAACGGTATTGATGTTCAACGCTTTCATCCAAGAATTAGCAATCGGAGCCAGTTTAGGATAAATTGATGAACGAAGATCTTGAATTAAACTAGGCAACGGATAATTGAAATATTTGTATTCGCCTAAACCAAATCTATAACGTTCCATAACAACTGTTTTTCGATATAAATTCGGATTGTCATAATCGAATTTTAAATTTGCGCATTGTTCGTCATTAAGTACTTTTGGAATAATGGCAAAGCCGTTTTCGTGCATAGATTCGGTGATGCTTTCCCAATCTTGGGAAGCGATTTTTGATTGTGTATTTTGCATAGCAATTAGATTTTATGAAATTTTCAATGAAGATTAATCATTGAAATTTGGAATTTGGGATTCGAAATTTGGAATTTTGTTTTCATGGATTTATTTGAGCACCTTCCCAGCCAATAATGGCTGTTTTTCGTGTATTTCCCCACATATAGCCACCAAATGTTCCCGAAGATTGAATTACGCGGTGACAGGGAATTAAAAACGCTACAGGATTACTTCCAATTGCTGTTCCAACTGCTCGTGATGCATTTGGTTTTTGAATTTGATGCGCAATAGTTCCATATGTAGAAAGCTGTCCCATTGGGATTTTTAGTAAAGTTTCCCAAACTTTCAATTGAAAATCGGTTCCTTTTAAATGCAGTTTGATTTCAGATAATTTGCTCCAATCGTTTTGAAAAATGAATAAGGCATTTTGCTGCAATAAATCCAGTTTTTTCGAAAATTGAGCATTCGGGAATTTATCTTTCAACGCAATAAATCCGGTTATTTCATCTTCGGCGAAAGCCATAAAACAAACGCCTTTTTGAGTAGACGCAACAATAATATTCCCAAATGGACTTTCGGCAAAACTGTAATTTATTTCAAGATTTTTTCCTCCGTTTTTATATTCGGCCGGAGTCATTCCTTCGATATTTACAAATAAATCATGAAGACGGCTGGTTCCTGAAAGGCCAGTTTCAAAAGCAGTTTCAGATATTGTGGCTTGATTTTCTTTAAGTAACTTTTTAGCGTGTTCGATACTGGTATATTGTAAAAACTTCTTCGGACTTGTTCCTGCCCATTCACTAAAAAGTCTCTGAAAGTGAAATGGGCTCAAATGCACTTTTTCTGCAACCTCATCTAGATTGGGCTGCTCTTTAAAATTAGCTTTGATATAATCTATAGCTTCAGCGATACGATTATAATTTATGGTTTCCTGTGTGTTCATCTTCTTTCCATTTTATAATACAAATATCGATTGGTTTTAGAAGGTATAAAATCCGAAACTTGCTGAGTTTTTTTACCGCAAGGAGCGCTAAGGTTTACGCAAAGTACGCAAAGTTTTTTTTCTCGCAAAGACGCGAAGACGCTGAGTTTTTTTAACCGCAAGGAGCGCTAAGGTTTACGCCAAAGTTTGCAATATTTTTAATCTCGCAAAGACGCAGAGTAGCAAAGATTTTTCTCAATTTTGTCTTCCTGAGCGAAGTCGAAGGATCTCAAAGTAATTCTACAAAGATTATAAACTTAAAAAATAAAACTTTGCGACTCTGCGTCTTTGCGAGAGATTTATTTCGCTAGACTTTTATTGTTTTAATTGCTTCTCCATTTTGTAATTGATCAGTTCAATATTTAAGCGTATGTTTTTTTGCTCAGCTTTTGCAACAAATCCTTTCTTTTCAAAAAAAGGTTTGGCAGTAATGCTAATATCCGAAGTTATCATTTTTGAATGCTGTTTTTGAGCTTCAAGTTCTAATTCGGCTAAAAGTTTATCTGCAATTCCTTGTCGTTGAAAATCTTTATGAATGTAGAAAAAATCAATATAATTTTCGTCTTTTAAAGTTGCGAAACCTGCAATTTTGTTTTCAATTACCGCTAGTAAAACGTATTGTTTTTCAATTACTTCAAGCCAGCGCTCTTTATTATTTACCCCATAAGTCCAAGCTTCAATTTGTTCTGCATTGTAGTCGTTTTTGCAAACAGATTGAATGGTCTGGACAAATAACTCCTGCATTTCGGGAAGATCTGAGATTGTAGCTTTTCGAATGTTCATATTTATATTTTTTTAACTGAAAGGAGGCTAAGGGTTAATTAAGGTGTATTTGGCAGTACTCTGATTTCCAGTAATATCAAAAAGTTTTAGTGACAATCCTTTTTTTAAATCTCGGCTTGCAGTAGCTGCAGAAATATCCTTAAAAACATGCATATAATCTTTTCGGGTAAATTCCTTAATTCCTAGAGAATAAAAATACTCTAATCGGTCAATGTCTTTTATTGTTCTGTTATCGTAATTAAGGAGATTTGCCAATGATTTATTTATCACATCTAACATATACTCGATAAAATGGGTTGATTTACCGCTGCTATCACTCATGGCTAGAGACTTATAATAACTGTCTTGCGTTTTACTTATCAATGTTTCAAAAGGCAAAAATTCAAAAACAGGATATTCCTCCATTAGAATAACCGTTTGCCATAATCTTCCCATTCTGCCGTTTCCGTCTAAAAAAGGATGAATAAATTCCATTTCATAGTGAAAGACACAGCTTTTTATTAAGGTTAGTTCATCTTTGTTTTTTAAATATTCAAATAAATCATTCATTAAAAAAGGAACATTTTCGTGAGGAGGAGCTATATGGGCGACTTCGGTTCCTTTTACAATTCCAACTCCTTGTTTTCGGTACTTTCCAGCATCAAGAATTAGATCTTTCATTAATGAGTGATGGGCATTTAAAAAGCTTTGAGGAGAAGTGGACTTATATTTTTCTAAATCTTCATAAACTTTAATTGCATTTAAAACTTCTAAAACGTCTTTTTGAGGGCCAATTACTCTCTTATTTTCAATTAAAGCTGTAATTTGTTCTTCTGTTAAAGTGTTGCCTTCAATTTGTAATGAAGAATGTATTGTTTTAATCCTGTTTTGCTTTCGTAGTTTTGGAGAATGCTTATCAAGATAAACAGCGTTCAGTGCTCCGATCTTTTCAGATATGGAACTTACCAGTTTTAATATGATGGGCGTAATATCGTAAGGAGGTTTCATGATAGTATCATTTGATACTATCAAAAATACTGTTTTTTTGATTTAATGCGCCGTAGTTTTAGAAAAAACATTAATTACAATTACGCCAATTACAATTAATGCAAGACCAATTATTGCTGGCAAATCTGGAATTTCTTTAAAGAAAATAGCACCAATTGCAGTAATTAAAACAATTCCGACTCCAGACCAAATGGCGTAAGCAAAACCAACGGGAATGGTTCTGATGGCAAAACTTAAAAAGTAAAATGCACCGCAATAACCAATAATGGTGATGATGCTTGGAATTAGTTTAGTAAATTCTTCAGACTTTTTTAATGCTGAAGTAGCAATAATTTCGAAGATTATGGCAAGGCCTAAAAATATAAAATTTTTCATAGTTCACTTTTTTACAAAGTTAAACTTTAAAGCTGAAAATTATTTAAGATTATCTGTTCTAGAAGAAACACTGATCAACTTATATCCGTTTTCTGTTCTTAGAAATTCAAAATGATCTTGCCCGCGATCGGTTTGCTTTTTTGGGTTGATAACAATATCCATTGTCGGATAAATCCAATCTTTAGATTCATTACAATGGTTGAAATAAATGTCGTATTCGCTTGTTTCAAAAATAAACTGATTTAATCCGCCAGAAGAAATAAAGTAATCTGTTTTTGGATTTTTAAGCTCCTGAAGTTTTAGTTTTAAATACGTATAATTTTGATTTATGAATTTGGTTTTCGAAGCATTTATCCAGCCGTCTGGTTCTTTCCAATAAGTGATTTTGGCGAAGGTGTGTTTTTCTAAATTGGCTTTGGATAAATCCTTAAGGAGAGTATTTTCTAACCAATATTTAAACTCTTTATCAAAATTTATGAAAGAATAATATTGTCCATCAACTCCAAGAAAACTGTCTCTTGTTGGATCTTTGCTAGGTTCTTTTGACTTCTCTAAAGAGTAAAAATTCAATTTGTCATTATAAGAGAAATTTTCAATCAGGACTTTGTTGTTAATATCGATTAAAAATTCTTTTCCTCCTGTCAAGAAAAAGTGTTCTCCATCTTGTTGTTTTTTGGCGTCTTTCAAAGCCGTAATCATTCCGTTTCTTACTTTGGTTAAGGCACTGTATTCTGCTGGAATTGCAATTTTTCCTTCAGCATTAAATACTCCCATTTTATCAGTTTTACGATCTGTAAATCTTATAAAACCTTCGTTTTCGCAGTCTGGACCATTATCAAATACATACAGGCTATCTCGCCCGACAATCTTTCCTTGTTTGGTTAAATAATAGCTGTTCCATTTGCCGTTTTCTTCTTCAGTAACAGCAATTATATTTTCAAATTTGCGCGCAATGGTAAAACCACTAAACTTGGGTTCTATTTTTATAACTCCGTTTTTGTCTTTAAACCCTGTTAACGTGGTGTCTTTGTTGTGAAATGCAGTCCAGATGTCATTGCTTTGAGCAAATGCTAAAGAATTAAAGAGAAAGAATAGGAATAGGATAAGGGGCTTTTTCATAGAAAAGTATTTATCGGATATGAACTTCTGTTTCGTTGTTTTTTGCTTCTTCAAAACAATCGGAACATAACATTTTAAAATCGGCTAAGGTTTCAAAAGCATCGGTCCAATCTTCTCCATTATCCAAAAGATATTGTTCGCAGGAACCGCACCAAGCAATTTGCGGAAGATCTTCCTCGGTTTCTGAATAGAAAAATCCAACTTGATTTTTTGAATCTATCGCAGTTGCGATATGAATGCAGGTAAAAGACATTTCTTTTGAGCCGTGTATGTCGCAGGAAATTTTTTCGATCATTTTTTGAATTTTAAAAAGCTTTAAGTTCAAATTTAAAGCTATAAATTAAAAACCTTGTAAATGTCTTGTTAAATTAAATTGTTCATGATCTACGTGAGCGTGAGGGATAGAAGTAGGCTACCAAAGTAGCACGGATAGCCCGACAGCATCCTGATAAGAGGGCGAATTAGCAGAAAGTATTTTTGCCCTCTTATCGGGATGGTGGCACGCCCAGATTATTTTTTTGTTCAAGTTTCAGGTTTCAAGTTTCAGCGTTAGGTTTTTCATTTAAGGATTAAGAGATAATCCAACGCTAAAAAATAATCGCACTTTGTCGATATTGTTGATCCATGAAGTATCAAAATGAATTGGACCTAAAATGGATTGATAGGAAATTGCGGCGCCTCCCGATATTACGAGGCTTGTCTCGATATTGTCGTCCCACTTTCCTTTTGGATTGAAGGCATGTTTTAAATAGTCGTTAAAACTATCAAAACCGACAGAGGCAAGATTGAAATGTGGAGTAAGATAAATTTTTCCGATTAGATTGATTTGAGACGCAAGTCGGAGACCCAAATATTGTGTGACATTAAGTTCGTCTTCGTGGAGTCCAGCAAAGGAGAAGCGATTGCTGCCAGAACTAGGTATGATGCCGCCAATGAAATATTTTGCAGCATAACCAAATCCTGAAAATGGAATATCGTCATGTTTAAGTTTATCCTGAAAAATAAAATAAGAATCAAACCCTACGATTCCTGTAATTTTCTTTTTTATGGGCAATCTCTTTTCGTAGGTTAAACCAAATTTGGTGTAGCCATTTGTTGAACCCGAAACACGTGTTAAGTCCGGATCGGAAAATGCGGCATTAAGATCGGTAAGAAATGACCGTGCTATGTTTGATTTTATAATGGTTCCGTTTGTGGCAAAGAAAACTCTATCCATGTCATTATAAGAATAATGTAGGTTGAATTCGATGTTGTTAAAGTTGTAGCTGTTAATGCTCACAGAATTAGGGTTGTATTCTCTGTCATATTTTGGTTTTAGATTCGTGTAGCTATAGTTTAGGCCAAAACCTACATAGCTTTTAAGAGAATTTATATTTCTGTTTACCTCATTGTTGAGTTCAAAAGTATTGTAGAGTATATTGTCTGATGCTTTACCATTTATATAGATTTCTTGACGCAGGAAAGCTCCATAGGCTTCAGTTGCCCACCACCATTCTCTATGGCCTCCAAAATTTTTCTGATAATTGATTCTGGCTTTTGGCTGTTCGGCAATATCGGCAGTTATTAAAAGTCGGGAAGCATCAGCCAAGACGTTTCTTCCGGTGTAGTTAAAAATGATTCCAACACCTCTATACGTATCATAATGCACAGATGTATTTAGTTGATTTTTGGCACGTTCAAAACCAAACAATGTAATGCCTAATTTATCACCGTCTTGGAAATAACTATATGTAATCTCATCAAAAAGATTGGTTCCCATTGCTCTGTTAATGCCTGCGATTAAATCTTTGGTAGTATATTTTACATGAGTTTTAAGATTGGCTCTTCCGACAACCAATGGCATATTTTCAGGGCTTATTTTTTTATAAACAATCGTGTCTAGAACAAAATCATTTGGCATATCAGGCAATTTATGCGTTCGCTGCTGAAATCCTTTTAATTTTTCTGAAAGAGCAATTAAAGCTGGGAGATTTTGATTTGTTGCTATTTTTCCATCCTTATAAATTTCGTTACTATCGGCAAAATCGGCTGTTGAGAAACGGAGATTGGGTAGATGATCAACCAATATAGTGCATAAATCACGATTTGCAGGATTTTTAATGTTGCTCGGAAACATACTGGTCTGCATTAATATGGTCATAAGATTATTTAGCTTATCTACAGGTTCCATTCCGCCTCCAACGTCACTTCCAATAATAATGTCGGCACCCATTTGTTTAGCAACATCTGTTGGAAAATTATTCAATACTCCGCCGTCTACCAAAACCGTTTTTCCGTAAGGCATTGGCTTGAAGATAGCGGGTAGCGACATACTGGCGCGCATAGCATAAGATAAACTTCCTTTGCTTATAATAACTTCTTTTCCTTCTACCAAGTCTGTAGCCATGGCTCTAAAAGGAATCGGAAGACTGTCAAAATCTTTAACATTGTATACAGGGAAAGTTAATTCAGAAAGGTATTCTCTTAGATTTTGATCGTTTAACAGAGAACCAATGCTGTTAAGTTTCCCGTCTTTAACACCTATTCCGACTAAATACCGTTGAAATTCTCTTTTTTCTTCGGCACTTACAGATCGAAGCGCCTGTCCTCCGCCTAAGAGTTTATCCCAATAAATATCTTTGGTAATTTTTTCTATGCTGTCACCAGAATATCCCATTGCATATAAACCGCCTATAATGCTTCCCATACTGTTTCCAACAATAAGGTCTGGAACGATGTGAAGAGAATCTAATTTTTGTAAAAGAGGAATATGTGCAATTCCTTTTGCACCGCCACCGCTTAATACTAAGACAACTTTAGGCTTTTTTTCTTGAGAAAAAATAATTTGTGGGAGACTTAGTAAAAATAAGAAGACGAATAAATAAGATGTTTTTTTCAATTTTTTACTATTTAAGTATTTGATAAATAGATTCTTATTCTGGTTATTAAAAGTAAGCAGATATTTATAAAAGTACAATTTTTTGAGAGAAATGTTTTTTACTGAAGCATAAAAACAGAAAACCCGAAAAGTTTTTAAAAACCTGTCGGGTTTGAAATAAGTATTTAGAATCTAATTAAAATCATAATGATAATTTATTTCCTTGAGATCTTCCTCAAGTCTTTTCCAATCATCAAAATTTTTATCAAGCAATAAGACCATTTCTTTAGTTAGTTTTTTTTCTTGATAAATTTCGAATACTGGTTCAAATGAGGTTGGTTTTGCTTTATAATCATCTTCTTCCTCATCTTCATCTTGGGTGTAATCAAAAAAATATTCATATGCCCAATTAATATAGGTTTCAGGATTTCCATCAAAAATATTTAAAAGCTCTTCTGATCCATCATCATTCATTCTAATATTTCCTACTTCCCATTCTCCACCATTATTCGTCCATAAACAGAAGTCTGTTCCTCTTGATGATACAGGTTCTCCAAATATAAAATCATTATATATTTCAGGCATTCCTAATGTTAGATCTTCTTTGGATGCAACTTGTGAACAATATTCTTTTGCAAGCCCATTTATTATACAATTGTTTTTAAGAAAAAGAATCAGCATATGGTCTCCACTACCATCTCTCATCTCACAAAATTCTTCACCTTCTGCCCATTTTGAATTATAAGAGTAGTATCTGAATTCCCATTCATCGCAAAAGATCGCATCTAATACAGAAATTGCTTTGCATATTCTTTGTAGATCATCTTTGTTTGGCATTAATTGTAAATTTTTTGTAGATATCATAAAATTTTATTTAGATTATTTTTCTTACAAAAATATCATAAATTATTTTAATTTATGATTAATTTGAAAAATAAAAAACCCGACAAGTTTAAAAAACTGTCGGGTTGAATATGTAATTAAAGAAATCTAAAATCAGAAATCTTCAATCTAAAATATGTTAGTATCTGTAGTATTCTGGTTTAAATGGTCCTTGAACTTCAACACCAATGTAAGCAGCTTGATCTTCTCTTAGAACTTCAAGTTCAACACCTAATTTAGCCAAGTGTAAAGCAGCAACTTTTTCATCTAAATGTTTTGGTAACATGTAAACTTCGTTTTTGTAAGCTGCGCTGTTGTTCCATAATTCGATTTGTGCCAAAGTTTGGTTTGTAAATGAGTTACTCATTACAAAACTTGGGTGACCTGTAGCACAACCAAGGTTTACCAAACGACCTTCAGCCAAGATGATGATATCTTTTCCGTTGATGTTGTATTTGTCAACCTGAGGTTTGATTTCGATTTTAGATGCACCGTGGTTTTTGTTTAACCAAGCCATGTCGATTTCGTTATCGAAGTGACCGATGTTACAAACAACAGTTTTGTCTTTCATTTGCTCAAAGTGCTCTCCAAGAACGATATCTTTATTTCCTGTAGTTGTAATGATGATATCAGCATTAGCAATTACAGTGTTTAATTTTTTAACTTCATAACCGTCCATTGCAGCTTGTAAAGCACAGATTGGATCGATTTCAGTAACTGTTACAATAGAACCAGCACCTCTAAAAGAAGCAGCAGTTCCTTTTCCAACGTCACCATATCCACAAACAACAACTCTTTTTCCAGCTAACATTAAGTCAGTTGCACGGCGTACAGCATCTACAGCAGATTCTTTACATCCGTATTTGTTATCAAATTTAGATTTAGTAACAGAGTCGTTAATGTTGATTGCAGGCATTGGAAGAGTTCCAGCTTTTACTCTTTCGTAAAGTCTGTGAACACCAGTTGTAGTTTCTTCAGAAAGACCTTTAATTCCAGCAACTAATTCTGGGTAACGATCAATAACCATGTTAGTCAAATCTCCACCATCATCCAAAATCATGTTTAATGGTTTTCTTTCTTCACCAAAGAATAAAGTCTGCTCAATACACCAGTCAAATGATTCTTCGTCAAGACCTTTCCAAGCGTAAACTGAAATTCCAGCAGCAGCAATAGCAGCAGCAGCCTGATCTTGAGTAGAGAAAATGTTACAAGAAGACCAAGTAACTTCTGCACCAAGAGCAATTAAAGTTTCGATTAAAACAGCAGTTTGAATCGTCATGTGTAAACATCCAGCAATACGAGCACCTTTTAATGGTTGTTCGTCTTTGTATTCAGCGCGAAGTGCCATTAAACCTGGCATTTCAGCTTCAGCTAGTTCAATTTCTTTTCTTCCCCAAGCCGCTAGAGAAATGTCTTTTACTTTGAAAGCCACGTAAGGCGTAGTCGTTGTACTCATTTATATTATATTTGTAGAATTGTAATTTTTTTGCAAATTTAAGGAATAGCTTTTTATTTTTACTAATTTCTGACAGATTTGTGAAATCTTTAATTTCTTAATCTCTAGAATGTTAGTTTCTTAATCGTTTTAAACCATATAAGTAATATAAGTTCATTTTAAAAAAGATTCTGAAACTATTACCTTTGTTGCAAATTGCTTATATTTACTAATACATTTTTTGAACCAGCAGTTATATCTTCTTAAATGACTTATATGGTTTATAGTAATCAAGAAAGTAATTCACCATTCATAATCTACAATTAAAAAGTAATGCCTTTATTTCAGACCATACAATTCAATGAAACGACTAAAATTTTAATTTGGGAAATCACAGAATCTCTCGAAGAGTTATTGAGTAAAGTGGTGCTAAAAGAAAAAACACAAAAGAGATTGGACGGAATGAAATCTCAACTTCATCAGCGTGCTTTTTTAAGTGTTCGTATGCTGATTCAGGAAATGGGTTTTACAGATAAAGATTTGCATTATGATGAATTCGGAAAACCCTATTTTGATTGTGATAATCATATCTCAATTACACATTCGTACCATTTTGCGGCGATAATTATAAGCAAAGAAAAGGTTGGAATTGACATGGAATTGCAGCGAGAAAAAATCCAGAGAATTGCAGATAAATTCACAGACTTTGAAAGTAATTATTTAGATCCTTCATCTATAGAAGAATACATAAAAAAACTTACCGTAATCTGGGGAGCCAAAGAGGCGATCTTTAAAATCAGAAATGAAAAAGGAATCAGTTTTAAAGATCATATTAAGGTGAGCAACTTTTCTTTAGGAGAAACCCAAACGCAGGCAAGTCTTCATTTTGATAATCTGATCAAGGATTTTGAAGTACATTATCAAGAAGTCCAATCAGATAATTTTGAGGGTAAGTTTACTTTGGTTTATGCTTTTGAGAAATAGATTTTAGTCTCAGTCTCAGTAGACAGTTTTCAGTTTAAACTTCACTTTCTTTTTGACGGTGCTGAAACATGCTCATGTATAAAAAAGTGCTCATTTTTCGAGCGCGTCTTTTTAATGTTTCGGGATTTTCGCCTTCAAAATGTTCATCAATAGTTTGAAACCAATGATTCAACCAGATTCCGAATTCGTTTGTTGTGATTTTTTCGTCAAAATGAGCATCAACTTCATTATGGACCGCATGAGGATTTCCTTTGTATTTGCGAACACCAAATAGATTGGTTTCCCAAAAATCAGTTAGTTTTTCAAGATGAGCATCCCAATCCGAAATCATTTCATTAAAATAAAAGCCGATTTCTTTATCGGCTCTTATTTTAGCATAAAACTGATGAACCAAAAAGGAAACATCAGCTCTATTGTCTATTTGTTTTCTCATAGAATTAAACTATTTAAAAGTATAAAGAACAAACTTAAAAATGCACTTAGCATTATAAGGTTGAAAACTACTTTATGTTTCATTTGTGCCAAGATAGAGGTGTTTGCAAAAACACAAGCTAAAACAATAATGCCTAGCTGAATCATTTGCGGAATTGAAGTTCCGTTGGCTAAAACATACATAGCTGCAGCGCCTCCTAAACAGCTTTGTCCAATAACTGCCATTGCAGCAGAGCCCATATAGTTTCTATTGAAAATGTCGAATGTTGTTTGATATAGTGTCATGGTATTCAGTTTTTTATACCAACAAAATTACGCCTACAATAGTGCTGCATTTTATGATTAAAATCATAAAATGGGATTTTTTTTATCTGTATACTTTTCGGTTAATAATCTTCAATTCGCCTTTTTTCTCCAATGCTTTTATGGCTCTAATGACTGTTTCTACACGTAAACCGGTCAAATCTCCAATTTGTTGTCTTGTAAAGTTAATCAGATATCCATTTTTGTCTTTCTGAAAATTGAAATAGGCAATACCGTGATCTATTAGCTTCAGTACGCGATGTTCGGGTTCGTGTGTAGAAATTTCGGCTGCCATAACCGATTTGTAATACAATCGCTGTGCAAGATTTTCGATTACTTTAATGCTGACTTTTGGGTTTTCTTCTAAAAGCTTCATAAAGTTTTCTTTTGGAAGAATGAAAACTGCCGCTTTTTCTACAGCAATAGCATTTGCTGGATATTTTTGATTTAAGAATAAAGGAGGTTCGCCAAAAGACTGTCCGTTATAAAATATACCCTGAATAAATTCGCGTCCGTCATCATTATAATTACTCATTTTTATTTCACCCGAAATAATCTGATAATAGTGCAATGGCAGATTTCCTTCTTCGAAAATAATGTCATTTTTATCAAATGATTTTTTTGCAACACCATACTTTTCTAGTAATTCAACTGTAATCATAATGTATTATTTATGTTATCAAAAGACGTAGAACAAATATAATTTATTCAAAATAGTTCTTTGGCATTAAAAAACTTTTACTTTTACACCTTGGTATGCAAGAACAATTACTCACTATTAGACAACAGATTTTAGAAGCTAAAAGCAACGGTCAAAAGCTACTGGCAGTGCTTTTGGATCCTGATAAAATTGTACTGGAAAATTTAAATCATTTAATTGATAAAATTAATCAGTCTCCAGCAACTCATATTTTTGTGGGAGGAAGTATTGTTAAGAACAATATTTTAGAGGAATTAATTGCGGCATTAAAACAAGAAACGAATCTACCTGTTATTTTGTTTCCTGGAGATCCTTCGCAGATTTCACCAAATGCAGATGGTATTTTGTTTCTGTCTTTATTGTCTGGACGAAATCCCGATTATTTAATTGAATATCAAGTTCAGGCTGCTCCAATTCTTAAGAAAACAAATTTAGAAGTTATTTCTACTGGTTATATTTTGATAGAAAGCGGTAACGAAACCGCTGTTGCTCGTGTAAGTAAAACAAAACCCTTAAGCCGCGAAAATCTTGATTTAGTCTTGGCGACGGCACAGGCAGGAGAAATGTTAGGAAATCAACTGATTTATTTAGAAGCCGGAAGTGGGGCAAAACAGTCCGTTCCGACAGAAATGATTGAGATGATTTCTCAAAATATTAAAATTCCTGTTATTGTTGGTGGAGGAATTGTAGATTTGCACGGAATTCAGAAAGCATATAAGGCTGGTGCAGATTTGGTTGTTATTGGAACTGCTTTTGAAAACAACAGTCATTTTTTTGAACAATAAACGCCAAATACCACATTTCCGATGATAGATTTTTTTTTAGAAAGTTATAAAAATGCACCGCTATGGCATATTGCTTTAGAGTTTTTAGTATTTGTTTGCGGAATTTTGAGCGTTTGGTTTGCTAAAAAAGAAAATATTTGGGTATATCCAACAGGGCTAATTGCTACCGTAATATCGGTTTATTTGCTTTATGTTGCTGGTTATATAGGAGATATGATTATTAATGCTTATTTCTCAATAATGAGTATTTATGGATGGTATGTGTGGGCAAAAGGAGGAACAGCTGAAGACAATCTGCCGATTACCCGTACAAGTTTTAAGGAAAAAATAATCGGAATCTTACTGTTTATTGTGACCGTTTTTGTAGTTTTCGGGATTTATAAATATTTTGACTATGAAATTCATAAAGACAATTATGTCGATATGATTTCGTCTGGGATATTTTTTGCTGGAATGTGGTACATGGCCAGAAAAAAAATAGAAAACTGGACACTTTGGATTATTGGTGATATTATTGTTGTGCCTCTTTATGCTTATCGTGGCTTAGGGATGCTGTCACTTCAGTATATAATTTTTACAATTTTGGCTATTTCAGCTTATTTAGAATGGAGAAAGATCTTAGACAGCAAAAAACAAATATCATAAAAATTGCTTTGTTTGGACCTGAAAGTACAGGGAAAACAACCTTAGCAAAACAGCTTGCCGATTACTACGAAACAGAATGGGTTCCTGAGTTTGCACGTGACTATTTGCAAGAAAAATGGGAAGAAAATCAGCATATTTGCGTCGCAGATGATATGTTGCCAATAGCTTATGGACAGACTGCATTAGAAAACGAAAAGCTTGCAAATGCAAATAGATACTTGTTTTGCGACACCAACTTAATGGTGACTAAAGTATTCTCTGAAATGTATTATGGTTTTTGCGACCCGCTTTTGAATGAAGCGGCATTAAAGCATGAATACGATTTGTTTTTCTTGACCGATATTGATGTTCCGTGGGAAAAAGACGATATTCGAGATACTCCCGAAGGAAGAGAAACTGTTTTTTCTGCTTTTAAACAAACTTTAATAGATACAAAAAAGCCCTTTATAATCTTATCTGGTAATAAAGAAACGAGATTGGAAAAAGCAACAGCCATTATTGAGAATTTGACTATTGCTAAAGAAAATGATTTCTCATCGAATGATTTTGTGCAGATATACAATAGAGGTATTTCTTTTGATGCTATTCTAAAACAGTTAAAAAGTTTTAAAAAAGGAATTGCAAAAAGTAATTTAATTAGACCGGCTACAATCAGTGATGGGATTTTAAATTTGTCGGAGAATGAATTTCAGCAGAAAGCGTTGTTTTTTGATCAACAAAAGGATAAATTTAAAATTAAAAAATTTGTTCCAGCATCTGGCGCGGCAACAAGAATGTACAAATTCTTAATAGCATTTCTGAATGATTTTGATATTACAAAAGAAACCATAAATGCATACATAAACAGAAAAAACGATAAAGAACTTGCTATTTTTATTGTTGGTATGGAGAAGTTTCCCTTCTTTGAAACGGTAGATAAAAAATTAAGAGAAATTTATCCTGAATTTGAGACTTTAGAAAGAGATTATAAAAATTACTATTTTATAAAATTACTCCTGTCTCCAGAATATTTTAATTCAGCGAACAAACCCAAAGCTGTTTTGCCATTTCATCAATATGATACGCACATTGCCAATCCGATTGAAGAACATTTGAATGAGTGCGTACATTATGCGTCATCAAAAAATGTGTCAAATTTGCATTTTACAGTTTCGGAAATACATCAAAGCTTATTTGAAATAGCAGTTGATGAAATTAAAGAGAAAATAGAAAAACCTTCAGGTATCAAGATTGATATTGGATATTCTTATCAAAGTAAAAGCACAGATTCTATCACAATTGATATAAAAAATAAGCTAGTAAAAGATAAGAACGACAACTTGGTTTTCAGGCCAGGAGGACATGGTGCTTTGATCGAAAATTTAAATAATCTAGATGCTGATGTAATTTTTATAAAAAATATAGATAATGTAATCCAGAATCATATTGATCAAATTACATTGTATAAGAAAGCTTTGGCAGGCGTTTTGGTTGAGATGCAGCAAAACGTTTTTGAATATTTAAGATTAATTGATCAAGAGAAAATTAAAGAAGATAATATTGAAGAAATACTTCTTTTTTTAGAAAAGAGTTTTAGTGTTGAAATGACTGCTGATTTCAATAAATTTACTTTTGAAAATAAAATAAGTAAACTGAAAGAGCTTTTAGATAGGCCAATTCGTGTTTGTGGAATGGTTAAAAATGAAGGAGAACCAGGTGGTGGGCCTTTTTGGGTAATGAACAAAAAAGGGATAAAATCGCTTCAGATTGTAGAGACTTCTCAAGTTGATTTGGAAGATAAGAAACAAAAGAAAATTTTAGCCGAGGCAACACATTTTAATCCGGTAGATTTGGTTTGTGGTATAAAAAACTATAAAGACGAAAAATTTAATCTGCTAAAATATGTAGATCAAGAAGCAGGTTTTATTGTGGAAAAAAGTGTTGATGGAAAATCGGTTAAAAATTATGAATTGCCAGGTCTATGGAATGGTTCAATGGCAAATTGGCTTACTATTTTTGTCGCTGTTCCTTTGATTACTTTTAATCCAGTAAAAACGGTAAACGATTTATTGAAAGCGGCACATCAACCACAATAATATGGATGCAGAAAAAATCATATCAGAATTAAGCTTTAAAGCCGTTCGCAGTAGCGGATCGGGTGGACAAAACGTAAATAAAGTTTCATCAAAAGTGGTTCTGAATTTTGATTTGAATGCTTCTCAAGCTTTGTCTGATGAAGAAAAACTGCTCTTGCAGGAAAATATCTCAGCAAGATTAACTTCAGAAAATATTCTGATTTTAAATTGTGATGAAGACCGAAGTCAGCTTAAAAATAAAGAAATTGTAATTAAACGATTTTTGGAAATTATCAAAAAAGGTTTGTTTGTGCCTAAAGTTAGAAAAGCTACAAAAGTTCCAAAATCGGTAATAAAGAAAAGAATCAAAGACAAAAAGAATGTTTCTGATTTAAAACAATCTAGAAGAAAACCAGATTTTTAGTATTAAGACAGTAGAATTAAGTATTAAGAAATTCAAAGATGAAAAATCTTAATACTTAATACATTTATCTTAATACTTTTTTATATTTGCACTGTCTCAAAGGGGTGCTCTAAATAACGAGCTGAGATCATACCCAAAGAACCTGAGCGAGTAATGTTGCTAAGGGAAAAACGACACGATCGAGCGTATACACTTTATTTTGTCGGGAAACACATTTATTAATTTAACAAAAGAATAATTCCCCCTTTTATTCGTAATTCTTTACGAATGAAAATTTTATTTAAAGGTACAAAGGTACAAAGTTTCAGAGGTCCAAAGCTGACCAAAAAGACGTCTATTTTATTTCTTTCTTCTTTCTTCTTTACTCTATTCTCTTTTGCACAACAGCAAGATTCTACAAAGGTTAATCACCTTGATGATGTTCTAGTTTCTGCAGTTCGTGTTACTTCTAAAACTCCAGTGAGTTTTAGCAATATGGATAAAAAAGAAATTAAGTATAGAAATTTAGGTCAGGACATTCCTGTTCTGATGAATTACCTTCCTTCGGTTGTAACAACTTCAGATGCAGGTAACGGTGTTGGTTATACCGGAATTCGTGTGCGTGGAAGTGATGCTACTCGTGTAAATGTAACCATAAACGGAATTCCGTACAATGATGCCGAAAGTCAAGGAACTTTTTGGGTGAATATGCCCGATTTTGCTTCTTCTGTAGAAAGCCTTCAATTGCAACGCGGTGTTGGAACATCAACAAATGGAGCAGGTGCTTTTGGAGCTAGCTTAAATTTACTGACAGATAATTATGCTAATAAAGCAACTGGCGAAATTTCTAGTTCTGCAGGATCTTTCAATACATTTAAAAATACAGTGAAATTTAGTACTGGTTTGATGAATGATCATTTTGAAATTGCGGGACGTTTATCTACAATAAAAACAGATGGTTATATTGATCGTGGAAGCGCAGACTTAAAATCATATTTCCTTCAAGGAACTTATGTTGGCAAAACAACCTTGATTAAAGCTTTGGTTTTTGGCGGAACTCAAAAAACATATCAATCTTGGAACGGAATTGACGGGGAAACATTAAACGAAAACAGAAAGTATAATTCGGCAGGAGTATATACAGATGAGTTTGGTGTAACGCGTTATTATGATAATGAAACCGATAATTACAATCAAGATCATTATCAATTGCATTGGAGCGAATCTCTTTCTGATAAATGGAGTACAAATTTTGCATTGCATTATACAAAAGGAAAGGGGTATTTCGAAAATTATAAAGAAGATGCAGACATGGCCGATTATAGTTTAAATCCTGTTGGAACAGTAACAACGACAGATTTGATTCGCCAAAAATGGTTGGATAATGATTTTTACGGAACTACTTTCTCTGCTAAATATGTAACAGAGGACTTGAATGTGATTTTAGGCGGAGGCTGGAATAAATATGAAGGAGATCATTTCGGAAAAGTAATCTGGGCGAGATATGCTTCTCAGTCTGAATTAGAAGATCACTACTACGATGATTATTCATCAAAAACAGACGGTAATATTTTTGCGAAAGCAAATTATCAATTCACAGAAAAATTAAGTTTCTATGGAGATTTACAATACAGAAATGTAAAATACAAAGCGAATAGTGCAGAAACTGGTTTGGTAGATGATAATTTCAATTTCTTTAATCCTAAAGCAGGTTTAAATTATGCCTTTACTCAAAATAGTACTTTGTATTTTTCTTATGCAAGAGCGAATCGTGAGCCAAATAGAACCGATTACGAAGGCGGAAATGTAAAACCTGAAAAATTAAATGATTACGAGTTAGGATGGAGATTCAATTCAGAGAAATTCCAACTGAATTCCAACGTGTATTATATGGCTTACAAAGATCAATTAATCTTAACAGGAAGATTAGACGATGTTGGAAACCCAATTCGCGCCAACACAGAGAAAAGTTACCGTTTAGGTTTTGAATTTGATGCGACGATTGTGCTTTCTGAGAAATTCACCTTAAGACCAAACTTTACTTTAAGCAGCAACAAAAATGTAGATTTAGCAGTTGATGGCGAATATTACGGAACAACTAAAATTGCCTATTCTCCAGAAGTTATTGCTGGAAACGTTATTGTTTACAAGCCTATGGAAAGATTGTATCTTTCATTGTTGCAAAAATATGTTGGAGAACAATACATGAATAACATTGAGCTTCCTGCAGCAAAATTGGCAGATTACTTCGTAAACGATTTTAATGCTTCTTACGAAATAATTCCTAATAAGATTTTTAAATCGATAACCATAACGGCTTTGGTTAATAATATTTTCGACAAAAAATATGTTTCAAATGGATACATGTATGATGTTTATCCGTACTATTATCCTCAAGCAGGAACCAATTTCTTAATTGGTTTAAATTTGAAATTCTAATAAGTCAAATACAAAAAAAGCCTGAAATTTATTTTTCAGGCTTTTTTGTATTTAGTTGTATACGTGAATAACAGTTCCAGAAGATTCGACACGATATTGTTTCATCGGATATTCTTTTCCGCCAAGTCCTGTAAATAAATTATATTGAGTTTTATCGCAAGAACAAACAGCATAAATTCCGTCAATTGTCATTGCAGTGCAAGAAGTTAAGGCTTGGTTTGGACACGCAGCATCAAAAGCGGTGTAGGTTCCTTCGCCAGTCTTCATAACAATAATTCCTTTTGCACCGTAATTGGCAACGTAAACGGGGTTGCTCGGATACATTAACTTGTTATAAGTTGGCAAATTGGTATCAAGATATGCGTTTACAGAATAATTAGGAATGTAAGGATTGTTGCTGCTCTTGCTATTGTCACTACAAGAGAATAAAATAGCAGTAAATGCGATAAAAAACCAGATTTTTTTCATTATTTGAATAAGAATTAGTTAAAACAAAAATAATTTATTTAGATTTGAAATCTATATGATTAACATATAATTATGTACTATTAAAAATTATAGTATATTTGTGGTAAGAAAATCCCGTCGCGATGGGATTTTTTGTATTTATATAAACGATGAAGTTATGAGTAAAGTATCTTATTATACAGCTGAAGGATTAAAAAAATTAAAAGATGAATTGGAGCACCTGAAAAGTGTAATGCGTCCAAAAGCATCTCAAGATATTGCAGACGCAAGAGATAAAGGAGATTTGTCTGAAAATGCAGAATATGATGCCGCAAAAGAAGCACAAGGCTTGTTAGAGATGAGAATTTCTAAACTAGAAGAAGTATATGCAAACGCAAGATTAATTGACGAATCTCAATTGGATGTTTCTAAAGTTTTGGTTTTATCGAATGTAAAAATTAAAAACCAAAGCAACGGAATGGAAATGAAATATACGCTTGTTGCTGAAAGTGAAGCAGATTTAAAGACAGGAAAAATCTCTGTAACTTCTCCTATCGGGAAAGGTTTATTAGGAAAATCAGTTGGAGAAGTAGCTGAAATTACAGTTCCAAACGGAATTTTGAAATTTGAAATTCTAGAAATTTCTAGAGACTAAATTTTAGTTAACTGGTTAATCGTTTATTCGTTTAACCGATTTAACGATTAACTGATTACACAAATAAACCATGGCATCAATATTCACTAAAATAGTTAACGGAGAAATTCCGGCATACAAAATCGCTGAAGACGAGAACTATTTGGCATTTTTAGATGTAAATCCAAATGCTAAAGGACATACGCTTTGCATTCCGAAACAAGAAATCGATAAGATTTTTGATATGGAAGAAGAATTGTATTTAGGATTAATGAAATTCTCAAAAAGAATTGCAGCAGCTTTAGAAAAGACAGTTCCATGCAAAAGAATCGGAATCGCAGTTGTTGGACTTGAAGTGCCACATGCACACGTACATTTGATTCCGTTAAACCATATGGACGAAATGCGTTTTATTGATAAAGTTTCTCTTTCAAAAGAAGAATTCGAAGCTTTAGCAAAAGATATTCAGTCAAATTTATAAGATTCAAATAGAATAAGCTTGTCAGGCTGAGCGGAGTCGAAGCCATGTAAAGCTGAAGAATTATATATTAAACAAAAAAGTGCAGTAATTGATTACTGCACTTTTTTGTTTAATGAAATCTGAAAAGTAGTTCCTTTTCCAATTTCAGAATGCAGGACTTTTATTTTTCCATTGTGATATTCCTCGACAATTCTTTTAGTTAAAGAAAGACCAAGACCCCAGCCACGTTTTTTAGTTGTAAAACCAGTTTCAAAAATAGTTTTAAACTGCTTTTTAGGAATTCCGGTACCAGAATCTTTAATATTGATTTTTACATGATTTGCATCTTGTTCGAGATAAAGATCTAGTGTTCCTTTTCCTTTCATAGCATCAATCGCATTTTTAACTAAATTTTCTATAGTCCAGCTATGTAATGTTGGATTTATCATGGCTAAAATAGGTTCGTTTGGAGCTTGAAACGAAAATGCAACCTGTTTAGAAAAACGAGATTGTAGATATTCGTAAGCCGTTTTAGTTTCTTGTACGATGTCATGAAGTTCCAAAACGGGTATCGAACCAATTTTAGAGAAACGATCAGTAATAGTTTGTAGACGTTCAATGTCTTTTTCTATTTCAGTGCTAATTGACGGATCAATATCTTCTGTTTTTAATATTTCGACCCAGCCAATTAATGAAGAAAGCGGTGTACCAATCTGATGCGCTGTCTCCTTTGCCATTCCTGCCCAAAGTTTGTTCTGGGTTGCCATTTTTGTGCTTTTATAAAAGTTGTAAATTAAAGCAATACATAAAAATATAATTAGAAGCAGTGCAATAGGATAATATTTGAGTTTATTTAGCAATGAAGAGTTGCCATAATACAACGTCTGATATTTTCCTGGTGCATATTCGAAAGTAATTGGTTCATTTTCATTTTTTAGCTTATTCAAAAAAGCGATCCTTTTTTTCTTATCATTCAGGATTTCGTCGGGAACATTTACTGCACTCACTACTTTATCATACAGCATTATTATACCCGGAATAGAAGTGTTATTGTTGAAAATCTGAAGAGGAAGTTCTACATCGGTATTTTCATCGGCATTAACTATTGAAATTTGCGCCTTTACAAAAAGGTTCATTTTCAAGCGTTCTTCATTTTTAAAAATTTGGAAGAAAGTATAAGTATTCCAAAGAATTAGAGAAATGATTATAAAACAGACCGAAATAATAATCCAGCGGGTTGTATTTGTTCTTTCAGAAAAAGACATATCAGTTTTTTTGAGGTATAAATATAACGAAATATACACATTTTATATTTTGCCGATGTGGAAAGATTTTTCGTTTTTATCTGCAAAACTATTTCTTCGAATTAAACCATTTCAATACTTTTGTAGCTACTAAAATGAGATTCTGTCTAAATTTTAAAGTATGATCAGCGTTAACCCAAAAGAAATTCCAACGGCCAAATTGCAAGGCTATCTGCAGAGTTCAATCGGACCGAGGCCTATTGCTTTTGCAAGCACAATTAGCGAAACAGGGATTCCAAATTTATCTCCGTTTAGTTTTTTTAATGTATTTAGTGCCAATCCGCCAATTTTGGTTTTTTCGCCATCAAGACGTGTTCGCGATAATACGATTAAACATACTTTAATTAATGCCGAAGCAACTCGAGAAGTAGTGATAAATGTTGTAAATTACGATATTGTACAGCAAACTTCTTTAGCAAGCACAGAATATGGAGACGGAGTAAATGAATTTATTAAAGCTGGATTAACCCAAATTCCTTCAGATTTAGTAAAACCATATCGTGTAAAAGAATCTCCTGTTCAGTTTGAATGTAAGATTACGCAGATTATTCCGTTAGGAACAGAAGGAGGAGCAGGAAATCTGATTTTGTGCGAAGTGGTGAAAATTCATATCCACGAATCGATTCTAGATGAAAACGGAGCAATCGATCAGCATAAAATTGACTTGGTTTCGAGACTTGGAAATAATTGGTATTCAAGATCTAATCAAGGACTTTTTGAAGTTGCAAAACCCTTGACAACACTAGGGGTTGGAGTAGATGCAATACCAGATTTTGTAAAAGAAAGCAATGTTTTTGATGGAAATGATTTAGGTAAATTAGGTAATATAGAAGCCTTGCCTACAATTGAAGAAGTTACTATATTTGTGAAAGAAAATTTCGCAGTCAAAGGGGTTTTAAACTCAGACGACCAGAAAAAAGTACATTTAGAAGCCAAAAAATACTTGGATAATGGCGATGTAGAATCGGCTTGGAAAGTACTTTTAGCTAAAAAATAAAAGAAATAGAAACAATAATTAAATAGACGAAGATGGAAGTTACAGGAAAAGTAAAAGTGGTTAACCCAGAGCAGCAAGTTAGTGCCTCATTCAAAAAAAGAGAGTTAGTTGTTACTACTGAGGAGCAGTATCCACAACATATTTTAATCGAATTTACACAAGATAAATGCGATTTATTGAGTAGCTATAAACAAGGAGATGCAGTAAAAGTTTCTATCAATTTAAGAGGAAGAGAATGGGTTAACCCACAAGGAGAAACTAGATATTTCAATAGTATTCAAGGTTGGAGAATCGAAAGATTAGCTCCAGAAGGGCCTGCACAAGGAGCACCAATGCCAGCTGCAGAAACTTTTGCGCCAGCAACAAGTATAAACGAAGACGAACCAGACGATTTACCGTTCTAAAAAAGGTTTAAATTCCAAATTATAAATTCCAAATTCCAATTCATTCACGTGAGTTTGGGATTTGGAATTTTGTTTTTGAATTAATAATTCTAATTAGAATTTTGTCATTGAAATTTAAATCATGTATTTCTTATTTGATAATTTATATTTTCCGCCTGTTTCAGAAGCCGATGAAGAAGGTATTTTGGCTGTTGGTGGTGATTTAAGTCCCGAACGCTTAAAATTGGCGTACCAAAGAGGAATTTTTCCTTGGTTTAATGAAGGTGAACCTATACTTTGGTGGGCACCTGATCCTCGTATGGTTTTGTTTTTAGACGAATTAGTTATTTCTAAAAGCATGCGGAATATTTTAAATAGAAAACAATTTACAGTTACTTTTAATACCAATTTTAAAGAAGTAATTTCGAACTGCCAGAAAATACAACGTATTGGCCAGGACGGAACTTGGATTTCAGATGATATAGTAGAATCGTATTGTGAACTTAATCGTCAAGGAATTGCAAAATCGGTTGAGGTTTGGCAAGACGATGTTTTAGTTGGAGGTTTGTATGGCGTCGATTTGGGACATATTTTCTGTGGAGAAAGTATGTTTTCGAAAGTGTCAAATGCTTCTAAAGTGGCTTTTATATCTCTAGTAAAGCATTTAGAAAAAGAGAATTATAAATTATTAGATTGTCAGGTTTATAATCCACATTTGGATAGTTTGGGTTGTCGCGAAATTGATCGTGAAGAGTTTATGTCCATTTTAAAAAGTAAATAGAAAATGAATGCAATTTACAGCGTAAAAGAAATTTATATTTATCCGATAAAGAGTTTGGCGGGAATCAGCCTTGCGTCTGCAAAAGCTGAAGAAATGGGATTTGAAAACGATCGACGTTGGATACTCATTGATGCAGAAAATCAAATGCTGACGCAGCGAGAACATCGCGTAATGAGTCAGTTTTATCCCCAGATTTCAAATGAGAAAATCAGTATTACTTTTCAGGATCAAAAGCATGAATTTTCTATAGATGAACATTTAGAAAACACAATAGCAGTAAATGTCTGGGATGATAAAAGTGAAGTTGTTGAGGTGAATCTTGAAACTTCAAAATGGTTTAGCCAACATTTAGGTTTTGAATGTAAATTGGTCAAAATAATAAAAAATGGAGATCGTAAACATGAAAGCTCTAAATTAAAAGAAACGTTCAATGTGAGTTTGGCAGACGGATATCCGTACTTATTAATCGGATCAAAAAGCCTAGATTTTTTGAATGATAAATTAGATGAAAAAATTACCATAAAAAGATTTCGTCCCAATATTGTAGTAAGCACTGAAAATCCTCATGAAGAAGATGATTTTAAGACTTTTACAATAGGAGAAGTTCAATTTAAAAACATAAAACCTTGCGGAAGATGTGTTATGGTGAACAATGATCCCGAGAATGGGCGTTTAAAAAAAGAACCTTTGAAAACTTTAAGTAAATACCGAAATGTAGATAATTCGGTTTTATTTGGGACTAATATCGTGAGTTTGAATTCTGGAATTATTAGCGTTGGTGATGAGGTTATTTTTTAGAAATTCAGTTTTGTAAAATTCCAATTTAGAGTATTAAAAATGACCAATTCATTTTTTAAAGTTGGTAATTCTAAAATTAATTTTAAGGTTTCGTGCGCCATCATGTTGCCAATAATTCCTGGCAATGTTCCCAAAACACCGTTTAAATTGCAATTTGGAACATCTTTTGGATCTGGCATTTCGGGAAATAAATCTCTAAGATTTTTACTTCCGTTATGATTGAAAACCGCAATTTGCCCTTCAAATTTTAAAATGCTTCCATAAACTAAAGGTTTGTCATGCTCAACGCAAGTGTCATTGACTAAATAGCGAGTAGAAAAATTATCAGAGCCATCTACAACAATATCATACTGCTGAATGATTTTTGAAGCATTTTCAGCAGTTAGCTTTTCATTAATTGCAACAGCCTCAATCAGTGGATTTAGTTTTGAAACGACATCTTTTGCGACAATTGCTTTATGCTGACCAATTTCATTTTCAGTATATAAAATCTGTCTGTGAAGATTGTGAATTTCGATCGTATCAAAATCCATGATTCCAATAAAACCAACTCCTGCAGTTGCAATGTATTGTAAAATAGGGCAACCTAAACCACCAGCGCCAATTACTAAAACTCGTGCTTTTTTTAATTTTTCCTGACCTTCATCACCAATTTCTGGAAGAATAGTTTGTCTGTTGTAACGAAGGAATTCTTGTATAATGCTCATCTTTTTAATTGTGAATTGTGAGTTGTGAATTGTAAAATGTTAAGTTTTCAAACCTGAAACCTGAAACTTGAAACATTTCAACTATAAGCTTTATCCCAATCTTTCCAAACAGGTTCGTAGCCAGCATTTTTTATAATTTTTGAAATTTCTTCCGCCGAGCGCTCATCGCTGATTTCGAATTGCTCCAAAGATTGCGGGTCTACAACATAACCACCCGGATTTGTTTTAGAACCAGCACTCATGCTTGTAACCCCAATCGGAATAATATTATTTCTAAATTTCTCGTTTTCACGAGTTGAAATCGAAATTTCTAGATCTTCATTCCACAATCTGTAAGCACAGATAAGTTGTGTCAAATCTTTATCATCCATAATAAAATTAGGTTCTATAATGCCTTCAGCAGGACGGAGACGCGGAAAAGAAACGGAATATTTGGTTTGCCAATATTTCTTCTGGAGATAATCTAAATGCAGAGCATTAAAAAAGCTATCTGTTCGCCAGTCTTCTAAACCTAATAAAACGCCCAAACCTATTTTATGAATTCCGGCCGTTCCAATTCGATCTGGAGTTTCCAATCGATAATCAAAGTTTGATTTTTTTCCTTTGGTGTGATACTTTTTGTAAACTTCCTGATGATATGTTTCCTGATAAACCAAAACCGAATATACTCCAGCATTGTGCAAGCGTTCATAATCTTCTGTAGAAAGGGGTTGAACTTCAACAGAAATAATCGAAAAATCATTTTTGATTAAGTTAATGGCATTAAGGAAATAATTGATGTTTACAGTATAATTCGCCTCGCCTGTAACCAACAAAACATGATCAAAACCGGTGTTTTTTAGGGCTTCAACTTCCAGTTTTATTTCGGCATCCGAAAGGGTTTTTCTTTTTATTTTATTGTCCAGACTAAATCCGCAATAGGTACAGATATTTTGGCATTCGTTGCTTAGATATAATGGAGCGTACATTTGGATGGTTTTTCCAAAACGTTTTTTGGTGATTTCGTGGCATTTCTGTGCCATTTGCTCTAAATAATTTTGAGCAATAGGCGAGATTAAGACCAAGAAATCCTCGAGATTATATTTGGTTTTAGTCAAAACGCGTTCGACATCTTTTGATGTGGTTTTATATATCCTAGATTGGATTTCATCCCAATTATATTGCTCAAAAATAGATTTGAATGTTTTCATTTTGTTTTGGTTTCACGCAGATTTTACAGATTTAAGCTGATTAAAATGATTTAAATTTTGATCTGTGTGATTGATTAGATTTTATTTGCAATTCTTTTAATGTCATTAAGAATGTTTGTCGTATTGAAATTTACTAACAAGCCTAATTTTTTGTTTGTTAATCTTAAGTATGTTGCTACTTGTTTGTAATGAATAGGGGCTAAATCCTCTACAGATTTTAATTCTATAATTACTTTGTCTTCTACTAAAATATCAATTCTAAAAGCTGGATCTAACGTTATTTCTTCATATGGAATTATAACTTCAACTTGTTTTTGAATCTTTAAATCCAGCTTTTCTAATTCATAAAACAAAGCACTTTCATAAACAGATTCAAACAAACCTGGCCCTAAATTGTTATACACTTTAAAAATTGCTCCTCTTATCAGATACGAAATTTCATTCTCAGTCATAATTCTTTAAATTTTATTAAAAAACAAAATTAAAGAATTTTCCTTCTTTTTTTAAAATATTGGTTTTATACAGATTTGAGCGATAAAAAAAATCAAATTAAATCTGCTTTAATCTGCAGAAATCTGCGTGAAACCAAAAATTACTCATAAAGAAAAGAAGTCAACGGGCTAGAAGCCGAAGCATAATTCTGCTGATTGGCAACTTTGGCTTCAAAGGCTTTTCTTCCTGCAATTACAGCTTCCTTAAAAGCCTCAGCCATTAATTTCGGGTTTCCTGCAACAGCAATTGCAGTGTTCACCAAAACAGCATCAGCACCAATTTCCATTGCTTTTGCGGCATCAGAAGGAGCTCCAATTCCTGCATCTATAATAACAGGAACGGTACTTTGTTCGATTATAATCTCTAAAAAATCAATCGTTTTTAAACCTTTGTTACTTCCAATTGGTGAACCCAAAGGCATAACGGCAGAAGTTCCTGCACTTTCTAAATGTTTGCACAAAACAGGATCAGCGTGAATGTACGGAAGAATAATAAAGCCGAGTTTAGCCAATTCTTCTGTTGCTTTTAAAGTTTCAATTGGATCTGGCATTAAATATTTCGGATCGGGATGAATTTCCAGTTTTACCCAATTGGTTTCCAAAGCTTCACGAGCCAGTTGCGCTGCAAAAACAGCTTCTTTGGCATTTCTTGCTCCCGAAGTGTTGGGTAATAAATTGATATTTGGATGATTTAAATGCGATAAAATAGCATCTGTATCCGTTTCAAGATCGATACGTTTTAAAGCAACCGTAACCAATTCACTTTCTGAAGCTAAAATGGCGCTCTCCATTTCTTCATTCGAACCAAATTTCCCAGTTCCAAGAAACAAGCGGGATCGAAAGGTTTTGTCTCCGATATTAAACAATGATGTTTCCATGTAATTTTTCGTTTAGTTGTTGAATTAATTTTTCTTTCTCATCACTTTCGGTAATGATTCCAGAAACAGCAATTCCATGAATTCCTGTCTCCATTAACGGATTCACATCTCTTAATGTAATTCCTCCGATAGCATAAACAGGAATATCGATTTTATTTTTTTTTAGTTTTTGAAGAATATCAAAGTAACCCGATAAGCCTAAAATCGGACTTAGTTTTTCTTTTGTGGCAGTAAAGCGAAAAGGTCCTAATCCAATATAATCACAGCCATTTTTAACATGATTTTCAATATCTTCAAAAGTATTTGCAGTTCCTCCGATAATTTTTGCAGCGCCTAAAATTGCTCTTGCTTCGTCGATTTTGGTATCGGTTAATCCTAAGTGAACTCCACAAGCGTCTATTTCTTTGGTAAGATGCAAATCGTCATTTACAATAAAATTGGCGGTGTACTTTTCGCATAAAAATTTTACCGCTTCCGCTAAGGTGAAAGCATCTTTTTGTGTTTGGTTTTTAAAACGCATTTGTATCCAATTGCAACCAGCGTCAAGTGCTTTATGAATATTATACAATTGATTTTCGATCGTTTCGCCCTGCGAGATATATTGAAGTTTGCTATACATAGTGATATCCGATTAAAGTTGTAGTTGAGCTCAAGTAATTTTCGATATAGATTTTAGCGTTTTTACAGGCTTCTATTAGTGTCTGATTTAAAGCTAAATTCGAAGTAATGGCAGAAGAAAGCACACAACCTGAGCCATGTTTTTCAAAGCAGTTTTTTTCTGATGGAAGTAATTCTAACATTTCATCTTTTAGAAATAGATGATCTGTTCCTAGTGCCTTTTCGTTATGTCCGCCTTTTAATAAAATGTTCGTTGAAAATCTATTTTCTTTAGAAATATAATCAGGAAATAAAATTTCAGCTTCATGAAAGTTCGGTGTAATCAAATCGATTTTTGACAGTATTTTATTTAAATCAAATTGATCTTCAGTATTCATAAATTCAAATTTTGTAGTCGATTTCAACACAGGATCCCAAACAATTTTTGTTGAAGGAGAAAGCTGTTTTATAATTGAAAGAATCTGGTTTAAATCATGTAAAGAAGACACTATTCCGATTTTCACAACGCTAATTTTATAATTTAAAAACAAAGTTTCGATCGAACGAATTACAAAACTCAAATCAGTCCACTGGATTTCATAAAACTGATTTTCAGTCTGAATCGTATTTGCCGTCGAAATAGCAAAACCAGTCACTTTGTGCTGCTCAAATGTCTTGATGTCAGCCAAAATTCCAGCCCCTCCAGACGGATCTAAACCTGCTATTGTAAGTACGAATGGACGATTTTCTGACATAATTTAAATTGTTTTAACGGATTTTCATTTTTCCAAATAGTTCCCAAAAGTGCGACATCATCAAAACCATTTTCAAATGTTTTTTGAATGTTTTCTGAATCAATTCCGCCTAAAGCAACCATTTTTGTTTTATGATTTTTTCTTGATTTTATTTCTTCAAAAAGATCTTTTTCAGGAGAATAATTTTCTTTAGAAATACTTTTGAACACGGGGCTTAGAAACGCATAATCAAAATCATTTTCTAACGAATTGAAATCTTCAATAGAATGTGTTGATATTGAATTATACCTACAAGGTTTTGGAAACCTTGCAGGAAATTCTTTTCTATCTTTCTCAGAAAAATGAAATCTTTCAATACCAAGATCTTCGGCTAACTGATGATGACTGTGCAAAACCAGATTAGTCCGAAATTCTAATTTGATCTGATGAATGAACTTTGCCATTTCTACTTCTGAAAAATCAGGTTTTCGAATATGAAGCAAAGACAATCCTTCTTGCAATAAAGAATGAAGAATTTGAATTTCATCTTCAATAAAAAAAGGATTTGTAATTACAATCATTTTTTTTTGGAGTATTAAGATTTGAGTATTAAGAATTAAGACAAGAATATCAAGATGAAAGCATTGAAAGTTTATCGATTTAAAATCTTAATACTTAATTCTTTCATCTTAATACTTTGATTATATATAAATCTCTTTCCCTTGTTCAATAAATTCTTCTGATTTCTCCTGCATTCCTTTTTCAGCCGCAGCGACATCTCTAATTTCCTGAGATATTTTCATGGAACAGAATTTTGGTCCACACATCGAACAGAAGTGAGCGACTTTTGCGCCATCAGCAGGAAGTGTCTCGTCGTGGAATTCTCTTGCTGTATCTGGATCTAAAGCCAAATTAAACTGATCTTCCCAACGGAATTCAAATCTTGCTTTACTCAACGCGTTATCACGATATTGCGCACCTGGATGACCTTTTGCCAAGTCGGCAGCATGAGCAGAAATTTTATAAGTGATTACCCCATCTTTAACATCTTTTTTATTCGGTAGACCTAAATGTTCTTTCGGTGTAACATAGCACAACATCGCACACCCGTACCAGCCAATCATAGCGGCCCCAATTGCCGAAGTGATATGGTCGTAACCTGGTGCAATATCTGTAGTTAAAGGGCCTAAAGTATAAAATGGAGCTTCATGACAATGCTCCAGCTGTTTGTCCATGTTTTCTTTAATCATGTGCATTGGTACGTGCCCTGGACCTTCAATAAAAACCTGAACATCATGTTTCCAAGCGATTTTTGTCAATTCGCCTAAAGTTTCTAATTCGGCGAATTGTGCAGCGTCATTGGCATCTGCAATCGAACCTGGACGTAAGCCATCTCCCAAAGAAAAGGCAACGTCATATTGTTTCATGATTTCGCAGATTTCTTCAAAATGCGTGTAAAGGAAGTTTTCTTTATGATGAAATAAACACCATTTTGCCATGATAGATCCGCCTCGAGAAACGATTCCGGTAACGCGATTGGCAGTTAAATGAATATAACGAAGCAAAACCCCAGCGTGAATGGTAAAATACGAAACGCCCTGTTCTGCTTGTTCAATCAGTGTATCACGGAAAATTTCCCAAGTTAAATCTTCTGCTATTCCCTTTACTTTTTCTAATGCCTGATAAATTGGAACGGTTCCAATTGGTACAGGAGAATTACGAATAATCCATTCTCTGGTTTCATGGATATTTTTTCCTGTAGATAAATCCATAATCGTATCAGCTCCCCAGCGACAAGCCCAAACAGCTTTTTCTACTTCTTCTTCAATGCTTGAAGTCACGGCACTATTTCCAATATTGGCATTTATTTTCACCAAGAAATTACGTCCCACAATCATAGGTTCGCTTTCTGGATGGTTGATGTTGTTCGGAATAATAGCTCTACCACAAGCAACTTCAGAGCGTACAAATTCTGGAGTGATTTTGTTTTTTGGAGTATTGGCGCCAAAGCTGTTTCCACCGTGCTGGCATTGCATAGCTTTGGTTTGTTCATTTAAAAGTTCAATACGCTGGTTTTCACGAATCGCAATATATTCCATTTCTGGAGTAATGATTCCTTGTTTGGCGTAATACAATTGTGTTACATTCGCGCCTTTCTTAGCACGTTTTGGCTGATGTAAATACTCAAAACGAAGATGATTTAGACTTTCATCTTTTAATCGGCTTAAGCCATAATCTGAGGTAATTTCGTTTAGAATTTCAACATCATTTCGATCTAAAATCCATTGTTCTCTTAATCGCGGCAATCCTTTTCTAATATCAATTTCAATATTCGGATCTGTGTAAGCGCCCGAAGTGTCATAAACGGTTACGGGTGGATTTTTCTCAATTCCGCCATTTGAAAGTTTGGTATCGCTCAAAGTAATTTCGCGCATTGCTACTTTTATGGGATGAATTTCTCCATCGATATATACTTTCTTAGAATTTGGAAACGGGGTTCTTGATATTTGTTCTTCTGTAGTCATAGTAAAAGAAGTTATAAGTTATGAGTCATGAGCTGTTGTAGAGACGTACTGCAGTGCGTCTTCGTAAAGGATGAAAATTTGGAATTTGAAATTTTCTGTTTTGGAATTTTAAAAATTAACCTCCCTGCGTTGCAGAAATAATCAAAATTTCGTCAGTTTCTTGTACGAAGAATTCGCTCCATTTGTTTTTTGGAACAACAGTATTGTTGACGGCAATAGCGATTCCGTTTTGTTTTTGCGGAATTTCGAGATCGAGCAATGATTGAACGCTTAGCGATTCAGCATTGAATTTTTTAGTTTGTTGATTGATTTTAAGTTCCATTCCTTTTGAGTTTAGTGTATAGATACACCTTAGGAATGGCTACAAGAACGCATAAAAATGCGTGCAGAAGTCATCTTACTTTTCCCTACGCTAGTATGAACTAGATCAGGTTCAGAGGGTAAAATCTCAGCCTACAAGTTTGTAGACACCCCTAAAGTGTGAAGCAAATATAGGTAATTTTTGTTTAAAAGTTTCAGATTTAAAATTTCAGGTTCAAAAAAACTGAAAACTGTGACTGAAAACCGAGACTATTTTCCTTTTCGGGTAAAGCAATCTTCCACGTGATCATTGACCATTCCAGTTGCTTGCATGTGTGCGTAAATAACGGTCGAACCGACAAATTTAAAACCACGTTTTTTTAAATCTTTGCTGATTTCATCTGAAAGTGGAGTAGTAGCTGGGGCATCTTTTGAATTTTTTAAATGATTTACAATCGGTTTTCCATCAGTGTATTTCCAAATATAATCAGAGAAAGAACCAAATTCCTCTTGGACTTTCATAAAAGCCAGAGCGTTTGAAACCGCTGCCTTAATTTTAAGTTTGTTCCTAATAATTCCTGTATTCTGCATTAACTCTTCAATTTTATCTTCAGAGTAAAGGGCTATTTTTTTATAATCGAAATAATCAAAAGCAGCTCTGAAGTTTTCTCTTTTGTTTAAAATTGTAATCCAACTTAAACCAGCCTGAAAAGTTTCTAAAATTAAAAATTCAAATAAAGTAGGATCATCATAAACAGGAACGCCCCATTCTTCATCATGATATTTTTTATACAAATCGCTGGCAGAGCACCAGCTGCATCTTATTGGTTCCATCTTTTTATTTTAAATGTATAAAAAAACCTCAAACTTAAAGGCTTGAGGTTTTAAAAAAGTTTCAAAAAAAAATTATATGCGTTTAAACTCAACTACATATGTTTCAGATACACCGTATGTATATTTAATTTTTAAAGTTGTTTTATTTAATACTAAGATTTCTCCATTATCTCCAGAAGTATCTCCGTCATATAGAACAGTTATCTTATTGTCTTTTCTAGTCCAAGTTCCATTTTCAGTATAATCATTACATTTTGAATTGCTGTATTGAGAATAATGATCGATGAATTTTCCTCCTGCTTGAATTTCAAAAACATCTTTGTTACAGCCTCCTTCGTAAACTACTGGAGTTAATTTTTCTTTTCCGTCAACAATGGTTCCGTCTTGGTATACTTCCCATTTTCCTTCAAGAGACGCGTTGTCATTGTCATTACTGCTACAAGATACTGATAATCCTAGTGCCAATACAGACACAAAAAAAATACTTAGTTTTTTCATTTTGGTAGATTTGTTTTTGTTAAAATTTTTAACAAAAGTAAAATCTTTTTTAAGAAAATCTAGTCTTTAAAATCAGTATTTTCGCATCTATTTAACATTTTTTTATAATTTATTGATTTTCAGGCAAATCTGACTTTTAATATTTTTTTCTTTTCTATCTTCCTATTTGCCAACTATATCCCTTTACACTTGGGATATATGCAGAACGTCCAACAATGACTAGATTGGTATAGATTTTTCGGTTGTATTTAATGCCAATTGCATTTCCGGAAGTGTACATTTTATTAGCTTTAAATACTACTTTCATTTTACCATCTTCAAGTTCTGCGTCCGATACTTTTTCAACAAGCCAAGTAGATTGCCACTTTAAGGCCAATTCATTTTCTGCTGTTTTGGTTACGCTTTTTACTAGTTTGACAGCTTCTTCTGGAATTTCAAAGTGTTCTGTTAGTTGCTTTTGAGTGATAGTCTCACCTATTTTGCATTTTGCTAATATTTTACGAACATTAACAAAATTCAATAATTCCTCGTTAACTTCTTTTTTTACAGAGATTGGAGCACTTGCAGCGGTATTTTCCGCTTGAGAGTTTAAAGTGTTTACTTCTATCGGGTTTTTAAGTGAAAAAGGATTTTTTTGAGCAGTAGTTTTCTTTGAACCAAACTCTTTTGGAGCGGTGATATTTTTTGAAGAAACTTTACGAGGTATCTTCATAGCTGCTGGTGTCAACTTGTTGACAGATTGAATGACTTTTTTAGGCTGTTTTTTTTCGTCATTGCCACAGCTGAAAAAGAAATAGGTAACAGAGAATAAAATAAGTAAGTAATTATTTTTCATGACCTAACTATGTTTTTTATACTTTGTGTGCTGGATCTTGGTCTAAATATTTTTTAATCAGATGATGTCCTAAATAAATTGCTGGAGTTAATAAAATAGCAATTGCTAATTTAAAAGTATATCCTATTAACCCTGAAGATATAAAAGTGTCAAAATCAATTTTTCCTGGAAGCCAAAAAGCAATTCCTAGAACAATAAACGAATCAAATAATTGCGATATAACAGTAGAGCCAGTCGCCCTTAGCCATATTTTCTTTTCGCCAGTTCTGTTTTTAAAAAACCAGAATATCCAAACGTCAATCAGCTGAGAGGCCATAAAGGCAATTAAACTTCCTACAATAATCCACATACTTTGTCCAAAAACCGCTTCAAACTGTTGATCGTTAACAGGGCTGATTCCTTTTGCGGCGGGAATAACAATTGCCATAAAAAGTATCAGAAAAGCATAAGCAATCAGACATGCTGTAATGAAAGAAAGCTTTTTTACTCCTTTTTCGCCAAAATATTCATTAATCAAATCGGTTGTAAGAAATACAATAGGCCAAGGCAAAATTCCTATACTCATCACAAAAGGACCAATTTGAATTAGCTTTCCTCCAATTAACTCAGCCACAACGGCATTGGTTATAAATATTCCTGCTAAAATTACAAAAACAATTTCTTTTCTGGTTTTAAACATGTCATTTTTAAATTGATATTTCAAAAATAAACTATTTCTTTTAAATCTTTGAAACGGATTAATTTTTATAATCCGTTTCGATATGAAGTTTGCTTTTGATTGGTTAATTTTGAGATTCTGTTGCTTTTTTTTAATTGAAATTTTGCACAGAATTAATTAATGTATTTGTTATGAAAACACCAATAGAATTAGATAATTCATTATTAAAAAGCTGGTCTGGTCCTTATGGAGGCGTTCCAGATTTTACAGCTTATAAAGTTTCTGATTTTCAGCCCGCGATAGAATTTGCGATCAAGGAAAAATTAGAAGAAATTGATGCAATCGCCAATAATCCAGAGAAGCCTACATTTGAAAATACAATTGAAGCTTTAGAGCTTTCGGGCAGAAAATTAGATCGAATTCATGCGGTCTATGGTATTTACAGATCCAATTTGAGTACTCCAGAATTTAATGCAGTTGATACCGAAATGTCGCCAAAATTGGCGGAGATTAATGACAAATTGTATCAAAATGAAAAGCTGTTTTCTAGAATTGAAACCTTATACAAATCGGATGAAAAGGAGAATTTAAGTAAAGAACAACAACGCTTGCTTTGGCTGTATTATACCGATTTTGTTAGAGAAGGAGCAGAGCTAAACGAAGAGGATAAGGATAAAGTAGCAAAGATCAATCAGGAATTAGCAGGACTTTTTACTGCTTTTAGTCAAAAGTTGCTAGCGGAAGAAAACAATCAATATATAGAGCTCAATACAGAAGCTGACTTTGATGGTTTACCCGAAGAATTTAAGAAGGCAGCAATTGCAGAAGCGAAAGAAAGAAATCTAAATGTTTTAGGATGTATTGGGAATACAAGATCTTCAATCGAGCCTTTTTTGACTTTCTCAAACAGAAGGAATTTAAGAGAAAAAGCTTTTGATATTTTCGTAAAGAGAGGTGATAATAAGAATGGAAATGATACAAATGAAATATTGGTATCTATTTTAAAATTAAGAACTGAAAAAGCGAAGATTTTAGGGTTTAAAAACTTTGCTGAATGGAGCTTGTCTAATAAAATGGCCAAAGATCCGCAGAAAACGCTCGACTTGATGAATTCGGTATGGAAACCTGCTGTAGAAAAGGTGAAAAACGATGTTTCTGCTATGCAGGAAATGGTAAATAATGAGGGTGGAGATTTTAAAATACAGCCTTGGGATTACCGTTTTTATGCGGAAAAAGTCAGAAAAGCGCAATATGATTTGGATCAAAATGAAATAAAGCAATATCTGCAATTAGAGAATTTGCGAGAAGGAATGTTCTGGACGGCTGGTGAATTGTTTGATTTAGGATTTAAACAATTATTTGATGTTCCCGTTTATCATGCCGATGTTCGTGTTTGGGAAGTGAATAATAAAAATACTGGAGAGCCAATCGGTTTGTGGTATTTTGACCCCTACGCACGTGTTGGTAAACGTTCGGGAGCGTGGATGAATTCGCATAGAGATCAGCAGAAGATAAAAGGAAATGTACTTCCGATTGTTTCAAATAATTGCAATTTTATTAAAGGAAATAGCGATGAAGCTGTTTTGATTTCGTGGGATGATGCCACAACTTTGTTTCATGAATTTGGTCATGCACTTCACGGATTGTGTTCCAATGTTACTTATCCGAGTCTTTCAGGAACTTCTGTTGCGAGAGATTATGTAGAGTTTCCTTCGCAATTGCTAGAACATTGGTTAGCGACTCCAGAAGTGTTGAATAAATTTGCACTTCATTATAAAACGAACGAACCTTTATCCCAATCATTAGTAGAGAGAATAGGAAAAGCGGCCAATTTTAATGAAGGTTTTGCAACAGTAGAAACGATTTCAAGTTCGTTTGTTGATATGAAACTGCATTTAACAACTGAAACGGTCGATCCGGATGCATTTGAAGAGAAAGTCTTAAGTGAAATTAATATGCCTGCAGAAATTGTGATGCGACATAGAATTCCGCAATTTGCTCATATTTTTTCAAGTGACGGATATGCGGCTGGGTATTACAGCTATTTATGGGCAGATGTTATTAATGCAGATGCCTACGAAGCATTTTTGGAAGGAAATGGACCTTTTGACAAGAATGTTTCTGAACGCCTTTATAAAACGGTTTTAAGCGTTGGAAATACGATTGATAATGAAGAAATGTACGAGAATTTCAGAGGACATGCTCCGCAATCTGACGCATTGATGAGAGCAAGAAATTTTCCAATTGAAAGTTAGTCTTGTATGAAAATAAAAAAGCCCGAATAAATAAATATTCGGGCTTTTTAATATTGAAAAAATAATATATTAACCTAAAGTAACTCTTTTGAAACCTGTAATTTCAACATTGAATCCTTTTACGTAATCACTAACTTTTTTACTATCATCTTTGATGAAGTTTTGATCTAATAAAGCTTTCTCTTGATCTAAAGTAGTGTTGTCAGAGATAAAACGTTGAACTTTACCTGGAAGAATTTTATCCCAGATTTGCTCTGGTTTTCCTTCAGCTTTTAATTCAGCTTTAGCATCTTCTTCAGCTTGTTTGATAACTTCAGGAGTTAATTGAGAGAAAGAGATGTATTTAGGAACATTTTTTAAAGTTTTTCCTAAACGTTTTGCTTCTTCATTGTCTTTTTCGATTACAGCAATACGAGCAGCAAGTTCAGATTCAACGAAAGCAGGATCAAAATCTTTGTAAGATAATGTGTCAGCTCCCATAGAAGCAACTTGCATAGAGATGTCTTTTGTTAAAGCTTCAGCGTTTGCAACTGGAGCAGAAATTGCAGTTAAAGCAGCAATTTTATTAACGTGAACATAAGATCCAACGTAAGCACCTTCTAAAATTTCGAAACCACCGATTTCGATTTTTTCACCGATAACGCCAGTTTGCTCGATTAATTTCTCAGCAACAGTGATTCCGTTGAAATCAGAAGCTAATAATTCTTCTTTAGTAGAGAAGTTGATCGCTTTTTCAACTAAATCCTTAGCTAAAGTTACGAAAGCTTCATTTTTACCTACGAAGTCAGTTTCGCAGTTTAAAGTAAGGATAGCTCCTTTAGTGTTGTCAGCATTGATAAAAGAAACAGCAGCTCCTTCAGAAGACTCACGGTCAGAACGGTTAGCAGCAACTTTTTGTCCTTTTTCTCTAAGGATTTGGATTGCTTTATCGAAATCTCCTTCAGCTTCAACTAAAGCTTTTTTACAGTCCATCATTCCGGCACCTGTAGATTGTCTTAATTTATTTACGTCTGCAGCAGTAATTGTTGACATAATATTTTGAATTTTTAATGTTAAAAGTAAAAAATTCCAGCTTTTAAATCCCAAGCTCCAATTTTAATAAATTATCAACATAACGTTTTTAATTTTGTATTTGGACTTTGGAATTTAAAATTTGGAATTTAAAATTTGATTTATTCTTCAGTTGCAGGAGCAGCTTCAGCCTCAACAGCAGGAGCTTCTTCAGCAGCTTCAACTTCTTTTTCAGCACCTCTGTCAGAAAGACCTTCGATTACTGCAGTAGTTACTAAAGATAAAATTTTGTCAATTGATTTAGAAGCATCATCATTTGCAGGAATCACGTAATCAACCTCTCTTGGGTCAGAATTCGTATCAACCATTGCGAAAACTGGAATGTTTAATTTTTGAGCTTCTTTTATTGCGATGTGTTCAGCTTTGATATCTACTACGAACAATGCTGCAGGTAGTCTAGACATATCAGCAATTGAACCTAAGTTTTTCTCTAATTTAGCACGTAGACGATCAACTTGTAAACGCTCTTTTTTAGATAAAGTGTTGAAAGTACCATCTTTCTTCATTTTATCGATAGAAGACATTTTTTTAACTGCCTTTCTGATAGTTACGAAGTTAGTCAACATTCCACCTGGCCATCTTTCAGTGATGTAAGGCATGTTTGCAGCTTTTGCTTTATCAGCAACGATGTCTTTTGCTTGTTTTTTGGTAGCTACGAATAAGATTTTTCTACCTGATGCAGCGATTTTTTTCAAAGCTTCGTTAGCCTCTTCAATTTTAGCTGCAGTTTTATATAGATTGATAATGTGAATACCATTACGCTCCATATAAATGTAAGGAGCCATGTTTGGATCCCATTTTCTAGTCATGTGTCCGAAGTGAACACCTGCTTCTAGTAATTCTTTTACTTCTATTTTGTTTGCCATTTTTGTACTAGTTTACGTTCTGTTGATTAGCAATGTATAAATGGCGATTTCTCTGGCTTTATACATTTAGATGCTAAACTATATCCTACCTCGGTAGGAGAGCAACAATAACTGTGTTTTTTAATTTCAATAAATAATTGATAATGTCTTGTCCCATTTGAACAAGACAGGTAATATTAACGTTTAGAGAACTGGAATCTCTTACGAGCTTTCTTCTGACCGAATTTCTTACGTTCAACCATTCTTGGGTCTCTTGTTAATAAACCTTCTGGTTTAAGGATTCCTCTGTTTTCAGCGTTAACTTCACACATTACGCGTGCTAATGCCATTCTTACAGCTTCTGCCTGACCAGTTGTACCACCTCCGTAAACGTTTACTTTTACATCAAAGTTACCAGCGTTTTCTGTCATAGAAAGCGGTTGTAAAACTTTGTATTGTAAAGTTGCAGTTGGAAAGTAAGTTGCGAATTCTTTTTTGTTTACAGTGATGTTTCCAGTTCCTTCAGAAACGTATACACGTGCAACAGCGGTTTTTCTTCTACCGATTTTGTGAATAACTCCCATTACTTAAGATCATTTAGGTTAACAGTTCTAGGTTTTTGAGCTCCGTGAGTGTGCTCAGATCCTACAACAACATTTAGATTTCTAAAAAGTTCAGCTCCTAATTTGTTTTTAGGTAACATACCTTTTACAGCTTTTTCTACTAATAATGCAGGGTTTTTAGCTTGCAATACTTTAGCAGTTAAAGTTCTTTGTCCTCCTGGGTAACCTGTATGACGCATGTAAATTTTGTCATTCAATTTTGTACCTGTAAGGTTAATTTTTTCTGAGTTGATAACAATTACGTTATCTCCACAGTCAACGTGCGGTGTGTAACTTGGCTTGTACTTACCTCTTAAAATCATTGCAACTTTAGAAGCAAGACGTCCTAAGTTATGACCCTCAGCGTCAACAACAATCCACTCTTTAGTTACAGTGGCTTTGCTTGCTGAAACTGTTTTGTAGCTTAATGCGTCCATAATATTATTTTAATTAAACATTCCATCCCCAATAAAGGGGATGCAAAAGTACAATTAATTATTTTAAAACCAAATACCTGAAAGAATATTTTATCTGCTGAAAATCAGGGCTTCAGTTTTTTAAATAATTAGCGAATAAAAAAACCGTCTCTACAATAAAGCAAAGACGGTTAAATATTTATGAAAAAAAGTGATTATACAATAAATATATTGGCAATATCAACAACTTGCTGTGTCGTAAGTGGCTCATCGTAAGCTTCTGAGCCCGCTGCGGCACCAAAAGCGGTTGCGGTATTAAATCCCGCTTGCATCGTTACGCCTTCGCCATCGTAAACGGCTTGAGTTGCTGCTGGCATGCCAGCGCCTCTTTCTGCATTAGAGATCCATCCTTTTAAACCTCTTAATCTTCTTACTTCAGAAGCATGGCGCGCTTCAACAGAATGTATCTGTAATGCTGCAGTCAATAAATCGGGTGTGGTTATCAAGTTTGCAGCTTGTCCTTTATATGCTCTAACACCTGTATCTTCAAATGCTTGTGCCAAAGCTAAAAAGGTTGGGTAATCTCCAAACGGATTAAATGCTCCTCCAACCGTAAAATCAAAAGTAGGTTTAGGGACGAAGTTGGCACTTGCGGTACCGCCTAAGCCTGCAATTAAAAATTTAACATGATCAGATTCGTGTGCTGCAATTTGTTGGAATACTTTTAAGTCTCTTCCTCCGTTTTCTGAAGCTGGAATTACTCCAGAATCTAATGCCATGGCGTAAAATTCGTTTTCAAGATATTCTAACGTTAGCGCGAATTGCAAAGCTCCAATAGGTGTTGCCGGAGTTGCTGTAATGTCTTTTGCGAAAGCTTTATTGGTAAGAGCCGACAATCCGAATGGGATTGATGCTAAAGCTAAATTTTTCCCGATATTTCCAAACTGTGCAAAACTGTCTCTGCGAGAACCAGTACTGTTCATTAAATTATCGTCAGTAAAGGATTCTATAAATTTTAAAATGTTCATAATTTCTAAGTTTTTGACGGTTAAGATTAAGGTAGGTATTTAGCTGTAAATTTTGTGGTGATAAAACCAGCAGCAATTGGCAGTATTTTAGATGGATCTTTTGCATCATCTAAGCCTGTTGACATATTTACAATATCATCTCCGGCAAAATCTTTCGAATTAGGATTAATTAAACTTCTTATTGCTGAAGCATGTCTGGCTTCGACAGAAACAATTTTTCCTGCCAATAATAAGTAGTCAGCTGTTTTAATTAATTTCCCTGCTCCGTTATAAGCAGCAACGCCAGTATCTTCTAATGCTTTTGCAGTTGCGAGAACTTCGGCGCGGCTGTTGAAATTTAATGAACCATAATTAAAGGCTAAAGAAGGAAGTAATTGTGAACTAGGATCGGGAAGTGCTCCATTCAAAGCTGCTTTGAAGAAATCTCTGTGAACCACTTCATGATGGTATAAATCGGTTAGAACTTCACGTTCAAGACTGCTAAATACAGTATTAAAACTACTTGCATTAACAACTTTAGTATAAAAGTCGGCTTCTAGTTGTTCGAGAGCGTACGCGTAAGTCAAAACTCCAAAATCTCCAGAGCCCAAATCAAAAACACCATTTCTTATTCCAGGCAATGAGGTGTCTGGCATATCATTATCATTGTCATTGTCGCTGCAGCCAGCTAGAACCAAACCTGTGGTGACTAATGTTAATCCGCTGAGCTTAAGAAAGCTCCTTCTGCTATTCAGTGAAGGGTCAACTTCATGAATTTTAACTTCGTTTTTCATAATCAAGTTTTTTATTAGGTTAATAACATTGGTTTTTAGTTAACGGGTATTTAGTTATTAACGAAATTTTAGTAAGAGCGGTTTTAAAATCTCTGTTTAATTAATTATTATTTCGAAATGACTTATATTTTTAAATACTAATGGCTTGTTTTTGTTTTATTTTAGGTAATTCTACTATATTTGTATTAATTACATAAAATTCAATTGGATGAAAGCTAAAGCAACTCTAAAACAAATTGCGAAGGAACTGGGAGTTTCTGTTTCGACTGTGTCTAAAGCATTGAATGACAGTCCAGAAATTAGTGAACAAACCAAGGTGAAGATTAAAGAGTATGCCAAACTCAAAAATTATAAGCCGAATGTTATTGGTTTGAATCTTAAGAATCGTAAGACAAAAACGATTGGCGTAATTATTCCTAATATTTTAAATTCTTTCTTTGCGAAAGTTTTTAGCGGTATTGAGAAAGTTGCCGATAAAAAAGGATATAATGTAATTACCTGTATCTCGAACGAATCTTTGGAGAAAGAAATTCATACGCTTGAAATGTTGAGCAACGGAACTATTGACGGGTTTATTCTTTCGGTTTCTCAAGAAGCTCAGAAACTTCAAGATTACAATCACTTTTCGGAAATAATTAATGATGGAACACCAATCGTGATGTTTGACCGTATTGCCGATGAAGTAGATTGCGATAAAGTTGTCGTAGATGATTTTGATTCGGCGTTAAACTCAACGCAGCATTTAATTAATTTAGGATGCAAAAATATTGCTCTAATTTCTTCTGTAGATAATTTAAGTGTTGGAAAATTGAGAGCCGATGGATATTTGAAAGCTTTGGCAGATAATAATATTCCGGTTAACGAAAAAATTATTCTTCGTACCGATTCTGAAGATGATATGAAAGCAAAAATTGATTCGATTTTTGATCATAAAATTGACGGAATTTTTGCCTTAGACGAAAATGATTCTGTTGCGGCTTTAAGAGTAAGTTTGAAAAAAGGGTATAGAGTTCCTGAAGACATTTCAATCATTGGTTTTGCTGACGGAATTTTGGCCTCAAGACGTTTATCGCCAAGTCTGACTACTGTAAGTCAGCATGGAGTTGAAATTGGAGAAGTTGCTGCAAAAAGATTAATCGAAAGATTGGAAGAGCCAGAAGGAACAATTTCTGAATACGAAACAATCGTCATCAAAACAAAATTGAAAGAAAGAGAGTCAACTCGAAAAAAATAATAAAAACAAAAAAATCCATTCGAAAGAATGGATTTTTTTATACATATGTATGTCAGAAATGACAAGATTGGGTTGATTTTTTATTTAGATATCTGAAATCAATAATCTAAAATCAACAATCTAAAATCTAAAATTATTAATGCGCTTCTAGCCAATCTTTACCCATTCCTAATTCAACTTCTAAAGGAACCGACATTTTAAAAGCATTTTCCATTTCATGTTTAATCATCGGCTGGATTTTTTCGAGTTCGTCGTTATGAACATCGAACACAAGCTCATCATGCACCTGAAGCAACATTTTAGATTTCCAGTTTTCGTCACGAAGTTTTTTATGAATGTTGATCATCGCAATTTTAATCACATCAGCAGCGCTTCCTTGAATTGGAGCATTTACAGCATTTCGTTCAGCGGCACTTCTCACAACGGCATTGGCAGAATTAATATCTTTTAAATATCTACGACGGCCTAAAATGGTTTGTACGTATCCTTTTTCTCGTGCAAATTCGATTTGCTCAGAAATGTATGATTTCAATCTTGGATACGTTTTGTAATAAGCGTCAATCAAGGCAGCGCTTTCGCTTCTTGATAACGAAGTCTGATTACTCAATCCAAAAGCAGAAACACCGTATATAATTCCGAAGTTTACCGTTTTAGCGTTGCTTCTTTGTTCGCGGGAAACTTCTTCCAGCGCCACATCAAAAACTTTTGCTGCGGTTGCTCTGTGAATGTCTTCTCCGTTTTGGAAAGCTGCAATCATATTTTCTTCACCGCTCAAAGCAGCAATAATTCTTAATTCAATTTGCGAGTAATCGGCAGAGATTAAAGTGTAATTTTCATCACGTGCCACAAAAGCTTTACGAATCTGACGGCCTCTTTCGGTACGAATCGGAATATTTTGCAAGTTAGGATTATTAGAGCTCAAACGTCCTGTTGCAGCAACCGTCTGCATATAATCGGTATGAACGCGTAACGTTTTTTTATCAACTTGTTCTGGTAAAGCCAAAATATAAGTGCTTTGCAGTTTTACCATCTGACGCCAATCTAAAATCTGTTTTACAATCGGGTTGTCATTGGCCAAATAAGTCAAAACTTCTTCGCCAGTTGCGTACTGACCCGTTTTGGTTTTCTTTTGCTTTGCGCCACCAATTTTTAGTTTGTCAAATAAAATATCTCCTAATTGTTTCGGAGAAGCCAAGTTAAATTTCTCGCCAGCAGTTTCGTATATTTTTTCTTCTAAAGATTTGATTTCAACTTCCATTTCAGAAGACATTCCTTTTAAGAAATCTACATCCAAACGAATTCCTTCCGTTTCCATGTCGGCCAATACGCTTACTAATGGAATTTCGATTTCGTCAAATAACTTTTTAGTTTCGGTTTTGTCTAATTCGGTTGTGAAGATTTCTTTTAATTGTAAAGTAACATCGGCATCTTCAGCTGCATATTCTTTAATGTCTTCTAAAGGAACATCGCGCATATTAAGCTGGTTTTTTCCTTTTTTACCAATTAAAGTCTCGATAGATTTTGGTGAATATTTCAAGTATGTTTCTGCCAAAATATCCATATTATGACGCATATCCGGATTAATCAGATAATGCGCAATCATCGTATCAAAAAGTTTTCCTTTTACGGTTACGCCATAATTAGAAAGGATTTTTAGATCGTATTTTAAATTCTGTCCGATTTTCTCAATATTTTCATTTTCAAAAAAAGGAACAAATTTATCTATTAAAGCTTTTGCTTCTTCCTGACTTTCTGGAAACGGAACATAAAATGCTTTTCCTTTTTCGTAAGAGAAAGACATTCCAACAAGTTCTGCGTGCAAAGCATCGATTCCTGTGGTTTCAGTATCAAAACAAACCGAAGTCTGTTTTTGTAAATTTTGTAAAAGCATTTTAATACCTAAATCACCTTGAATGGTTTGGTAAAAATGCTCGGTGTTTTCTAAAGTATTATAAAACGAAGTTCTTTCGATTTCAGCGTTTTCTCCATTCGTATTTCCGCCTCCAAAAAGATCAAATTGGTCTTCATTTTTAGGTTGTGCTTTTTTATACAATTTGGCATCAGAAGCTGGAGCAGCAGTTTGGGTGCCATCCGTTTTAAATAAATTATCAAACTGTTCTGCCATTCTTCTAAACTCTAGTTCTTGAAAAATAGCATCTGTTTTTTCGATATCAGGACGAGAAAGTTCGTAATCTTCTTCATTAAAAGTAACATTGCAATCGGTAATAATTGCGGCTAATTTTTTAGAAAGAATCCCTTTTTCTTTGTTGGCTTCGATGTTCTCTTTCATTTTTCCTTTTAGTAAATGTGTGTTTTCTAAAAGGTTTTCCATTGTTCCAAATTCTTTCAAGAACTTTTTGGCTGTAACTTCGCCAACTCCAGGCAATCCAGGAATGTTATCCACGGCATCGCCCATCATTCCAAGAAAATCAATTACTTGTTCTGGTCTTTCAATTTCAAATTTTGCTAAAACCTCAGGAACACCCCAGATTTCGATTCCGTTACCCATTCGGGCAGGTTTGTACATAAAAATGTTTTCAGAAACGAGTTGGGCAAAATCCTTATCTGGAGTTACCATGTAGACTTTGTAGTTTTGTTTTTCTGCTTGTTTAGCGATTGTTCCAATTAAGTCGTCGGCCTCACAGCCCTCGATTTCAATAATAGGAATATGCATTGCTCGTAATAATTCCTGAATATACGGAATGGCAATTTTAATAGCCTCTGGTGTTGCATCACGATTGGCTTTATATTCTACAAACATTTCGCTTCTTACGTGGCTACCGCCTTTATCAAAAGCAACGGCTAAATGATCTGGTTTTTCTCTTTTAATAACATCCAAAAGTGAGTTCATAAAACCCATAATTGCAGATGTATCCATTCCTTTTGAGTTGATTCTCGGGTTTTTTATAAAGGCATAATAACCACGAAAAATTAGTGCATAAGCATCTAGAAGAAAAAGGCGTTTTTGAGTTGACATATTAAAAATATTAGTCTGTAAAAATAAACAATTGAGATTGCAAAAATTAATCAAAAAAGAAAATTTTTACCATATAAGTTATATAAGTTCATTTTAGCTGAGATGCGCCTGTAGAGACGCACCGCAGTGCGTCTCCTATTTTATCGTTAATGTTATTGTAGTGAATGTTTAAAGTGAACTTATATAACTTATATGGTAAAAAACCGCAAAGCGTTAATATCAAGTTAAAAATTTTTATTCAGGCATTTCTTCATTTTCTCTTCATGTTGCGAAGGTAATTTTGATCTGTAAAATAAAAGGTTATTAATTCTTAAATCTTAGAAATCATGAGAAATTTATTAATGTTACTAGTAGCAGTTTTAGGAACAAGTGCAATGGTTCACGCATTTCCTGCAAAAGATGGAAAAGAAGCTCCAGCTAAAGAAGTAAAAGCAACCAAACACCCTAAACACAAATCTGATAAAAAAGCAAAATCAGCAAAAACTGAAGCGGCAAAAACAGAAACTGCGAAACCAGAAGCTGTAAAACCAGAAACAGCAAAGGCTAAAAAATAAAAATTGCTCTCGTTTTGTTTTCGAAGCTTTGTAACGAAGGCAAAACAGGAATAATGATTATGAGAATGCGATTGAAGAAGCTGATGAAGAAATTTATCAGCTTTTTTCATTCGTTAATTTTTTAATAATACACTACTCAATTTTTTATAATTGATTAATTTTAATTTCGCTTAAATGTTGTGCTTATGAATGTTTTAATTGTTGAAGATAATAAGGAACTTGCCGTAGAGGTCTACGATTTTTTATGTAACGCAGGATATATTTGTAAAATTGCAAATAATTGTGCCGAAGCTCTTGAAGAATTTGGAAGCAATGATTATGATGTTATGCTTTTAGATCTTGGTTTGCCCGATGGTGATGGTTTTGATGTTTTGCAGGCAATTAGAAAAACAAAATCGAAAATTGCGGTAATTGTTCTTACTGCCCGTGGAGAGTTGGATGATAGAATAAATGGATTGCATTTGGGCGCTGATGATTATTTGACCAAACCTTTTGCTTTGACAGAATTGGCAGCAAGAATGTTTGCCGTAGTTCGCAGAATTCATGGTTTTACTTTAAACAATTTAAGCATTCATGGTTTTTTATTGCAACTTCAAGATTATAAAGTGAGCTTTAGCGATCAACCAATCAGTCTTACCAAAAAAGAATTTGATATTTTTCAGTATTTGGTTCTCAATAAAAACCGTGTTATTACAAGATTGCAATTAACAGAGCATATTTGGGGCGATATTCTAGAAGTTAATTCTGATTCTAATTTTATAGATGTGCATGTTCGAAATCTTAGAAAAAAACTGGATAAGCATACTGCTATAGATTGGTTTGAAACTGTTCGAAATGTTGGTTATCGTATAAACGAATAAATCGATTCTTGTGAAAATAAAACATCAATTAGCTATTTTTAACGCCTTGACCAGATTGCTGGTCATTTTGGTTTTATGGCTAATGCTTCCAATTTTGGTAGAAAATGTGGTTTATCATCATATTAATAATACGCTGCTAGAGAAAAAGAAAAAATTTATTGAACACCTGAATAAGGAAGAAATAAATGATTTTATTGAAAATCCAGAAGATTCAACCGACGCTTTTTCTGAATTTTCAACACTTCACAGTGAATTTTTAGTTTTATCCAGAGTTCCTATAAAACCACATCAGAAAAAAACAACTTTCAGTAATGAGTATCGAAAAATAGAAGGAGAAGAAAGCGAGTATCGGATTTTGCAGCATCATTTTACGTATGAAGGTGAAGATTATCAGCTTGAAATAGGAAGTAGTTTGAGTGAGGTTAATGATCTGACTTTTGCGATTAAACTTTTCATTATAATTGTTTTTGTGGTAATTCTTCTGATTACTTTTTTGGCCGATACTTTTTATATAGAATATCTTTTAAAACCATTTTACAAAATTATCGATACCAAAATTAGGCGTGTAAATGAGCCGGAAACATTTGATCATACTCCAATAAAAGCAACTTCAAGAGATTTTAGAGAATTAGATTTTGTTTTAAATCAAATGATGGATCGAATCACGGAGGTTTTTAAAAAGGAAAAACAGTTTATTTCGAATGTTTCACATGAACTTCTTACGCCAATTGCACTACTTAAAAATAAACTTGAAAACTTGTTGCAGAATGAGTCTTTGGATGATCATGCGATTGATAAGATTGCAGGTTCGTTGAAGACATTAGATATGCTGAAAAAAATCATTAACAACTTGCTGTTGATTTCTAGAATAGATAATAATCAATACGAAGCAAATGAAGAAATCAATCTTAGAGAAATTGTTTCTGATTTGCAGGAAGATCTTCTGGATCGAATTGAGGATAAAGATATTCAGTTTATGAACGAAATGGAAAATGATTTTGTTTTTATAGGAAATAAAACCTTAGTTCATATTCTTATTTATAATCTCGTAACTAATGCTATAAAATATAATAAGCCTAAGGGAGGAATAATTATAGAGGACGGTTTTGTAGACGAACATTATTTTATTTCGGTAAAAGATTCGGGAATAGGAATGGACGAATTGCAACTTGAAAAAGTATTTAGTCGTTTTGCGAGAATTAATTCAGATCAAGAAGGTCAGGGACTAGGACTTGCAATTGCACAAAGTATTGCTTCTTTTCATCATATTCAAATCAAAGTTAAATCGGCTTTAAACCAAGGGACAATTTTTACGTTGCTGTTTGAAAAAGCCAATTAAAAGTTAAAATTTTCTGTAAGACTTTTTCTTCATTTTGTCTTCATTTTGCGATTATATCTTTGACTTGTAAAAATGAAAATAAACAATCATAAAAAATTTAAAAGTCATGAAAAAATTAGCAATTTTAGCAGTAGCAGTTTTAGGAACATTCTCAATGGTAAACGCACAAACAACTCCAGCGCCAGCGCAAACGAAAGAAGTGAAAGCTGCTAAACACGATAAAAAAGCAGAAAAGAAAGCAGACAAAAAAGCTAAAGGAGAGAAAAAAGCAGAAGCTGCAAAAACAGAAGCTCCAAAAGCAAAATAAAACTAGACTTAGGTCTTTAAAGTAAATAGTTTTAAAGGTTGGTAGGTTAAAGCTGAAAGAGCCATCTTTCAGCTTTTTTATTTTAACAGCGTTAAATTTTTTATAATAAAAAGAAATAAAATTTTCATTCTTTGTTACTTTGTTTAAAACTATAAATTAAATGATCTTTCGTTTTATAATTCTATGCGCTCTTTTATTATTTATTGAGTTCTATTCTTATCAAGCTTTTCGAACTTTAATCAAAACGCGTTGGGTTTTGATTGGCTATCAAGTTATAAGCTTGCTGGTTTTAATTTTTATTATCTATTCTTTTTCGCAGGTAGACCGATCAGTTGGCCAGACTAGGCAATTTATGTTTACTACAGGTTTGATGCTTGTCGTTTATGTGCCAAAAATTGTACTGACATTAATAATGTTTGGCGAGGATATTATTAGAATAGGTGCCAGTATACTAAATTATTTTGTGTACAATACACCACGAAAAGAAATGATGCCTGACAGAAGAAAATTTGTAAGTCAGATTGCTTTAGGTTTGGCTGCTATTCCGTTTCTTTCTATTATTTATGGAATTTTTGAAGGGAAATATAATTTCAAAGTAATCAAACAAACCATATTTTTTCCAGATCTTCCAGATGCTTTTGATGGTTTTAAAATCACTCAAATTTCTGATGTGCATAGCGGTAGTTTTGATAATCCAGAGAAAATTAATTACGCTATTGATTTGATCAATGCACAAGAAGCAGATTTGATTTTGTTTACAGGAGATATTGTTAATACACATGCTAAAGAGATGCATCCTTGGCTGGAAACTTTTAATCGCATTAAAGATTATAAATATGGAAAGTTTGCTGTTTTAGGGAATCATGATTATGGTGAATATGTGACATGGCCATCTGAGAAAGAAAAAGACGAAAATTTTAAGGCGATTAAAAACCTTTATGGTCAGATTGGTTTTAAATTAATGTTGAATGAGCATACTTACATTCAAAAAGGGGATGATAAAATAGCTCTGATTGGCGTAGAGAATTGGGGAGTGAATTTTAAGAAAGCAGGCGATTTAAACAAAGCTTCAAAAGATGTGCATCAAGACGATTTTAAAGTTTTAATGAGCCATGACCCAAGCCATTGGGATGCTGAAATTAAAGACCATCCAAAGAATTTTCATCTGACTTTTGCTGGCCATACGCATGGTATGCAGTTTGGAATTGAAATTCCAGGTTATTTTAAATGGAGTTTGGCACAATACATTTATAAACAGTGGGCAGGTTTGTACGAAAACGTCGGAAAGTACGTTTATGTTAACCGCGGATTTGGTTTTCACGCTTATCCAGGACGAGTTGGAATTATGCCTGAAATAACAGTAATTGAACTAAAAAAAGGCCGTAATGTCGCTTAATTCGTTAAAAATGCTACATTTGTATAATATTTATTTCTTTTAAGAGATTTAAAAAACTTAAATTTTTGGTTTTATGTCAAAATTTGGAGAACTAATAAATGCCCAAGTTCCAGTGTTAATTGATTTTTACACAGATTGGAATGAATCTTCGGTTTCTATGCATCCTGTAATTAAGGACGTAGCGGCTGCGCTTGGCGATAAAGCCAAAGTAATCAAAATTGATGTAGATAAAAATCAGGAACTCGCAGAAGCGCTTCGTATTAAAGGACTTCCCACTTTAATGATTTACAAGGAAGGACAAATGATCTGGAGGCAATCTGGAGAGCTTGATGCTAATACTATTATCGGAATTGTTCAGGAACAATTTAATGTCTAAATAACTTCTTTTATTGATGTTATTTAGTGAATAATGTCAAATTTATACCCGTTTTCTTTTAAAAAATGCAGTGTTCTAGGCAAGGCAAATCTTAAATTTGGAGAAGCCTTAATACTGTCATGAAAAACAATTACACTACCTGATTTTACATTCTTTGTTACGTTTTCAAGACATTTTTCTGGCGTAATGCTTTGATCAAAATCGGCACTCAAAACATCCCACATTACAATTTTATAGCCTAAACTTCTAAGGATTTTAGACTGCGCTTTTTTTATTTTTCCATAAGGAGGACGAAATAATAAACGATGAGGGTTTTTCTCTTGTTCGTCTAAAATAGCGGCGCAGTTTTGTACATTTTCAATATACTCATTCGTGTGGCTTTTCCATCCATTAACATGATTCATAGTATGGTTTCCAATTGAATGTCCGTCGGTAATTAACTTGTCGAACAAAGCCAGATTAGCTTTAATGTTTTTTCCGATGCAGAAGAAAGTAGCTTTAGCATCAAATTTTTTTAATTCAGACAAAACCCAGTCTGTAATTTCTGGAGTAGGGCCATCATCAAAAGTGAGGTATATTTTCTTTTCGTTGTTAGGAATATCCCAGCAATATTTAGAAAATACCTTTTTGATAAATGCGTTAGTTTTTACCCAATAGAAGCTCATTTTGAATTAAAATTATTGTAGTATAAAATTAAAAAATGCAGCGCTATTTATCAAACAGCGCTGCATTTTTTTAATAAGTAAGATTTTCGTATATTAATTACTCTTTTTCACGTCCAAAACGCTCAAAAACATTCACATAAGTGTTAAACGTAGTTTTGTGCTGGTTGTAAAAAGCTGTGTCTTTATTATCGTCCATTACGTGTAGCAAACTTCTGTAACGTTCAATATCAGTAATAATGTCTACTGCTAAAGAAGTTTGATCAGAAGGAGGCAATGTGCTATAATAGTTTAGATTCTCTTTATATTTCTGAACTAATTTATTTAAAAGATCTTGCGCCTTAGCTTTTTCGCCAACTTTGTAATAGCCATCTCCAAAAGCTTCAACTAATGAATAATAACCATATTTGTCCAATGGCATTTTAGTCATCGCTAAATTGATTACATTTTTGGCTTTGTCAATTTTACCTTCAGCAATAAGCTGATTCATTAATCTCGAAAGATTAGTGCGATAAGTAATACTGTTTCTTCTAGTTTCAGGATCATGATAAATGTTTCCATTGCTATTTCCCCAATCCCATTTCATTACAATATCGTACATTTTATCTGCATCAATTTGTCCCATATCTAATGGTCCGCCATCTTTAGAAGGAGTATTTTTTACTGGAACCAATTTGTAAACCATTCCGTCCAATTGCAGATAATCTTTTAACCATAAATAGTCTTCATCATCAAAAGCACCACCGCTAAAGTAAATTGGTCTCTTCCAGTTGTTATTTGCTAAAATATCAAGCATCATTAAACGGTTTTTGTATAACGCGCTTCCTTTGATATCTATATCTAAGTAAGGAACAATAGAATCGTAATATTTAGGATTAACTACTTTATTTTGGATAATAGTGTTTTTGTCCACATTTACTCTAATCTTGTTTGTTGGGTAGAAATGGATGGTTTGTCCGTTTTGTAAACCAACAGTCGATTTAGGATTTTTGATAAAATCGATAAAATCTTTAATGTTCCAGCGTGTGTCAATTTTCTGGATGTAAGCGGTATAATCTAAATTATCTCCCACATATTGGCTATGTTCAAACGAAATAGGCAACGGATTTGACTCGTAAGACTTCGCTTTCATTTGATCAATGTACCAATCTGTCATAAATAAACTTGTATTTACGATCTTCACATCGGTTCTAAAATGCTCAATTTCCTGCGCATACCAAAGAGGGAAGGTGTCGTTATCTCCAATGGTAAATAAAATAGCATCTTTATCGCAAGAACTTAAATAAGCTTTTGCCATAGCAACTGCTGTATATCTTCCAGATCTATCGTGATCATCCCAGTTTTGAGAAGCCATTAAAACAGGAGCTGCCAATAAACTTCCAGCAATAATTACTGGACCTGCAATTTTTGGGGCCAAGTATTTCTGGAGACTTTCATAAAGTGAATAAACACCAAATCCGATCCAGATGGCAAAGACATAGAAGGAACCTACAAGAGCATAATCTCTTTCACGAGGTTCAAAAGGTCTTTCATTTAAATATATTTTTAGTGCAATTCCTGTAAATAAAAACAAAGCCAAAAGAACGTAGAAACTCTTCAAATCTTTGTTAGCATGGTACATAATACCGATTAATCCTAAAATAAACGGAAGGAAATAATAAGCATTACGCCCCTTGTTATTTAATACATCAGTAGGTAAATTGTCTTGAGAACCTAAATGAACAGAATCTAAAGCTTTGATACCGCTAATCCAGTTTCCGTCAAGGTTATCGTATTTACCTTGAACGTCGTTTTGGCGTCCAACAAAATTCCACATTAAATATCTCCAGTACATATATCCAAATTGGTATTCAAACATAAAGCTGAAGTTGTCTGCTGTAGATGGTTTTTCAATAAGCAAATACTCACCGTAGCTTCTTAAGAATTTTACGTAACCTTCGTTGTCAATTTGTTTTTGAGCGTAAGCTTTTCTAAATTCAGAAACTGTTTTTTCAACCTCATTACGCAATTGAGCAGTAGCTTTGTTGTATTCATCTTCGCTTAATTGACTTGCATCGATGCCATATTTTGCCAAATCTTCATCATAATTGTAATTAGGATTGATTCGGAATTTTGGAGGATTTGTAAAGTTGATATAGTTTTGAATATGACCGGTTTCTGTACTCCACATTCTTGGCAGAACTGCTTTCTGGTTGTCGTCAGAATTCTGTTCTGCGTTTTTATAATTATTGGTAATAATGTATTTACCAGTTTTATAATCTCTTTCGTAGTTTGGTTTTTTGTCTAAATAAGGTGTTTTAGCATCAAGGCCAGCAAAAAGTTCAGTGTATTGAGGTCCGTAAAACAAAGGATTCACACCATATTGCTCACGATTATAATATGCTAAAACCTCGGTAGCATCTGATGGTTTGTTTTCGTTAATAACGGTATTCGCATTTGCACGAACAGGAAGCATTAACCAAGTTGAGAAACCAATCAGGATGAATAAAACACATAATATAATAGTGTTGTAGAATATTAAGCCTTTTTGTCTTGTGTATTTTAATCCAAAATAGAAAAACGCAATAAATAATAATGCAACAAAGATAGTTCCGGAATTGAATGGAAGTCCCATACTGTTTACCATGAAGATTTCGGTTTTTCCGAAAAATGCCATAGTCAATGGAAGAAGTAATTTAAAAATAAACAACAAGATTCCGATAACGACTACATTGGCAATAAGGAAGTTTTTTATGGTAACTTTTTCGTAGTGTTTGAAATAATATAAGAATCCAATAGAAGGAATAGTTAAAAGAGCCATGAAGTGAACTCCAAACGAAAGACCAATAACCAAAGAAATAATTAAAAGCCATTTATTTCCTTTTGGTTTGTCCATGTCTTGTTCCCAACGTAAACCAAGCCAGAAAAGCAATGCGATTAACAAAGATGCCATTGCGTAAACTTCGGCTTCTACTGCGTTAAACCAAAAACTATCAGAAAATGTATAAGCCAAAGCTCCTACAAAAGAGCTTCCTAAAATAACAATCGAATTGTTTTGGTCAATTTCTGTAAAACGAGCCACGATCTTTTTCAAAATCATAGACGATGACCAGAACATAAATAATATGGTAAATGCGCTAGAGAAAACAGACATCATGTTAACCATAAGAGCCACATGCTGAGCATCTATAGCAAACATTGCAAAAAATGCACCCATCATCTGGAAAAGTGGAGCTCCCGGTGGGTGTCCTACTTCAAGTTTAGCTGCGGTAGCAATATATTCTCCGCAATCCCAAAAGCTCATTGTAGGTTCTACTGTTAATGTATAAGTTATTAAAGCGATTGCAAATGCAAACCAACCAATAATTGTATTCCATTTATTGAAATTGAATTGTGCCATATTTAGGTGTTAAAAATTTGAGTGTTTTTCTATCCTACAAAGAAAATGTTTTTTTATGTAAAGAAACGAGCATTAACAAAAAATTCTATAAAACTATCAGCAAAGAGCAATATGTTGTTTATGAGGAACTTCTATTGTTAGTAAAGATTTCAAACGAAGAAAAAGCAAAAAAAATGATTTTTTTTGCCCAAAAAGTTTGCACAAACTAAATAAAGACTTAAATTTGCACTCGCTAATAGCACTGCTGGTCTATGGTGTAATGGTAACACTACGGTTTTTGGTGCCGTCTTTCTAGGTTCGAGTCCTAGTAGACCAACAGAAAAGTCTCTCAGAAATGAGAGACTTTTTTTATTTAAAAAAGTTTCGTTTAAAATTTGCATAAATTAAATAAAGTTTTAATTTTGCACCCGCTTAACCGCACTGCTGGTCTATGGTGTAATGGTAACACTACGGTTTTTGGTGCCGTCTTTCTAGGTTCGAGTCCTAGTAGACCAACAGAAAAGCCTCTCAGAAATGAGAGGCTTTTTTTTATGCTTTAAATTCTGGCTGTTTTTTAACCGCAAAGTGCGCTAAGATATACGCAAAGTGCGTAAAGATGTTTTTAGGTTATGCAAAATCCGTAAAGCGTTATAATTTGTTAAGCCTTCTTTTGTTTTAAATATAGCCCGTGGTTTTAACCACGGGGATTTATTTCGAAAGATGTATTTTGGGAGGTCTATTGTGGAAGGTTCTATTTGTGATTTAAAGAGGAAGGAACGATTCCGAATTTCTTTTTGAATGAAAAGGAAAAATGTGAAAGATCTTCAAAACCAACACCGATATACACTTCTGATGGCGGATTTCCTTGACTAATTAAATAATAAGCTTCTTGAAGTCTTTTGTTTAAAAGCCATTTCCCGGGTGTTTGCTGGAAAACTTTTTGAAAATCTCTCTTAAATGTAGCTAAGCTTCTTCCGGTTAGATAAGCAAATCGTTGCGTTTGAACATTAAAGTGGAAGTTTTTATTCATGAAAGCTTCTAAATCAATTTTTCCAGGTTCATTAAAATCAAACAAAATGTCTTTTAATTCTGGATTTACTTTTAGTAAAAGATGAATGGCTTCTTTGATTTTTAAATTGAATAAAGTTTCGTTGTTTTCTTCTTCCACTTCCAGATAGGATATTAATGATTCCATGAAAGATTTGTAGAGTGGGTTAGGAGTCAATGAAAACATAGCTTCTGATTCGGATTTTTTATCAGATTTTAAATTGTATTCTTTGCTGACTTCTCTTAAAATTTCCTGATCAAGAAAAAGGGAAATAGTTTTGAATTCTCCTCCTTCTGGCGGAATTTTAGTAAACTTTGCTAAGTGATTTCTTCTGCTGAAACGGAAGTCCCCTGGTTTTGAGTGAAAAGTATTTTGATTATCTGTAACGATCATTTCGCCAGAAATCTGATAGCTGAAAACATGTTCGGGTATAAAATGTTCGCCCTCTCGACTGCGTGAGTAATAACAGGAGTAAAGAATCTTGGGTTTTGTATTTTGTTTGATGCTCATGATTGTAAAAATACTAAAATCTGGAAATCTTTAGATGTAAAGACTTCCAGATTGATGAAGATTATTTAGGCTGAATTAATGCTCTTGGTTCTAAGTAAGCTTCTAGGCCAAGTGTTCCAAATTCACGTCCGATTCCAGATTGTTTAAATCCTCCAAAAGGTGCCATTGGATCATGACCAATTCCGTTTATCTGAACACGTCCTGCATTAATCTGAGAGGCAACTCGATGAGCTCTTTCTATATTTGAAGAGCTTACATAAGCTTGTAATCCGTATGTTGTGTCATTGGCAATTTCTACTGCTTCTTCTTCTGTTTTATAAGTAATAATAGATAGAACAGGGCCAAATATTTCTTCTCGTGCAATTCTCATTTGATTTGTTACATTGACAAAGACTGTTGGTTTAACAAAATTTCCGTTTTCTAGCCCTTCTGGTTTTCCAAGTCCGCCAGTTAATATTTCTGCGCCTTCATTAATTCCGATTTGAATATAATCTTGAACACGATTGTATTGTTTTGTGCTGACCATTGGTCCTACAGCTGTATTTGGATTTTTTGGATCATCAACAATAAGATTTGAAATTATTTCTTTAATAAAGACTTTGGTTTCGGCTAACTTGTTTTCTGGAATAAGTAATCTAGTTCCGGCAATACAAGCTTGTCCGCTATTCATAAACGCAGCTCCAAGTGCAAGGGGAATAGCTTTTGAAAAATCGGCATCGTCTAGAATAATGTTCGGAGATTTTCCGCCAAGTTCAAGAGTTACTCTTTTCATGGTGTTGACAGCTTCCTTTGCGATTATTTTTCCAACGTTCGTTGATCCTGTGAAAGATATTTTGGCGATATCTGGATTTCTGCTTATTTCTGCTCCAACAATTTCTCCCAAACCATTTACAATATTAAATACGCCTTTTGGAAGATTTGCTTCGTGAAGACATTCAGTAATTAATTGTGTCTGTTGGGCGCTCATTTCACTTGGTTTAATTACGGTTGTGCATCCTGCTGCAATTGCGGTAGAAAGTTTGCTGCAGATAAAGCCGTTGCTTGAGTTCCAAGGAATGATAATTCCGACAACGCCAATTGGGGCCATTTGAACTTCTGATTCGCCCATCGTTTTGATAAAGTTGTAGTTGTTAAGGAGGTTAATTGCAGAGTCAAAACCTTTTAGCATATATTCGTAACTTATACTTGCAAATTGAAATGTGCCTCCATATTCTTCTATCATTACATTGATAAAATCGTCTTTTCTTTTTTCAATAGAAGATTTAATGTTTTTGAGGTGTTGAATTCTTTCTGAAACTGTTGTCTTTGAGAAAGTTTTGAAGGCATTTTTTGCTGCTTCGATTGCTTTTTTGGTGTCTTCCGTGTTTCCTAAAAGTACTTTTCCTAATTTTTCGTTTGTTGTTGGGCTAATAAGGTCAAAGTATTCTGTTCCTTGTGGAGTAACAAATTCTCCATTGATGTAAATTTTGTCTATTGTTTTCATTTTGTTGTTTTTTAATGAATTTTTATTTGACAAATTTCTGCATTAACTATGTGAGGTGCTTTGTTGTAAAGTTCAAAATGACTTTGTTGCAAAGCTCATTCTGAAATGAGTTTTTGATTAAAAAAAAAACATTGATCTAAGAAATCAGATGGTTTTTTATGATTAAATCCATACGCGAATCAATTTTAAAGTCTACCGGACAAGGAATTAAAGATTATATCTTTTTTAAATTTATCATATAATATATTTTGATTTATATATGAAGTAAGAATTGTTTTGTTTTTTAATTGCTGTGTATCAGTATTTTAGTTATATTTGGTATGATGAAAAATACTGCAGAATGTTTTTGTTTTAACTGAATGATAATTTAATAATTTAGAATTATGAATAATTTAGATAATTTGAATTTTACAGAGTTGAGTTCTTCCGAGATGAAATTAGTGCAAGGAGGAAACTGGATTGATGACTTACTAGTTTTTTTTGGTGGTAGTATTGAGGCTCTAGCGGCATATCTTGGTATGACTGTAGAAGAGGTGCGAAAATTACTGGGGACGTGAAGATAAATTGAAGAATGTTTTATTAATTCTTTATGTTTAATGTATAAAAAAAAGCTTCTCAACATGAGAAGCTTTTGTATTTATGTTACTTTTAAATTTTTAAAGTGATCACTGGTCTAACGGCATGATTGACTAATCCTTCGCTTATGCTTCCATTGAAAAAGTGTGCAAAACCGGTTCTGCCATGCGTGCACATTCCGATAACATCGGCATTTATTCTGTTGGAGAAGTTTATAATTCCTTTTTCAATATTGGTATCGTTGTAAATTTGAGTGGTGTAATTTGTAATATTGAATTCGGCAAGAAAGTCACTCATGGCTTTTTCGCTTACATGAGTTGGCTTAAAGCTGTTAGGTGTGCAAATGGTGACTAAGTGTAATTTTGAATCAAATAGCTTGGCGAAATTTAAAAGTTTTTCAAATGGTTTTTTTGCTTCTTCAGAAAAATCAGAGGCGAAAACAATATCAGAAGCATTAAAATTCGGGATATTTTTCTTAATGACTAAAACAGGAATTTCTGAATTTCTAACAACTTTCTCGGTGTTGGAACCAATTAATAATTCTTCAACGCCAGAAGAGCCATGAGATCCCATAATTATTAGGTCGACATCATAATCTTTGCTGATCTGTGTTATTCCATGTATAGGTTTGTCTATTTTTACAATTTCAGTCACCGGTATTCCTTCGAGATATTCTCTTGAAGCGACTTCATCTAGTGTTTCGTTTGCTTTTTTCATAAAAAGCATAGTTTCAGGAATGCTTGCTCCGCCCACTATAGCGTCGTTAGATTGCTGTGGCAATTCAAGCATATGAAGGAGAATGATTTCAGAATTGTTCTTTTTTGCGATTTGGGAGGCAACTCTTAAAGCGTCTTCTGCGTGTTCGGAGAAGTCGGTAGGTACTAAAATTCGTTTCATGATTTTGAGGGGTTAAAATATGAATAATTCTGTGTTTTTAATGCTATTATAAAGATACGGAATTATTTTAGAGCAATCAATTTATTTGATTTATAAAAAAAACACTATATTTGCACTGTTATTTATTAAAATCTAAATAATGAGGGGACTAAGTGTCCCCTCTTTTTATAAAATTATGACATTTAAAGAAAAAGTAAACGGATTAATTACAGAAGCTCTTCTGGAAAAACCATCAGTCTTTTTGGTTGATTTGGCAGTTTCAGATTCTTTTAAAATTAGTGTTGGTTTAGACGGTGATAATGGAGTGGCGTTGCAAGACTGTATCGACATTAGTCGTGCAATCGAGAATAATCTAGATCGTGAAGAACAAGATTTTTCTCTTGAAGTAGCATCAGTTGGAGTAGGAACGCCGTTAAAAATGGTAAGACAATACAAGAAAAATGTTGGTAGAACGTTGATTGTTACCACAAATACGGAAAAAATAGAGGCAGAATTAGTAGAAGCTAATGATGTTTTTATAATTTTGTCTTGGAAAGCAAGAGAACCGAAAAAAGTAGGAAAAGGAAAAGAAACAGTTCAAAAAGAACAACAAATACCTTATACAGAAATTAAAGAGGCAGTTGTTACGGTAACATTTTAATTTTAATTAAAAAATTCGCATGGAAAATTTAGCATTAATCGATTCATTCTCAGAGTTTAAAGATAATAAACTTATTGATCGTGTAACGCTTATGGCAATTTTAGAGGACGTATTTAGAAATGCATTAAAGAAAAAATACGGTTCAGATGAAAATTTCGATATCATTATAAACCCTGACAAAGGTGATATGGAAATCTGGAGAAGAAGAGTAATTGTTGCTGATGAGGATCTTGATTTTGAAAATGAGGAAATTACATTGACTGAAGCAAGAAAAATTGAAGCGGATTTTGAAATTGGTGAAGAGGTTTCTGAAGAAGTAAAATTGATTGATTTAGGAAGAAGAGCTATCTTAGCGCTTCGTCAGAATTTAATATCTAAAATTCACGAACACGATAATACAAATCTTTACAAGCAATTTAAAGATATTATCGGTGATATTTATACAGCCGAAGTGCATCACGTACGTCCAAGAGTAGTTATTTTAGTTGATGACGAAGGAAATGAAATTGTACTTCCAAAAGAAAAACAAATTCCGTCAGATTTCTTCCGTAAAGGAGATAATGTGCGTGGAATTATTGAAAGCGTTGAATTAAAAGGAAACAAACCTCAAATTATTATGTCTAGAACTTCAGAGAAGTTTTTAGAAAAATTATTTGAACAAGAAATTCCAGAAGTTTTCGACGGATTAATTACAGTTAAAAATGTAGTTCGTATTCCTGGTGAAAAAGCAAAAGTAGCTGTTGATTCTTATGATGATAGAATTGATCCAGTTGGAGCTTGTGTGGGGATGAAAGGTTCTCGTATTCACGGAATTGTTCGCGAATTAGGAAATGAAAATATTGATGTAATCAATTATACAAACAATATTCAATTATTTATAACAAGAGCTTTAAGCCCTGCTAAAGTTTCTTCTATCAAAATTGATGAGGATAACAAAAGAGCTGAAGTTTTCTTGAAATTAGAAGAGGTTTCTAAAGCAATTGGTAGAGGTGGTCACAATATCAAATTAGCAGGTCAATTGACAGGTTATGAGCTAGATGTTATTCGTGAAGGAGATGTTGCCGGTACTGTTGCAGATGAAGACGATGTTGAATTAACAGAGTTCTCAGATGAGATCGAAGAGTGGGTAATTGAAGAGTTTGCAAAGATCGGTTTGGATACAGCAAAAAGTATCTTGAAACACGATGTAGAAGATTTAGTAAGAAGAACAGACTTAGAAGAGGAAACGATTCTAGATGTTATGAAGATACTAAAAGAAGAGTTTGATAATTAAGCAATGGCTTAGATCTGCTCTAACAACACAACGAAAAAGGTAATAATAAAAAGGTTATATGTCTGAAGAGAGAGTAATAAGAATAAACAAGGTTTTAAGGGAATTAAATATTTCGTTAGAAAGAGCTGTAGATTATCTAAAAGATAAAGGAATTGCTATTGATGCAAATCCAAATGCAAAAATTTCTGATAGCGAATTTAATATCCTTCAAAGCCAATTTGCGGGCGATAAGGGGAACAAGGAGGCTTCTAAAGAGGTTGGAGAAGAAAAAAGAAAGGAAAAAGAAGCATTACGTGTAGAGCGTGAGAAAGAAATTGAAGACAAACGCAGACAAGAAGAAGAGCGTCAAAAACAGCAAGAAATAATTAAAGCGAGAGCAGTTGTTTCGGGACCTGTACAAGTGGGTAAAATTGACTTGAATCCAAAAAAACCTGCGATTACTCCTTCTGAGGAAACGGTTAAGGCTGAAGAGCCAAAAGCTGTTGTTGCACCTGTGCAACCAGAAAAACCTGTTCAAAATGAAACAGTAAAATCTGAACCAGTTGTTTCAACTCCTGTTTCTGAAACAAAAAAAGAAGAACCTATTATTACTGAGAAAAAAGAAGTTAAGGCAGAATCTAAAGTTGCTCAGGAGCCAATCGTGTCTACTGATCCAACAACTTCAGAGGAAACTATTACTACTCAATACCAAAAACTTACAGGAACAACTCTTACAGGTCAGACAATTGATTTATCTCAATTTAATAAACCTAAGAAGAAGAAAGAAGATCCTAAAGCGGCTCAGAATAAACCTGGAGCTCCTGGTGTTGGTAATAACAACAACGCAAATAATAAAAACAAGCGTAAAAGAATTGGTCCAAAACCGGGTACGCCTGGTGCGCCAAAACCTGCTACAGGTAATGCGGCTGGAACGCCAAATTCGAATAATAAACCAGCTCAAAATAGTGGAGGAGGTTTTAATGCGAACAGAAGTCAGAGACCAGGTTTTGTAAAAGGAAACCGTCCTGCAATTGTAGCAAAAGTTGAGCCTACTGAAGAAGAAGTAAAAAACCAAATTAGAGAAACTCTTGAAAAACTTCAAGGTAAAGGAGGGAAATCTAAAGCGGCAAAATATAGAAGAGATAAAAGAGAAACGCACCGTCAGAAATCTGATGATGAGCAAAGAGCTCTTGACGAAGGAAGTAAAACGATTAAAGTTACCGAGTTCGTTACTGTAGGTGAAATTGCAATCATGATGGATGTGCCGATTACTAAAGTAATTGGAACTTGTATGTCTCTTGGTATCATGGTAACTATGAATCAGCGTCTAGATGCTGAAACATTAACTATCGTAGCAGATGAATTTGGTTATGATGTTGAATTCATTACGGTAGATATTGAAGAAGCAATCGAGGTTGTAGAAGATAGAGAAGAAGATTTAGTAACACGAGCGCCAATTGTGACTGTAATGGGGCACGTTGACCACGGTAAAACATCTTTACTGGATTATATTCGTAAAGAAAATGTAATAGCTGGTGAGTCAGGAGGTATTACTCAGCACATTGGAGCATATGGAGTTACTTTAGATAACGGACAAAAAATAGCATTCTTAGATACTCCGGGTCACGAGGCGTTTACCGCGATGCGTGCACGTGGAGCTCAAGTTACAGATATTGCGATTATCGTAGTAGCGGCAGATGATGATATCATGCCGCAAACTAAAGAAGCAATTTCTCACGCACAGGCTGCGGGAGTGCCAATTATATTTGCAATCAATAAAATTGATAAACCAAACGCGAATGTTGATAAAATTAAAGAGCGTTTGGCTGGTATGAATTTACTTGTTGAAGATTGGGGTGGAAAAATTCAGTCACATGATATTTCTGCAAAAGTTGGAACAGGTGTTAAAGAATTATTAGAGAAAGTTTTATTGGAAGCTGAGATTTTAGATCTAAAAGCAAATCCAAATAAAGGAGCTCAAGGAACTGTTGTTGAGGCTTACTTAGATAAAGGAAAAGGATATGTGTCTACGATTTTAGTACAACAAGGTACTTTGAAAATTGGAGATTATATGTTGGCTGGTAAGCACCACGGTAAAGTTAAGGCAATGCATGATGAAAGAGGGCATACTATTTTAAGTGCTGGTCCTTCGACTCCGGTATCTGTTTTAGGTTTAGATGGAGCTCCAACAGCGGGTGATAAGTTTAATGTATTTGAAGACGAAAAAGAAGCAAAACAAATTGCATCTAAACGTTCTCAATTAATGCGTGAACAATCTGTACGTACACAAAGACATATTACACTTGATGAAATTGGACGTCGTATCGCTCTTGGTCAGTTTAAAGAATTAAACGTGATCCTTAAAGGAGACGTGGATGGTTCTGTTGAGGCATTATCAGATTCGTTCTCTAAGCTTTCTACAGAAGAAGTTCAGATCAATATTATTCATAAAGGTGTTGGTGCAATTACAGAAACTGATGTTAACTTGGCTTCTGCATCAGATGCAATCATCATCGGATTTAACGTTCGTCCAGCAGGAAATGCGAGACAGCTTGCTGATAAAGAAGAAATCGATATCCGTTACTATTCTATTATCTATGCTGCTATCGATGACTTGAAAGATGCAATGGAAGGAATGCTTGCTCCAGAGATGAAAGAAGAAATTTTAGGAAATGCTGAAATTCGTGAGATTTTCAAAATTTCTAAAGTTGGTTCGATTGCTGGATGTATGGTGACAGATGGTAAAATCTTAAGAACTTCTAAAATTAGAGTTATTAGAGATGGAGTTGTGGTTCATACAGGTGAGTTAGTTGCTTTAAAACGTTTCAAAGACGACGTGAAAGAAGTAAGTAAAGGTTATGATTGTGGTATCCAGATAAAAGGATTTAATGATATCGAAATTAATGATGTTATTGAGGCTTACCATGAAGTAGCAATCAAAAAGAAATTGAAATAATATTCAATTAATATATTTAAAAGTCCCAATGAAAATTGGGACTTTTTTTGTTTAGGTTTTTTATGCGTAAAGATTGTGGTTGTCATAGGATCAATTCTTATAAATATGTTTCATTTTATAATATGAAACCTAAATGAAAGATTTGACAGCGGTTTGGTTAGGAGATTGTTTGTTTCTTTGTGTAGTAATTTTCTTTTATTTTTTTAAACATAAATTCATGTAGGAAAGTATTGTTGGGTAAAATTATTTGTACTGATATGGGGATAAATGTAAGGATAAGTTATATTGTGAATACAATTTTAGGCAGGCGTTTTAAATCAGAGAATCCTGTTAGTAATTTTACAAATGTTCAGCAGTTAAGAGAAATAATGCCTGCCTTGTTAGAGGGATATTTGTCTGAAGCAGAAATGCCAAACAGTCTTCTTTTGTTATCACCGCCTCCGGCACACGACTCAAGTCTTTTTGAGTCAGATTTAGAGCATGCAAGAAAGGCTTTGGAGTCTAAAGATGATGAGCGTTTTTTGCAAGCGGCAAGAGATGCAGGCTTGTCTTTTCCTTTTGCGGTTAAATCATTTGAGCCAATTATAGGCATGGCAATTAGTGAGTCAAATACTCCTAAGCTTTATGTATTGATGCGAAGGGTTATGACAGATGCAGGATTGTCGACTTATGCTGCGAAAAATCATTACAAACGTGAGCGTCCTTTTATGGTTAATAATCAAAAAACATGTACTCCAGATCAGGAAAATATATTGTACAAAGTGGGCTCATTTCCTTCAGGTCATGCTGCTGTAGGTTGGGCATGGTCATTGGTTTTAATTAAGCTTTTTCCAGAAAAAGAGAGGGAGATTTTGAAACGCGGACATGATTTTGGTCAAAGTCGCATTGTTTGTAATGCGCATTGGGATAGTGATGTAAAAATGGGTAGGGTTATGGGACAGGCGGCTGTAGATTGTTTATGGGCTAATTCAGATTTTTTGACTGATTGGGATGGTGTCGAAAAAGAAATACGACAAATTTTAGATTCTAATTCAGAATAAAGTAAAGTGGATATGAATTTGGAGGGCTGTTTCAAATTTTAATATTATTTTTGAATATAAATGATGTAAATATGAAAAGAGTTTTAATATATGCGGCCTTGGTTTTTGTGAGTTTCTCAACGGTATCTTTTTCGCAAGAGAATGTTGAAAAACCAGCTCCGCCAGCAGGTAATGCTTTAGTTGGAGATTATTATGGCGAAGATGTTTCAGATGCTTTGATAGGAAAAGTAATTTCGGTAGAGGAATTACAGAAAAATCTAAAAGATGCAAATAAAATAGAAAGTGTTGCGGTTAGGGGAGAGGTGACTGACGTTTGTCCGAAGAGAGGATGCTGGATAAGCGTTAAAACGGAAGACGGGGCGTCTTTCTTTGTAAAAATGAAGGATTACGCTTTTTTTGTGCCTACTGCATTAAAAGGTAAAAATGTAGTTTTAGAAGGGAATGCCGAAAAAAAAATAACGTCGGTTGAAGAGCTTAAACATTATGCGAAAGATGCTAAGAAAACAAAGACGGAAATAGATGCGATAAAAATACCAAAAGAGGAAATACGTTTTTTAGCGAGCGGGATCAAAGTGGTAAATTAGATTTAAAAGTTGCAGTTCTGAAATAGAAACAAAAAAAGCGAGATATAAAGATCTCGCTTTTTTTTGTTTCTGCATGAATCATTTTCCGGGTTTAAGTAAGAAAACGCTTTTGTATCTTTTTTTGATTTCCGCTAAATTTCTTTCCGCTTCTATTCTAGTTTTAAAATTCCCAACAATTACTTTGTAATTTGGGGTGCTGAAAATGATAGTTCCGTCAATATTGGAATTTTCTCTTTTGAAATCCGATAATGTTTTTTTTGCTTCATCGCTTTTGCCGCTAAAGATTTGAATTCTATAAGTATCGTTTGTATTTATTGACGTGTTAATTTTGCGCTTTTCGTTTAGTAACTGCTCAAATTTAGAATCTTGATTCAGTGTTAAATTTTGATCTTGAGCATTAATATTGTGTGCGAAAGCAATCGTTGTAATTGTTAAGAAAAGGTTTTTTGAAGGACTTAAAATTCTCATAATGTGATGGTTTTTATGCAAAAATACTATTTAAAGTTTGAGTGTGAAATTTTAATATTATTTAGAATTGATATAAATTGATAATTAAGACTATTTTAAGGTTTTGAGAATAGTTCATAAGTCGTATTTTTGTGCAAGTTTTAAAAGAGGGTATAGGTTTTTACTGGATTTAGTACAGAAAAAATCATACCAAAAATTAGTAGACAATTATTTATACTATATGAAAAAGGTGGGTAACCATAATTCGATCTCAAGAAAATTGCTGTTTGGCTTATCGCTAACGTTAATTTTCTCCCTAACTTCATTTGCTCAAGATGCTGCTGCTCCGGCGGCGCCTGAGGCTGCTGCGGCTGCTCCAGCTGCAGGAGGCGGTGATCCAGTAAAAGGGAAAGAACTTTTTAATGCAAATTGCGCTGCATGTCACAAATTAGATGCCAAATCAACAGGTCCGGCTTTACGAGGAGTTGCTGATAAACATGATAAAGCTTGGCTTTATAAGTGGGTGCATAACAGTTCTGACATGATTAAGTCAGGTGATCCTGTTGCTGTTAAACTTTTTGAGGAAAATAATAAAGCAGTAATGACTTCTTTTCCTCAGTTATCTGAAGGTGATATTGATAATATTATAGCTTATACTTCTGAGCCGAAAGCTGAACCAGCTGCAGCTCCAGGAGGTGCTGCAACTCCTCCTGGGACAAGTGTTCAGGATGGTGCTATTTCAAATAACATTATTTTAGGAGCTCTTGCTCTTGTGATGGCTATTTTAGTTGTGATGTTGTTTATGGTAAACAAGGTTTTAACTAAAGTTGCAAACAAAAACGGTATTGAAATTGCTCCAAAAGAAGCTAGAACTCCAATTTGGAAAGCTTTCGTTAAAAACCAATTCTTGGTTTTGGTAACTTCAATCTTCTTGCTGTTGGCTAGTGGTTATTTTGTTTACGGATACTTAATGCAAGTAGGTGTAGATCAGAATTATGAGCCAATTCAGCCAATTCACTACTCTCACAAGATTCACGCTGGTGATAATGAAATCAATTGTAAATATTGTCACTCTGCGGCTCGTGTAAGTAAAACTGCTGGTATACCTTCATTAAATGTTTGTATGAACTGTCATAAAAACATTTCTGAGGTTGCTGAAACAACTGCGACTCCTGAGTACAGTAAAGCATTCTACGATGCTCAAATTCAAAAATTATATGATGCTGTTGGATGGGATAAGACTAAACAAGCTTATACTGGAAAAACACAGCCTGTAAAATGGGTTCGTATTCATAACTTACCTGACTTTGTTTACTTCAACCACTCTCAACACGTTTCTGTTGCAGGTATTGAATGTCAAACTTGTCACGGTCCAGTACAAGAATTTGAAATCATGAAGCAGTACTCTAAATTAACAATGGGATGGTGTGTTGATTGCCATAGAAAAACTGATGTTAAGATGGAAGGTAACGCTTACTATGACAAAATTCATGCTGAACTTTCTAAAAAATACGGTGTAGAGAAATTAACTGCAGCGCAAATGGGAGGTTTAGAGTGTGGTAAATGCCACTATTAATCGATTTATTAAGATTTTAATATATATATACAATGTCATCAAACAAAAAATACTGGAAAAGTGTTGAAGAGCTAGAAAATAGCTCTATTGTTGAGGCGCTTAGAAATAACGAATTTGTTGAAGAGATTCCTACTGATGAGTTTTTGGGTAACGCTGAGGCTTTATCTACATCTGGGACTTCACGTCGTGACTTTTTAAAGTACGTAGGGTTTAGTACAGCGGCTGTAACATTAGCTGCTTGCGAAGGTCCTGTTCACAAGTCTATCCCTTATGTATTACAACCAGAACAAATCATTCCTGGTGTTGCAGATTATTATGCAACTACAGTTTTTGACGGATTTGATTTTGCTAATCTTTTGGTGAAAACTCGTGAGGGTCGTCCAATTAAAATTGAAAACAATACAATTGCAGGAGCTAAATTTTCTGCGAATGCTAGAATTCATGCATCTATCTTAGGATTGTATGATAGTACTCGTTTGAAAGAGCCAAAAGTAGATGGTAAAAATTCTTCTTGGTCAGCTGTTGATTTAAAAATTAAATCAAGTTTGGCAGATGCAAAAGCAAAAGGTGGGCAAGTAGTATTATTAACGAATACTTTAGCTAGTCCATCTACTGAGAAATTAATTGCTGAGTTTATTGCAAAAAATCCAAACGCTAAGCACGTTGTGTATGATGCGGTTTCTTCATCTGAGGCTTTAGATGCTTTTGAATCTGCTTATGGTCAAAGAGCTTTAGTTGATTATGATTTTTCAAAAGCTTCTTTAATCGTTTCTGTTGGTGCTGATTTCTTAGGAGACTGGCAAGGTGGAGGATATGATACAGGATATGCACAAGGACGTATTCCTCAAAACGGAAAAATGTCTCGTCATTTTCAGTTTGAATCAAACATGACATTATCTGGAGCAGCTGCTGATAAGCGTGTTCCAATGACTGTAGCTGCTCAAAAGCAAGCTTTAGTTCAAATTTATAATATTGTTGTAGGTGCTTCTATTCCTGTGGCTTTAGAAGGAAACTTTAAAACTGAAGTAGTAAAAGCTGCACAACAGCTTAAAGCTGCTGGTTCAAAAGGAGTTTTAGTATCTGGAATTGAAGATAAAAATGCTCAATTATTAGTTTTAGCTATCAATCAAGTATTGGCTAGTGAAGCTTTTAGTACTGCTGGAGCTAGACAAATTAGAAAAGGTTCTAATGTTGCAGTTGCACAGTTGATTAAAGATTTGAATGCTGGAAGTGTTCATACTTTAATTATGAGTGGAGTTAATCCTGTTTACACTTTAGCTGATTCAGCTTCTTTTGTATCTGGATTGAAAAAAGTTAAAACGTCTGTTGCTTTTTCATTAAAAGAAGACGAAACTGCATCAATTGTTTCAATTGCTGCGCCAGCTCCTCACTACTTAGAATCTTGGGGAGATCTTGAACTTACAAGCGGAACATATAGCTTAACTCAGCCAACAATTCGCCCAATCTTTAATACAAAACAATTTCAAGATGTTTTATTGTCAGTAAATGGTACAGCTGGTACTTTTTATGACTACTTAAAAACAAATTCTGGAGCTTACACTGCAGGAGCTTCTTGGAATAAAGTATTACATGATGGTGTAGCTGTTCTTGGAGCTACAGCTTTGTCTGGAGGTACTATTGATGCTGCTACTGCTGCAAATGCTGTTACAAGATCTAAATCTGCTGGTGATTTTGAATTAGTATTATATACTAAAACAGGATTAGGAGATGGACAACACGCTAATAACCCTTGGTTACAAGAGTTTCCAGATCCAATTACAAGAGTTTCTTGGGATAACTATGTTACAGTTTCTAATGTAGATGCTAAAAAACTTGGTTTATCAAATGAAATTGTTGCAAACGGAGGTTTAAATGGTAGTTATGCTACTATTACTGTTGATGGCGTTAAATTGGAAAATGTTCCAGTTATCGTTCAGCCAGGTCAAGCAGTTGGTACTTTAGGTCTAGCTCTTGGATACGGACGTAAAGCAGCTCTAAAAGAAGAAATGCAAGTAGGTTTAAATGCTTACGCTTTATATAAAGGTTTCAATAATGTTCAATCAGTATCTATTGCTAAAGCTGGTGGTGTACATGAGTTCGCTTGTGTTCAAGGTCAGAAAACTTTAATGGGTAGAGGAGATATTATTAAAGAAACTACTTTAGAAATATTCAATACTAAAGATGCTGAACATTGGAATGAAAAACCAATGGTATCTTTAGATCACCAAGAAGTTGAGGCTACTACTGTAGATCTTTGGGAATCATTTGATCGTACAACTGGGCATCACTTCAACCTTTCAATTGACTTAAATGCTTGTACTGGATGTGGAGCTTGTGTTATCGCTTGTCACGCAGAAAACAACGTTCCAGTTGTAGGTAAAGCAGAGGTAAGAAGAAGCCGTGATATGCACTGGTTGCGTATCGATAGATATTATTCTTCTGAAAGTACTTTTGAAGGTGATAACGAAAGAAAAGAAGGAATTGCTGGTTTATCTAGTTCATTATCTACATTTAATGAAATGGAAAAAGCAGGAGATAATCCTCAAGTTGCATTCCAGCCTGTAATGTGTCAACACTGTAACCACGCACCTTGTGAAACAGTTTGTCCAGTTGCTGCAACTTCTCACGGTCGTGAAGGTCAAAACCATATGGCTTACAACAGATGTGTTGGTACTCGTTACTGTGCGAACAACTGTCCATATAAAGTACGTCGTTTTAACTGGTTCTTATACAACAAAAACAGCGAGTTCGATTATCATATGAACGATGATTTAGGCCGTATGGTATTAAATCCAGACGTTAACGTACGTTCTCGTGGTGTTATGGAGAAATGTTCTATGTGTATCCAAATGACACAAGCTACTAAATTAAAAGCTAAAAACGAAGGCCGTCCAGTTAGAGATGGTGAATTCCAAACAGCTTGTTCTAGTGCTTGTTCTTCAGGAGCAATGATATTTGGTGATGTAAATGATAAAGAAAGTAAAGTTGCTAAATTAGCTGCTGACGAAAGATCATACCACTTATTAGAGCATGTAGGTACAAAACCTAATGTGGTTTACCATGTTAAAGTTAGAAATACTTAGTAAAATTATTAATTAAGAAACAATATAAAGGATTATGTCGTCTCACTACGAAGCACCCATTAGAAAACCTTTAGTTATTGGTGATAAATCTTATCACGATGTAACTGTAGATGTAGCTGCACCTGTTGAGGGGCCTGCAAACAAGCAATGGTGGATTGTATTTTCAATCGCATTAATAGCCTTCCTTTGGGGGTTAGGTTGTATAATTTACACCGTATCTACCGGTATCGGAACATGGGGATTAAATAAAACAGTTGGCTGGGCTTGGGATATTACTAACTTCGTTTGGTGGGTTGGTATTGGTCACGCTGGAACATTAATTTCTGCGGTATTATTACTTTTCCGTCAACGTTGGAGAATGGCCATCAACCGTTCTGCTGAAGCTATGACTATTTTCTCTGTAGTTCAAGCAGGTCTATTTCCAATTATTCACATGGGACGTCCATGGTTAGCATATTGGGTATTACCTATTCCAAACCAATTTGGATCTTTATGGGTAAACTTTAACTCACCTTTACTTTGGGACGTATTCGCGATTTCAACGTATCTTTCAGTATCATTGGTGTTCTGGTGGACTGGTTTATTACCTGACTTTGCAATGCTTCGTGATAGAGCTATTACTCCATTTAACAAAAGAGTTTATTCTATCTTAAGTTTTGGATGGAGCGGTAGAGCTAAAGACTGGCAACGTTTTGAAGAGGTATCTTTAGTATTAGCTGGTTTGGCTACTCCACTTGTACTTTCTGTACACACAATTGTATCTATGGACTTTGCTACTTCTGTAATTCCAGGATGGCATACAACAATTTTCCCTCCATACTTCGTTGCTGGAGCGGTTTTCTCTGGATTCGCGATGGTAAATACATTGTTGATTGTTATGAGAAAAGTATCTAACCTTGAAGCATACATCACATTGCAGCATATCGAGTTAATGAACATCATTATCATGATTACTGGATCTATTGTAGGTGTAGCTTACATCACTGAGTTATTCGTAGCTTGGTATTCAGGTGTAGAATATGAGCAATATGCATTCTTAAACAGAGCTACTGGACCTTACTGGTGGGCATATTGGTCAATGATGACATGTAACGTGTTCTCTCCTCAGTTTATGTGGTTCAAAAAATTAAGAACTAGTATCATGTTCTCATTCATTATTTCGATTGTAGTAAACATCGGTATGTGGTTTGAAAGATTCGTAATTATTGTTACTTCTTTACATAGAGATTACCTTCCATCTTCTTGGACAATGTTCTCACCAACATTTGTTGATATTGGAATTTTCATTGGAACAATTGGTTTCTTCTTTGTATTGTTTTTATTATACTCTAGAACATTCCCTGTAATTGCTCAGGCAGAGGTTAAAACAATTTTGAAAGGAACAGGAGATAATTATATTAGAGAAAGAGCAAACAGTAAAGATTCACATCATGAGTAATAAAGTTATATACGCCATTTATAATGACGATGACGTTTTGATGAATGCAGTAAAGAAGACTAGAGCTGCTCATCATCATATTGAAGAGGTTTTTACTCCATTCCCGGTTCACGGATTGGATAAAGCCATGGGATTAGCACCAACAAGATTAGCAATATGTGCTTTTTTATATGGATGTGTTGGTATTTCTGTTGCAACAACTATGATGGGTTACATCATGATTCATGACTGGCCACAGGATATTGGAGGTAAACCAAGTTTTAGTTTTATCCAAAATATGCCATCTTTTGTGCCAATTATGTTTGAGATGACTGTGTTTTTTGCAGCTCATTTAATGGTTATTACTTTTTACATGAGAAGTAGATTATGGCCTTTTAAAGAAGCTGAAAACCCAGATGTAAGAACAACTGATGACCACTTTTTAATGGAGGTTGCTGTAAATGATAACGAAGCTGAATTAGTTTCTTTCTTTGAAGGAACTGGAGCTGTTGAAGTTAAAGTAATAGAAAAGAATTAATTGTAGCTATGAAAAGGATATATAAAATAACACTTTTAGTTGGTATAACTATTTTAGTTTCATCTTGCCACAATAATTCGGCACCGAACTATCAGTATTTCCCTAATATGTATGAATCTGTTGCTTACGAGCCATATTCAGAAGCAAAAATATTTAAGGGAGGAAAAGAAGGACAGCTTCCTGTTGAAGGAACTATCAATAGAGGTTTTGAACCTTATGAATATGAAAACTCAACTGCTGGTTATGAATTAGCAAAAGCTAATTTAAAATCACCTTTGACAGAAGAAGAGAAAAACTCTGGAAAAGGTAAAGAGCTTTTTGATATTTATTGTATCAGCTGCCATGGTGCAACTGGTAACGGTAAAGGTAAATTGGTTGAAAGAGAGAAATTTCTTGGAGTACCTAGCTATAAAGACAGAGAGATCACTGAAGGAAGTATCTTTCATGTTGAGACTTATGGTTTAAATGCAATGGGTTCACATGCAAATCAATTAAGTGCTCACGAACGTTGGTTAGTTGCTGACTATGTTCTGAAACTAAAAAGCCAATTATAATTGTTGAACAAACTGATCGTAATAGATATGTATACATTTTCAAGTAAATTAAAAACTTTTTCTATCATCTTAATGGCTGTTGGTCTATTAGGAATTGGGTATGGTTTTTTAAGTGCACCAAAAGATATTCAAGAAGTTGAAAAAATACTTGCTGCAGATGAACATGGTTCTCATGGCGCTGCGCATGAAGAAAAAGCGGAGGCATCTCACAAAGAAGCAGGTCATCATGAGGCTGCTGAAGTTGCACATGACTCTCACAAAGGAGCTGAGCATGCAGAAGTTTCTGGTGCAAATGAGCACGAAAAACATTTAGAGCACGTATTGCACCAATTGCAAAATAAGCCTTGGTCTGCTGTATATGTGGCTTGTATTTTCTTTTTACTTCTTTCAATGGGGGTTTTAGCTTTCTATGCAATTCAACAAGTTGCTCAAGCAGGTTGGTCTCCAGTTTTGTTTAGAGTTATGCAAGGTATAACAGCTTATTTGCCAGCTGGTTCTATAATCTTCTTTATACTTTTAGTATTATGTGGATTACATTTTAATCATATCTTCGTATGGTTAGGAGAAGGAGTAACTGATCCTAAAAGCCCAAATTACGATGCTATCATCGCTGGAAAATCAGGTTATTTAAACTTTCCTTTCTGGATTGCAAGAGCTTTTATCTTTTTATTAGGATGGAATATCTACCGTCATATTTCTAGAAAAAACTGTTTGGCACAAGATGAAGCAAATGATGATCTTTACTACAAAAAGAATTTTAAAGCATCTGCTGGATTCTTAGTATTCTTTATTGTATCTGAGTCTATTATGTCTTGGGACTGGATTATGTCTTTTGATCCACACTGGTTTAGTACTTTATTTGGATGGTATGTATTTGCTTCTTTCTTTGTAAGTGGTATTACAGCTATTGCATTAGTAACTATCTATTTAAAATCTAAAGGATATTTGGAGTATGTAAATACAAGTCATATCCATGATTTAGCTAAGTTCATGTTTGGTATTAGTGTATTCTGGACTTATTTATGGTTCTCTCAATTCATGTTGATTTGGTACGCTAACATTCCAGAAGAGGTAACTTATTTTGTAACAAGAATTCAGTTATATAACCTTCCTTTCTTTGGAGCGGTTGTTATGAACTTTGTTTTCCCATTATTAATATTAATCAATACTGACTTTAAACGTCTTAACTGGGTTATTGTTATGGCTGGTGTTGTGATATTATTAGGTCATTATGTTGATTTCTTTAATATGATCATGCCTGGTACAGTAGGAGACAAATGGTTTATTGGAGTTCCTGAAATTGCATCGATTCTTTTCTTCTTAGGTTTATTTATATTTGTTGTATTTACTGCATTAACTAAATCTCCTTTGCTTGCAAAAAGAAATCCTTTCATCGAAGAAAGTAAACATTTTCATTATTAATATTTAAAGAAGTAAACAGATGACAAGTTTGTTGGTAATTATAGTTTTAGTTTTATTAGCAGTTGCATTATGGCAATTGACGAAGATATTTGATCTTACTCAGGTAGGAGCTTCTTCGGACGATTCTCAAGTTGCATCAGATAATGATAATAATATTCAAGGGTATGTTATGTTTGGCTTCTTGGCATTCATATACATATTTACGATTTACGGTTTACTAAAATGGGGAGGTTTAGCACTTCACACTCCTGCTTCAGAGCATGGACTTTTAGTGGATAATTTAATGAATATTACTTGGGTTTTAATTTTTTTAGTTCAATTTATTACACAAGGTTTACTATACTGGTTTTCTTTTAAAAATAGAGGACATAAAGATAAAAAAGCATTATTTTTTGCTGATAGTAATAAATTAGAAGCAATCTGGAGTATTATTCCATCTGTAGTTTTAGCTTGTTTAATTCTTTACGGATTGTACGCTTGGAATAATATTATGTTCGTTGATAAAGATGAAGATGTAATCGAAATCGAATTATATGCTCAACAATTTAAATGGACTGCAAGATACGCTGGACAAGATAACGTTTTAGGTAAAGCTAACGTGCGTTTAATAGAAGGAATAAATACATTAGGAGTTGATATGTCAGATCCAAATGCTCAAGATGATATCGTAGTTTCAGAATTGCACATTCCTAAAGGTAAAAAAGTTCACTTTAAAATGCGTTCTCAGGATGTATTGCACTCTGCTTACTTTCCTCACTTTAGAGCACAAATGAACTGTGTTCCAGGTATGGTAACTGAATTTGCTTTCGTTCCAACATATACTACTTCGGAATATAGAGAATTACCATTTATGGTTGAAAAAGTTGCCAACATTAACAAACTTAGAGCTGAAAAAAGCATTGAGTTAGTTGCAAAAGGTGGTACAGCTTTAGATCCTTATACATTTGATTACCTATTATTGTGTAATAAAATTTGTGGAGCATCTCACTATAATATGCAAATGAAAGTTGTTGTAGATTCTCCAGAAGACTATAAAAAATGGTTAAGTGAAAAAACTACTTTGGCTCAGGATATTGCTGCTGCAAAAGCGGCTGAAAAACCAGCTGAAGGAACTGCTCCAACTGCAGATTCTACTGCAAAAGTAATTGACACTGTTAAAGCTGTTGTTGATACTGTTAAAGCAGCTGTAGCTAAAGTTGCATTGAAATAATATTATTTAGAAAATTTAAAGTACACATATATGTCAGCAGAAGCGCACGATCACGATCACGGACACGATCACGAGCACGAACATCATCATAAAGACACGTTCATTACTAAATATATTTTTAGTATTGATCACAAAATGATTGCTAAACAATACTTGATTACTGGTATTATTATGGGAATCATTGGTATTGCAATGTCCTTGCTTTTTAGAATGCAATTGGCGTGGCCAGAGGAGTCTTTTAAGATATTTAATGTTTTATTAGGAGATAAATTTGCACCTGATGGTGTAATGGCAAATGATATTTATTTAGCTTTAGTAACAATTCACGGTACCATTATGGTATTCTTTGTACTGACGGCTGGTTTAAGTGGAACTTTTAGTAATTTACTTATTCCGCTTCAGATTGGAGCAAGAGATATGGCATCTGGATTTATGAATATGATTTCATACTGGTTGTTTTTCTTATCAGCTGTTATAATGTTATGTTCTTTATTCGTTGAAGCTGGTCCAGCATCTGCAGGATGGACAATCTATCCACCTTTGAGTGCATTGCCACAAGCAATTCCAGGATCAGGAACAGGAATGACATTATGGTTAGTATCTATGGCTATTTTCATCGCATCTTCTTTGATGGGATCTTTAAATTACATTGTTACTGTACTTAACTTAAGAACTAAAGGAATGTCTATGACTAGACTTCCTCTTACAATCTGGACATTTTTCGTAACAGCTATTATTGGTGTTATTTCATTCCCAGTATTATTGTCAGCTGCTTTATTATTGATTTTCGATAGAAGTTTTGGTACTTCATTCTTCTTATCTGATATCTATATTGCAGGAGAGGTTTTACATTACCAAGGAGGTTCTCCAGTATTGTTTGAGCACTTATTCTGGTTCTTAGGTCACCCTGAGGTTTACATCGTAATTTTACCAGCGATGGGTCTTGTTTCTGAAATTATGGCTACGAACTCTCGTAAACCAATCTTCGGATACAGAGCGATGATTATGTCAGTTCTTGCAATTGCATTCTTATCTACTATTGTTTGGGGTCACCACATGTTTATTTCAGGTATGAATCCTTTCTTAGGATCTGTATTTACTTTTACTACTTTATTGATTGCAATTCCTTCTGCTGTAAAAGCATTTAACTGGATTACAACTTTATGGAAAGGTAACTTACAATTTAACCCTGCAATGTTGTTCTCTATCGGAATGGTTTCTACTTTCATCACTGGAGGTTTAACAGGAATCATTTTAGGAGATAGTACTTTAGATATTAACGTTCACGATACTTACTTCGTAATTGCTCACTTTCACTTAGTAATGGGTATCTCTGCACTTTACGGAATGTTTGCTGGTATTTACCACTGGTTCCCTAAAATGTACGGAAGAATGTTAAATAAAAACTTAGGTTATATTCACTTCTGGATTACTGCAGTTTGTGCTTACGGAGTTTTCTTCCCAATGCACTTTATCGGATTAGCTGGTTTACCAAGACGTTACTATACAAATACTAACTTCCCATTATTTGATGATTTACAAAATGTGAATGTTTTAATTACAACATTTGCTCTTGTAGGAGGTGCATTCCAGTTAGTATTCTTATACAACTTCTTTAGCAGTATTTTCTACGGTAAGAAAGCAGTTCAGAACCCATGGAAATCTACAACTTTAGAGTGGACTACTCCAGTTGAACATATCCACGGAAACTGGCCAGGAGAAATTCCTCACGTATATCGTTGGCCATATGACTACAGTAACCCTAATCATGATGTAGATTTTGTTCCTCAAAATGTACCAATGAAAGAAGGTGAAGAAGTTTTACACCACTAAAAATAATCAAAGGCTATCAGAAATGATAGCCTTTTTTGTTTAGTTAAAGTTTTAATCGTTCAGTCTTGCTATTTTACAAACTGATTAGTTTATATATCTTTGTAGGATGAATGAAAATCTAGATCCTACTACTAAAGGATATAACTCAGAAGAGTTAGATCTCGAAAAAAGATTGCGTCCGCTGTCATTTGATGATTTTGCTGGACAAGATCAAGTTTTGGAAAATTTAAAAGTGTTTGTTGCCGCCGCTAATCAGCGTGGTGAAGCACTCGATCATGCACTTTTTCATGGACCTCCTGGTTTAGGGAAAACGACTTTGGCTAATATATTGGCTAACGAACTGCAAGTTGGCATCAAAATTACTTCAGGACCAGTTTTGGACAAGCCTGGTGATTTGGCTGGTTTGCTAACTAATTTAGACGAAAGAGATGTTTTGTTCATTGATGAAATTCATCGATTAAGTCCTGTTGTTGAAGAATATCTGTATTCTGCAATGGAAGATTTCAAGATTGATATTATGATTGAATCTGGCCCGAATGCGAGAACAGTGCAAATCAATCTGAATCCCTTTACTTTAATCGGAGCAACAACGAGATCTGGATTACTAACGGCTCCAATGCGTGCGCGTTTTGGAATATCTTCGCGTTTACAATATTATACTACAGAACTTTTGACAACAATTGTTGAAAGAAGTGCCTCTATTCTAAAAATGCCTATTGATCTAGAAGCTGCAATTGAAATTGCAGGAAGAAGTCGTGGAACTCCTCGTATTGCAAATGCATTATTAAGACGTGTTCGTGATTTTGCTCAAATTAAAGGAAATGGAAGAATTGATATCGAAATTTCAAGATATGCTTTAAAAGCCCTAAATGTAGATGCTCATGGTCTAGATGAAATGGATAATAAAATTTTATTAACTATTATTAATAAATTTAAAGGTGGCCCGGTAGGACTTTCGACTTTAGCTACAGCTGTAAGTGAAAGCAGTGAAACTATAGAAGAAGTTTATGAGCCTTTCTTAATTCAAGAAGGGTTTATCATGCGAACGCCTCGAGGTAGAGAAGTTACAGATAAAGCGTATAAACATCTTGGAAAAATAAACACAAATATACAGGGAGGTTTATTTTAATTGTATGTCCGACAAGTTTAAATATAATTATCCTCAGAAACTATCTTTATTTAGATTTTTCAAGGATGCTGAAGGTGTTCGTAGAAATCCGATTCCCTTTCATAAAAGATATTTTGAGAAATTCGGAGATTCTTTTTCTATACGAATTGGTTTTTCTAAGTACATAATCTTGTCGCGTGATAATGATATTGCACAGCATATTTTAGTTAAGAACCAAAAGAATTATAACAAATCTAAATTTCAATCGGTTTATCTTTCCAAATATTTAGGAAAGGGACTTTTAACCAGTGATGGTGACTTTTGGTTAAAACAGAGGCGACTTATTCAACCGGCATTCCATAAACAAAAAATGAATCAGCTGGTTGATAATATGAATGCGACTATTGCTTCAGAAGTAAATAATTTAGTTGAAGAAAGGCCAATAGATCTTTTTCCGGTTATGAGTAATCTTGCGTTTAATGTTGTCGCAAAATCTTTATTCCAGCTTTCAAATGCTGAGGATAAATTTCATCGCATTAAATTTATAATAGAAGAAGTGCAAAACTTCTTGATTAAGGAAATTAGACTTCCGCATAAAGCTTGGTGGTTTTCATTGAGTGGACAGGTCAAGAAACATCTTAAGTTAGCGGAAGAAAATAATGCTATTATTAAGGAAATCATCGAAGAAAGAAAAGCTTCGAATGAACAAATTAATGATTTATTGAACATGCTTCTAGAAACCAGATATGAAGATACGGGCGAAAGCATGTCTATTGAACAATTGATTGATGAAATTAAAGTTCTCTTTATCGCAGGGCATGAAACTACGGCAAACGCATTAACTTTTACACTTTATCTTTTAGGAAGAAATCCCGAAGTTCAACAAAAGGTTTTTGAGGAAATCATTGAGGTTGAATCGCAAACGAGCAATAGTATCGAACAGCTTCAAAAAATGGTCTATACGAATGCCGTTTTGAACGAGTCTATGCGTTTATATCCGCCAGCTTGGATTACTGACAGACAAAATCTTGAGGATGATGCTTTGGTTGAATTTAAAATTAAAAAAGACACTTTGATTGGAGTTTCTTTTTACGAATTGCATCGTAATCCAAAATATTGGAATAATCCTGATGAATTCATTCCAGAGCGATTTCTTGGAGAACAAAAAAAGGAATCAATGCAATATTTTTATCCTTTTGGAGCTGGTCCTAGAATGTGTATCGGAACTGGATTTGCCATTTATGAAATGTGTTTAACGATATCTCAGATTGTTAAAAAGTATATTATTAAATCTGATAATGATACTGTTCATTTTAACCCATTAATTACTTTGAAACCTATTAACGTTGAAGTTTCATTTTCTAAACGATGAGTATCAATTCAAAAGAAACATATTCAAAATTTATAAAAGAAGAAGCCAAAAGACTTGGGTTTATTTCTTGCGGAATATCGAAAGCTGGTTTTTTAGAACAAGAAGCTCCTCGACTTGAAAATTGGTTGAAGAACAATCGCAATGGTCAAATGGCCTATATGGAAAACCATTTTGATAAGCGTCTCGATCCAACTTTGTTGGTTGATGATGGTAAAAGTGTCGTATCGCTTTTGCTTAATTATTTCCCAGATTCTAAGCAAAACGATGAGAGTTTTAAGATTTCTAAATATGCTTACGGTCAAGATTATCATTTTGTAATTAAGGATAAGTTAAAGGAGTTTTTGCATTCAATCCAAGAAAATATTGGAGAGGTATCAGGACGTGCTTTTGTCGATTCGGCGCCTGTTTTAGATAAGGCTTGGGCGGCAAAGAGCGGTTTAGGTTGGATTGGAAAAAACAGTAACCTTATTACTCAAAAGGTTGGCTCTTTTTACTTCATTGCTGAACTTATTATTGATTTAGAATTAGAATACGATTATGCAGTTACAGACCACTGTGGATCTTGTACGGCTTGCATTGATGCTTGCCCTACACAAGCAATTGTAGCACCATATATTGTTGATGGTAGCAAATGCATTTCTTATTATACCATCGAATTAAAAGAAAATCTTCCTGAAGAAATGAAAGGGAAATTCGATGAATGGATGTTTGGCTGTGATACCTGCCAAGATGTTTGTCCATGGAACCGATTTTCTAAACCCCACTCAGAACCTTTATTTAATCCTAATCCAGAGCTGCTTTCTTTTGCTAAAAAAGACTGGATAGAGATTACAGAAGAAACCTTTAAGCTAGTTTTTAAAAACTCTCCTATTAAAAGAACCAAATTTGATGGTTTAAAACGTAATATTAAATTTTTACAGTAACAACCAAATGTGTGTTGTTATTTTATCTTTTTGATTATCAGTTTTTTATTTTAAAAGGATCTTTCTCCTTTGCGCTATTTTTTTTCCTACGTTTTTTTACTTATTTATCAATAAATTCTGTAGGAATTGAACATCTCTTTAAATTTTTAAGAAAATTCAGCTGTTTTATTATCAAATATTTACAGAAATTAGATTTTCAATAGGTAAACAATTGTTAAAAAATGTTGTTTAACGACTTTATGTGCACTTTGTCGAAATAATAAGGATTCATTTCATTCCTAGATATACTTTCGCACTTTCCAAATCTACTTAATTTAAAACCAGTGAGACTTTTGTAGTCTTTAAATTACTATATGACAATGGTCTGCATAATGTCTTTTTTATATGTATGTCTTGAAAAAGCTGTTCTAAGTTTTTTTAAATCCATTTTATATTTTTTCACGTATCTCATCAATATGCTAAAAACAATCATCTGTTTTTTAGCATACGAAATTTCTGTTCCACAAACTCAAGTTGTCTATGCGTAACTCTACTTTTTGTAAGTCTGGATTTTACAGGCTAATTTTTCTTATTTTATTTATTACATTACCAATATTCTCATACTCACAAGTATGTGGTACCCCTGGAGTTGACGGACCTGTTGCGGTGTCAAGTTCAGTGAATACATATTATCCAATCACAGGAAATGTTACACTGAATGCAGGAGCACAATCTATATATCTAGCAGGTGTGCCAGCAACGGATCAATACTCGAATAATTTTGGCACAACTCCAATCTCTGCTGGAGATTTGATTTTAATTATTCAAATGCAAGATGCTTCAATAAATTATACAAATACAAGTAGTTATGGTTCTGGTACGACGAACAGCGGTCCAGATAATCTAGGAGGAACAGGATTTACAGCTCTCGGTAATACCGGGGTTTTTGAGTATGTAATTGCAACAAATAATGTACCCTTGACAGGAGGAAATTTAACGTTTAAAGGTACAGGTGCTAATAATGGTGTCTTGAATAGTTTTTATAATGCAGATCCAACTACTTCAAGAGGAAAGAAAACATTTCAAGTCGTTAGAGTACCTCAATATTCTAATTTAACTCTTACAGCCAATATTACTACTCCCCCTTTTAATGGTGTTGCAGGTGGTATTATTGCATTTAATGTTTCCGGAACTTTCAACTTTAACGGTTTTAGTATTGATGGAAGTGCAAGAGGTTTTAGAGGAGGATATAGCCCAAAAGCAGGTTCGGATGCTAATGACTCAAAAACTTATGTTGGTGATTCATCAAATAGCAAAATTTCAGGAAAAGGAGAAGGAATAGCAGGTACACCTAAGTATATGTGGGATGGTTTTAATCAGGTAGCAAATACAGTCGAAGGAATGCCAGGAGGTTCTTCAGGAAGAGGAGCTCCAGCGAATGCAGGAGGTGGTGGTAACGACCATAATACCGGCGGTGGAGGCGGTGGAAATGGTGGATTTGGTGGACTTGGTGGCGCTGGATGGCAAGGTGGAGGAGGAGATTTATTCTCCAATAACCTTACAGGAGCAGGAAGACCAGGATCAAAATCGTATACTGTGATTGAAAAATTTCCAAGGCTTATTATGGGCGGTGGAGGAGGCGCAGGTGATGCAAATGATGCTTCTTCTGGTGTAAAAGGTGGTGTTGGAGGAGCAATTATTCTTATAAACGCAGGGAATGTTTTAGGGAATGGTACTATTTATGCAAATGGAGGAAAAGGAGCACCTGGAACCTACGCTAACTCACCTGATGGTGCTGGAGGTGGAGGAGCAGGTGGAACAGTTTTGCTGAATGTTTCTAACAATAGTACTGCTACCATTCAAATTCAAGCTAAAGGAGGAGTAGGTGGAAACACTGAAAACGATAATAATAACGAGCACGGACCAGGTGGTGGTGGTGGTGGTGGAATAATCTGTCATAATGTTTCAAGTTCAGTAACCATTACAACAAATGTAACAGGTGGAGCAGCTGGTAAATCTAATGCAGGAAACGGAATTAATCATGGAGCTATTGCTGGAACAGATGGTTATGTATCAACTTTTACAGTTGCAGACGTACCTGCAAACCTACAAGTTAATGCGAATTGTTTCCCAGTTCTTGAGACAAAAGCCAAAACATTATCTACTACTGCAATTTGTAATGCTATTGATGAAAAAGTTTCTTATGAAATCGAAATAAAAAATACGGGAGCAGGAAATGCTGCTGGCGTGATGTTGGATTTTAGTTTTCCAACAGGTATCGAATTTGATTCCGCTACAGCAACTTACTCTACCGGAGCTTCAGGACCAGCAGGAACTCTAGCTAATTCGGCTACAGCTACGGCTAATAATCCTGTTTTTGGAGGATTTAACATTGCACAAAATGGTATTGTTACCATCACTTTAGTTGGAAAAGTAGCAGCTTCGATAGCAGCAGGAACTTATAGTGCAAATGCGCAAGCATTATATCTTGACCCAACACGTACAACAGCCAATTCTACTAGAAGAATAACGGCATTTACAAATGCTTATGGTACTGCGAATAAAACGTACGAAGGTACAGGCCAATCAAATGTTCCAGGTATAAATTTTAATGGAACAGGCACTGTCGTTGACGATATCTCAATTTTAGCTTTGCCTGCAGCTCCAACAGTGAGTGTAACGCAAACAACTTGTACTGCTCCAACAGGTACAATAACGGTTAATACACCTGCAAACGGTTCTGGAATAAGTTATACATTAACGGGAACAAATCCTGTTTCTGCTTCAGTAAATAGTACAACTGGTATTTTTTCTGGATTGGTACCAGGTACCTATTCGGTAACTACAACAAATGCACAAGGATGTACTTCTGCTGCAAACACTGGTATTGTTATTAATGCAGTTGCTGGAGCGCCAACGACGACAGGTGTGACTATTTGTCAAGATGGAACTGGTTCATTGACGGCTACTTCGCCATGTGGAACATCTAATAGCTCAGGAGCAAAAATTGCAAGAGCAGGTAATAGTGTAGGCACAGCATCACTTTCTTGGTCTAATCCTTCAAGAGTGAATTCTAATGATTCAAGCTATGCATCTGCAACTGTTAGCAGTGGAGGGAATATCACTGTTGTGACAAGGTCTCTTCAAGGAACAGATTTTGATTTTAATATTCCTTCTAATGCTACAATTACTGGAATTCAAGTTACAATTGGTCGTTATAGTAGTACTGCCAGCTCTACAGTGAATGTTAAAGATAATGTTGTTAGTCTAATTAAAGCAGGAACTGTTATTGGTGAAAATAAAAGTATAACAGGATCTAATTGGCCAATAAGTTCTACTTCTGCGGCAAATTATGGTGGATCATCAGATTTATGGAATACAACTTGGACGCCCGCAGATATTAATAATGCAAATTTTGGAATTGCTTTATCTGCAAGTATCACTAGAACATCAAATAATGACATTACTGCCTATGTAGATTATATGCAGATTACTGTAAATTATACTATAGGGGGAATTGAATGGTATACTACATCTACAGGAGGTTCGTCAATTTATACAGGTACTTCTTTTAATCCAGTGGGAGTTACAGGATCTGGATTGGCAAATACCGCTACAGCAACAACAAAAACGTATTATGCGGCTTGTTCAGGTAATTCAAATTGTAGAGCAGCGGTTAATTTTGTTGTTAATGCAAAACCAACCATTGCAACAATTACTTCTAACTCACGATGTGGTGCAGGAGAAGTAACTTTAGAAGCTACAGCATCAGCAGGAACTATTAATTGGTATGCAGCAGCAACAGGAGGAACGTCGTTAGGGACAGGAGAGAGTTTTACGACGCCAAGTTTATCAACATCAACTTCTTATTACGTTGACGCAACAGAAAATGGCTGTACTACACCAACAAGAACTGAAGTTAAAGCAACAATAAATGCAGTACCAACAATAAATTCGACAACAGAAGGTTCAATATGTGGCTCTGGATCAGTGAGATTAACTGCAACAGCGTCAACTGGAGCGACTATTAATTGGTATGCTGATCCTACAAGCGCGACAGTATTAGGAACAGGAACCACTTTTGATACTCCAACTTTAACAGCTACTACAACTTACTATGTAGGAGCAGTAACAGCATCAGGTTGTACTTCAACGTCTAGAATTGCTGTCGCGGCAGTTATAAATACAGCTTCTAGTATTATATTTACAAGTGGTACTCAAAATCCGACAGTTTGCTCTGGAGGATCAGTTCCAAATGCAGTATATACTTTTGGAGGAAGTGCTACAAATGCCACAGTATCTAATTTACCAACAGGATTATCTGCAACGGTTGATACTAATGCAAAAACAGTAACAATTTCCGGAAATCCAACAGCTGCTGGTACTTATACCATTACTACAGTTGGTCATACTGCGCCTTGTGTAGAAGTTACAATTCAAGGAAAGATTTCCTTAACACCAAATGTAACGATTGCATCATTTTCACCTGCAACGTCTTCTCGTTGCCAAGCAGTTGAAACAATAACAAGAACTACAACAGCAACAAATTCAACAGGAGGTATTACATATAGTCTAGATTCTGCAAGTAGCACAGGCGGAAATACTATAAATTCAACTACTGGAGCAGTAACTTATGTTGCTGGATGGTCGGGAGTAACTACAATCACAGCAAGTGCTGCAGGATGTAATGGACCAGTAACGACTACTCATACAGTAACGACAAATGCTTTACCTACAGCAACTATATCTGGAAATTTAACCGCATGTTTAACTACGACTTTGACAGCGAATTCAAATGCAACTTCAGCAACTTACGTTTGGTATAAAAATAATGCTGTAATCTCTAATCAGACTTCTTCTACATTAGTTGTAAATTCTGATGGAGATTATAAAGTAAAAATTAGAAATTCTTCAACTGGATGTGAAGCAACTTCTGCTGCTTCTACAGTAAAAATTAGTGACACAGAAAAACCTGTAAAACCTGTTTTAGCAGATATTACAGCAGAATGTTCGGTGACAGTAACGGCTCCGACAACAACTGATAATTGCAAAGGAACAGTTACGGGAACAACAACAGATCCATTGACATATAATGCTCAGGGAACTTATACCATTAACTGGAGTTTTAGCGATGGAAATGGAAACGTGGAAACAGCAACTCAAAAAGTAATTGTTAAGGATACTCAGAAACCTGTAAAACCAACATTAGCAGATATTACGGGAGAATGTTCTGCAACAGCAACTGCTCCGACAACAACTGATAATTGCAAAGGAACAGTTACGGGAACAACAACAGATCCATTGACATATAGTGCTCAGGGAACATATACCATTAACTGGAGTTTTAGCGATGGAAATGGAAATACAGAAACCGCGACCCAGAAAGTAATTATAAAAGACACTCAGAAACCTGTAAAACCAACATTGGCAGATATTACGGGAGAATGTTCTGCAACAGCAACTGCTCCGACAACAACTGATAATTGCAAAGGAACAGTTACGGGAATAACGACAGATCCATTGACATATAATGCTCAGGGAACATATACGATTAACTGGAGTTTTAGCGATGGAAACGGAAACGTAGAAACCGCAACTCAAAAAGTAATCATTAAAGACACTCAGAAACCTGTAAAACCAACATTGGCTGATATTACAGGAGAATGTTCTGCAACAGCAACTGCTCCGACAACAACTGATAATTGCAAAGGAACAGTTACGGGAACAACGACAGATCCATTGACATATAATGCTCAGGGAACTTATACCATTAACTGGAGTTTTAGCGATGGAAATGGAAATACAGAAACGGCGACTCAGAAATTAATTGTTAAAGACACTCAAAAACCTGTAAAACCAACATTGGCTGATATTACGGGAGAATGTTCTGCAACAGCAACTGCTCCGACAACCACAGACAACTGTGCGGGAACAGTGACCGGAACAACAACGGATCCATTGACATATAACGCTCAGGGAACTTATACCATTAACTGGAGTTTTAGCGATGGAAACGGAAACGTAGAAACCGCAACTCAGAAAGTAATTGTTAAAGACACTCAAAAGCCATCAATTACTTGTCCTTTGGCAGTTTCAGTTTCTACAGATACGAATTCATGCACCGCAACTGGAGTTGCTTTAGGTGCTCCGACAGTATCGGATAATTGCTCTGCAACTGTAACAGTGACGAATGATGCACCTTCAAGTTTCCCAATTGGAAATACTACAGTGACATGGACAGCAACAGATGCAGGAGGAAATACAGAGACTTGCACGCAAATCGTTAAAGTAATTGGTGAAATTATAGCAAATAATGATAGCGTTTCTTCATCAGATGGAGTAACTGGAGGAATAGTTATTACTAATGTTTTTGATAATGATGTTTTAAATTGTAATAAAGTAAATAGAGAAGATGTTGATGTTATAGTAAAAGGTACCGTACCTTCAGTGTTAATTTTCAATACTGCAAATGGTGCTGTTTCAGTAAAACCGAATACTCCAACAGGTACTTACACTTTTGATTATTCAATTTGTGAAATTGCTAATAGTGGAAATTGCAAGACAGCTACAGTAGAAGTTGAAATTGTAAATGATTTAATAGCCGTTAAAGATGATTTCGGAACAAAAACTTCTGGATCAGCATCGGCAATTGTCGGAAATGTTAAATCAAATGATACTTTAGACGGCGCATCTGTTACGTCCACAAATACTGTTGTTACAATTGACAGCGACGGGCCACTAAGCGTTGATGCAAATGGAGATGTTACTCTAGAGGCAAACACGCCAAGCGGAACCTACAGCATCACATACGAAATCTGCGAGAAAAATGCGAACCCTTCAAACTGCAAAACGGCTACAGCAGAGGTTAAAGTTGAAAACGGTCTAATTGCCGTTAAAGATGATTTCGGAACAAAAGCTTCAGGATCTGCATCGGCAGTTATCGGAAATGTTAAAACGAACGACACTTTAGACGGCGCATTTGTTACGTCTACAAACACGGTTGTTACAATTGATAGCGACGGGCCACTAAGCGTTGATGCAGACGGAGACGTTACTCTTGCAGCAAACACGCCAAGCGGAAGCTACAGCATTACATATGAAATCTGCGAGAAAGATGCGAATCCTTCAAACTGCAAAACAGCGACAGCAGAAGTTAAAGTTGTAAATGGTTTAGTAGCAGTTAAAGATGATTTCGGAACAAAAACTTCTGGATCAGCATCGGCAATTGTCGGAAATGTTAAATCAAATGACACTTTAGACGGCGCATCTGTTACGTCCACAAATACTGTTGTTACAATTGACAGCGACGGGCCATTAAGCGTTGATGCAGACGGAGACGTTACTCTTGCAGCCAACACGCCAAGCGGAAGCTACAGCATTACATACGAAATCTGCGAGAAGGGTGCGAATCCATCAAACTGCAAAACTGCAGTTGCTGAAGTTAAAGTTGCAAATACAATAGAGGCAGTATTAGATACGATCACTCCAATTAATGGAAACATTGGTGGAACAACAATATCTCTAGCAGGAAACGATACATTAAACGGTAATAAAGTAGTAATTGGGACTAATTCAGGAGAAGTTACAATAAGTATTGTACGCACTTTGCCATCAGGATTGACATTAAATACAAATGGAACTATTACAGTAGCTTCAGGAACTCCAAAAGGAGATTATAAAGTAGAATATACAATATGTGAAGTAGGTGCAGTTCCTGCAAACTGCGACTCGGTTACTATTACCGTACCAGTTACAGCAGGAAATCTTGTGGCAAATGCTGATGAAATCCCATCAGTTTTAGGATCGAATGTTCCTCAGACATTAGGGAAAAATGTATTTGACAATGATACTAAAAACGCGCAGCCATTAGACCCAGCAGATGTTACGCTGAAAACTACAGCGGCAGATCCGAAAGGATATCTGACTTTGGATGCAGACGGAAAAATTATCTTGGGAGCAAATCCTCCGGCAGGAGATTATGAATTAACGTATGAAATCTGCGAGAAATTAAATCTGGACAACTGCAGTTCAAACACTGTGAAGGTAACGGTAGGATTGCCTGTAATTGATGCAGTTGAAGACGTGATCGCTTCGATAAATGGAAACATTGGCGGAAAAACGATTTCCTTAACTGCAAACGATAAATTGAACGGAAATCCAATCACAGTTGGAACGGCAGCAGGAGAAGTTAAGTTTGAAATTATCGGAACGCTTCCATCAGGATTAACCCTTAATTCAGATTACACCATAAGTGTTGCGCCAAATACTCCAAAAGGAGATTACAAAGTAGAATATAAAATCTGCGAAAACACGAATCCAACAAACTGCGATTCAGTTATTATAACTGTACCAGTTACGGGAGGAAACCTTGTGGCAAATGCAGATGAAATTCCATCAGTTTTAGGATCGGATGCTCCTCAGACATTAGGGAAAAATGTATTTGACAATGACACTAAAAATGGGCAGCCATTAGATCCGTCAGATGTTACGCTGAAAACTACAGCAGCAGATCCGAAAGGATATCTGACTGTAGATGCAGACGGAAAAATTATCTTGGGAGCAAATCCTCCAGCAGGAGATTATGAGCTGACGTATGAAATCTGCGAAAAATTAAACCCAGACAACTGCAGTTCAAATACTGTGAAAATAACAGTAGGATTGCCAGTAATTGATGCAGTTGAAGATACGGTAAGTCCAATAAACGGAAATATCGGCGGAAAAACGATTTCCTTAACTGCAAACGATAAATTGAACGGAAATCCAATCACAGTTGGAACGGCAGCAGGAGAAGTTAAGTTTGAAATTATCGGAACGCTTCCATCAGGATTAACCCTTAATTCAGATTACACCATAAGTGTTGCGCCAAATACTCCAAAAGGAGATTACAAAGTAGAATATAAAATCTGCGAAAACACGAATCCACTAAACTGCGACTCGGTTACTATTACTGTACCGGTAACAGTAGGAAACCTTGTGGCAAATGCAGATGAAATTCCATCAGTTTTAGGATCGGATGCTCCTCAGACATTAGGGAAAAATGTATTTGACAATGACACTAAAAATGGGCAGCCATTAGATCCGTCAGATGTTACGCTGAAAACTACGTCGGCAGATCCGAAAGGATATCTGACTGTAGATGCAGACGGAAAAATTATCTTGGGAGCAAATCCTCCAGCAGGAGATTATGAAATGACGTATGAAATCTGCGAGAAATTAAATCCAGACAACTGCAGTTCAAACACTGTGAAGGTAACGGTTGTATTGCCAGTAATTGATGCAGTTGAAGACGTGATTGCTTCGATAAATGGAAACATTGGCGGAAAAACGATTGCATTGACTGCAAACGATAAATTAAACGGAAGTCCAATCACAGTTGGAACGGCAGCAGGAGAAGTTAAGTTTGAAATTATCGGAACGCTTCCATCAGGATTGACGCTGAATTCAGATTACACGATAAGCATTGCGCCAAATACTCCAAAAGGAGATTACAAAGTAGAATATAAAATCTGCGAAAACACGAATCCAACAAATTGCGATTCAGTTATTGTAACTGTACCAGTTACGGGAGGAAATCTTGTAGCAAATGAAGATCTTATGTCGTCAGCAGTAGGAGTAAACATTCCACAGAAACTAATCAACGTTTTTGAGAATGATACTAAAGATGGAAATAAATTAGTACCATCAGAGGTAGATCTTAAAGTAACGCAAGAAGATCCAAAAGGATATTTAACGGTGGATGCAGACGGAAATGTTGTACTAGCTCCTAATGCACCTGCGGGAGAATATGAATTGACATACACAATATGCGAGAAATTAAATCCGAATAACTGTGATTCAAATGTTGTAAAAGTTACAGTAACAGAACCAAAAATGGCAGTAACTGCAAATAGTTATTGTTTAAACAATGTTCCTTATGTTAACTATTCGGTTTCACCAGAAAATTTCACAACAAATAATCTATTAACAGTAAAATGGATTGATAGTAATAATAATGTAGTGGCAACTCAAACCAATCTGCCATTAAGCGGAAATATTTTATGGCCTGGAGCAGAGATTGACAGCAACAAAAATGGAACAGATTGGCCAGGATGGATTTTAAATAACGGAATATGGTCAGAAGGTGCCGACGGATTTGAAGCTACTAGAAATGGAGTGAAAATTGAGTTTTCATTAAATCCAACGGTTACAGTTTCTGTTGCTTATCCGCCAGCTACGCCAGATTGTAATGCACGTCCAACATTCTCAATAAAAGCAAATAATGATGAAACGGGACCTGTAAATGTGAAAAAAGGAGCAAATGCTACGGTTAATATTTTTGAAAATGACTTATTGAATGGAGCGCAAATTAAGCCTTCAGATGTTATTTTATCAATACCTGCAGTAAATCCAAACTTCTCATTAAATGCAAATGGTTCAGTCAATATTGCTGCAAATACGCCAGATGGAATTTACGAATTGACTTATCAGATCTGTGAAGCTGCAAATACATCAAATTGCAGTCAAGCAGTAATTAAAATTACAGTTGATAATGTTGCAGACCCAGCTCCGCCAACAGAAAATCAAATTACTTTAAATAATGATAATGATGTTAGTGCAGATGGAATTAATGGTTCATTAGAATTTGTAAATGTTTTAGAAAATGATTTAATAAACGGACAGCCAATAAATCCTGCTGATGTTATAATTAAGCCTTTAACAGAAAGTCCGTATTTTGAATGGAATGCTGACGGAACGGTAAATGTTAAGCCAAACACGCCAGGAGGAAATTATCCGTTGACTTATCAGGTTTGCGAAAAGGCAAATTCGTCAAATTGTTCTACTGCGACATTAAATGTTTTTGTAGAAGTGCCTGCTATTTCTGTGATTAAAACAGCAGTTTTTAATGACGAAAATAAGAGCGGTTTTGCAAATGCAGGAGAAACAATCACATACAAATTTACTGTAACCAATACAGGAAATGTACCACTTGTCGGAATCACAATAAACGATCCGTTGCCAGGAGTAGTAGTTTCTGGACCAGCAATTAATTTGGGTGTCAACGAATCTAACGAAACTAATTTTACAGCGGTTTATAAAATCACTCAAGAAGATATTAATCGTGGCAGTGTGAGTAATCAGGCAACAGTTAAAGGAAGCAGTCTAAGAGGAGTTGTAGTTGAAGATCAGTCAGACGATGCAAGCAATAGCGGAGATAGTCCAACAGTCTTAGACCTAAATGGATGTTCTATTAAAGTAATGAATGCTTTCTCTCCAAATGGAGATAGCAAGAATGCAAGATTCTACATTAGAGGAATTGAATGTTATCCAGATAATACGGTTGAAATTTATAACCGTTGGGGAGTTTTGGTTTTCAGTATAGATCAGTACAATAATAACGATCGAGTTTTTGAAGGATATTCTAACGGACGTTCTACAATCAAACAAACAGATGGTCTTCCAGTTGGAACGTATTTCTATATCTTAAAATACAAAGACAGCGCTCAGAAATCTCATCAAGAATCAGGGTACTTGTACCTTAATAAATAAAAAGGATTACGGCTTAGTTAACCCTAAGCCGTTCTAAAACTTAATAAATGAAAAAATTAATTTTAGTTTTTATGTTTTTTTCGATTGTGTCAAATGCGCAGCAAGATGCGCAGTATACACAATATATGTATAACACAATCGAAGTCAATCCAGCGTATGCGGGTTCACGTGGAGCTTTAAGCGTTTTTGGTTTGTATCGTACGCAATGGGTCGGGTTAGATGGAGCGCCAGAAACGAGTACATTTTCTGTTAATACACCTTTGAATAATACTGATTTAGGACTTGGAGTTTCTTTGGTAAATGATAAAATCGGACCAACGGTAGAGAATACTTTATCGGCAGATTTGTCTTATACAATTCCAACTTCCGATACATGGAATTTGTCTTTTGGTATAAAAGGAACAGCTAATCTTTTTAACATCGATATCAATAAATTGAGTTATGAAGACCAAGATGATCCGCAGTTTCAGAACCTTAAGAATAAATTTTCGCCAAATGTTGGAGCAGGACTTTATTTTCATTCAGACAGAGCATATGTCGGGTTATCGGTTCCTAATTTTATAGAAACAAATCGTTATGACTCAGACGATGTGGCTATTTTTAAAGAAAAAATCAATTATTATTTAATAGCAGGTTATGTATTTAATTTAGATCGTTTAGAGTACATAAAATTCAAACCAGCTTTAATGACCAAAATGGTAGAAGGAGCTCCTTTGCAGGTTGATGTTTCAGGAAATTTTATGTTTAATGACAAATTCGTTTTAGGACTTGCTTATCGTTGGAGTGCATCTGTTAGTGCAATGGCAGGATTTCAAGTTACAAAAGGAATGTACATAGGCTATGGTTATGATCATGAAACGACACGATTAAGAAAATACAATTCTGGATCTCATGAGGTTTTCTTAAGATTCGAATTCTTTAATAATTACAATAAAATGATATCCCCAAGATTCTTTTAATACAACCTATGAAAGCTAGAAATTTAATATTGATTATTTTACTGTTTTGTTTTTTTTCAAATGTAAATGCACAAAATCCATTTACTACGATGAATATAAAATATGCAGATAAAAAATACGAAGAGTACGCTTACGCGGATGCCATAAAAGTATACGAGACTTTAGTAAATGCTGAAACTACCAACGAAGGTGTAATTCAGCGTTTAGCAAATTCATACTATTTTAATGGTGAATTAAAGAAAGCCTTAAAATGGTATGAACAACTGTTTATAATAAACGAAAACCAAGAAGCTGAATATTTGTATCGATACGCACAATCATTAAAGTCGGGAGGAGACTATCGTAGATCTGATGAGATTTTGCAGAAATTCAATCAAAAAGCAACTGCAGAAAAGAGGGCAGATCTTATTAGAAGCGACAAGAATTATTTAGAAGATATAAAAGAAAACTCAGGCCGATTCCAAATTGCTGATGCTGGTGTTAATTCTCGATACTCGGATTACGGAAGTGCTGTTTATAATAATAAAATTGTTTTTACTTCTGCACGCGACACAGGCGGAGTTGTTAAAGCTAATTTTCAATGGACAAACAGATCTTTCTCTAGATTATATACAGCCGATCTACTTCCAGACGGAAGCGTTGGAAAACCAGAACTTTTAGTAAAAAGAAAAAAAGATAATTTCAATGAGTCAAGTCCTATTTTTACAAAAGATGGACGAACGATGTATTTTACTAGAAATAATTTTACAGATGGTAAAAGAAGAAGCAACGATAAAAACGTAACGCTATTAAAATTGTACAAAACAGAATTGATAGATAACGAATGGAAAAATGTTGCAGAACTTCCGTTCAATAGCGATCAATACAGTACGGCGCATCCCGCTTTAAGCGTAGACGAAAAAACACTTTATTTTGCATCAGATATGCCGGGAACTTTAGGACAATCTGATATTTATAAAGTTGCAATTAATAATGATGGAACTTTTGGTACACCCGAAAACTTAGGCCCAACTATTAATACAGAAGGAAGAGAAACTTTTCCTTTTATTTCTGGAGAAAATGAATTGTATTTTGCTACAGACGGACGTCCGGGTTTAGGAGGATTAGACATTTTTGCTTCTCGTATTAAAGCTAACGGAACTTATGATGACGTTTTAAATGTTGGAGAACCTGTAAATAGTAAACAAGACGATTTTGCCTTCAGTATTGACAGCAAAAGCAGAAGCGGTTATTTTTCTTCAAACAGAGAAAACGGACTAGGGATGGATGATATTTACAGATTTACAGAAACAAGAAGATTAATCTGCGAACAAAACTTATCAGGAACAGTAACAGACGCAGAGACAAACGAAATATTGTCCAATACTTCTCTGACTTTGTTTAATGAAAAATTTGATCCAGTTGGAACAATCACCACAGACGAAAAAGGAAATTACATTTTTCCTGATCTAAGATGTGGTAAAAAATACACCATTAGGACTGCTAAAAACGATTATAATGCCAAAGAAGTTGTAGTAACAATCCTTAAAGAAAAAGGAGAAACTACAGAAATGATTGCATTAAATAAAGTCTTTAAACCACTTGCAGCAAAAACGGTAGCGATCAAAAAAGTGGCAATTAGTCCTGTAAAATTGAGTTCTATGCGTGTAGGAGTAGACATTGCAAAATTGTTAAACCTTCCTATGAACTTCTTTGATTTGGGTAAAGCGACTATTAAAAAGACATCAGAACCACAATTAATGAAAGTGGTAAATCTTTTAAATGATTATCCAAACATGAGACTAGATATTCGTTCGCATACCGACAGCCGTTCTTCTTCAGAAAGCAATCAGATTCTTTCAGAAAAAAGAGCGCAATCGACAAAAAACTGGTTAATTCAAAAAGGAATCAGCGAAGATCGATTAACTGCAAAAGGTTATGGTGAAACGCAATTAGTAAACAAATGTGCAGACGGAGTGAAATGTACAGAAAAACAGCACATGCAAAATAGACGAAGCGAGTTTATTATTGTTGCGATGTAAAAGAATTTTCACATAAAATTTAAAAACCCTTTTCTAAATTATAGAAAAGGGTTTTTTGGGTTATAAATCATCCCTACGGGATAATGGATAGGTGGTGTGATAATTTTTTTTCTACCGATCAGTCACTCCTAGCGGAGTGAGGTTCGAATTATATATAATGTGTAAAAAAAACACTCCGGTAGGAGTGACTGGTCGGTAGTGAATGTTTATCCATATTTATAATGTCCCGTAGGGACATTTGATTGGTCAAAAAAAATGAAAACTCCGCTAGGAGTTTCTGGTCGGTAAACGTTAAAAAATCTAAATTTTCTTAAAAAACGATTCTAAACAAATTCATTCTTTACACTATAAATTTGAAAATCTCGATTTTTGTGTATTATGTTTAAAATGAATTGGTTATGTTTTAAAAAATCGATTTCGCTGTAGATTGCGTTGGTTTTTGTTTTAACTTTATAAACCTAAAAATTTTTCATTATGACTGTAGATCAAATACTTAAAGCAAAAGGAAGGAATGTGTATTCTATTTTCTCCAATTTAACGGTTTATGATGCGTTAAAAGTTATGGGAGAAAAAAACATTGGAGCAATTTTAGTTATGGACGATAATATTTTAAAAGGAATATTATCGGAGAGGGATTACGCCCGAAAAATTGTACTGAAAGATAAATCTTCTAAAGAAACTTTTGTTCATGAGATTATGGAAAGCCATGTCTTTACAGTTAAACTTTCAGATAATCTTGAAGATTGTATGGAACTTATGAGCGAAAAAAGAATAAGACACCTGCCTGTTTTAGAAGATGGAACAGTGGTTGGAGTAATTTCAATCAGCGATGTGGTGAAGGCAATTATAGAAATTCAAAAAGACACAATCAACCATTTGAATTCTTATATTTCTCAATAAACAGTAGCTAAAAACGATAAAAATTCAAACGAGTCCAATTTCTATTGGACTTTTTTTATTTATTCGAATAGATTTTAAGAAAAGAAAACGCTAAAAAGACGCCATTTTAAAACAAGACTTATATCTTTGTAAGCTAGAATAAATGCTAAAAAAATGAACAAAGAGAGTAAAAGAAGAGAGGCGTTACTGTACCATGCAGAACCAACTCCAGGAAAAATTCAGGTAGTTCCAACAAAAAAATATGCAACCCAGAGAGACTTATCATTGGCTTATTCGCCAGGAGTTGCAGAACCATGTTTAGAAATCGCAGCAAACAAAGAAGACGTTTATAAATATACAGCAAAAGGAAATTTAGTAGCCGTAATCTCAAACGGTACAGCTGTTTTAGGTCTTGGAAATATTGGTCCAGAAGCAGGAAAACCTGTAATGGAAGGAAAAGGTTTATTATTTAAAATATTTTCTGATATAGACGTTTTTGATATCGAAATCGATACTGAAAATGTGGAAGAATTTATTCAAACGGTAAAAAATATTGCCCCAACTTTTGGAGGTATCAATCTGGAAGATATTAAAGCTCCAGAATCTTTCGAAATAGAAAGAAGATTGATCGAAGAATTGGATATTCCAGTAATGCACGACGACCAGCACGGAACAGCAATTATCTCTTCTGCAGCTTTAATCAACGCACTTGAATTGGCAGGTAAAAAAGCAGAAGACGTAAAAGTAGTAGTTTCTGGAGCAGGATCTGCGGCGATTGCGTGTACAGATTTATATGTTTTACTTGGAGTAAAAGTTGAAAATGTTTTAATGTACAATAGTAAAGGACTTTTAACAAAAGACAATCCTGCACTTTCAGATTTACAATTAAAATATGCAATTGATGGTGCTAAAATTCCTTTAGAAGAAGCAGTAAAAGGTGCTGACGTTTTCATCGGGTTATCTTCTGGAGATATTCTTTCGCCAGAAATGTTATTAACAATGGCAAAAAATCCGATCGTTTTTGCAATGGCAAATCCGAACCCGGAAATCGATTATAATTTGGCTACAGAAACTCGTAAAGATGTTATTATGGCTACTGGACGTTCAGATTTTCCTAATCAGGTAAATAACGTTTTAGGTTTTCCTTATATCTTTAGAGGAGCGCTAGACGTAAGAGCGACAAAAATTAACGAAGAAATGAAAATGGCGGCTGTAAAAGCTTTAGCTATTTTGGCGAAAGAACCAGTTCCAGAACAAGTTAACGTAGCCTACGGTGCTATGAAACTTGGATTTGGACAGGAATATATCATTCCTAAACCTTTCGATCCTAGATTGATTACTGTTGTAGCTCCTGCAGTTGCAAAAGCAGCAATGGAATCTGGAGTAGCTAAAAATCCTATTACAGACTGGGCTGCTTATGAAGATCATCTTCGTGAGCGTATGGGTAACGATAACAAAATGGTGCGTTTGATTACAAACCGTGCAAAATTAAATCCAAAGAAAATTGTTTTTGCTGAAGCAGATCAATTAAACGTTTTAAAGGCAGCACAAATTGTTTACGAAGACGGAATCGGATTCCCAATCTTATTAGGGAACAAAGAGCAGATTTTGGAATTAAAAGCAGAATTAGGTTTTGATGCCGATTTAGAAATTATCGACCCAAAAACAGATGAGGAAGCCGTAAGACGTAACAAGTTTGCAAAATCATTCTGGGAAACTAGAGGAAGAAGAGGTGTTTCTAAATTAGATGCTGAAAAATTCATGCGCGAAAGAAACTACTTTGCCGCTATGATGGTTAACGAAGGAGAGGCAGATGCAGTGGTAACAGGACATTCTAGAAGCTATCCTTCGGTAGTTAAACCAATGCTTCAGTTAATCGAAAAAGCGCCTAACGCTTCTTTGGTAGCAACTGCAAATATGATGCTTACTTCTCGCGGGCCAATGTTCTTATCAGATACAGCAATAAACATTAATCCGTCTGCACAAGATTTGATTAATATTGCCATTATGACTGCAAAAACTGCAAAAATGTTTGGCATTGAGCCCGTTATAGCAATGGTTTCATTCTCAAACTTTGGATCTTCAACTAGCGAAAGCGCTTCAAAAGTTAGAGAAGCGGTAGCTTACTTGCATAAAAACCATCCAGAATTAATTGTTGATGGAGAAATTCAAGCAGATTTTGCATTAAATCCAGAAATGCTTCAAGAGAAATTCCCATTCTCTAAATTAGCAGGAAAAAAAGTGAATACATTGGTTTTTCCTAATTTAGAGTCAGCAAACATCACTTACAAATTATTGAAAGAATTGTATAAAGTGAATTCAATTGGACCAATTATGATGGGTATGGGCAAACCAGTTCATATTTTCCAATTGGGTGCTAGCGTTGAGGAAATGGTAAATATGGCAGCTATTGCTGTTATTGATGCACAGGAAAAAGAAAGCAAAAAGAATAAAATAACACAATAAACGTTCTAACAAGGATTGAACAAATTTGTCGTAGTTTTATGGCATTTTTGTTATATTTGATACTAATAAATTATATTTATGATAGCACATTTGCAGGGAAGATTAGTAGAAAAGAATCCTACAGAGGTTGTAATTGATTGTGGAGGGGTTGGTTATCAGGTAAATATATCGCTGCATACCTTCTCCTTAATTCCAAATTCTGAAAATATAAAATTGTATACGCATCTTCAAATTAAAGAAGATGCGCATACTTTATATGGTTTTGCCGAAAAATCGGAGCGCGAGATTTTTAGAATGCTACTTTCTGTTTCAGGAATCGGAGCTGGAATCGCGAGAACGATGCTTTCGTCTATAGAACCAAAACAAATTATAAACGCTATTGCATCAGGAGATGTTGGCGTAATCCAGTCTATCAAAGGGATTGGAAACAAAACAGCCCAAAGAGTTATACTTGATTTAAAAGAAAAAGTTGTTAAATTGTACGATATTGACGAAGTTTTTGCTGTTCAAAACAATAGAAATCGAGATGAAGCGTTATCTGCTCTAGAAGTGTTAGGTTTTGTCCGAAAAGCTTCCGAAAAAGTGGTAGAAAGAATCGTAAAAGAAGATCCAGAAGCTACCGTTGAAACAATTATCAAAAAGGCTTTAAAAAGCTTATAAATTTCATTTTATATAAAAGAATTCTATGCGTAAAATTTGTATTTTGTTGCTGGTATTGCTCTGCGGTAATGTTTTACGGGCACAGGTTACACCGGCGGCACAAGATACAACTAAAACTCAGTTTTCAGTAGGTAAGATAGAGCTCGAAGATCCTCCGAGTGTACTTTCGGCATATAGATATGATCCTATTACAGATCGTTATATCTATACCAATTCGGTAGATGGTTTCTCCATCAATTACCCTTTAATTCTAACTCCAAAAGAATACGAAGATTTAGTTCTTAAAGAATCAAGAAGAGATTATTTTAGAAAAAAATCAGATGCTATTGATGGTAAAAAAGCGGGAGCTGAGGCAGCAAAAAAAGATTTATTGCCAAGATATTACATCAACTCGAGCTTATTCGAAAGCATTTTTGGAAGTAATACTATAGATGTAAAGCCCACAGGATCAGTAGAAATGGACTTGGGTATGCGTTATACCAAACAAGACAACCCGTCATTTTCGCCAAGAAACAGATCCTCTCTAACTTTTGATTTCGACCAAAGAATCAGTATGAGTTTAATGGGGAAAATTGGAACTCGTTTGGAGGTAAATGCCAACTACGATACGCAATCTACATTTGCTTTTCAGAACTTATTTAAACTAGCTTACACGCCTTCAGAAGACGATATTGTTCAGAAAGTTGAGGTCGGTAACGTTAGTATGCCTTTAAATAGTACTTTAATTCGAGGTGCTCAAAGTTTATTTGGGGTCAAAGCCCAACTGCAATTTGGTAAGACAACTGTTACGGGAGTTTTCTCAGAACAAAAGTCTCAAACCAAAAGTATAGTCGCAGAGGGTGGTGGTACCGTACAAAACTTCGATTTGTTTGCCTTAGATTATGATAATGACCGACATTTCTTCTTATCACAATACTTTAGAAATAAATACGATTCTTCTCTAAAAAACTATCCGTTAATTGACAGCCGTGTTCAAGTTACAAGAATCGAAGTATGGGTAACGAATAAACAGAATAGGGTAACAACAACAAGTAACAACTTAAGAAACGTTATTGCACTTCAGGATTTAGGGGAAGGACAAGTTTCTGGTGTGCCAGATAATCAAGTTGTTGTCATTACAAATCCTGTAGGATTCTTTAATAATCCAATAGATTCACCTACAGATAATACAAATAACAAATACGATCCAGCATCAATCGGAAAAGCAGGAAGTTATTTAAACTCTAATATTAGAGAAATTGTAACAGCAAAATCTGGATTTAATAATACCAACGTAAACGAAGGAACTGATTATTCTGTTCTAGAAAATGCTAGAAAATTAACTACAAACGAATATACTTTCAATGCACAGTTAGGTTATATCTCGTTACAGCAGCGTTTGGCCAATGACGAAATTCTGGCGGTTGCATTTGAATATACCGTTGGAGGAAAAACATACCAAGTAGGGGAGTTTGGTAGTGATGGTGTAGATGCAACTGTAGTTACAGGAAACAACAATGCCAATCAAGCAATTGTAACACAGAGTTTGGTTTTAAAAATGCTGAAAAGTAGTTTGACAAACGTTCAAAATCCAGTTTGGAACTTGATGATGAAAAACGTTTATCAAATTCCTCAAGCCTACCAAATCAAACAAGAAGATTTTAGGCTTAACATTCTTTATACAGATCCTTCGCCAATAAATTATATTACGCCAGTAACAGGAAGTACTTTTCCAGCAAATCCTTCACCAGACGATAAAGTAGACCAAACGCCATTATTGAATGTTTTTAATCTTGACCGTTTAAATTACAACAACGATCCGCAAACTGGAGGAGACGGATTCTTCGATTATGTTCCAGGAGTTACGGTTGATGTGCAGAATGCCCGAATTATTTTCACCACTAAAGAGCCTTTTGGAGAACTTTTATTTAGAAAATTGAATACCAACTCTGGAGAAAGTTATGATGATCCAGCTACCTATAATGCAAATCAGAGGAAGTATGTGTTTAGAAACATGTACAAGAATACTCAGGCTGGTGCATTGCAGGATAGTGATAAAAACAAATTTTTATTAAGAGGAAAATATAAATCTTCGGGAAGCAGTGGTATTCCTATCGGAGCCTTTAATGTTCCGCAAGGGTCTGTTGTGGTAACTGCAGCAGGACGTGTTTTAGTGGAAGGTATTGATTATAGCGTCGATTATCAATTAGGACGTGTACAGATATTAGATCCTTCGCTTCAAGCTTCTAATACACCAATTGAAGTTTCGTTGGAAAATAATTCAATCTTTGGTCAGCAGACAAGAAGATTCATGGGATTCAATGTTGAACATAAAATTTCAGAAAAATTTGTTGTTGGAGGTACATTCTTAAAAATGACAGAACGTCCTTTTACTCAAAAATCAAGCTACGGACAAGAATCTGTAAATAATACCATTTTTGGCTTTAATGGAAATTATGCAACAGAAGTTCCGTTTTTGACAAGATTGGCTAATAAATTACCAAACATAGATACAGACGTTCCGTCTAATCTTTCGATTCGTGGAGAAGTCGCATTTTTAAAACCAGATGCTCCAAAGGCAAGTGATTTTGAAGGCGAAGCAACTATTTATATCGATGATTTTGAAGGTACTCAGACCACAATTGATATGAGGTCTGCTTACGCGTGGAGTTTGGCTTCTACACCATTTATTACTTCTGCAACAGACAATACTTTCAATGCCAACTCCAATACGCTTGAGTATGGTTTTAAACGTGCAAAATTGGCTTGGTATACTATTGATCCAATTTTCTACACCTCAAAACCATCTGGAGTTTCAAATGATGATTTATCATTAAACTCAACAAGAAGAATTTACAGCAGAGAGCTTTATCCAAATACAGATATTGCACAAGGGCAGATTCAGGTTGTTAATACATTAGACTTAACGTATTATCCATCAGATAGAGGACCTTACAATAATAATCCTAATTTTAGTTCAAGCAATCCGTCATCTAATTTTGGAGGAATTATGCGCGCGCTGAATTCTACAAACTTTGAACAAGGAAATGTTGAATACATTCAGTTCTGGGTACTTGATCCTTATGTTGGAACAGGGCAGGCTCAAGGAACTAATAATGGAAAAATTTACTTCAATTTAGGAGAAGTTTCAGAAGACGTTCTGAAAGACGGAAGAAAACAATATGAAAATGGTTTAGGTCCAGATCAGATTATGGTAAACCCACAGCCAATTTGGGGAGACGTGCCAGCATCTCAATCATTGATTTATGCATTTGATACTAATCCAGATAATCGTAAAAATCAGGATGTTGGTTTAGATGGTTTACCAGACGCAAAAGAGGGATCAATTTACACCAATTATGCAGGAGAAGAAGATCCCGCAGCAGATAACTACAAGTACTTCTTAAATACAGAAGGAGGCATTTTACAGCGTTATAAAAGATACAATGGAACAGAGGGGAACTCTGCCGTAAGTGTTGATGATCCAAATCGTGGTTCAACCACTCTTCCAGATGTCGAAGATATCAATCGTGATAATACCATGAGTACAATCAATGCGTATTATGAATATAGTATTGACGTAAGACCAGGAATGCAAGTTGGAGAAAATTATATTACGGATATTAGAGAGGTTCAAAATGTAGATCTTCCTAATGGTAGTACTACCAATGCAAGGTGGATTCAGTTTAAAATTCCGGTTTCGAAACCTCAAAATACTATTGGAAATATTACCGATTTTAGATCTATTCGTTTCATGCGTATGTTTATGACTGGGTTTAACGATCAAATGACAGTTCGTTTTGGAGCATTAGATTTAGTTAGAGGAGAATGGAGAAAGTATACAGGAACGCTTGATGCAAATGATACGAACCCTGATGATGACGGAACTCAATTTGATGTTGCAGCTGTAAATATTCAGGAAAACGGAACTAAATGTCCTGTAAACTATGTTATTCCGCCAGGAGTTCAAAGAGAGCAATTGTACAACAACAATACAATTATCAATCAGAACGAACAGTCTTTAGCATTGAGAATTGCAGGTTCAGGATTAGAATATCAAGATTCTAGAGCGGTTTTCAAAAATGTAAGTGTTGATATGCGTCAGTACAAAAAACTGAAAATGTTCCTTCACGCAGAATCTCTTCCAAATGAAACTCAGCTTTTAGACGATGAGATGATCGGATTTATTCGTTTTGGTAATGACTTTACACAAAACTTTTATCAAATTGAGATTCCATTAAAAGTAACGAGAACTGGAGGAAGTTGTACTATAAGTCCAGATCAAGTGTGGCTTGAAGAAAATAATATTGATGTAGCACTGTCATTACTTACTAGAATGAAAATCTTGGGAATGAATATCGATATTAATTCACCAAAAAGAGATGTAAATGGTATTTATTATCCAGACCGAGATCCAGATGTAGATGGTGGTGACCAGGATGGTAAATTGACTTTAGGTATTAAAGGAAATCCGAATTTCGGTTTAGTTCGAAATTTAATGGTCGGGGTAAAAAGCGCGGCAAACCATAAGGATATTATGGGAGAAGTTTGGTTTAACGAACTTCGTATGTCCGATTTAGAAAACAAAGGAGGTATGGCTGCATTGCTTAATGTAGATACCAATATGGCCGATTTAATGACATTATCGGCTTCTGGAAAAAAGAGCACAATCGGTTTTGGTTCTCTTGAACAAGGAGCCAACGAGAGAGATCGTGAAGATATTCAGCAGTACAACATTGTAACCAATATAAATTTAGGAAAGTTATTGCCACCGAAATGGGGTATTAATCTTCCATTCAATTATGCTATTGGAGAAGAAGTTATTACGCCAGAATACGATCCGTTTAATCAGGATATTAAGTTAGATCAATTGATTAAAGAAACGGCAGATCCGGCAGAAAAAGAAAATATTAGAACTCGTGCGGTTGATTATACGAAGCGTAAAAGCATCAATTTTATTGGGGTAAGAAAAGATAGAGCGCCAGAACAGAAACCGCATGTTTATGATGTAGAAAACTTTACGTTCTCGCAGTCTTATAATCAGGTAGAGCGACATGATTATGAAGTTGAAAGTTATAATGATGAGCAGTCTAATACTTCTGTCAATTATGCTTATACTTTTCAGCCTAAAGAAGTAGTTCCGTTTAAGCAAACCAAATTCATGAAAACAAGTGAATATTGGAAATTGCTAAGCGACTTTAATATAAATTATCTTCCCTCGAATGTTTCATTTAACACGAATATTTTAAGGCAAAGTAATCGCCAGCAATATAGACAAGTTGATGTAGAAGGTATTGGATTAGATCCTCTTTACAGAAGAAACTTTGCGTTTAATTATCAATATGGTTTCGGATTTAATTTGACAAAATCGTTAAAATTAAATTACACAGCAGCGTCTAACAATATCGTAAGAAACTTTTTGAACGACGATAATACGCCAAAAGAAGATTTTAATATCTGGGATGATTATTTTGATATTGGTATACCAAATCAGCATTTACAGCAATTGGTTTTAAACTATGACATTCCAATTAATAAAATTCCAATATTTAGTTTTATAAAAGCAAACTATTCTTATACGGCAGATTACAATTGGCAAAGATCGTCTACGGCACTTTCTCAATACGTTGATGATAGTGGAGTGTCTTGGGATTTAGGAAATACGGTTCAAAATGCCAATTCGAATACTTTCTCTACGACATTAAATATGAATACACTGTATAAATATTTAGGTTTGACACCAGGAGGCAAGCCAGCAAAAGCAAAACCTGCTGCACCGCCAAAACCAGGAGAGAAAATTGTAAATACGGCTAAACCAGTTACCAGCAGTAATCCTTTTTATGATGGTTTGATTGGAGTTTTGACAAGTGTTAAAAATGTTCAGATCAACTATACAAAAAACAGCGGAACCGTTTTACCAGGATATATTCCAGGAGTTGGTTTCTTTGGAACCTCTAAACCTTCGTTGGGATTTGTTTTTGGTAGTCAAGATGATGTGCGTTTTGAAGCTGCTAAAAATGGATGGCTGACTAGTTACCAGAACTTTAATCAAAATTATACGCAAGTAAGTAATAAGCTTTTGAAAGTAATGGCAAACGTAGATTTATTGCCCGATTTGAAAATCGATCTGGCTATGGATCGCGCTTATTCTGAAAATTCATCAGAGCAATATAGTGTAGACCAAAATACAGGCGAGTATATCTCATTGTCACCATACAGTTATGGAATGTTTTCAATTTCTACCGTATTGATTAAGACTGCTTTCTCAACAAGTTCAGAAACGGAGTCTTCTGCGTTTGATGATTTTAGAAGCAATCGTTTGGTTATTGCAAATCGTTTGGCAGAACAGCATTATGGAGGAGGAGAGATTCCTAGATACGGAGATGCAAGTAATCCTATCCCAGATGAATCAGATCCGAATTATAAAATTTATGTAGCCAATCAAGGTTATCCTATAGGTTTCTCAAAAAGTAATCAAGCGGTATTGTTGCCTTCATTTATGGCGGCGTATACAGGAGCAGATGCTTCAAAGAGTTCAACAGGTATTTTTAGAAGTTTCCCTATCCCAAACTGGAATGTGAAGTATAATGGTTTAATGCGTTATAAGTATTTTAAAGATCATTTTAGACGTTTTTCGTTACAACATAATTATAGAGCATCATATACAATAAGTCAGTTTAGGTCAAATTTTGATTATTTGGAAACCCCTGGAGGGCAAGACGTAAATACGAACTTCTTCAATAAAACAATCATGTCTAATGTTAACTTAGTGGAGCAATTTAGCCCGCTGATGAGAATTGACTTTGAGTTGAAAAATTCATTCCGTTTATTGACAGAAGTTAAAAAAGACCGTGCTTTGTCTATGAGTTTTGATAATAACTTATTGACAGAGGTTAAAGGAGTTGAATATGTTGTTGGAGTAGGATATCGTTTCAAAGATGTTATTATCTCATCAAGATTGGCAGATAATCCAACTGGAATTATTAAGAGTGATATCAATATAAAAGCTGATTTTTCATATAGAAACAATGAGACTTTAGTTCGATATTTAGATTACGATAATAATCAGCTGGCAGCGGGACAGAACATCTGGACTTTAAAATTAACGGCCGATTATGCCTTCAGTAAAAACTTAACAGCAATATTTTATTACGATCATTCGTTCTCGAAAGCAGTTATTTCGACTTCTTTCCCTTTAACGAATATCAGATCAGGTTTCACACTTCGTTATAATTTTGGAAATTAAATTTTAGTTTCTAAACTAGATTTTATTAGAAGATTATTACATTTGTGGCTTAAATTTTAAACAATCAATTTTCAAACACAACGATTATGAGCATACCAGCAAATTTAAAGTATACAAAAGATCACGAATGGGTTAGCATCGAAGGAGATGTTGCAACTGTAGGAATTACTCATTTTGCACAAAAAGAGTTAGGAGATATCGTGTATGTTGAGGTAGAAACTTTAGATCAGACACTTTCAAAAGATGAAGTTTTTGGAACTGTTGAGGCTGTAAAAACAGTTTCTGATTTATTTTTACCATTAACAGGTGAGATCATTGCTTTTAATGAAGACTTAGAAAGTGCTCCAGAAACTGTAAATTCAGATCCTTATGGAGCTGGGTGGATGATTAAAATAAAAATTGCTGATGCTTCAGAAATAGACACTTTATTGTCTGATCAAGCTTATAAAGAATTAATCGGTGCCTAAACAACTATTATTAATTTGGGCAATTATCTGCTCTGGAATCATTACTTATTTTTGTCTGACAGATTCTAGTAATATACCAGCGGTTAGTTTTCCAAGCATTGATAAAATTGTACATTTCTGTTTTCATTTTGGATTTACAATTTCATGGATTTTGTTTTTCAAAAAAGAATTAAAAGGAAAAGAAGCAGACGCTTATAAAGCGTATTTAATTTCTTTTATATTCTCTGTTTTTTTCGGAATTACAATTGAAATTCTCCAAAGCGCTCTTACACTAACAAGAGCTTCAGATGTTACAGATGTTTTAGCAAATGCACTAGGAGCGTTTGTGGCAGTTTTTTCTGCAATAGCTTTTAAAAGTCAAATCGATAAAATATAATTTCAAAACCCACTTCGGTGGGTTTTTTATTACAAGAAAATCAAGCAGTTAAAAGCTATGTTTTTTCAATATAAAATGTACTTTTGTGCTGGTTTCCTGCAACTTCAATCAATATGAATGTAAAGCAATATTTAGACTCCACGTATTTGAAAACTGCATCGCAAGCTGGTCTTTCGGAAGCAGAAAATACTGTTGTGGTTAAAAATGCAATTAAGGAAGCAATTCAAGAAGGTTTTAAGCTAATTATGATTCGTCCAGAATATGTTTCTTTGGCAAAAAACATGATTGTTGAAGCCAATTCTGTTTTATTGGTTGGAACTGTAATTGATTTTCCAGAAGGAAAGTCAAGTTTGGAAACCAAAATTAAAGAAGCAAACGAAGCAATTGCAAATGGAGCTGATGAATTAGATTTTGTTTGTAATTATGAAGCATTCAAGAATGGAGATTTCGATTTGGTTAAAAAAGAAATCTTGATTGGAACGCAGATTGGATTGGCAAATGATAAAACAGTAAAATGGATTATTGAAGTTGCGGCCTTAACAGATAAAGAAATTATCCAGTTGTCTTCTTTAATAAAACATGTTGTAGTATCTAATTTTAAAGAAGAAGATTTTGATTCTGTTTTTGTGAAATCCTCTACAGGTTTTTATAAAACAGAGAATGATCTTCCAAATGGAGCAACAGTTCCAGCCATAATTATGATGCTCGAAAATGCTTCGCCACTTTCAGTAAAGGCAGCTGGTGGAGTCCGTTCATTTGAAGAAGCTGCAGAAATGATTCGTTTAGGAGTAAAACGTATCGGAACTTCGGCAGCAAAAGCAATTGTAAACGGAGAAATTTCCCCAAATCAATATTAAATAAATACCCAAATTTTAAGTGAATAAGTTTTTTTTGTCCCTTGTTTTAATTTCTTCGTTCTTTATTGTTTCTGCTCAGCAAAATGGTAATTCTTCTGTTCAGCCAGGTTTTGCGGCAGAAATGTTTCCAGTTTTTCCTAACTGCGAAAATTTAGAAGGTAAAAAATTAGAAAATTGTTTTTATAAAGAAGTTCAAGATTTTGTGTTTGGCAATTTTCAAGTCCCTCAAAAATTAAAAGAAAACAATTATAAAGGAGTGGTAAAAGTACTTTTTGAGGTAAATGCAGAAGGCGAATTTAAAGTAATTTATGTTTCTGCAGAAACTGAAGAATTGTCTGAAGAAGCAAAAAGAGTTTTTAGCACATTTCCAAAAATAAAACCTTCAACTTACAACGGAAAACCCACGTATTCTAAATATACGATTTCTATTGATATACCGTTAAAAAGTGCATCGCAACTTGCAGCAGAAGCTCAGGCAGCGGCAGAAATCTTAAAGCCAACACAAAAACCAATGACTGAGCTGGATAGTATTGTGTACAAAAAATACAATAATCCAGAATTTGATAGCCATTTAAATATTCCTTTTTCACATAGTTATTATGCGCAGTTTGATGCAGAAATGAATCAGGTTGGGATTAATAACCACACGGCATCTAAGCCTTATACTTACGCTGAGGTTTCAAAATATTATAATTTAAGAGCGGTCAATGAATCGTTGCAGAAAAAAACATCGACTTGGCTGGGAAGAAAATGGTGGAATGAAAATCTAGTGCAGATTCAAGGAGAGGATTATTGGTTTTCATTAAATCCGATTGTAGATTTACAAATGGGTAAGGCTTCAGATCTTGATGCATCTTACACTTATGTGAATACTAGAGCACTAAACTTTAGAGGGGGGTTAGGGAAACAAATTAACTTTACGACTACTTTTTTTGAAAGTCAGGGAAGATTTGCAGGATATTTTAACGATTATGCTGAATCGATTAAACCATCTGGAGGAAATCCAGCAATAATTCCGGGGATTGGAATTGCAAAAGGATTCAAAACTGATGCCTATGATTTTCCTTTAGCGGAAGCGAATATTACTTTCGCGCCAGGAAAAATATTTGATTTTCAATTGGGTTACGGAAGAAATTTTATAGGTGATGGTTATCGTTCTTTGTTGGAAAGCGATGGAGCAAGTCCGTATCCATATTTTAAAATCAATACTAAATTTTGGAAAATTAAATATACCAATACGTATATGTGGATGAAAGATGTTCGTCCAGAAGTAACAGCCGAAAAGACGTATGCAACAAAATTTATGGCGAACCATTATTTGAGCTGGAACGTTTCGAATAGAGTAAACTTAGGTTTTTTTGAATCGGTTGTTTGGACAGACACCAACAACAGAGGTTTTGATGCTAATTTTGTTAATCCGATTATTTTTTATCGTGCAGTAGAATTTGGATCTTCATCTAAAAGTGGGAATGCGCTTTTGGGGATTACGGGTAAATACAAATGGAATAATAGCATAAATCTGTATTCGCAGTTCTTGATTGATGAGTTTTCTGTTTCAGATGTTGGAGCTGGAAACAAAAGTTGGAAAAATAAATTCGGATTTCAGCTTGGAGCAAAATACTTTAATGCATTTAATGTAAAAGATCTTTTGGTGCAGGTTGAATTGAACAGTGTTCGTCCTTATGTGTACTCGCACAGCGCTGTTATTACAAACTACGGACACAACAATCAGAGTGTAGGACATCAATGGGGTGGGAATTTTAAAGAACTTATTGCAATTGCGAGATACCATAAAGGACGTTGGCTTGCCGATGCGAAATTGACAGTTGGAACAAGAGGTTTGGATTTTGATACCGCAGCAGACTCATATAACTACGGAGGAAATATTTATAAAAGTTACGATGTAAAACGCCCTTATGATACAGGGGTGAAAATCGGGCAAGGAAATAAAACTAGTGTTTTTATTGCAGACGTTCAAGGAGGATATTTAATTAATCCAATGACAAACTTGAAATTATTTGGAAGTTTGATTTACAGAAATTTTGATCCGACTCAAGAAACGGCAGCAACTTTTAAGCAAAGTACAACTTGGTTTAGCATCGGATTACGTTCAGATATTTTTAATTGGTATTTTGATTACTAGTTTTTAATAAGATTTTTCGAAATAATAGTGTTAAAGAATGCTGAGATCTTAATTTGCAAAGGTTTTATTGAAAAAAATCTATTTTTATAGGCTTAAATTCTACAATCTAATTTGTACATTTGCACCACTCAAAAAAAATACACAAAATACAACGGTATTGAACGCTGCAAAAAATACATTATCAATCAAATCAATATTTCTGGATTTTAAAGAGATTACTAAAGCTGGTTTAGCTATTAGTGTATTGTTCTCTTCAATCGCCGGATATTTATTAGGAGTAGATTCTGAACATCCCTTCAAATGGAGTGTTTTGGCTGTTTTGGCAGTTGGAGGTTATTGCATGGTTGGAGCTTCGAATGCTTTTAATCAAGTAATAGAAAAAGATATCGATTCTTTGATGGATCGTACTAAAAATCGTCCGGTTCCATCAGGGCGTATGTCTCCTAAAGTGGCTCTGTTAGTAGCAAGTTTGCTTACTGTTATTGGTATTGCACTTCTTTATACGATAAATGCAAAGTCAGCAATGTTTGCTGCGATTTCTATATTTCTGTATACAAGTGTTTATACACCATTAAAAACAGTAACTTCGTTGTCTGTTTTTGTTGGGGCATTTCCAGGAGCAATTCCGTTTATGTTGGGCTGGGTAGCAGCAACGGGCGAATTTGGCATCGAGGCAGGGACTTTATTCTTAATTCAATTTTTTTGGCAGTTCCCGCATTTTTGGTCTATTGGATGGTTTTTATATGAAGACTATGAGAAAGCAGGAATTTTTATGCTTCCGACAGGTAAAAAAGATAAAGGAACAGCATTACAGATAATATTGTATACAATTTGGCTTATTATAGCATCGTTATTACCTGTGTTAGGTTTTACGGGTCAGTTGTTTATTTCTCCAATTGCGGCAGTTTTAGTGTTTCTATTAGGGATTTGGATGCTTTTTTATGCGGTTCGTTTGTATAAGTTAAGAACTGCAAAGGCAGCGAGAACATTAATGCTAGTGAGTGTTTCTTATATCTCGCTTTTGCAAATTGTATTTATAGTAGATAAATTTTTAAGATAGTTGTTATGGAAATGACATTGAAAACAAATGAAGAGCAAGCAAGGAAATCAAAATCGGCAAAACTGATTCTGCTTTTCGCGATGGTTAGTATGACCATGATGTTTGCTGGTTTAACAAGTGCATTTGTAGTTAGTAAATCAAGAGCAGACTGGTTGAAGAATTTTGAACTTCCTTCAGCTTTCTATTGGAGTACGGCAGTAATTATTGCCTGCAGTGTTACTTTTTACTTGGCAAAAAAAGCCATTCAAAAAGACAATAGAAGCGCAGTTACTGGATTGCTTCTTGGCACTTTAGCTTTAGGGATTTTATTTGTGGTATTACAATTCAAAGGATTTGGACAAATCGTTTCAGAAGGGTATTACTTTACAGGAGAAGGTAGTTCAATTACTACAACTTTTCTTTATGTGGTAACAGTTACACACTTGTTACACTTAGCTGGCGGATTAATTTCACTTTTAATTATAATTTATAATCATTTTAAACAAAAATACAATTCGACTCAAACTCTTGGGATAGAGCTAGGTGCGATGTATTGGCACTTTTTGGATTTATTATGGGTATATTTATTTTTATTTTTATATTTCTTTAAATAAGAAAAAAACGTAAATTTGGGAACTTTTTAACGAATATCTTTTATGGGAGCGACAGTTACTACTGCAAACAACGACGAAAAAACTTGGGGAGGCGGTCACAATGAGCCTTTAGGAGCAAGTTATGGTAAAATGATGATGTGGTTTTTTATCGTATCAGATGCCTTAACATTCTCTGGATTTCTAGGAGCTTATGGTTTTTCTAGATTTAAATTTATTGAAACTTGGCCTTTGGCTGATGAAGTGTTCACTCACTTCCCATTTATGCATGGTGTTGCGGCTCCAATGTATTATGTAGCATTAATGACTTTTATTTTGATCTTTTCTTCTGTAACAATGGTATTAGCTGTTGATGCAGGACACCAATTGAAAAAGACAAAAGTTGCTGTTTACATGTTCTTAACTATTATTGGAGGTTTAATTTTCGTTGGTTCTCAAGCTTGGGAATGGAAAAACTTCATTAAAGGAGAATATGGTGCAGTTGAAACTGCTGGAGGTAGTTTACTTCAGTTTGTGGATAAAGATGGTAAAAGAGTAGCTTTAGCTGACTTTGCTGTTAAATTGCCAGAACAAAGAGAAGCTTTAACAAGAAGCCACTCAACTTGGTTCATGGAAGATGCTCAGTCTCTTCCAACTTACACAGTTGCTGAAGTTCAGGCTGGTTTTAAAGCACACCCTGAAGTTTTAATCAGAACAGAAAAACTTACAGATAAAAAGAAAAAGACAATCTTGTCAAGAGAAGAATCTGAAAAACATTTAGCAACAGCTAAGTATGTAGTAGAAGGTGCTAACTTGATCAGAAACGAGTACGGTAATAAATTATTTGCTGATTTCTTCTTCTTTATTACAGGTTTCCACGGTTTCCACGTATTCTCTGGAGTTATTATCAATATCATTATTTTCTTTAATGTATTATTAGGTACTTACGAGAAGAGAAGAAGCTACGAAATGGTAGAAAAAGTTGGTTTATACTGGCACTTCGTAGATTTAGTTTGGGTATTTGTATTTACAGTTTTCTACCTAGTTTAATTTTTAGCATTTAATTATTATGTCACACGAGCACGTATCAAATACAAAAAGAATCTGGTTTGTTTTCGCATTACTTTCAGTAGTAACTACAGTTGAAGTTATTTTGGGTATCTACAAACCTGCATCATTAGAATTTACTCATTTTATTGGTTTGAATTTGTTAAACTGGATTTTCTATATCCTTACAATTTTCAAAGCATACTATATTGTATGGGCATTTATGCACATGGAAGGTGAAAAAAGCAGCCTTAGATGGTCTGTAGTTTCTCCTGTTATCTTCCTAGTTTTATATTTATTGTTTATTCTATTGACAGAAGGACATTATATTTATGGGGTTTTTAAAGATTCTACTATTAAATGGAATTTTTAACATGATATTAATTCGAAAAGAAGCTCCGATTTACGGAGCTTTTTTTATTTTTGTACCTCAATAATTCTCCGTTTATACAATGAAAAAAAATATAGTTCTCTTTGTACTTTTTGTATTGCCAATTGTAGCGTATTTGTTTTTCGCTTCAGGTGTAAATAGTTTTACAACACTTCCTGTAATAACACCAAAAGTGGCCGATTTTGGAAATTGGAATTCATTAAACGGAAAAAAAATCTCCCTTGATAAAAAGATTACCGTGTTAGGTTTTGCTGGTAAAAATATTCTAGAAAATAGAGGTAATTATTTTAATCTAAATGAAAAGATCTACAAACGTTATAACGGTTTTGAAGATCTTCAGTTTGTAGTGTTGTGTCCTATAGGAACTGAAAAAGAAGCTCAAAAAATTGTTGATGCTTTATCTCCTTTTACAGATGTTAAGAATTGGAATTTTGTTTTTGCTTCAAAAGAAGAGATTCAGAAATTTTATGACGGACTTCATTTAAAAGAAAAACTGAATGAAAACCTTGGAACTTCTAATGTGTATATTGTCGATAAAGAGCGCAATTTGAGAGGTAGAAAAGATCAGAAAGAATACAAAGAAGGTTATGATACTTTTCATCCGTCTGAGTTGAGTAATGAAATGCTTGATGACTTCAAGATTATTCTTTACGAATATCGCGCAGCTTTAAAGAAGAATCATAACGCTACAAAGCAACTTTAAAAAATCATTTATAATGTTTAAAAACAAATCATATATCGGAATCTCTTTTGTGATTCTAATTTTCGGGATTTATGCCATTCCTAAAATTGTCGATCGAGTTAAAAACGGTGACGTTGTAAAAGGAAACCGTTTGGATAATGTTGGGGTTAAAACTTCAAAAGATGCTAAGCTTTTGACAATTGGTCCAGCTCCAAAATTCGAATTGACGAATCAAGACAATGTGAAAATTTCGAATGAAACGTATAAAGGAAAAGTGTATGTTTTGGAATTCTTCTTTACAACTTGTCCTTCTATCTGTCCAAAGATGAACATGAGCATGCTGGAGATTGAAAAGACTTTTTTTGGAAATCCTAATTTTGGAATTGTTTCTATTACAATCGATCCGAAACACGATACTCCACAAGTTTTAAAAGACCATGCTAAATTGTTAGGTGTGAAATCTTCAAACTGGAATTTCCTAACTGGAGACAGAAACGTAATTATGGATTTGTCTAATAAAGGATTTAATCTTTATGCAGGAGAAAATGATAAAGTAAGCGGCGGATTTGAGCATTCTGGTTTGTTTGCTTTAATTGATAAAGATGGAAATATTCGATGCAGAAAAGACGAATTCGGAAATCCGAGTATTTATTACGACGGTTTAGACAAAAAAGGAGTTAGAGATATTCAGCAAGACATTAAAATTTTATTAGAAGAATAAAAATGGAAGATAATACTTTAGAGAAAAAATATAACAAGTTTATTATTGCGGTTTCAATTGTAATTCCAGTTGTCGTGGCAATTTTATTTGGTGTTAAATTAAAAGATTTTGGTTTTAATGTAGAACCTTTATCATTTTTACCTCCAATTTATGCAACTACAAATGGTATTACTGCTGTTGTGCTAATTTTGGCTGTTATGGCAATTAAGAAAGGAAATCAAAAATTACACGAAAGATTAATGACTTTTGCTATTGCATTGTCGGTAGCATTTTTGGTTATGTATGTAGCGTATCATATGACTTCAGATTCTACAAAATACGGAGGAGAAGGAGTATTGCGTTATGTGTATTTCTTTATTCTTGTAACGCATATTTTATTGTCAATTGCTATTATTCCGCTTGTTTTGATTACTTATGTAAGAGCGCTTGCAAAACGTTTTGACAGACATAGAAAAATTGCTAAAATCACTTTCCCGCTTTGGTTATATGTAGCAGTAACGGGAGTGGTAGTTTACTTAATGATTTCTCCATATTATGTACACTAAAAAAAATAATATTCAAATCGTGAAATTCAAATTTCGAGCTCTGTTTTTTGGAATTTGTTTTTTCTTTATTGGAATTTCTGCTAATGCGCAATGTGCAATGTGCCGTGCGGCTTTAGGAGGAGATTCTAATATTAAAAAGGCTGAAGCTGTAAATGATGGAATTGTTTACTTAATGGTAATTCCCTATTTACTTGTATTAATAATTGGATATTTGATTTATCGAATGTATTCTAAAAAGAAAAAAGCAGTGTAATTTACACTGCTTTTTTTGTTTTTATTTAAGTCCGTTTACGGATACATTTACCGTTCCGTTTATTTTGATGAAGGCTATAATGGCTTGATTGGTCAACTGTATTTTATCAAACTGAATGTCTTCCATTTTTCCGTTAACAAATACTCCAGGCATCGGCGAATAGTTTTTTAAGTAACCCGCCATACTTTTTTTGCCTTCTTCTAAATTCGGTTGAATGGAATAACTGCAGCTTTCTTCCATTTTTCTTAAAATATAACCCTGCGCGAGCCAGTTTGCTGTACGCATCAATTTGCTTTTGGTGTCTAAGACATAATCCAACTTTTCAAAATAAATCTCTTTAGTTTGTGCATTGTATGAAGGAAATCCATTTAAATAAATGGTTCCGTTTATAGATCCTAAAATGTCTAAAGCAATGACCATTTTTCCGTCTTTATGCCAAATTGAAACATTTTTTACGGTTACTTTTTTGCTTCCAGAACCAAACTCCTGACCTGCAAAATTCTTGGTCATAATCTTGGATGCATCTACATAGCTCGAAATGGCAGCAATATTAGCAGAAATCTGATTTGGGATTTTGGCAACAGGTTTTAGAGCAATTTTGCTAGCATTATATTTTGATTCTGGCTGTTTTCCAACGATGGTTTCCATATTGCATTTCATTCCCATATCAAGCAAGAAAGAATCGTTTTTCAGTTTTGCATTTGTAGAGTAAATTTCGATCGGAACAATTCGCAACCAGCTTTCATAGGTATCACTCATCTGAAAAGGAGTAGAGATTTTTTCAACAGCCTGAAGAACGTTTGGTTTAAAATCCATTGATTTTTCAATTGCTCCATCAATTTCCTTTTCCAATTGGGTTTTAAAAATAGAAATAGCTGGATTTATTAAATAAGTAATCGGCATATTTTTGCCAAATACAGTCATTGTTGGGCTTTCGTTCCAATTTAGAGACTTGAATTCTGTTTTTGTTGTTAGTTTCCAATTGGTAAGAGTGGTTTCACTAGATAAAGTTATAACTCCATTTAAGTTAAATTCTCTAACGTCGTACAGCTCTATCCCCATTTTTTTTGTTCCGATTCGATATTTGATATTCGCTTTAAGCGGTAAAATCGTTCTAATTTTTTTATTAGGATTTGATGGGTCATTTTGAATTTTGATCGGAGCCTGTTTCCAGATTTTCATTTCGATATCATCATCTTCGATGTTGTTATCCTCATAAATCAATCCGTTAAGGAGCGTGTTTGTCTGATTTTCGATATCACTTAATTTGATCGTAATCGGAAGGTTGATAAAGGATGGACTGCTGTCATAAACTAGCGGGCTGGCATCATCGGGTTCAGGTTTTAATGTTTCTAATTTTGAAGTTGAAGAACAGCTTGTTAATACGGCAAGCACCGAAAACATTGTAATAATAGAAGTAAGCTTCATTTTAGTATGAATTTTTAGACAAGGTAAAATTACAAAAACAATCATATTTTCTGAAAAAAGTGTAACAATAACTAAAAAAGGTAGTCTAATATAAAATAGGTAACACAAGTATTAACTTTTTATTATCATAAATTACTTAATAAATACGTTATTATTGTCTAAAAAATTTAACAATACCATGATTGAAATTAAAGATTTACACAAATCCTATAAAATGGGAAGTTCGCAATTACATGTATTAAAAGGGATTAATTTTAATATAGAGGAAGGGGAATTGGTTGCAATCATGGGATCGTCTGGTTCGGGTAAATCAACACTTCTTAACATTTTAGGAATTTTGGATGAAGCCGATTCAGGAAGTTATATTTTAGACAAAACACCAATTAAGAAATTAAACGAAACAATTGCTTCAAAATATCGTAACAAATTTTTAGGTTTTGTTTTTCAGTCTTTTAACTTAATAAATTACAAAACAGCATTAGACAATGTAGCGATGCCATTGTATTATCAAGGTGTTAAAAGGAAGGAACGTTACGAGATAGCGATGAAGTATTTGGAGAAAGTAGGTTTGGGTTCTCATGTTAACCACTTGCCAAATGAACTTTCTGGAGGTCAAAAACAACGTGTCGCTATTGCGAGAGCATTAGCTTCGAATCCGAAAGTATTACTTGCCGATGAACCGACGGGAGCTCTTGACACCAAAACTTCTTATGAAGTTATGGAGCTTATTCAAGGGATTAATGATGAGGGAAAAACAATTTTAATTGTGACACACGAACCTGATATTGCAGCAATGTGCAAAAGAAATGTAGTCCTAAAAGATGGGCTAATTATCGATGATAAAAGAGTAGAACAAGTTAGAGCTTCGTCTTATGTTTAATATTGAACGTTGGCAGGAAATATTTGAAGCCATTTCTAAAAACCGTTTAAGAACATTCTTAACGGGAGTGTCTGTGGCTTCGGGAATTTTTATTTTGGTAATCTTGCTTGGTGCAGGAAAAGGTCTTCAGAACGGAATTGAAAAACAATTCGAACGCGATGCGGCTGGAATTATAGAGGTTTGGTCTGGAACTACTACTAAAGAATATAAAGGATTAAATCCGGGGAGACAAATTCAATTTCGCAATAGCGATTACAATCAATCGGTACAGAAATTCGAAGATAAATTAGATTTGAGAGCTTCAACAAATAATTACTGGGGGCAGTCTTTTGCTTATGGCAAAGAATCTGGTAGTTATCAGTTTAGAGGAGTAAATCCAGATTATGGCGGAATCGAGAATCTAACCATAGTTCAAGGCCGTTATGTAAACGCGAAGGATTTAGAAAGTAATGCAAAAGTGGCTGTTATCGGAATGAAATTGAAAACCGATTTGCTTAAAGATAAAGAAGCAATAGGAGAAGAAATTCTAATTAACAACATTAACTTTAAAGTTGTTGGAGTCTTTACAGATCCAGGAGGAGAAAGAGAAGAAACTCGTGCTTATTTGCCCTTAACTACAGTTCAGAAAACATTTGGAGGTGGCGATAAAATTAGCAACTTGTTTTTTACCCTAAAAAAGACAAGCGATTATGATGAAGCATTGGCTCAATCAGAAAAATTTACCCAAGATTTAAAAAACTTATTAAAAAGTAAAAACGTAGTAGCTCCCGAAGATGATGGAGGTGTAGGAGTTTATAACTCGGTTAAAGACGCTAAACAGTTTTACGATTTAAATTTATATATCAGACTTTTTTTCTGGTGGGTTGGTATTTGTACGATTATAGCAGGAGTTGTTGGAGTAAGTAATATCATGCTTATTATTGTAAAAGAACGTACAAAAGAAATCGGAATTAGAAAAGCACTAGGAGCTTCGCCTTTTTCTATTATCACGATGATTCTTCATGAATCGATTTTTATTACAACCATTGCAGGTTTTGTCGGATTATTGGCTAGTCTTGCTTTATTGGAATTTGTTGGTCCAATGGTTCAGAGCGAGTATTTCAGAAATCCTGAAGTAGATTTTAGTGTAGCTTTAACTACTTTAGTATTACTTGTTTTTGCCGGAGCAATGGCAGGATTTTTCCCAGCCTACAGAGCAGCCAAAATTAAACCTATTGTAGCACTTAGAGACGAATAATTATGTTTAAAAAAGATAATTGGGACGAGATTTTACAGGCCTTAACCGCCAATCCTTTCAGGACTATCCTGACAGCTTTTGGTGTTTTTTGGGGTATTTTTATCTTGGTAATTTTACTTGCTGCAGGTAATGGTTTGGAAAATGGTATTAAAAAAGGTTTTGACGGGATTGCGACCAATACCATGTTTATGTGGAGCCAGACTACTTCTAAGGCGTATAAAGGTTTGCCAAAAACACGACGTTATGACTTTAGAAATAGTGATGTAACAGCTTTAAAAGCAGCATTGCCAGATTTGTTATATGTTTCTCCTAGAAATCAATTAGGTGATTTTAACGGAACAAACAACGTGGTAAGAGGTACAAAAACTTCTGCATTTACAATTTATGGAGATTACCCAGAGCTGATTAAACAACAGCCGATGGATATTATTAAAGGAAGATTTGTAAATCAGCAGGATATTGAGCAGAGAAGAAAAGTTTGCGTAATTGGTAAAGGAGTTATCAGTGAGCTTTATGGTAAAGAAGAGGAAGCTGTTGGAACTTATATAAAAATAAACAGCATTAATTTCATGGTTGTTGGAGTTTATAAATCAAAACAGCAGGGAGGAAATGCAGAACAGGAACAAAAGAATATTTTTATTCCTTTTACAACTTTTCAGCAAGCCTTTAATTATGGAGATAAAGTAGGATGGATGGCGCTTACCGCAAAAGATGAAACTTCTATAACCGATTTAAAACCTAAAATTTTAGAGATTATAAAAGCACTGCATTCTATAAATCCGACGGATGAAAGAGCGGTTGGAAATTTTGATTTGTATGAGCAGTTTAATAAAGTGCAAAGCTTATTTAATATCTTAAAAGTAATTGCGTATTTCGTAGGAACATTAGTTCTGATTTCAGGTGTAATCGGAATTTCGAATATCATGTTGATTGTGGTAAAAGAACGCACAAAAGAAATCGGAATTAGAAGAGCCTTGGGTGCAACTCCTGGAGCAATTAGAGGGCAGATATTATCGGAGTCTATATTTTTAACCATTATTTCAGGTATGCTCGGAATTGCTGTTGCAACAGGAATTATAGCACTTTTAAATATGGTACTAGATTCGATGCCTCCTGATCAAAATACTATGTTTGCTAATCCAACTGTAGATTTAGGAGTTGTATTTGTTGCATTAATTATATTAGTTGGATCTGGTTTGCTCGCTGGATTTATACCGGCACAGACCGCTATCAATGTGAAACCCGTAGATGCATTAAGGACAGAATAAATTATCAATCAAAATAAATCGATTAAACCAAGAACAAATGAAAAAAGGAGTAACCGTAACCATTTTAATATTTATTGCAGTTGTTTTTTTTGGCGCGCTTTACTATTTGTATGCTAAAAACCAAGAATCGCCAATTGTATTTAAAACGGAAAAAGCAGAAATAAAAACTATCGTAAAAAATACTATTGCGACAGGAAATATTCAGCCTGATGAAGAAGTTTTAATCAAACCAAATATTTCAGGTATTATTGAAGAAGTGTACATCAAAGCTGGTGAAAAAATCAAAGCTGGCGATATGATTGCTAAGATTAGAGTTGTAGCAAACGTTTCGAATGTAAGTAGTTCTCAGAATCAGGTACAGACTGCTAAAATAGCATTAGATAATCAGGAAAAAATCTACAAAAGACAGAAAACATTATTTGAGAAAGATGTAATTTCTGCAAATGATTATGATGCTGCACAGCTGGCTTACAATCAGGCAAAACAAAATTATCTAGCGGCAAAACAAGGTTTGGATATTGTTAAAACAGGAACAACTTCATCTTTAGGAAATTATGCTAATACATTAATTCGTTCGACAGTTAACGGAATGGTGTTAGACGTTCCAGTAAAAGTAGGGAACCAAGTTATCGAAAGTAATAACTTTAACGAAGGAACTACAATTGCTAGTGTTGCTGATGTTGGAAGAATGATTTTTATAGGTAAAATTGATGAATCTGAGGTTGGAAAAATTAAAGAAAAAATGCCAATAGAGATTACAATTGGTGCTATCGAAAACAAAAAATTTGATGCAGTTTTAAACTATATCGCTCCAAAAGGAGTTACAGAAAATGGTGCGATCCAATTTGAAATAAAAGCACAAATGATCAACAGAGACGATACTTTCATTAGAGCTGGTTTAAGTGCCAATGCTTCTATTATTTTGGAGAAAGCAGAGAAAGTTTTAGCAATAAAAGAATCTTTGGTTCAATTTGACAAAAAAACACAAAAGCCTTATGTAGAAGTCGAAAATGCCCCACAGAAATTTCAAAGAAGAGATTTGGTTCTGGGGGTAAGCGACGGAATCTACGTTCAAGTTAAAAGCGGTATAAGTGATACAGATAAAATTAAAATCTGGAATCAGGGCTTGATTAACGAAGGAGATAAAGAAAAAAAATAAGCTAATTTGAAAGGTTAAGGATCTTTTTGGTTTTAAAAATGTTAAATTTGCGTAGTTCGGTTTACTGCGCCTTCATTAAAAGTATATGAAAATAAATAAATATAATAGTCTGGTTTTTGCAGTGTTATTCGGATTCGGATTAACTGGGCAGGCGCAATCAAAACAATGGACTTTGGAAGAGTGTGTGAGATATGCACTCGAAAATAATATCACGGTAAAACTATCTGAATTAGATGTCAAAAATGCTGAGATCGATAAAAGAGGAGCTTTAGGAAATTATCTTCCATCTGTAAATGGAACCGCTTCTCACTCTTGGAATATCGGTTTGAACCAGGATGTTACAACAGGTATTTTACGTAATCAAACTACACAATATTCTTCAGTTGGGATAAACGCAGGAGTTGACATCTACAAAGGTCTGCAGAATCAAAATACGATGAGAAGGGCAAAATTAAGTATTATTGCCTCACATTATCAGCTGTTAAAAATGCAGGAAGATATTTCGTTGAATGTTGCTAGTGCCTTTTTGCAGATTTTATCTAATAAAGAAGATCTTAAGGTTAAAAAAGAGCAATTGTTAATTGATGAAAAACGATATGCTCGTTCTGAAGAAATGGTAAATGCAGGAACTATTCCGCGTGGAGATTTGTTCGATTTGAAAGCTACTGTAGCGACAGACAAACAAAACATTGCAGTTTCTGAAAACAATTTACTGATTTCTAAATTGAGTTTAGCACAGCTCTTACAATTAAAAGAATTTGCAGATTTTGATGTAGTTGACGATACGAATGTAGCGGATGAAAATAATATCCTAGCTCAGACTCCAATTGAAATTTATAATAAAGCGAAAGAAACTAGAACAGAGTTAAAATTAGCACAGACCAATTTGGAGATTGCCGAAAAAAATGTTGCTATTGCAAAAGGAGCTTATCAGCCAACGCTTTCTGGTTTCTATGGGTTTAATACCAGAGCAAGTTATAGCGATCAAGTTAGGTTGGATGCAAGCGGTAATCCATATACAGTAGGGCCAGATCCTATATTCCAACAGTTTAGCGACAATAAAGGTCATAATTTTGGTTTGCAGTTAAATGTTCCTATTTTCAATGGTTTCTCAGTTAAGAATAATGTAGAACGTAATAAAGTAAGTTTAGAAAAATCTAAAATAGATTTAGAGCAAAAAAGTTTAGATTTGCAGCGTAACGTTTACACCGCTTTTACAGATGCAAGAGGAGCTTTAAATACATATGAATCTTCTACTGTAACTTTAGAGGCAAGACAGCAGGCTTACAATTATGCAAAAGAAAAATACGATGTTGGTTTAATGAATTCATTTGATTTCACTCAAGCTCAAACATTATTGACTAATGCGCAGTCTGATGTTATCAGAACAAAATACGATTACATGTTTAAAATTAAAATATTAGAGTTTTATTTCGGAATTCCAATTGTTCCAATTATTACAAAATAATTCATTATGTCAAAAAAAACTGTTTATTTCTTATTAGGTGGTGCAATAGTTATTATTGCAGCTTTGGTCGGTCTTTCTAAGGCTGGAGTTATAGGAAATAAGGACGAAGGAAAAGAAGTAGAAATTGCAAAAGTAACCGCTTCAACAATTGTTGAAACTGTTTCTGCAACAGGTAAAATTCAGCCTGAAATTGAAGTTAAAATTGCTTCGATGGTGTCAGGCGAGATTATTTCATTAAACGTAAAAGAAGGGCAAGTGGTTAAAAAAGGAGATTTATTAGTAAAAATAAATCCCGATTTGTATACCTCTGGACTAGAAAGATCTGTTGCAAATTTAGCTGGAACAAAAGCAAGTCTAACTCAGTCTGACGCAAGTTTTAAAGAGGCAAAAGCAAATTATGAGCGTAATAAAATATTGTATGATAAAGGTGTAATCTCAAAATCGGATTGGGATAAAGCTATTTCTACTTTTGAAGTTGCCAAAGCAACAAAACAAAGCGCTTATTACAATGTTCAAAGTGCTTCGGCATCTGTTACTGAAGCTCGAGATAATTTAGGACGTACCACAATTTATTCTCCTGCAGATGGAACCATTTCGGTATTAAATGTAGAATTGGGAGAAAGAGTTTTAGGAACACAGCAAATGGCCGGAACGGAGCTTTTGCGTGTGGCAAACCTAAACAATATGGAGGTTGAAGTAGATGTGAATGAAAATGACATCGTAAAGATTAAAATTGGAGACGAAGCAAATGTTGAAGTTGATGCTTATTTAAAAAAGAAATTTAAGGGCGTTGTAACAAGTATTTCTAATTCTGCAAGCACAACATTAACTTCAGATCAGGTAACGAATTTTAAAGTTAAAGTTCGTATTCTGAAAGATTCTTATCAAGATCTATTAGAAGGAAAACCAAGTACCTATTCTCCTTTTAGACCAGGAATGACTGCTACTGTAGATATTATTACAACAACAAAAAATAATGTTTTGGCAGTGCCAATTAGTTCTGTTGTAGTAAAGTCAGATACTACTGCTGTAAAAGATTTTAAGGTTGAAGATCCGAATGAAGATAAAAAAGCAGCTCCAAAAAGCGATAAAAAATTCGAATGTGTTTTTGTGAAAGTTGGAGATAAGGCTAAGATTAGAGTTATTAAAACTGGAATTCAAGACGATACTAATATTGAAGTAATGTCTGGTCTTAAACCTGGTGATGTCGTAATTACAGGGCCTTACACAACAGTTTCTAAAGATCTTAATTCTGGAGACAAGGTAAAGCTTAAGAAAGCTGAGGCTCCAAAAAAATAACAATATAAGCATATTGTCATCCTGAGCAAATTCGAAGTTGCAACTTCGCTCAGCCTGACATCAATAATTAATTTTTAAAACTACATATTTTGTCTTTTATTCTCAATATCGAAACGGCTACTAAAAATTGTTCTGTATCTATTGCAAAAGATGGTGAAACAATTGTTTGCAATGAATTGGCAGATGAAGGCTATTCGCATGCCGAAAAACTTCATGTTTTTATTGAAGAGGTAATAGCAAAAGCAGGCATTTTGGCAAAGGATTTAAATGCTGTTGCAGTTAGCCAAGGCCCGGGATCTTACACAGGTTTAAGAATTGGCGTTTCAGCAGCAAAAGGGTTGTGTTATGCTTTAAATATTCCGTTAATTGCTGTCGACACTTTACATGCTCTAGCTTCTCAGGCTGGAGTTACAGACGGAAAAATTATACCGATGTTAGATGCACGCCGTATGGAAGTTTACAGCGCTATTTTTAATTCAGATTTGACAGTCGAAAGGGCTATCCAAGCTGAAATTATTGACGAAAATTCATTTCAAGAATATACAGAGAAACTTTATTTTGTTGGCGATTGTGCTGATAAATGTAAATCTGTTTTGACTAAAGACAATTTTGTGTTTTTAGAAGACATAAAATATCCTTCAGCGCAAGCAATGAGTAAAATCAGTTTTGATAAGTATCAAAAAAGCGACACTGTAGATGTCGCTTATTTTGAACCTTATTATTTAAAAGATTTTATGATTGCTCCTCCAAAGAAACAGTAATATTTATTTTTGTATAGTGTAGGGTTGAACCGATATTCCGGCTTCATCTAATGCTATTTTACAGTTTTCTAATGTTTCAGAAAAAACGGCTCCATAATTGGCATTTTTAGCCCAAGGGCGAACTGCAAAATCCACCGAACTTGCAGATAAATTTTTTACAAAAACTTCTGGAGCAGGATTTTTAAGAACCTTTGGGTTTTTAAGCAAGACATCTAAGAGAACTTCTTTTGCTTTTTTAATATCAGAGTCGTAGGAAACTGAAAATGTCAAGTCGGCTTTTCTTTCTCCCTTCATGGAATAATTAATGATATTTCCGTTAGACAAAGCACCATTGGGAACAAAAACAGTCTGATTGTTTCCAGTAATCATTTTTGTTACAAAAATTTGAATTTCTTCAACCGTAGCAACAATGCCTTGTGCTTCTATCGTATCTCCAACTTTAAATGGTTTAAAAACAATAATAAGCATTCCGCCAGCAAAATTAGAAAGTGATCCTTGTAATGATAAGCCAACTGCTAGTCCCATTGCTCCTAAAATGGCAACAAATGAAGAAGTTTCAATTCCTAATTTAGAAATAAAGGTTACAAATAATAAAATTCTTAAAGCCCATAATAAAATATCAGCTAAGAATTTTGTTAAGGTTGGATCAAGATTTCGCTGAATCATTATTTTTCTAATAATTCGATTAATCAATCTGATGGCGTATAAACCAACAAATAAGATAAAAAATGCAGAAATCAGTTTTGGTGAATAATCGACTAAAATATCAATAAATCGAGCAACGTATTTACTGACTTGTTCTGGGCTAATGTTCATAATTTAGAAATAAAAAAACCTTCTCAAAAGAGAAGGTATATTAGTAGTGCAAATATAAAAATATTTACATTATCAGAAAAGTGTGTTTATGCCTTGTCGGCTGCTTCATCGGCGATTTCTTCTACTTCTGCAGCCGATTTTTCGCTTACATCAACAACAGTTTCAGAAATAGTTTCTGGCGTCTCACTAACGGCTGTAGAAGCTGTTTTTTCTTTAACAGAATCAACCACATCATTTACTACTTTAGCGGCTTTGTCGGCATATTCGCTTACAGTATCTTTTGCTTTTTCAGCATACTCGGCTGCGTTGTCAATAATAGGTTCCGAAGCTTCTTTTACTTTTTCAATTGCTTCTTCTGCAAAAGCTTCCGCTTTCTCGATGTATGGCGCAGCAGCTTCTTTTGCTTGCTCAAAAGTACTTTCGGCATTATTTGCCAATTCAGTTACAGACTCTTTGGTTGAGCCAAATAGATTTTTAAAAAATGAAGATAATCCCATGGTTGTTAATTAATTGGTTAAGATTACAATATTAATTAATTTTATAGAATTACTCGTTTTTTAAATGGTAAATAATTGGTAACTAGTGGTTAATAATAAAAAAAGCGCCTCAATGAGACGCTTTTGAATAATAATTTAGTCAAATTATGCATTTGATGCTTCTACTTTTATAGCGTCATCATTCAACATGCTTTTCAGCATATTTTCGATACCACTTTTTAAAGTAAATGTTGATGAAGGGCAACCGCTGCAAGCGCCTTGCAATAGTACTTTTACTGTTTTGTCATCTTCATTATAAGATTCAAAAGCAATGTTTCCACCATCAGCAGCTACAGCTGGTTTTACATACTCTTCTAAGATATTGATGATTTGCTGTGAAGTAACATCCAATTTATCAAAAGCTTCATCTTTTGTTGCTTCATTTTTGACTTTAGTTTCGATTAAACTTTCGTCTAAAACTGTTCCTCCGTTTTCAATAAATTGTTTAATGAAAGTTCTTAATTCTAAAGTGATTTCATCCCAATTATTGATTTCATATTTGGTTACCGAAATATAATTTTCGTCAATAAAAATTTCTTTCACATAAGGAAATTTGAATAATTCCTGAGCTAATGGAGAAGAAGCAGTCTGGTCAATATTTTTATATTCTACAGCATTGCGAGTTAACATTCTGCTTACAACAAATTTTAATGCAGAAGGGTTTGGAGTTGTTTCTCCGTAAACTGTAATAGGCTGTTTTTTTGCTTTTGTTTCATCAATTTTAATGATAACGCCACCTTTGTCCACAAAAGCACTAATTTGTTCTGCAACTGCATCTTTTACATCATCCCAATCTACAATGCTATATCTTTCGATAGCGATAAAATTTCCTGAGATATAGACTGTTTTAACAAACGGTAAATAGAATAATTGCTGTGCGAGAGGAGAAGCTTGTGCTTCATCAATATTTTTGAACTCAAAGTTTTGATTTTGAGTAATGAAATCATCAAATTCGAACTTTAAAATAGTTGGATTTTGAGTTTCTTTTATAGTGATTTTAGTCATGGTAATATATTTTTTGCAAATTTACTAAAGTTATTTTCTACTAATGGCTATATTTGATTTTTTAATGAAATAATTAAGACTCTTTTCAAATAAATCGTGTTAAATTGCAAGAGTGAAAATTATCTGAAAACAAAATTGTCTTTATGGAATTTAAAATCAAGGTTTTATTAATTTTTCTTATTACTACTTTTTATTCCTACTCTCAAGAGGGACTACCTGTTTATTCTGATTATTTGTCTGATAATTATTACTTAATTCACCCTTCTATGGCTGGCGCGGCTAACTGTGCCAAAATAAGATTAACGGCCAGAAAGCAATGGTTCGGAGAAGAAGACGCTCCATCTTTACAGACTCTAAGTTTTAACGGAAGAGTTGGAGAACGTTCTGGAGCTGGTATAATTCTTTTTAATGATAAAAACGGATATCATTCTCAAAAAGGTGTGAAATTGACTTACGCGCACCATATTATGTTTTCAAGAGATGAATTAGATTTGAATCAGTTGTCTTTTGGAATTAGCGGAGGTTTAATACAAAGCCAATTGGACGAGACAAAGTTTGGTGGAACTTTTGATCCAATTGTTTTTGGGTCAATTCAGAAAGATTCTTATTTCAATCTTGATGTCGGAGCATCTTACAATTATTTAGATTTCTATGCGCACGCAACAGTTCAAGGATTGTTAGAAACTAGAAGAGAATTATATACCGATTATGAATCGGATAATCTTAGAAAGTTTTTATTGAGCGCTGGTTATGTTTTTGGAAAAAATAGCAGTTGGACTTGGGAGCCTTCTTTTCTTTTTCAGCTATTTGATCAGACAAAAGCAAAAACGCTTGATTTGAATATGAAAGCCTACAAAAATATGGATTTTGGAAGTCTATGGGCGGCTTTATCTTATAGAAGAGGTTTTGATGGCGCACAGTATATTTCGGGAACTGGAGTGTCCTCTCAAAAATTACAATACTTTACACCAATTATTGGAGTTAATTTTAAGAACTTTATGTTTGCTTACACCTATACTCAGTTAATGGGAGATGTTAAGTTTGATACAGGCGGTTTTCATCAAATTACTTTAGGAGTTAATTTATTCTGCAGAAAAGCACGTTACGACTGTAATTGTCCTGCTGTTAACTAAAATTATTATTATGCTTATTAAATCTGTAAACGGAAAATCACCTCTTATTCCAGAGGATTGTTATGTTGCCGAAAACGCGACTATTGTAGGAGATGTTACTTTTGGAGAATCTTGTAGCGTTTGGTTTAATGCTGTTGTGAGAGGAGATGTTCATTTCATTAAAATCGGAAACAAGGTTAACATTCAGGATGGTGCCATAATTCACTGCACGTATCAAAAACACCCAACAATTATAGGAAATAACGTTTCAATTGGACATAATGCAATTGTACATGGCTGTACTATTCACGATAATGTTTTAATCGGAATGGGAGCAATTGTAATGGATAACTGTGTGGTAGAAAGCAATGCTATTGTTGCTGCAGGTGCCGTTGTAACTCAGAATACTGTTGTAACCTCTGGAAGTATTTATGCTGGAGTTCCTGCTAAAAAAGTAAAAGACATCGATCAATCTGATTTTGCAGGCGAAATAGGGCGTATTTCAAACAATTATGTGATGTATTCTAGTTGGTTTAAAGAAGAAAAATAAAAGCTAAAAAATTCCAATAAAAAAATTCCAAATTCCAAGATGCGACTCTTTTGGAATTTGGAATTTTTATTATTGAAATTTCAGAAAATTATAGGTTGATTTTTTCGAAGAAAGTATTTTTATAGCTTTCGCTGATTGGAATTCTTTTATCGCTTATTAAAACCTTGTTTTTCTGAATCGATTTTACGTGTTTGATATTGATGATATACGATCTATGAATTCTTGCAAAACCCTTGCTTGAAAGTAGATTTTCAAGTTTGATCAAACTAATTAATGTCAGTGTAAATTTATTATCTGTTGTATAAATTTTGACATAATCTTTTAGGCCTTCAATAAAAAGAATGTCAGCAAAATTCAATTTTACATTTTCATATTCAGCCCTAACAAACATAAAATCCTGCTCAATTTCGGGTGCATTATTGTTTTCTGCAATTGCAGTATTGGCTACAGGCTGCAAAACTTGTTGTGCTCTTACGACTGCTTTCAAAAATCGATGAAACGGAATTGGCTTCACTAAATAATCGACAGCACCCAGATTAAAACCTTCTACAGCATAGTCAGAATAAGCAGTTGTAAAAATAACAAGAGGTTTTTTTTCAATTGTATTTAAAAAATCAATTCCAGAAAAATGAGGCATCTGAATGTCTAGGAAAACCAAATCAATATTATTCTGGTTGATAAATGAAACAGCATCAATAGCATTATTGAAAGTGCTTACCAGCTCTAGAGTATCTACTTTTTTGACAAAATCCTGCAATAAGTCTACAGCTAAAGGTTCGTCATCAATAATTACACATTTCATTTTTTTCGGGATTAATTTTTTAAAGTTTATTTCGCAGTCAAAAGTAGTTTGAAACCAGTAAATTAAGTTTTAAAATTTTCATAAAATACTGGTTTTTACAAATCAAAATTATGCGTTAACAGTTATAGTTTTAGTCAATGTGAAACCATCTGTCAAATTACCACTTATTGTAGCTAGCTCGTCGGATAAGCTATCAGCAAAAACATTGTCTTTTGTGTTTGCAGTATCTGCTTGCCCGTGTGCGATATAATTGGTGCTTGAATATACTTCACTTGAGATAGTTTCAGGAAAAGCAATCTGCGTTACCAATAAAGAAGTTCCTGTGCTCGATAGAACTTCTACATGCACATGTGGCGCTCTTCCTTTGTACCAACCAGGATAAATTGAAATAAAAGAAACTTCTCCGCTAGCATTAGAAGTTTGTCTGCCTCTAAGGAAATGAACAGAAGTATAATCTGTCTGCTGCATTTGCGTGCCGCCGTATTCAGAATAATTTCCATCTTTGTCGCAATGCCAAACATCTACTAAAGCTCCCGAAAGAGGTTGGCAATTGTTGTTTTTATTTTCGATTTTTAAATTAATCAATAGCGCAATTCCAACACGATCAGATTTGATGTTTTCTAAAACTAGCTGACTTGGCGTTTTGATAGGGAATGGCCCCTTTGTTTCTGAAGGAGAAACGGCACAGCTTCCGTCTCCAGAATTGCTTGTGTCAGTTTCGTCATTGTCGCTTTTAGAACAAGACTCTAAAAATTTTGAAGCTGTTGCCAATGATGCAATGCCCAAAATGCCATTTCGGATAAATTTCTTTCTGTCCATAATCAGTTTTGTTTAATGTATTGCGGTTTTAATTTCGTCCAACTTTAAATTTAAATGAACTCGGTAATATTCATTATCCTGAGTAATGGTTAGTTCGTGTGCGTTAGGATATAAAAGATCAAGACGGCTTTGAATATTTACCAATCCGATTCCTGAGTTTTCAGGATCTTTTACGTAATTCTCAATGGTGTTTTCAATCCAGAAATCCAGATTATGATCTGTAATTAGAATCTTAATTTTTACATGAGCCGCGCCTTTATAATCTGTTCCATACTTAAAGGCATTTTCGACAAAAGAAATCAGTAACAAAGGCTCAATAAATTTATTTTTAGTATCGCCATGTACGTTGATAATAATGTCTTCGATATTATTTAATCGCAGCTTTTGTAACTCTATATAATTCTGGATATAATTGACTTCTTTTTCTAAAGCCACCGTTTTGTTATCTGTCTCATACAGCATGTAGCGCATCAGTTCAGACAAGGTCACGATGGCATCAGGGACCAAATCAGATTTTTTGTGTGCCAAAGAATAAATACTGTTTAAAGAATTGAATAAAAAATGCGGATTGGTTTGTTTGCGCAAATAAATCAATTCTGTATTTGTTCTATGCGTTTCGGCAATCAGTTTATTTTGCTGATTATTGTAAAATTCAGTTAATGTTCTAAAAATTGCTGAGACTGTAATAATCAGAATATAGAAAAATGAAGGAGCAATTTTAAAGAAAAGAGGCTGTCTCATTTCTATTCTGTGATGCATTCTGCCATCTTTAGGGAAAAAATGGGGCTCCCGAATAATGGTTTTAGCATACTTCATGTTTTCAGGTCTTAAATGCCTAAATTCAGGAACAAAATAATTAAATCTAATTACCATAAATAGCGCAATAAGGCCAATAGCAAATATACCATACAGCCAATATTTTTTTTGCAGCAAATAATTTGGCACCAAATAAAAATAGTTCAGATAAAACAATAAAATTCCAGAAAGCCATTGGGCGTAAAAATCGTTGTCGAGTTTAAATGGACTTTCGTAAAATTGAATCAAAGAAGTTAAAATAAAGAAAATCCATATCATAGAATGGAATAATATTTTGTTGTAGCCTGTATTTTTAATGGTATCGATCTGCATTTACAATTTTATTTTTAATAAAATTAATTCATTTTTGGTTACCGTTGGAGATAAGTTTTGTTTGAGTTTCTGCTTAACAAGATCTGCAACTTTTAGAGCATCTGTTTCTGTTTCAAAACTTTTAGTATCGCTTATTACGGGAATAACAGACTGCTTAATTAAAACTTTTTCCTTGTAGGCAATTGTATATCCCCAACCAGAGTTTGTTTTAAAAGAAGCCGTGGTTAAAGTTTCTTTTTTCGCGCAAGCGATAAAAAATAGAAGAGCAAAAACTACAAAACTCTTCTGGATGTTACTCCAGAAGAATTGTTTAGTATTAATTATCATCATCGCTTTGTTCGTCTAATGGTCTAAATTCCCAAGCATCATCAAAATAAGTAGAACCAATTCTTCCTAACATGTAGAATCCGCGGTTGTTGATGGCAAAACCAACAGCATCTGTTCTTGTAGCGCCTTCCATTGGAGTTCTTTCTGTCCATAAATCAGTTGACGGATTGTACTCCCAAACTGTTTTTACGTTTTCACCACCTATAATGTATCCTAATCCATTCATAGAGAAACTTGAAGCATTAGAACGTACAATTGCATAATCATCATTATAGCTGTAATCGTCATCTGTATCTTTGTCAACGTCTCTTTTTCTTGTCCAGACATCTGTAGCTGGATCAAATTCCCAGAAATCTTCCTGATAAACACCATTGTTTACACCAGTAACTAAATATGCTTTGTCTGCAATTGTGAAAACAGTTGCATTTCGTCTTTTGTTACCACTAAAGCCATTTACCAGAGTCCACGTATTTGTCTGGTCATCGTACTGGTAGAAATCTTTCAAATAGTTTCCATCGTAACCTGTTCCAAAATAAGCTTTACCACCAACTTGAAAGCCTACAGCGGCATAACGCGCCGTTCCTGCAAAATCTGTTTTTTGTGTCCAGCTATTCGCAGAAGGATCATATTGGTAAAAGTCTTTCAGTCTGTTTGTTCCGTCATAACCAAGACCAACATAGCCTTTTTCATTTAGTGCAAAACTAGATGCAGAACTTCTTCCTACACCTCCAAAATCTGCTTTTTGCTCCCAGTAATCTCCGTTCGAGTTATAAACCCATAAATCTTTTAAATAAACATCGCCAGTATAACCGCCAACTACATAAGCATAATCTCCGATAACGAAACTTGTAGCACTAGATCTTGCAGGACCGTCAAAAGCTGATTTTTTAATCCAGTTACCCATCAAATCATCATCATCATTATCATTGCTGCAGCTTATCAAAAAGAGACTTGAAAAAAGCGCTGTGAATAAAATTCCTTTTTTTAGATTAATCATAGTGTATTTAATATTTATTGTTTGTATTTGATCCCTATTCCTAAAACATAACCATTTCCGCTATTATAGTCATATACTTTATGGTCACTGTTATCTAGTAAATTGTATTTTTTATTGAAATCGTAACCAGCTTTAAAATTTAAAAACCAATTGCCAGTAACATTTCTTTCATATTCTAAAGCCGATGTTATTTGCGATAAAACTGCTTTTTCGGCATTATTGTCTTTATTTATTTCATCCAAATGATAGAAATTTCCATTAAAACTATTCGTCAGGCTGAAATGGTTTCGATCATTATTAGAATAAGAAATTCTCGAATCTGGAAATCCAATTTTAAAATCGGTTTGCTCATTCATTTTATAATCAAAAGCCACAATCGGTGTTGTTTTCGGCGCTCCAAAAATTGATGTTCTGCCAACTCCAACAATTACATTTAATTTTGAACTCAATTGCTGGTTGATTGCCAAACTTCCTAGAACTGTCAGGTCTGAAAAATCCAGTTTGCTTTGGAAATTTGCTGTCGGAATTACAGAAAGTTGCCATTTTGTTTTTTCTGTTATTTCAGACGAATATTCGAATTTGTTTTGAACTTGATTGAATTGAGCCTGATCCGCATAAAAATTATAGGGATTGAATTCGTAATTCACCTTCAAATTAGAATATTCTAACGTGTTCATTATTTTGCTTTTTGTTCCTAGTTTCTTCTGATAAAAAACTGCTATATCTGTTTCGTTAAAATTTATCTTTTCTGTTGGCTCCGTTTTAAAATTTACTGCGGCACTAAAATTTTCCTGAGCTTTTAAACCTAAAAACGAAATCAAAAAAAGAGAACAAACTAAAAACCTTACTTTCATTATTTATTTTATTGGTTCAAAATTAGATGGATGACGCCCTTAAAAAAAAGAAGATATATATATGACGCGTTTTGATAGACAAAATCGCTGTTTTTAAGGTCGAATTAGAATTTGAGAATAGAAATCAGATTATAGATCGTTTTACGCAATTTGTAGCTTAAAAAAGCGCGATAGTATATGTTGTAGTGTGTTGCCGAAGTGCGCAATTTATATTTGTCCAAAAATTAAATTATGCACAAGTTTATATTGATACTGCTTTTTGTATTTACGCTATTTTCATGTGGTACAGATACAGATACTGGAGAATTTACCGTTGGTTCAGATTATCTGGCTTTAAGCAATAAAGTGATTATGATAGATACTGTGACAGTAGAAATGTCAACCATCAATTTTGACTCGCTGGTAACTTCGGCTAAAAACAGAATCTTGGTTGGGAATTATGATGATCCTATTTTTGGGAAAGTAAAATCAAACAGCTATTTTCAGGTTTCAAGCAATATTTACACTTTAAATAGTTCAGGCTCTGATACTGAATCGGTAAATTATGTTTTCGATTCTATTTCGATGATTCTGAAATATGATAAATATTATTACGGAGATACTACAAAAGTTCAAACATTTGATATTCATCGTTTACTTCAAAAAATTAAAGCCAATACTGGCGAGAGTGATTTATACAACAACTCGGCATTTAATTATAGTTCTGAAAGCTTGGGAAAGATATCCTTTATGCCAAGACCAACACAAAAGGACTCTATAAATATTAAAATGAATGATGAGTTTGGAGAAGCTCTTTTTCAGAAAGTAAAAAAGAAAGAAGTTACAGATTTAGATAGTTTTACCGAATATTTAAAAGGACTTGTTTTGGTTCCAGACACATCCAATTCTTCAAGTGTAATCGGATTTAATGCAGGAAGCAGTAAAATAAGAATGTATTACTCAAAATATAAGGGAGATGCAGATCAGGCATCTTATTATCTCGATTTTACAATTATTGATAACACAAAACAGTTCAATTCTATTTCTTTGGATAAAACTGGAACCATACTACAGAATCTCCCCGTTTCTAGCAGTAATCTTTCCAGTAAACTGACCAATAATCAAGGATTTATTCAGTCAGGAACAGGAGTTGCTTGTAGGGTTGAATTTCCAAATATCAAACAGTTTAAAAATATCTCGACCAACGGAGCTATTGTCAATGCTGAATTGTTTGTAAAACCAATTAATAATTCTTATTCGGATAAATATCCGCTGGCAGATTCTTTAGCAGTTTATGTTGGAGATAATTTGAATAGAATAAGCGGAACATTGGTAAATTCTGCCGGAACCACTGTCTATGGAATATTGAATAAAAAGAGTGACGAGTTTAATGAAAATTTAGGCTATACAATTCCGATTGGCGCTTTTCTTCAAAAAGAAATGCTTAAGCAAGCCGATTCTAGATCATCTCTTATTCTGACATTGCCTTCGATTTCTAAATCGGTTAACCGAATTGTTTTAGGAAATCAAAAACATGTCGACAACAAAATTCAGCTCAAAATTTATTACATCTCTTATTAAATGAAAAATAAAATTGTTTTATGGAGTTGCTTCCTTTTAATGTCGCTGACTTCATTTTCTCAAAGCATCTCAAGTTCTCCATATTCACTTTATGGTGTCGGAAGTTTGTACGATTCAGATTTTGGTAATCTGCCTTCAATTGGTGGTTCTGGAATTGCTTTGCCTTCAGATACTTTTATCAATAATTTAAATCCGGCATCTTTAGGATTTATGTATCAGAATCACTTTCTTTTTGATATTGGAGGGAAAGCCATTGCTACAGCTTATCAGAGCAGTACTCGCACAGAAAAGAGAAATAATTTTCAATTTTCTCATTTGGCTTTTGCCTTTCCAGTTACTAAAAATTCTGGTTTTAGTTTAGCACTTCGTCCGTATTCTAGCTCGGTGTTTAAGATTTCAAATTTAAAACTTCCTATTGCCGATAGCCAGGAATATTATTATGTGACGGCACAGGGATCTGGAGGTTTAAACAATTTGGATTTTTCGTACGGATATAGATTTGGAAAAAAATTAACATTGGGAGCAACAGGAACGTTTCTTTTTGGAAACACTGTAGACGATCGTGCTTTTTTGATTTCGAATGCTATTACGACCATACATAAAAAAACAGATTATAGTGGTGTACGCGCAACATTAGGAGGGCAATTCAAAATAGATTCCACTTTTACAATCGGTACAACAGTTAAAGTTCCGTCAAGAATAAAAGCATCCAAAGTACAATCGGTAGCAAGTATTGCAGATGATGTGGAAACTGCTGTAGAAACCAATGTAGCTACAGATACAGACGATTATTACTTGCCTTTAGAGCTAGGCTTTGGAGTCAGTAAACGATTTAAGAATAATTTGAATGTAACTTTAGATTATGAGAAAAGTTTCTGGGATAGTACAAAGCAATCTGAACTTTATGGAGAATTTGTAAATCAAGATCGTTTTGCGTTCGGAATTACCTATAACGCTAAAAAGAATATTAGGAAATATTGGGATAGAGTAGGGTATTCTGCTGGTGTAAATTATGACAATGGTTATCTTGAGGTAGATAAACATCGTGTTAATAATGCGTCTGTTTCTATTGGATTAAATTTGCCAATCGAAAATACATTTTCGTCACTTAACATTTCGTATTCTTATGGGCAGAAAGGCCGAATTGCAAATGATTTAATAAAAGAAAATTACCATAAAATATCAATCAATTTATCGCTGGACGGAATTTGGTTCGTCAAGCGAAAGTTTGAATAATAATCTAAAAGTCTTTTATGATTACGGGATATTTATGTTCTAAAATTGACTCTAAAACTTTTGGGTTTGAGTTGACATAAAATATAGGGTCGCGATCTGCACTTTCAGAAAAACCAACTTTATCACGTAACAGATTTTTAGTCTGACGTGCAACAGCTTCTCCTGAATCGATTATTTTAATATGATCTGGGAGAATTTTTTTTATCTGAGGAATTAGATAAGGGTAATGGCTGCATCCTAAAACCAAATAATCAATATTAGCTTCAATCATAGGTTGTAGATAAGATTCTAATAACTGAGTCATTTCTGGCGAGTACAAATTGCCATCTTCAATTAGCTGTACAAGTCCGTGTCCTACTTGCTCAATGATTTTAGTATTCTGAAACATCTCAGCAGTTTTATTAAACAATTCGCTGTTAAGAGTTCCTTTTGTAGCTAGAATTCCAATTACCTGTGTTTGAGAATTGTTTGCAGCAGGTTTAATAGCCGGCTCAATTCCAACAAAGGGAACATCATAATCTGCACGAAGTTCAAATATGGCATTTGTAGTTGCAGTGTTACACGCTACAACAATTAGTTTACAATTATTCTCTAGCAAAAATTCTACGTTTTTTTTGCTTAATGCAACAATCTCTTCTTTGCTTCTTTGCCCATAAGGAGCATTTTTACTGTCAGCCAAATAAATGGTTTTTTCGTTTGGAAGAAGATCATGAATGGCGCTCCAAATGGAAGTTCCGCCAATACCAGAATCAAAAACGCCTATAGGATTATTGTTTGTCATAAAGCAAATTTAATATTTTTTACTATAATTCTTTATTCTAAGTTAAGTCAAATCTTGAAATAATTCCAAAGATTACTTTTAAATTTTTGTAAAAAAAAACTGCTCAATTGTCTAATTGAGCAGTTTAATTATAGAGATTTAATTTCTTAGAATCCTAAATCTTTTTTAACGTCAGCAGTGATGTTTGGACCATCAGCTAATAATAAAGTAGAACCGTCTAAAACATATTGGAAACCTTTAGCTTTTCCTACTTTTTGAATAGAAGTTCTAACTTTTTCCATTAATGGTTTTACGATGTCAGTTTCTTTTTGTTGTAATTCTTTTTGAGCATTGTCTCTGTAATCAACAATTCTCTTTTGCATATCTTGAACCTCTTTAGAACGCTCACCGTTTACAGCATCAGTTACAGTTGCAGCTTCAGCTTCGTACTTTTTGATTTTTACTTGATATTCGTCAACCATTTTTTTGTATTCAGCATCATATGTACCACTTAATTTTTGCAGTTGATTTTGAGCATCTAGCATAGCAGGCATTTTCGACATGATCTCGCTTACATCAACATGAGCTACCTTCGCTTGTGCGTTCATTGTGTTACTTGCTCCTAAAATAAGAATTGCAGCAATTAGTAAAGTTTTGATTTGTTTCATCATTTTTAAAATATTAATTAATTATTGGTCGTATTTGTTTTTTGCGATTCGGCTTCTTTTGCTTTTTTAGCCGCTTCTCTTTCTTCTAAAATTTTCTTTCTTCTTTCTTCCAATTCTTTTTTACGTTGTTCGTAAAGTAATTGTCTTTCTTCTGCTTTTGTCATTCCAGACTGTTCAGCTGAAGGTGTCTCTCCGTTGGCATCAGGTGTTGCTGTTTTTGCAGTCGAGTTTGTATTAACCGCACCACTCGTTGCAGCAGGAACGGCTGTTGTTGTAGCTGTTCCAGAAACCGTGCCATTTTTTTTCGCGTCTCTCTCTTCTTGCAGAGCTTTTCTTCTGTCGTCGTATTCTTTTCTCTTAGCCTCTTGCTCTAGTTTTCGATCTTGAATAAGCTTTTCTCTAGCAGCTCTTTTCTCGTCAAGTGCTTTTTGACGGTCAGCCATTGCTGGATTTTCGTCAATTGCATTCTCAAGATTTTCTTTAACTTCTTGCTCTTTCAATTGTTTCTTTGTTAGCTGCTCACGTTTTTCAGTACGGTTTAAGATTCTTAAAACCTGATCGCTAATATCAAATCTTTTATTGCTAAAAAGCATGGTAAGATCTGATGATTTGTCAAAAACAAAATCGTAATTTTTTGCTTCTGCGATATCTTGTACAGCAGTAAAAACCTGATCTTGTATAGGCTTTGCCAAAGCCGCTTTTTGTCTCATTAGATTTCCATCAGAACCAAATTGTTTCTGCTGATAATCCATCATTTCTTGTTCAAGAAACTTAATTTCGGTTTCTCTCTCTTCTATTAACTCTTTTGTAAGTAAAGCTTTTTCTGTCTTTAAGCCTTCCTTCAAATTATTTATATTTAATTTTTTGGCCTCTACCTCTTGTTTCCACTTTTGAGCCTTTTGCTCTAATTGTGATTTAGCTTCTTTATAATCGGAAACATTTTCTAAAATATATTCCATGTCGATGTAGCCAATTCGAGTAGTCTTACCTTGTGCCTGACTTGTATTTGCTACAATCAAGGCTAAAAATATAAATAAAAATTGTTTTCTCATAACATAACTTTATTTGATGATTTTTAACCAAACGTATTATTTCTAAAATTGTTGTCCAATGATAAAGTGTGTTTCCCAACCATTAGCTTTTGTTTGTCCTGGAAGAGCGTCAAACCCATAACCAAAGTCAATACCCAATAATCCAAATGCAGGCATGAATACACGTAAACCAGCACCAGCAGAACGGTTTAAGTCGAATGGGTTGTAATCTTTGAACGTTGGGTATGATGAACCTGCTTCTAAGAACGTTAATGCAAAAATAGATGCCGACGCTTTTAATGTAATTGGGTAACGTAATTCCATAGAGAATTTGTTGTAAATCGTTGCCCCAATTGCATCACCATTTGCATTTACTGGAGTTAAAGAGTTGTTTGGATAACCTCTCAACTGAATAGTCTCTCTACCGTCCATTGAGTAGTTTGCCATACCATCACCTCCTAAGTAAAAACGCTCAAACGGAATTACACCTCTTTCTTGGTTATAAGCCCCTAAGAAACCAAATTCAGTAAGTGTTCTTAATACTAATTTTCCATAAACTTTAGTATACCAGTCTCCTTTAAATTTAATTTTATAGTATTCTAACCAGTTGTATTTTTTCTGATCTACTTTTGCCACATCTGTATCAGCACTTGCAAAATCAGATCCAACACTTACATATCCAGATGTTCCATTTATAGTTTCTGTTTTAACATAATCACCAGTGTTAAGTGGTTTTCCGTCTATACCGCTTCCTGATGTTCCTGTATATTGTGTTTTATATTCCTTTTCATTTTGTAAATTACCATAATCAACACCGTTAAATAATGAATATGGAGGTGTAACTTTAGCACTAATACTAAATTCAGAACCATAAGTAGGGAATATTGGGTTTACCCCTTTATTACTTCTTGAAAGCCCGATTGTATACGCTAAGTTTCTTGATGCACCATTACCAAAAGTAAATAAACCTGTGTTATAATTGTTCAAGTCATAGTGCTGATAACTTACAGATTGTGATAATACGAAGTAATCATCTGGCACCGTTAATCTTTTTGCTAACCCAACTTGGATTGTAAAAATATTAAAACTTTTGCTTCTATCAACAGTTCTAGTGATGTAATTGTTAAGAAATTGCTTACTGTATGAAATAGATGAACTAAACTGTACTGGTTTCTTTCCTCCAAACCATGGCTCTGAGAAAGATAAACTGTAGGTTTGGAAATAGGTACTTCCTTGTAAACGAAGCGCAACTTTTTGTCCGTCTCCCATTGGTAAAGGCTTATAAGCTTCTTTATCAAAGAGCTTTCGTGCCGAGAAGTTGTTAAACGAAAGTCCCAATGTACCAATGAAACCTCCACCACCATAACCTCCTTGAAGCTCGACCTGGCTAGATCCTTTTTCTACTACATTATACTCAATATCAACAGTTCCTGCTCCGGCATCTACGTTTTTAAACTTAGGATCAATTGCCTCAGGATCAAAGAAACCTAATTGTCCAATCTCACGAATGGTTCTAACTAATTGTTCTTTACTATATTTTTCACCTGGTTTTGTTCTTAACTCACGGTAAATAACGTGGTCGTTTGTTTTGTCGTTACCAACAACCGTAATTTTATTGAAATAAGCAATAGGACCTTCTGTAACTCTAATCTCAAAATCGATAGTGTCATTAACTGTTTTTACCTCTACAGCGTTGATGTTAGAGAATAAATAACCATTGTTTTGGTATAAATTCGTAATGTCTTCTGCGTCTGGTTTTGTCTTATCTGCAATTCTTTTTTCTAGTAAAACCCCGTTGTAAGTTTCTCCTTTTTTGATTCCTAAATAACGGCTTAGAAGCTGATCTGAATAAACAGTATTTCCTAAGAATTTGATATTTCCGAAGTAATATTTGTTTCCTTCTTCTACATTAATCTTAATTGCAAGGGTATTTTTTTGCTTGCTGTATTGAACAGAATCGTAGATAATACGAGCATCTCGATATCCCTTTTCTTTATAGGCAGCGATTACTTTTTCTAAGTCAGTTTTGTATTTCTCTGGAATGAATTTAGAAGCTTTAAATACACGAATGAAATTTTTCTGTTTCGTGTCTTTCATTGCGGCGCGCAATTGATTGTCAGTAAGCTGTTTATTGCCTATGAAATCAATACTGCTAATTTTAACTTTGTCTCCTTTATCTATTCTAACAAGCATATTAACTTGATGTCCGTTAATAGTGTCAGGAGTGTTTGTTATAGTAACTTTCGTATTATAAAAACCTTCTTTTTTGTACTTGTTTTCGATGTAATTTTTTGTCGTAGTAATTAAGTTTTCGTTGACAATTTTATTCTTTGTCAGGTTGTTATCTTTAATTAATCCTTCGATTTTGCTTTTCTTAACACCAACGATTTTAACTTCGTTTAATTTAGGAAGCTCCACAATATCTAAGTCTAAATAGATACTGTCGTTTTCTACTTTATTAACATAGAAAGCGATTTCGTCAAAAAGTCCTAGTTTGCCTAGTTTTTTAATTGCGCTACTGATTTCTTCTCCAGGCACAGTAATTTCTTGACCTTTTTGAAGTCCTGAAAAGGTTACAACAGTTTGCTCATTGAAGCTTATTTTACCAACAACAGAAACTTTAGCTAGAATATATTTTTTTCCTTGATCAAAAGGAACTCTTTCTTGTGCTTTGACTTGTGAAAAACTACCCAGTAATAAAAGGGCACAGATTATTTGTGGTATTCTTTTTTGTAACACTAAAAAATTATTTAATTTGTTCACTGGTTTTTCCAAATCTACGTTCTCTTTTTTGATAACTAATAATAGCCTCATATAAATCTTGGTCTTTAAAGTCTGGCCACAAGACATTAGTAAAATACAATTCTGCATAGGCAATCTGCCACAGTAAAAAATTACTTATTCTATGTTCTCCACTTGTTCGTATTAATAAATCTACGTCTGGTAAATTTTGCGTGTAAAGATGCTCATTTATAATTGAATCGTCAATAGTGTCTATTGAAATTATATTATTTTTAACTTTATCACTAATTGACTTTATGGCATTTACTAATTCTTCTCTAGAGCCGTAGCTTAAAGCGAGAGTAAGAGTTAAGCGAGTATTGTTTTTCGTTTTTTCCATAACATCCAAAAGTTCTTTTTGGGCTGTTTTGGGTAATTTGTCAAGATTTCCGATTGCGTTAAGACGAATATTGTTTTCTTGAAGCGTAACAAGCTCTTTCTTTAATGAATTGATCAATATTTTCATCAATGCCTGAACTTCTAATTTAGGACGATTCCAATTTTCTGTAGAAAAAGCGTATAAGGTTAGATATTCAATACCCAGCTTAGCTGAAGTTTTGATTATTTCTTTTACAGATTTTGTACCGTTTTCGTGGCCAAATGCGCGCAAAAAACCTTGCTGTTTTGCCCATCGTCCGTTACCGTCCATAATAATGGCCAGATGCTTAGGTAAGTTTGTGTGATCTATTGATTCTAGTAAATTCATTTTTTAGTATGCGCAATAGCATGGTTTCTTTCCAAAGGTATACGTTAATGTCATACCTGAAAAAATATACCAGTCATTATTATTTAAATTTCCAAATTTCATGATATTTGGACTGCTTGTATTAGGATTACTTCCGTCAATATTATCTGTAAAGGTATAGCGCGCACCAACTTCAGCGGCTAAAACAAAACGTGGTGATATATTTGATTTTATACCTAATATAATAGGTATAGCAACTGAGCTTTGATTTTTTAGCTCGTATACGGTGTTTGGGCTTGAAGTATATCGGTATAAATTATTGTAGAAAAAGTAATTTAAACCAGTAAATACATAAGGTGTCATTTTTGTATGATAATCGTGAAGATTAAAATCAAAAAAATTGAATTCTAAACCAGCAGAAAGTTCTTTTATATCATTGTCAAAACGATAGCCTCTCTGATTTCTTCCAGTTTCATCGGATTTATAATCATTTCCACTAATGTTTGATTGTGTGTAAGAGAATCGCCATGCATGTCTCGGACTTCTGTTCCATTTGTAAAGAACTCCAAAAGCTAGCTTTTCTGGGGCTATGTAAGTTGTTTTTCCAACATCACCTACAAAGTTGCTTCCGCCAAGAAAAACACCAAGCTCATTGATTTGAGCATTAAGTGTAATAAAGGGGAAAAAACATAACAATAAATTAAAAATTTTCTTCATTTAATTCAAAATTGCGTGCAAATATAATAATTATCAATACGAATCAAAGTTCCTTTGGTTAAATGTGCTTCTTTTTCAATTTACGATATGATTTCGAGCCATTTAATGATGATTCACTACATGCAGAACGAGAAAATGTGGTATTATCGTATAGTGAAGAATCAGAAAAGAGTTTAATTTCTTTTATCTTCTCCCCAGAGCAGTTTATTTCTTAAGGTCTTTAAGAAAGTCTCGCCTGGTATTTCAACCATTTTAATTTTGTAATCTGTTTTTTTAATCTTTAAAATAGACTCGTTTTTTACAGAAGAAATTCTCGAGTCTAAAGAAACCAAATATTGGTCTTCTCTTCCTGTTACTCGAAGTGTAATTTCGGTGTCGTCTGGAATAACAAGCGGTCTGGCAGTTAAATTGTGAGGGGCAATTGGCGTAATGACTAAACTTTTTACATCTGGAGTTAAAATGGGTCCGCCGCAGCTTAGAGAATATCCAGTAGAACCAGTTGGTGTAGAAATGATTAATCCGTCGGCCCAATAAGAGTTTAAATATTCGTTGTTCAAATAAGTCTCAACTGTAATCATCGAGGTTGTATCTTTTCTACTCACTGTAACTTCGTTCATAGCGAAATTAAGTTCTTTAAAGGCTTCATTAAAAGGTTCGCATGTAATTCCTAATAAAGTTCTTTCAGAAGTGGTGTAGTTTTGATCTATTACATATTGCAATAAACTCTCGATATTTTCTTTCTGAACTTTAGCAAGAAATCCTAAACGTCCAGCATTTATACCTAATAAAGGAACACCAGAATTACGAACAAAGGCAGCAGCTCTTAAAATCGTTCCGTCGCCTCCAATACTAATCAGCATTTCGAAACTATTGTCTAAAGCAGTACTTGGCGAAAAAGTTTTGTATTCTTTTTTTACAAGCTGTTTTTCATAAAGCATATTCAGGAAGTTTTCTTCAATTACCATTTCGACATTATTGGTATTGAAGAATGAGAAAATGTCTTTTATGATAGGTTCAGTGCTATTCTGATAGTATTGTCCGTAAATGGCTATTTTCATTCTTTGTAAATTAGATAATTTGTCAATGTGTCAATTAGATAATTTGGAAAAATGCGAAAATTATCTAATTAACTAATTCTCCCATTGGCACATTCATAATTTATATGTTGAGATATTTGTCTAAATAATCTGATCGCTCTTTTAAGCTGTTGATATAGTTGTCCTCTTGATGTTCTGAAATAATTTCGTATCCGTATCTTCTATACGTCTGGATAATTTCATTGATTGCTCCTAAACCTATTTTTACCGTAATCTGAACATTTTCGGTATCAGCTTCAGAAACAAAACAGCCTAAAATCTTACCATTATTGCTTTCTACAATTTGGGTTACTTCGCTCATAGAATAATCCAAAAGGCCTTTCTGAACAATAATAATGGCACCAGGCTCTTTTAAAAACGGAGTTTCCTGAAAAAACTTCATGATATCTTCCATTTCATAGTAGCCTATGTAAGTATTGTTTTCGTCAAGAATAGGGAGAATATTGGTATGATTTTTTGCAAAAACTTCTAGAACATCTAACCAAATCATAGATTTTCTCGCAAAAAAACGTTCCAAAGTATATTTGTAATCAATTGCTTTTTTATCAATGTCAAATGTTTCAACATCGTCAGAAGAGATGCTTCCGATGAAAATACCATCTTCTAAAATCGGAAAATGAGAAAAATTTACATCGATAAAAAAGTCCTGAATCGAAGCAATCGTTTCCTGACTGTCAATCGCTCTGAAATCGTTTGTGATATAGTTTGTAATTTCTGTCATAAATCAATTGAGGATATTTGATGCAAAATAATCAAAAAATACCAAAAACCGCTCTGTTTTACTTTGTATTTTTGTCGTAACAAATATAAGATTACTAGAATTAATATCTATTTATATGACAAAATTAAGTGTAAATATCAATAAAATAGCAACGCTTCGAAATGCTCGAGGCGGAAATGTTCCTGATTTATTAAAAGTAGCTGCAGATATTCAGCGATTTGGCGGGCAAGGAATTACCATTCATCCGCGTCCAGATGAGCGTCATATTCGTTATCAGGATGCGCGCGATTTAAAAGCAGTAGTTACTACAGAATATAATATTGAAGGAAATCCACAGCATAATTTTATTGATTTGGTTTTAGAGTGCAAACCAGATCAGGTTACCTTAGTTCCAGATGCAATTGGAGCAATAACATCATCTGCAGGCTGGGATACCATCAAAAATCAAGAATATTTGACAGAGGTTATTGGCGAGTTTCAAAGAAACGGAATTAGAACTTCGATTTTTGTTGATCCAATTCTAGAAATGATTGAAGGTGCTAAAAAAACAGGGACAGATAGAATAGAATTATACACCGAATCTTTTGCGCATCAATATAGTTTAGGAAACGAAAAAGGAATTGATCCTTACACTAAAGCAGCAGTATTGGCAAACGAATTAGGTTTAGGAATCAATGCGGGACATGATTTAAGTTTAGACAATATCAAATTTTTCAAAGAAAATATTCCAGGTTTATTAGAAGTTTCTATAGGCCACGCTTTAATTTCAGAGGCACTTTATCTTGGATTGGATAATACCGTAAATATGTATCTGAATAAATTGAAATAATATTAAATTTAAAAACAATTATAACCTGATATAATTGGGTTATAATTGTTTATTTTCGCACTTTTCTTATTAAAATTAAGTGTTGAAAATAATTGCCCTCTTCTTCTGTTTTATCTCTTTTTCTGGTGTATTTGCACAATCAAAGGCAACTATTTCAGGTAATGTAAAATCTTCCGACAATGAAAATTTAGTTGGTGCAACTTTACTTTTTGCATCAAACGATTCTCAAGTTTTTTTCACAGCCGATTCTTTTGGTAATTTTTCGGTAACAATTCCGTCAGGACAAGTAAAAATTAAGATTGATCATTCAGGATATATTCCAGCAAATATTCGATTTGAAGTAAAGAAAGACACCTTTTTTTCAATTGTTTTAGAAAAAGATATTGCGCATTTAAAAGAAGTTGTGATTTCCAACAATAAAAAAAATGCAATAACCAATCTCTCTAACGGAAAACTATCTTTTAATGTAAAAGAATTAGCTGCTGTTCCAAACATTTTGGGAACAACAGATATATTGAAAATTCTGCAGTTAACTCCAGGTGTTCAAAATTCAGGCGATGCAAATGGTTATTTTTATGTAAGGGGAGGAGATCCTGGGCATAATGCAATATTGTACAATGGAACTCCGATTTATGGAATGTCTCATTTGTTAGGTATTTTTCCTTTTTATAATGCAGACCATATAAAAGATGTAGAGTTTGATAAATCAAGTTCGAATGCAAAATACGGCGGAAGATTAAGCTCGACAACGTTATTAAATTCAAATAAAAAACTGCCATCAGAAGTTGGAATTCAAGGAAACGTTGGGATTTTAGCTTCGCAATTAAGTATTGCGGTCCCGCTTAGCAATAAAACAGGGTTTTATATTTCTGGAAGAAAAACTTATATAGATGAAATTGTGGGGCCGATTATGAAATCTGGCTCAAAAAGCAATGATGTTAAGGATATGAAATATGGTTTTTCGGATGGGAATTTTACATTTTTGTCTCAAATTTCTAAGAACAATTTATTTGTTTTAGATGCTTTTGTGAGCGGAGATGAATTGAAAGTTAAAGATGAAAATCTTGCACTCCGGACTAGTTTGAAATGGAGTAATTTTACAGTATCTCCATCACTTATCACGGCAATTTCGCCTAAAATAAGTATGTCAAATGCGGTTTACTTTAGTCAATATTCTAATGATTTAAATATGGAGCAGGCAACAATTCAGTTTAATGTCTCGTCTTATGTAAAAGACTTTGGATTTACTAATTCAGTTCGATATTCATTTAAAAATATTCCTTTTGAATCTGGATTTCAATATGCTTACCATAATTTACAGCCACAGAAAGTAAATGTGGAAAACTTCACAACAATAAACAACAATTCACAAGATATTATAAATGCCAGTGAAGCAGCAATTTTTACTTCTATAAAGCCTAAAATAGCAGAGAACCTGACTGCAGATTTAGGAATTCGCATTAATTATTATGCATCAGGAGCAGATTCTTATTTGCATTTTCAGCCTCGTGCGATGTTGAATTATGTTCCAAATGAAAAATATTCGTTTTATGCATCCTATAATAAGCAGTATCAATATTTAAGTTTAATTACCACATCGAGTGTTGGAATTCCTACCGATTTTTGGATTGCAAGTTCTGATGGTATTGAACCGCAATCTTCTCATGAATTTTCTGTTGGTTCCAATCAAAATATAACAAGAAACTGGACTTCTTCTTTAGGAGGATTTTATCGTTCGATGAAAAATTTATTAGAGTATCCTTATGGAATTACCCAGTTTAATGAAATCACAACATTCAAAAATGATTTGTATGTGGGTAAAGGAAAAGCGTACGGACTTGAAATGATGCTCAAAAAAAGCAATGGAAAGTTTAGCGGATGGCTGAGTTATACTTTAAGCTGGTCTGACAGAAATTTCGATGAACTTAATAATGGCAAAACGTATTTTGCTAAATATGACAGACGCCATAATCTTTCTCTTGTCGGAATGTACGATTTGAATTCAAAATGGAATTTTGGCATTACTCAGTTATTTAGCTCTGGAAATAGGTTTACCATGCCAACTTCATGGTATTTTATTAATAATAATCCAGTTAAAGAATATTCTGGGTATAATAATGCACAAATGCCAAATTATATCAGAACAGATATTGCGGCTAATTATTATTTTATAAAAACAGCAAAAAAAGAAAGCGCTTTGAATTTTTCAATTTATAACACTTTTAATATTTCCAATCCAATTTATGTCGTTTTAGATGTTGAAGTAAACGAAAACAAAGATAAAGTAGTAGTAACCCAGAAAGAAAAGGTGCTGTATCGAATACTGCCTTCTGTTAGCTGGAGATTTAAATTTTAAGCATATGAAAAAGTATCTATTCTTTATTTTAGGTTTAATTTTAATAGGCTGTTCTAATGATGATTTTAAAACAGAAAAAAGCCTAGAATCTAAAATAGTGGTGGAAGGCTGGATTGAAGAAGGCGATTTTGCCAATGTGTTATTGTCAAGCAGTATTCCCGTAACAGATGTTATTGACTCAACAAATGTTTTAAATCATGTTATCAGATCTGCAAAAATTACTATTTCTGACGGTGTAACATCTGAAGTTTTGAGGGTTAAAAATGATAAAAATAGAGTGCCCCCGTTTGTTTATTTCGGTTCAACATTAAAAGGAGAAGCGGGTAAAGAGTATTCGTTAAAAATTGAATATTTAAATCGTGTGATAAGTGCGGTAACAACTATTCCTAAAAGCGTTGGTTTAAAGAGTGCAGAATATATAAAAAGAAATCCGGCTGATACCACGGGATATGTTTTTGTAAAATTTGATGATCCTTCTGATCAGAAAAATTATTATCAGATTGCAACTAAAATAGAAGGGGAAGAGCCTATTTTTGTCCCTTCATTTTATGGAAACTTAGATGATAAAAATTTTGAAACTTCATCTGTTTCTGTACAGATAAATCGAGGTGTAATATTGTTTCCTAAAACTAAATTTACACCATATTTTGCCGATGGAGATCTAATTCATGTGAAATTAAGAACTCAGACGAAAGAATCTCTAGATTTTTGGAATAGTTGGCAAAATGAAATTGTAAACAGTCAGAATCCAATTTATCCGGCCAATATAAGTTTAAAATCAAATGTTAAGGGAGGAATAGGAATTTGGTCAGGATACGGACAAAGTACTATAACTGTCAGGACTCCACCTAAAAAAGAAAAGCCGATTTGAGTGATCAAATCGGCTTTATAGTTGTATTTAAAGTTTATTATTGTTTGTTAAAAGCAGTAATAAAATCTTCAAATTTAGTTTGTAATTTTTCAAATCCAGTAGAGAAGTAAGCGCTCATTTCAACTTCAGTGTTGTCATTGAATTTTAAGTAATATGCTTCGTAAAGATATGGTCGTGTAAAAGACTCTCCAGTGCTATTCCAATTATCCCAATACTTAAACTCTGCATCCCAAATTGGCAAGTTAAAAGTGTATTCACCATCTTTCTCTGAATGTTGAACAATATCAGCAATTTTAGTTCCGTCTTTTTTAGAAACTAAAATAAGTTTCATGTTTTTGTTAGCATTAGCTGCATTTCCTTCAGAGATTTTTTTCTCATAAGCATTCAAAGCAGTATAATAAGCTTTGTAATCACTTTTAGGGTCATCATATTTTGGCTCTTTTGGACGTGCAATATTATCTAAAGCAGCTTTATCAGCAGCTTCAGCAGCTAAATCCATATCTGCAATAATTACAAAATTATCCATCAAAGTAAATAAGCCATTAGCTTTTCCTCTGTATTGAATTAACTCGTCATTATCAATTAATTTGTCAACTTCAGCAGAGCTTCCAGCGCTAAATGAAATTAAATTTTTCCCATTGTAAGTAAGTGTAGCTTTTGAAGTATTAGCAGCAGCTTTTGTACCGCTCATTTCCCAAACATAACCATCGTTTAAGCTCATTTTGTATGAGAATTCAGTTGGTACTTCTTTTCCGTTAGTATATTTAGCTGCTTGAGTAAATACTGCAGCTTCTTTACTGTCGATCGTTAAAGTTGCATCCGAAGTATTAGGAAGGAAGAACCAATCGTTTACTTCTACATATCCATTTTCTGTCCAGTTATAAGTATCATTGTATTTTACTTTTATGTCAGAAGAAGTGCTTTTTGAAGAAAAAACGGCATTGTTTGTAGTTAGAGATTCTTTAGCAGGGAAAACAAATTTTAATTCTGTTGTTGAAGCAGTTTTAATCCATTTTTTTCCAGCATTATCCCAAGTGTAAACACCGTAAACACCTGATACATTTAAAATATCTTCAACTTCATTGTCATTTTTTCCGTTAAAAATATCAACATTGCTAATATCTAGTAAACGGTTTAAGTTTTCTACTGCTTCAATAGCACTAGAGCTTTTTGATTTGTCTAATTGAACAAGCATTTCATTAGCTTCAACTTCTAATTTAGCTTTTTGCTCAGTTGGAGTAAGTTTTGAGTAAGGTTGTTTTACTAAATTAGCAATTTGCTCTTCTAGAGTTAGATCTTTAGTTGGATCGGTTGTTGGGCTGTCGTCACTAGAGCAAGAAACCATAAGTTGAGAAGCAACCAATGATAACAAAATGAATTTTTTAATCATGATTTGGTGTTTAAATTAGTTTGTTAAATCAAGACTTTGATGCTTGATTTTGGTGCGAAAGTAGCGTTTTTAAAATGTATAACCTTACGGAAAACCGTAAAATTCAAAATATATATTTGTATTAAATATCTTGCAATATGTTGCAACTGTGTTTTTGAATATTTTTTGCTAATAACTTTTCTACCTTTGTAAAAGATATTAATACTAATACAAATGTTATACTCAAAAATAGAAGGCGAAGGAAAACCATTTGTCATCATGCACGGATTTCTAGGAATGTCTGATAACTGGAAAACTCTTGCTGGGCAATATGTAGAAGCGGGATTTCAGGTTCATATTTTAGATTTAAGGAACCACGGGCGCAGCTTTCATTCAAGCGAATGGAGTTATGAAGCAATGGTTCAAGATGTTTATGAATACTGTAAGGAAAATAATCTAACACGAATTGATATTCTTGGACATTCTATGGGAGGAAAAGTAGCAATGCTTTTTGCAACAACGCACCCAGAGATTGTAGATAAATTAATTGTGGCAGATATTGGCCCGAGATTCTACAAACAGCACCATCAAGAAATTTTGGCAGGATTAAATGCGGTTGATTTTTCGGTAAAACCAAGCCGAAATGATGTTGAGGAAATTGTTTCTCAATACGTTCCAGATTTTGGAACACGTCAGTTTTTGCTGAAAAATTTATACTGGAAAGAACCTGGGCAATTAGCTTTTAGATTTAATCTTGAAGCGTTTAATAATAATCTGGATGCCATTGGAAAGCCTTTGGCAGACGATTTAGTTTTTAATAACCCGACATTATTTATTCGTGGCGGAAACTCTGGATACATTCAAGATGAAGATTTGGACGGAATTCGTAAGCATTTTCCAAATTTAAAATTAGAAACAATTCCTAATGCTGGGCATTGGCTTCATGCTGAAAATCCGAAAATGTTTTTTGAATTGACAACAGAGTTTCTGAAAGAGTAATTCTAAATGAGTATTGATTTTTAGTGGCGTATTTTATTAATGCCATATTTTTAATCAGACAAAATAAAAAATAAGAATTAACTTACAAATAAACATTAAAATCCATAAATTTGCTTTTTGGATTTTAATGTTTATTATTTATGAATTTCAATTTTTATAATTTATTTGACGAAAGCGGTCTAGGTCTGATTTATTTGTATTCCTCTCCATTTTTTGCACTTTTGATTCTTATCGAAATGCTCTTTAGTCATTTTGGTAAAAAAAATCTATATACTAAAAATGACGTTTTTGTAAATGTCACATTTGCAGTGCTTAATTTTGCATTAGATTTCATAATGAAATCATTTGCCTTTGGGGTTATGTTTTTCTTTTTTCAACATCGCATTTTTTCTTGGAATATAGAAAGCTGGTATTATTGGGTCGCTGTTTTTTTATTGCAAGATTTTGCTTATTATGTTTTGCATCTTGTAGATCATAAGTCACGTTTTTTCTGGTCAGTACATATTACGCACCACAGCTCAGAATACTATAATATTTCTACTGGGTTCAGATCTTCTGTCTTCGAGCCACTTTATCGCTACCTATATTTTTCTCCCTTAGCTTTTTTAGGTTTCAATCCTTGGCATATTATGGCCGCTTATGCATTATTTCAGGTTTATGGAACCTTGGTGCATACACAAAGTATAAAAACTATGGGTATTTTAGAATGGATTTTAGTGACTCCATCACATCATAGAGTACATCATGCTAGAAATATCAAGTATTTGGACAAAAATATGGGAATGGCATTAATAATTTGGGATAGAATGTTTGGAACTTTTCAGAAAGAAGAACCAGAAATACCTGTAAAATTTGGAATCTATCCAAAACCAAAAAGCGACGGTGCTTTTGACCTTTTATTTTACGAATGGAAAAAAATGTGGCAAGATGTTAAGCAACCTAACATTGGCTGGCAAAACCGATTGAAATATATATTTTATGCTCCTGGATGGAGACCAAACGGACAAGGAAAAACAGTAAAAGATTATCAAAGAGAATATGAATTGAAGCAAAATAATATATCTATGTAGCTTGAAGTTTTTATTCAGAAACCATTTCTGAATAATATACGGTTAGATAAAAAATCATTACTTTTATTAAAAATTTAAAAGAAAAAGTTATGAAATTATTACTTAGACTTCTTGTTACAGCTGCCTTAGTTTTATTATTGTCTAATATTTTAACTGGAGTCCATGTTGCTAGTTTTGGTACGGCCGTAATTGTTGCAGTAGTTTTAGGATTGCTAAATATCTTCATTAAACCAATTCTAGTATTGCTAACTCTGCCGGTAACGTTTGTTACACTTGGTTTATTTTTATTGGTTATAAATGCTTTGATTATTTTGCTTTGTACAAAAATTGTTGGCGGTTTTGTAGTCGATACGTTTTGGACGGCATTAATATTTAGCATTATTTTGTCTATCCTTCAATCTCTTACTTATAAAATATTGGGAGACGATAAATAAAACAATTGAGTAGATTAAAACTGCTTCAAATACAATAGATTAAAAACTTGGTTGGGTTGCAAAAATTTTATAATTTTGCAACCCAATTTTATTATGTAAATTAAAGAAGAAGATGGATATTAAAAGAGTAGCAATAGACGCTGTAAACGAGACAATCGTTATGAACGTTGTTCATATGGATTATAAAGGTCAAGTAGCAAAAAGAATTAACGAAAAAATGCCTTTAGCGCAAGTAAAAGGATTTAGAAAAGGGGCTGTGCCTAAAGATCTTGTTGAAAAACAATACGGAAAAGCTATTAAGCAAGAAGAGATCAAAAAAGTAGTTGATTTGGCTTTAGAGCGTTATATTCAATCTGAAAGATTAAATCTTTTAGGAACTCCTCTTGCTAAAGTAAACGAAAACTTTAACTGGGATGCTGAAGAGTTAACTTTCGAATACGAAATTGGTTTAGTGCCAAACTTCGAAATTGATCTTGAAGCTAAAAATAATATCGTAAAATATATCGTTACTGCTGACGATAAATTAATCGACGGACAAGTGGAGCGTATCCAAAAACAATTTGGAAAAGCAGTTCCTCAAGAAGTTTCTGACGCTAAATCTGATTTAACTGGAACTTTCTCAAACGAAGCAAACGGAATCAATAATACGACTACAATTTCTGTTGATACATTCAGCAAAAAAGCTCAAAAACAATTCACAGGTAAAAAAGTTGGAGATGTTGTTACAGTAAGCACAAAAGGTTTATTTGAAGACGATCACCAATTAATGGATTACTTAAAAGTAGGTCACGAAGGTGTTCACGGTTTAGATGTTGAAGTAAACTTTACTATTGAGGCAATCAACGGTTCTGAGCCAGCTGAATTAAACCAAGAATTATTTGATAAACTTTTTGGTGAAGGAAAAGTAGCTTCTTTAGAAGACTTAAAAGCTAAAATTAAAGAAGATGCTGAAGCACAATTTGCTCAGCAAGCAGACCAAAAATTATTATTAGACGTTCAGGATTTCTTGATCGAAAATACAAAATTCGATTTGCCAGCTGAATTCCTTAAAAAATGGTTGCAAACTGTTGGAGAGAAAAAACTTTCTGCAGAAGAAGCAGAAGTTGAATACGCAAGATCTGAAAAAGGTTTACGTTTCCAATTAATTGAAGGAAAAGCATTGGCTCAAAGTAATATCCAAATTACATTTGATGACTTGAAAGAGTTTACATCAAATGCAATCAGACAGCAAATGGCTCAATTTGGTCAAACAAACCCAACTGACGAAGAAGTTCAAGGAATCGTGGCTAGAGTTTTATCTAACCAAGACGAAGTAAAAAGACTTTCTGAGCAAGTTGTAGCAGCTAAAATGTTAGATATCTTCAAAGAAAAAGCTAACCCAACTACTAAAGAGGTTACTTACGAAGAATTTATTGCTGCATCTTACGGAGAATAAATTTAAGTCTTAAAGTCTAAAGTTGTAAAGTCTAAAGTTAAGAAGTATACTTTTTAAAAATTAAGATTTTATTACAGAAACTGAAAGATAAAAATAATTATATTTGAACGTCAATGGAATTTTTTATTCTGTTGACGTTCTTTTTTGTTTCAAGTTTCAGGTTTCAGGTTTCACGTTTTCTTCAGTTAACTTGAAACCTTAAACTTGAAACAAAAGAAACGTTTCAGACAAATTGGCATCTCTTATAAAAAGGTATGAACTTTGTTTAATTCGTTTAAGTCACATGCTGACTTTAGACTTTTCAACTTTAAACTAAAAATATGAACTACGGTAAAGAATTCAAAAAATTTGCTACAAAGCACCAAGGAGTAAACGCAATGTATTACGATAAAATCGTAGCTGCGATGACACCAACAAACATGACTCCATATATTATCGAAGAGCGTCAGCTGAATATTTCTCAATTAGACGTTTTTTCAAGATTAATGATGGACAGAATTATCTTTTTAGGAACTGGTATTGACGATCAGATTGCTAATATCGTTCAGGCTCAGTTGTTATTTTTAGAGAGCGCTGATGCTTCAAAAGATATTCAAATTTACTTAAACTCTCCAGGAGGAAGTGTTTATGCAGGTTTAGGAATTTATGATACTATGCAGTACATCAAACCAGATGTAGCGACAATCTGTACCGGAATGGCAGCTTCTATGGGAGCAGTTTTATTATGTGCAGGAGCTGCTGGAAAACGTTCTGCATTACCTCACTCAAGAGTAATGATTCACCAACCATCTGGAGGAGCACAAGGTGTTGCAACAGATATGGAAATCAACTTACGTGAGATGTTGAAATTGAAAGATGAATTATACAACATCATCTCTCAACATTCTGGACAAACTTTTGATAAAGTGCACAAAGACAGTGAGCGTGATTACTGGATGAAAGCAGATGAAGCAAAAGAGTATGGAATGATTGACGAAGTATTAAGAAGAAGCTAAGAATTAGTTTCAGGTCTCATGTTTCAACTTGCTTCGGCAAATCTGAAATCTGAAACTTTAAACTTTAAACAAAAATATTAAGCTGTAAAGAGCTAAGTTTTTAAGTTTTAGGTCAAAAAGCTTAGAAACTTAGTATCTTTGCAGCTTAGTAACTTAAATATAGAATGGCAAAAGTAGTATTAGAATGTTCGTTTTGTGGAAGAAAGAAGCCAGAAACTAATTTATTAATTGCAGGTATCAATGCACATATTTGTGATAAGTGTATTGAACAGGCTCACGGAATTGTTTTAGAAGAATTAAAATCTAGTGGAAGCGCGAAACTAGTTGGGGACTTAATTTTAAAGAAACCGAAAGAAATTAGAGCTTTTCTAGATCAATATGTTATTGGTCAAGACCAGACGAAAAAAGTGATGTCAGTTGCGGTTTACAATCACTACAAACGTTTAATGCAACAGCAATTAGACGATGAAGTAGAGATCGAAAAAAGTAACATCATCATGGTTGGTCAGACAGGAACTGGAAAAACATTAGTGGCAAAAACTATTGCTAAAATGTTAGATGTTCCGTTAGCAATTGTTGATGCAACTGTATTGACAGAGGCGGGTTATGTTGGAGAAGACGTTGAAAGTATTTTGACACGTTTACTTCAAGCTGCAGATTATGATGTGGCTAAAGCAGAAAGAGGAATCGTATTTATTGATGAGATTGATAAAATTGCTCGTAAGAGCGATAATCCATCAATTACTCGTGATGTTTCTGGAGAAGGTGTTCAGCAAGCTTTATTGAAATTATTAGAAGGAACAGTTGTAAACGTACCGCCAAAAGGTGGACGTAAACATCCAGACCAGAAATTTGTTGAGGTAAATACTCAAAATATCTTATTTATTGCTGGTGGTGCTTTTGATGGGGTAGAACGTATTATTTCAAAACGTTTAAACCGTCAGGCAGTTGGGTACTCAACTTCTAAAAATGCTGACAATATAGATAAAGACAATTTGTTGCAATATATTATCCCAAAAGACATTAAAGACTTTGGTTTGATTCCTGAGATTATTGGACGTTTACCAGTTTTAACGCACATGGATCCTTTGGATAAAGCAACGCTTCGTGCAATTTTGACACAGCCTAAAAATGCGTTGATCAAACAATATCAGAAGTTATTCTTAATGGATGATGTTGAGTTTACAATTACAGATGAAGCTTTAGATTTTATTGTAGATAAAGCTTTAGAGTACAAATTAGGTGCGCGTGGATTACGTTCTTTATGTGAAGCTATCTTAACAGATGCCATGTACGAACTGCCAACATCTGATGATATTAGTCTGACAATCGACAAAGAATATGCAGAACATACGTTAAGTAAAAACTTATTGAAACGTATGGAGATTGCTTCGTAAATTTTAAAATCAACTTTTTCAAAGATTTAGACTTTGGTAAAGTTCAATTTATAGAACCTGCTCATTTATTTGAGCAGGTTTTTTTATATACTTTTTTAATTCTATTTTCGTTTGTGCTTTTGTGTAAATATTTGATATGAAAAGAATGCTTTTTATAATTTGTCTGGTATTTGTTTTTTCTTGTAATAAAGAAAGCAAAAGAATAACTATTTCTGAAAATAAGCATAAAAACGAAGCGGTTTCATTAGAAAAATCCTCGTATTGAAGTTAATTACAGTAATTATTATAAAGAAGCAGCATACTATTGTGAAGTCAATAATTTAAATCAAGATAAATTTATTTTGATTGACCTCGGATTGCATTCTGGTTATAAAAGATTTTTTGTTTACGATTTTAAAAAGAAGGAAGTCTCAAAATCGTATATGGTAAGCCATGGTTGTGGAGATAATCAATGGGGAGGAACTTCTTCTAAAAATAACGCAAGGATGAGCAATGAATTTGATTCACATTGTTCTTCACTTGGAAAATATGTTGTTTTAGATCGTGGTGTAAGTCAGTGGGGAATAAAGGTAAATTATGTTTTGCAGGGAAAAGACAAAACAAATTCAAATGCCAGAAGTCGCGCTATAGTTCTGCATTCTTGGGATGCAATTTCAGATAATGAAGTTTATCCCCAAGGAACACCAGAAGGCTGGGGCTGTCCTGCAGTTTCAAACGAAAGCATGAAAGAAATTGACGAACTTTTGAAAACGAATAAAAAAGTTTTAATGTGGGTTGTTAAGTCCTGATTTTGGGTTCTTCTGAAAAACTAAAGCTGCTCAATAGCCCTGATCGAAACGACATCTCCCGATTTAGAAAAACAAGGCTTTTTAGCCGTAGTTTTTGTTTATCGGGAATACAGTGTAGAGCAGGACAAAACGTTCTGATGAAAATGAATTGATCTGCTTCTAAAAATTACTGCACTCTAAATTTTTCTCGGTATTCAATTGGTTTCATACCGACCATTTTATAAAATACTTTTCTAAAAGCTTTTGGGTCGTTATAGCCGGTTTTTTCGATAATTTCTGAAATCGAAAGTTGGGTTTGTTCTAAGTATTTCTTCGAACTTTCTACTCTGATATTCTGTAAATATTCAATCGGAGGAATTCCTGTCACTTGTTTGAAACGACGAGTCATGTTTCGGGCACTTGTTGGGATATCTTTTGTGATTTCTTCCAGTTTTTCGATAGAATGATACTGATTTTCAATTTTTTGCTGTAAAAGTGCAACTAAGGAATCATTGTGTAAATGATTGGGTCTGAAGGTGCTGAAATAACTTTGTTTGTATCGATTCAAATCGATTGAAAATATTTTAGCAATTTTAACAGCCATTTCGTTACCGCAGAATTTCTGAACCAAGAGAATCAATAAATGAAAGGTTGAGGTAGATCCGCCGCTGGTGTATAAACTTCCGTCTGCAGTCAAAGTTTCTTCAGGTTTTAATTTTACCATCGGAAAAGCTTTGGTAAAGGCACTGCAAGCGTCAACATGTGTTGTGGCCAATTTTTCGTTCAATAAACCAGAAGCAGCAAACAAAAAAGCTCCAGTGCAAAAACTGGCTAATTCGGCTCCATTTTGATGTTGTTTTTGTAACCACGGAATAAAATTTCTATTCTTTTTAATCATTTCACTCATATTGTCAGTCGTAAAAGCGGGAATCAAAATGAGGTCTAAAATAATATCAGAAGTTTCAATTTCGTTAGAAGTATAACCAAATATCTTTCCTTGATCCGATTGTTCTTTAGATTGAAAAATCATGATTTCGAATGGTTTTTCGATTCCCGAACTTAATTTATTGGTTGTTTCGAATACTTCTAAAATAGCCGCAATACTTAATAATTTATAGTCGTGAGGCACGATTAATCCTAATTTCTTGCTCATGATTTTGATTGTTTTGAAAATTTCACATCCAGGCAAAAATAAGCATTTTGTCTTAAATGCCCCTAAAAATGACTTTTATTGGCATTTTTAAGTAATCTTAAAAAATTAAATTTGTTTTAATTAATTCGTAATTTTATCAATATGAAAACAAAAATCTTCTTAAATCTTGCTGTAAAAGATTTGAACAAGGCAGTGTCTTTTTACAACGGACTTGGTTTTTCAACCAATCCGAAATTCACAAACGAAAAAGGAGCTTGCATAGTTATTGACGAAAATATATTTGTAATGATATTGGTAGAAGAGTTTTATAAAACCTTTACTAATAAGCAGATTTGTGATTCTGCTACAACAAGCGAAGTTCTTATTTCGATTTCTCTTGATTCTCGTAAACAAGTAGATGAAATGCTTGAAAAAGCTGTTAAAGCTGGAGGAACAGATTATATTGAAGCAAAAGATTACGGATGGATGTATCAAAGAACTTTTCTAGATGTAGACGGACATCACTGGGAAGTTTTCTTTATGGATGAAAGTCAGATTCCAGCTAACATGTAATAATCAATTAACAAATCACAAAAAAAACGATAAAAATGATAACAATAAAAAACACTGTCAACGCATCTCTTGATAAAGTTTGGAATTTTTGGAATACTCCAGAACACATTACAAAATGGAGTTTTGCATCTCCCGATTGGCACACACCTTATGCTGAAGCGGATTTGAGAGAAGGAGGCAAGTTCAAATCGACTATGGCAGCCAAAGACGGAAGCATGAGTTTTGATTTTGGAGGAGAATTTACTTTGGTTAAACCAAACGAAGCACTTTCGTATGTTCTGGGAGACGGAAGAAAAGTTGAAATTACTTTTACAGAAACTCCAGACGGTGTAGAAATCGTTGAAAGTTTTGATCCAGAAACACAAAATCCAGAAGAAATGCAGCGTGCAGGCTGGCAGGCAATTCTGGATAATTTTAAAAGTTACGTTGAGGCTAATTAGTTTTTAGGTTTAAAGGCTCAAAGTAACAAAGGTTCAAAGTAACAAAGGTTCAAAGATTACAAACTTAAATAGCTTATATCACTTATATGGTTTAAAAAAAATAAACATCTAACCCAACAAAAAAAAAACAAAAAATGACAAAACAAATATGGTTGAATCTTCCTGTAAAGGATGTGGCAAAAGCGAAAGATTTTTTCTGGAAAATAGGTTTTTCGTTAATGAACAGCATGACACGCCAAGTTCGACGTGCATGGTGGTAGGTGAAGGACATTTTGTAGTAATGCTTTTTGAAGAAATGCTTTTTTCAAGCTTTTCGCAAAATAGTATTACAGATACGAAATTAAGCTCAGAAGTGTTGATTTCGATTGATGCAGAAAGCAGGGAAGAAGTAGATGAACTAGCAGAGAAAGTCAAAGAAGCTGGCGGAAACGTTTTTGCTCCTCCTGCCGAAAGTCAGGGTTGGATGTACGGCTGTGGTTTTGCCGATTTGGATGGTCATCGTTGGAATGTTTTATTTATGGATTTTAGCAAATTACCAGGTTAAGATGGAAAAATTAGTGTTTAATATCGATATAAAGGCTCCAAAAGAAAAGATTTGGAAAGTCTTATGGGACGATGAAACGTACAGAAAATGGACAAGCGTTTTTGCCGAAGGAAGTTACGCTGAGTCAACTTGGAACGAAGGGGACAAAATTTATTTTTTAGGTCCTGGAGGAGCAGATGGAATGAATAGTCTGATTGAGACCAAAATTCCGAATGAATATATGGCTTTTAAGCATCTTGGCGAAATCAAGGATCATAAAGAAGTACCACCAAATGCAGAAACAGAAAAATGGAGCGGTGCAATGGAAACTTACAGACTGACTCAAAAAGGAGATGTTGTAGATCTTCATATTGAGGTAGATGTAATTGAAAAACATATTGATTACTTCAAAGATGCGTTTCCGAAAGCGGTGGAATTAATTAAAGAATTGTCTGAGAAGTAAAAGTTAGAAGAAAGAGAATAGAATAAAGAATAAAGAGGAGAGATGGAAGGTAGATAATTAACAATTAAAAAGAAATATCATGGCAACAGCAGTCAATCCATATTTAATGTTTAACGGAACATGTGAAGAGGCATTTCTGTTTTATAAATCAGTTTTTGGTGGAGATTTTCCGTACATCGGAAAATATAAAGATGCACCAGCAGAAGAAGGAGAAGTGCTTTCTGAGGAAGCTCTAAATAGAATTATGCATGTTTCTCTTCCAATTGGAAATACTATTTTAATGGGAAGCGACAGTCATCCGAGATACGGAGATGTAGGTTTTGGAGATAATTTTTCGATTTCCATTAATGCAGAAAGTAGAGAAGATGCCGATAAAATTTTTAACGGACTTTCGGCTGGAGGAAAAGTAGAAATGCAGATGAACGACACTTTTTGGGGATCTTATTTTGGAATGTTTAAAGATAAATTCGGCATCAATTGGATGGTGAGTTTTGATAAAAATGAAGGAATGAAATAACATAAAAGTTACGTTATTTTAATAATAAAAGATAATTGTTAAATTACTCGAAAAAGCACATTTATATGTGCTTTTTCTTTTCAAAAAAACAAGGATTATTCTTTTTTATCAACGAGAGATTGCCGATTTTTGTCGCTTCATAATCAAGAAAGAAAAATGGCAGCAGAAGATAAAGAAATAATTTTATTAAAAGTTTCAGGACACGATAAAATTGGGGTTACAGCAGGTTTAACGGCTGTTTTGGCAGCATATGATGCTAATATATTAGATATTGGCCAAGCCGATATTCATGATACGCTTTCTTTAGGAATTTTGTTCGAAATTGCTGCAGGTTCTTCTTCGGCTCCCGTTTTAAAAGATCTTTTGTTTAAAGCATACGAATTGGAAATCAAAGTGAAATTCATTCCGATTTCTATCGAAGATTACGAAACTTGGGTAAAATCACAATCAAAACAACGTTATATCATTAATATTTTGGGTGAGAAACTTGCGGCTTCGCAATTGTCTGCAGTAACTCAAATATTGTCAGATCAAAATTTAAATATCGATTCTATTATCCGATTAACAGGGAGAACTTCAATTGTAGAAAAAGAAGAATATCCGCGTTCTTGTATTCAATTGTCTGTAACGGGCGAAATTGTAAACAAGATCATCATGACGGCGAGTTTTATGGAGATCTCTAGAACGCTAAACGTTGATATTTCATTTCAAGAAGATAATATTTATAGAAGAAACCGTCGTTTGGTTTGTTTCGATATGGATTCGACTTTAATTCAAACCGAAGTAATCGATGAGCTTGCAGAATTGAATGGCGTTGGAGATCAAGTTCGAGCGATTACAGAATCGGCTATGAATGGCGAAATTGATTTCAACGAAAGTTTTAAAAAGCGTATGGCTCTTCTTGAGGGGTTAAGCGAAGAAGTTCTACAAAACGTTGCTGTTAATTTGCCAATTACACAAGGGGCACATCGTTTAATGAAAGCCTTAAAATACTACGGCTACAAAACCGCAATTCTATCTGGAGGATTTACTTATTTTGGAGAATATCTTCAAAAAGAGCTAGGAATAGATTATGTTCACGCCAATCAATTGGAAATAAAAGACGGTAAACTGACCGGTAAATATTTAGGCGATATCGTAGACGGCCAGAAAAAAGCCGAATATCTAAAAGCAATTGCCGAAAAAGAAGGAATTCACATCAATCAGACCATCGCAGTTGGAGACGGAGCAAACGATTTACCAATGCTAAACTTAGCAGGTTTAGGAATTGCTTTTCACGCCAAACCAAAAGTAAAAGAAAGTGCCTCAACTTCAATCTCAAGTTTAGGTCTTGATGGTGTTTTATACTTATTAGGATATCACGATAGATATATTGATATGATGTAAAGTCTAGTTTGTCATTTCGACCGAAGGGAGAAATCACACTAGCAATTCCACAATCAAAATAAAAAAACAAAACCTCAGTTCTTCATAAAAGAGCTGAGGTTTTTTATATGGGCATGTCCCGCCAGAAAAAGGCGGGTCGGGCTATCCGTTCCAATCTTTTATGCCGAACCCCGGCATAAAAGGATTTCCACTTCTATCCCTCATGCGGGTTTAGTGGAATTAACGTGATTTGTATTTGTTCCATTCCTCATGCAGTAATTTCTCAAGATCATCAAAATTATAATTTAAACTATTAGAAGTAATAGAAAGAGGAGTTCCATACATTCTTAAGTTAGTTTTCATCAATAATCCTTTTAAATGAGAGCTTTTTTCAATAAACTCTTTTGGATTTGAAACATCAATTAATAAAAATTTAGTAGACATTACTTGTTGAATTCTTATCCCTTCGATTTTTGACCAAGCAATTAATCCAACACTGCCATAATGGGAATTGTCAGTAATTCCAATATCACTAATTATTAAGCCTGGTCTTGTGTCAAAGATTTTGAAAAAAATATAAATTAAACATATTCCAAAGAAAGATAATGAGGCAAAACCAGCAATTTTTATAAATTCAATATTTCTACATACATGCGAAATATACTGTTCTGGGTTTATAACAAATTGAATTCCTAATGCCACGAAGATTGCGGCGCCTATAAAAGCTAAAGCCATTTTTCTTTTGCTTAATCCAATTCTAGTTTCACTTATTTTATTCACGAGATTCTAATTCCTTTTTTATCTCTTTTAAATTCTTAATATTCAAAAAAAGAATAGGCAACAAAGCAATCGGAATAATATTCATGGCGCTAAAACCTTTCATGAAAACAATGAATAGATTAAGAACGAAAAGCATAAAAAGCACAACACAGAATATAGTATTCACAGTTTTTAATGTCTTCTGATTTTTAATCAGTTCTTCAGTAGTCATATCGCTGAATTTGGTATCCTTCATTTTGTATAATTTTTATTTAAGAAAATTAAATAGTTATTTGGAATGACTGATTTTTAAAACTTTTGCATTCCTAGCATCAATTATAATTAGAAATGTTCCGCCCTGTTCTCCCCACATTAACGTTCCGTTAATAACATAATGATTATAAATTAGATTTACTTCATAAGGTTTTTGATGTTTAATTTCATCTTCTCCATAAATATTAAAAAGAATAGGCTCTGCGATTTTGATTGCAGTTTGATTATCCTTGATGAGTAATTTTTTGTTATCCACAAAATTGCCCTTCCTTGGATTTTCAAGAGCATCTTTTAATTCAAATTCAGCCTGATCACTTCCAAACTTTGAATGAGAACAGCAACTGAAAATAAGAATTAAAAGAAGAGCAATTAGAATTTTAACCTCAATTTCTCTTTTAGATAAAAATTTCTTGATCAAATGAGTTAGATATAAATTAGCACATTTCTTTTAACTGCTCCAAATAATCTCTCTGATTCGATAATCTAGGAATCTTATGTTGGCCTCCCAATTTATCTCTTTCTTTCAGCCAATCATAAAAAAGGTTTTCTCTGGCAACATTTATTACCAAAGGATTTAAAGTCATGTTGTTGTAACGTTTTGCTTCGTAATCTGAGTTTAAAGTCTGCAACGTTTCGTCTAAAACTTTTTGGAAAAGACCAACATCAGCAGGATGTTTCTTAAATTCAATCATCCATTCGTGAGCGCCTTTTTCTTTATCTTGCATAAAAATAGGAGCTACTGTATAATCGATAACTTCAGTTTGGGTTACCTGACAAGCTTTTGCAATAGCCTGATCAGTATTTTCTACCATTAATTCTTCCCCAAAAACATTAATATGATGTTTGGTTCTTCCCGTAACTCTAATTCTGTACGGATTTAAAGAAGTAAAACGAACCGTATCTCCAATCAAATAACGCCACAAACCAGAATTGGTAGTAATTACAATGGCGTAATTTTTATTCAATTCTACATCGGCCAGGCGAACTACTTTTTGGTTTGGAGTTCCAAAAGTATCCATCGGAATAAATTCGTAGAAAATTCCATAATCCAACATCAATAATAAATCACTTGAGTTATTTAAATCCTGAATAGCAAAGAACCCTTCAGAAGCGTTGTAGATTTCATAATATTTAAAATCTTTGCTTGGTAAAATTTTCTTGTATTGTTCTTTGTACGGAGAAAAACTTACTCCGCCATGAAAATAGACTTCAAGATTCGGCCAAATTTCCAATAAACTCTGTTTGCCAGTATTTTCTAAAACTTTATTCATTAAAACCAGCATCCAAGAAGGAACTCCAGCAAAACTGGTTACGTTTTCATTTTTAGTTTCGTTGATAATCGCAGCCATTTTAGTTTCCCATTCGCTCATTAACGAAGTTTTACTGCTAGGCGTACTACTAAATTCAGCCCAAATAGGCATGTTTTCAATCAAAATTGCCGATAAATCGCCAAAGAAAGTGTTGTTGTTTTCGTAAATCTGAGAACTTCCACCCAAACGAAGGCTTTTTCCTAAAAACAATTCAGAATCTTCATTATTATTCAAATAAAGACACAAAAGGTCTTTACTTCCTTTATAATGACAATCTTCCAAAGCTTCGTTACTTACTGGAATAAATTTACTTTTTGCATTTGTGGTTCCGCTAGATTTGGCAAACCATTTAATTGGGGTTTCCCAAAACACATTTTGCTCGCCTAAACGTGTACGTTCGATTAGCGGTTGTAATTCTTCATAAGTGGCAATTGGAACTCTTTCTGCAAAGGTTTGATAAGAGTTAATACTCGAAAAATCATATTGTTTTCCAATAACCGTATTTTCAGATGCCGTCAATAAGTTGTGCAATAATTCTTCCTGAACTTCATTTGGGTATTTTAAAAAAAGCTCTATTTGATGAATCCTTTGTTTAAGGACCCAAGATGCAAACGAATTGATAATAGATAAAGGCATGAATCTGTTTTTTAGTTAGCTAATTTTAGGTTTTAAATCTTACAATCTCTGTAAAACAAAAAACTTAAAATTTGAATATCGATAGACAAATAGTAACTTTGTCTTCATATCAAAAATAATATTTTTTTGTAATAAACAATTCGATTTAAGGTAAAGATTCTACCTGATAAGTCGAATTTTAACACAAAAAATTTTAAATCTTTTGAGAAGTCTAAATCAGCAATTATAAATAAAAAATACGAATGCAATATCAAGGTGTACTCACAAAAATGCAAACCGAACTTGGAAGTCCAATTCAATATTATTTGGTTTTCGAAGATAGTTTCTTAAATGTTAATCAATTATTAGATAAAGAAATTGAAATCAATTTTGTGGGTTGTCAATGTTTAAATTGCGGTAAAAAGAAAAAAATATACCGACAAGGTTTCTGTTACGAGTGTTTTTATTCAAGCCCTGCAGTAGGAGATTGGATTATGAGACCAGAATTGAGCACAGCGCATTTAGGAATTGCAGATAGAGATTTAGAATATGAATCAAAAGCGCAATTGCAACCGCATGTTGTGTATTTGGCTTCGGCTTGCGAAATAAAAGTTGGAGTGACTCGTAAATCGCAAGTTCCAACTCGTTGGATCGATCAAGGCGCTTCTCAAGCGATTGCCATTGTTGAGGTTCCGAACCGATATTTGGCAGGAATAACAGAGGTAGCATTAAAAGACCATTATACAGACAAAACCAATTGGAGAAAAATGTTGCAAAATTCTGTTGAAAGTTTTGATTTAATTGCAGAGAAAGCAAAAATTAAAAGTTTAATTCCAACAGAAGTTAGAGATTATTTTTATGCTGAAAAAAATGATGTTTACGAACTTAAGTATCCCGTTTTGAGTTATCCTGCTAAAGTGAACAGTTTAAACCTTGATAAAACACCATCTTTCAGCGGAAAATTAACTGGAATTAAAGGTCAATATTTGCTATTTGAGAACGGAACCGTTTTTAATATTCGCGGTTCTGAAGGGTATGTGGTTTCAATAAATGTCTAGGTTTTTTAAGGATTTGTCGATATTTATTGCGTAATCGTCTATTAATTTGTTAATTATGTGATGATTTATTGTAATTTTAGCTCAATTCCAAAACACAAAAAAGTGTAAATGATGATACATTTGGTTACAATTTTGTAACAAATGCTTATTGGAAGAATTTATTTTTAGATAATAAAAGAAGGTAGATTTGAGACTGCCACTATTTCTAAAATTTAATTAAGATTTTATAATCAATAAATTATTCCATAAATGAGTGTTTTAAGCAAAATAAACGTACACAGACGTAGCATAATGCGGAATCTGACTAGGAATGTTGGAAAGACAAATATGCAGGACGATTTTATTTTGGTCGATAAGAGCGAGATTAAAAAAGTTCTGATCTGTAGACCAAATGGAAGATTAGGAAACCTTTTGTTAATCACGCCACTTGTTCAGGAAGTGTCTGAAATGTTTCCAAATTGTAAAATTGATTTATTTGTAAAAGGAACTTTGGCTCCAATTATTTTTGAAAAATACGATACTGTTGACAAAATAATTCATCTGCCTAAAAAACCATTTAAAAGTTTACTGGCCTATTCAAAAGTCTGGATTTCATTAAAGAGAACACCTTATGACTTAGCGATTAATGTAGATCAAAACTCTTCTTCTGGACGATTAGCTGTTCAATTTTCAAATGCTAAATACAAGTTTTTTGGAGACTCGAATGAAGAAGAAATAGAGCATAAAAGTGATTTTGAGCATATTGCAAAGTATCCTGTTTATAATTTCCGCAATTATCTTTCAAAACTGAGACTGCCAACAAACAGTAATAAAATAATTGCTCCTTTAGAGCTTAAATTATCGGCTTCTGAAATTGCAGAAGGTAGAAAGATATTAAGCGAACTAACGAATAACGATAAAAAGACGATTTGTATTTTTACCTATGCAACAGGAACAAAATGTCTTTCAGAAGAATGGTGGGAAAAATTCTATTCTCAACTTACTTCAGAGTATAAAGACTATAATATTGTGGAGATTTTGCCTGTAGAAAATGTGTCGCAAATTGGGTTTAAAGCACCTACATTTTACAGTAAAGATATTCGAGAAATAGGATCTGTTATTGCAAATGCAGATTTGTTTATTGGTGCCGATAGCGGAATTATGCATTTATCAAGCTCGGTACATACGCCAACTATTGGATTGTTTTCTGTGTCTAATTTGAAAAAATATGAACCGTATGACAATTGCAGTATTGGAATAGATGTTAATCTCTACACTAAAAAGCAATACATAAAAACAATAAATTCAATTCTGAATAACGGTAGATTAAATTTTTATTCAAGAGCAATATAATAACAAAAAAAAATCCTGTTCATTCGAACAGGATTTTTTTTTAAAGATGCTAAGTTTCTAAGATACTGAGGTTCTATGTTTTTTAAGCTTAGAGAAACTCAGTATCTTACAACCTTTGCATCTTAGCAACTTTTTTATGGATTCTTCTTCTTAAACAATCCATTCAATAAATCACTCGCTTTTTTAGTTACTTCCTGAGTTTTTTGCTCTTTCTCAGTTTTAGCAGCTTGAGTTGTATCTTTCGCTTTAGTATTTTTATTAATTAAATCTGTAAGCGCAGAAGTTCCTTTTTGAGTCAGTTTTTCTTTTTGCTGATTAACCAATTGTGTAGTCAAATTGCTTACAGCAGCTTTCATATCTGTACTAATCTTAGGATTTGAAAAGTTACCCGTCAAAGCAGCATTAATTGGAATATTATCCAGTTTTGCAGCATCTGCAGGAGACATTTTTGCAATTAAGTTGTTAGCCTCTGTTCCTAAATACTTAGCAGGAACATCAAATTTTAGAGTATAATTCATAGTTTGATCGAAACCATGAGTTCCTCCAACCGTTACTTTAATATCTTGGTATTTAATGTCAAAAGGTTTAACATTTACTTTTCCATTATCAAAAGTTAAAGCAGCTTTAATGTCATTCAGATTCACTTTATTTAAATCAAGAAACTTAACATTAGAACTTAATGCAGTGAGTAAAGTAGAGTTACTCGAGTTTACTGTAGTAGATAGTAATTGGCCAATTAAATCTCCTGAAATTGATTTAAGATCTGGAGTCAATTCTTTAGCATCCAAATTACCATTCAATTTGATAGTCGAATTTAATTTTCCGTTGATGATTCCCGCAATTGGAGCGATTTTTTTCATCATATCCAACTGTGTAAAAGTCTGTGCAATATCAACTTGATTGAAACCTAAGTTCATGTCAAAAGTAGGTACTTTTTCTTTTGTAGAAACAGCTCCGTTAAGACCAATTGATCCGCCGAAGATATTTGTTTTAAAGTTTTGAAGAGTTGCTTTCTCGTCTTTAATAATTAAGGTTCCAGCAACATCCTGAAGTTTTAAATTATCGTATAAAACGGTTGTCGCTTTAGCATTTAAAGTACAGTTTAAGAAAGCCGGAATCTTCATCGCTTCAGCTGGTTTAGCTTCTGTTTTTGCAGTTGCTGGTTCGCCAGAAGTCATAAAATCATCAACAGCCAATTGTTTTGAGCTCATGTTGAAATTTCCTCTTAGTTCTTGTTTCTTGAACATAAACCCATAGAAATTTTCTAGAACTCCGTTAATGCTAATATCACTTTTTCCAGTTGTAGCATCAAATTGTTTTAAATTAATTCTGCTCGGATTAAATTCAACCAATGCTGTACTAATGTTCATTGCTTTATTATTTTCATCAGTATATTTAAATCCTGACAAACTCATTGTACCCGCATTTTTTATGTTTTGATATTGACTTTTTTCTACAGAAGCCATATCAAAATTTGTTGTAACGTCCGCTTTTAAAATACCCGCCAAAGGCTTGTCCATTTTAATTGGATAGGCTTTCGAAAGATTAGTCAGGTTGATTGTTCCTTTTAAAGCAGCATCAATAATTGGATTTACCGTTATATTTTTGATATTCGCTTTAGCGCTAAAAACATCCTGGTCAATTCTGAAAGATAACTTATCTAAATTAACGTAAGTATCATTTAAGATTCCAGTTTCGTTAATGATTTTTGTATCAATTACAATATTCTGAACCGATTTTGGAAGGTTTGGATATTGGAAAGAAGAGTTGTTTGATGCAATTTCGATATTAAATTTAGGAACTGTCGTATCTGTCAATTCACCCTTTGCAAAACCATTTACAGTAAAATCTCCAGTCGTTTTTACACCTTCTAAACTAGAGGCGTATGCTGAAGGAATTAAACCTAAGAAGTTAGTAAACGATGAAGTAGGCGTTTTGAATTTCAAATCGTAAATCTGTGCTTTTTCAGTCATTTGAATAAATCCGTCAAACTCTAAAGGCAATTGATTGATTAAAGCTTTATTTTCTTTGAAAGTATATTTGCTCTTCTCTAAATCAATTCCTAGAACGGCATCTAAAGTCAGTTTCACATTTTTCATGTAATTCATTTTATCCATGTCCAATGAAACTTTTGCAGTAGATTTTGTTGTCAAATCTAATTTTGAATTGGTAAAATCTCCAGTTCCTTCGTGGTTTAAACTGTCAATTACCATTTTAATTTTAGAACCTTGATCGATGTATCTAAAAGTAAAATTCTCAATTTTATAGTTTTGAATTTTAAGCGCAAGTGGTTTGCTTGCTTCCTCTTTTTTATCTTCTTTTTTGTCTTTTAAGGCAATATCGAAGTTTCCGACACCATCTTTATTGAAAATAATGTTTATTAATCCGTTGGTAGAACTGATTCCCTGAATGCTTAAAGGTTCATCTTTTCCTTTGAAAAGTTCTTTAACGCTCATTTTTAAATTCAACTCTCCTAAAGAAACCAATGTGTCACCTTCAAAAGGAGCTTTGTTGATGATGACTAATTTCTCGATTCCAACCGTTGCATTTGGAAAATTTTTAAATAGACTTAAATCCGCATCTTTAAAACTTACTTTGGCATCAACACTTTCGTTAATTGCCTCGACGATTTTAGATTTGATCTGGTCTTTAAATAAAAACGGAATGGCAAATAGCGCAGCAACAAATACCACAATAACTATGGCACTTATTTTTAAAACTTTTTTTAGCATATATTAATAGATTTGAGGGTTAACATTTTAAAATCGACTCTTGCAAAAATAGTTTTTTTTACTACAGTTTGCAGATAAAGTTTTCTTAAAAAAGTAGGAATTTTATTAAAATTGTTAAATAAAAAAAATCCGTTGAGAACTATTTTCAAAACGGATTTTTAAGTGAATTTATTTTATTATTTCTGAATAAATGAAGCTATCTTCTCGACCAAGACTTCCGAAATAGGAAGTGTTTCATTGTTGTAGGTGGCTAAATTAGCTTCCTGATTGCCATCAACAATTTTCATGATATGATTCATTTTATCAATAATCTGCAAATCTGCATTTTTGTTGGCTTGTTTTAAATTCTCTGCATCTTTTACTGCAATTTGAATATCATTATTTCCTTGTACTAGTAAAATAGGAATAGTAAGTTTTTGTATTTCGGTTTGCGGATTGTATTTAAACCACGAAATCAAATAGGGTTGAATGCTTGGTCTGAAAAGCGAATTCAGCATTGGATCAATTTTTTTAACCTCAAATCCGTTTTTTAAACTATCGATAATTGGAAAAGTCATATCGTTTAGCTGTTTCATTGATTTTGCACCAATCTGTGTTTTTAGAATTTGATCTGCTGGTTCGCCCGCTCCGGCAATAGATACAAATTTGTCTGCTTTTGCACTGGCAACCATGCCAATTAAAGAGCCTTCACTATGGCCAATTATAATTATTTTAGAAAAACGCTTGTCTTGTTTCAAGTAATTAATCCAGCTTTTGGCATCTTGAATATAATTTTCGAAAACTAGACTGCCTTCAGATCCGCCTGCTGCCTTACTTTCTCCTATAGCCCTTTTGTCATATCGCAAAGAGGCAATTCCGTTTTTAGCCAAAGCTTCTGCCAGCATTTTTAACGAATTGTTTTTCATCATCGGATTATTCCCGTTTCTGTCTGTTGGGCCAGAGCCTGCAATGATTAAAGCAACCGGAAATTTTTTAGTCAAATCTGGCGTTGTTAGCGTACCAAAAATTTGGTCGTTGTTAATCTTTAATATTGCTGGTGTTTCCTTAAACGTGATTTCTTTTTTGTCTTGAGCATTTATGAAACTCCAAAACAAAACCGTTAAAAAAAGAATTACTTTATTCATCTTTTAATTGAATTAATAAATATTGATTCCGTAAGGCAATATCGTTTGCACTCCTTTTTGTTTTTGAAATTTCTTAACCTGTTCGATAAGAAGGTAGTTTTCTTCTCCAATTTCTTCTTTAATGAAAGCTTCTTTAGATCTTGCAAAAGGGAGATTAGAAAGAAGATCGTTTAGTGTTTTTTCGTATTCAGGATAATTCTGAGTGCTGTATTTTTTTACTTTAGCAATTTTAGCTGCTTCAGCAATGGCATCATTCAGTCCGCCAATTTTATCCACCAAACCAATTTTTAGCGCTTCAGTTCCCGACCAAACGCGACCTTGCGCAATTGAGTCGACTTGTGCAAAAGTCATTTTTCGGCCTTCGGCAACATGAGTTACAAAAGTGTTGTATACTTTTTCAACTCCTTCTAAAGTAAAAGCTTTGAATTTTTCATCAACAGGCACAAACGGACTGTAGTTTGCTGAGTTTTCGTGCGTTTTAACTTGTTCAGAATTGATTCCTAATTTGTTTGCCAATGGACTAAAGTTTGGCAGCATTCCGAAAACTCCAATAGATCCCGTAATGGTATTGTTTTCAGCAAAAATTTTATTGGCGTTGCAGGCAATATAATAACCGCCAGAAGCCGCATAATTACCCATAGAAACTACAACAGGTTTAACTTTTTTAGTAATTTCAATTTCCCTCCAGATTAAATCAGAAGTTAGAGCGCTTCCGCCTGGACTGTCAATTCTAAGGACGATTGCTTTAACATCATCATTTTTTCTAGCTTCCTGCAAAGAGCGGCGCATAGAACCTTCTCCAATTGTATTTACATCTCCTTCACCGCTTCCAATTTCACCTTGAGCGTAAATAATCGCAATCTGATCGCTTGAAGTATCTGCTAAAGCAGTTGTTACATGATTTTGAGTGTAATCTGAGATTGAAATTTTGTTGTAATCTTCATCTTTGTCTACTTTTAGAACTTTTCTAATAGCATCGTGATAAACATCTTCGTAAGCAATAATATCTACTAAATGCTGCTGTTTTGCCATTTCTGGAGTTCTAGCCAAAAGACCATTTGCAATTTCGTTTAATTTTGGTAACGGAATATTTCTGCTTTTTGAAATATCTGTCGAAACGATACTCCAAATAGAGTTTAAAAGTGCAGTAATCTGCTCTCTATTGGCATCGCTCATTTTATTGTCTAAGAAAGGTTCAACGGCACTTTTGTATTTTCCGTGACGAATTACCTCCATATGAATTCCAGATTTATCTTGAAAATCTTTGAAAAACATAACTTCAGAAGAAAGCCCTTTAAAATCTAAATCTCCAGCTGGATTTAGATAAATGGTATTGGCAACAGAGTTTAAGTAATATTCTTTTTGAGAATACGTATTGGCATAAGCCCAGACAAATTTTCCAGATTTTTTGAAGCTTTCAAGAGCATTTCTTAAATCTTTATATTGTGCAAGTCCAAGAGACGATTCATCATTTAAGATCGAAATTCCTTTGATGTTATCGTCTTTTTTTGCCGCTTCAATAGCGTTAATTACATCGGTTAAACCAATGCCTTTTTGTTCAGAAAAACGAGTTACCCATGGATCTTTATATTTTCCTGCGTAATCGTTTTTAATTTCTTTTAAATTTAATTCAATAACCGAATTAGATTTAACAGAGACACTGTCGTCACCGCCAAAAACAACTCCGATAAAGATTACTCCAAAAAAGAAGAGCATAATAAAAACAAAAATACCAATAACTGTGGCAATTACATTTCCTAAAAACTTCATATGTATATTTTTTTAATAAGTAGCAAAAAAGGGCAAAATGTTACAAACTAGACATCTAAATTTAGGATTGTATTTGAGACGTCGTTTCACAAATATATTGGTTAATTCTAAAATAGTTTTAGTTAATTTGCATTAATTATGAAATTACAGCATCAAGTCGTTTTATCGATAGGCAGCAACCAAGGCAGCAGACTAGAAAACATTCAAAATTGTATTGATTTAATACATCAAAATGTGGGGACTGTTATTGAGGTTTCAAAACTTTACGAAACTCCTGCGTGGGGGTTTGAAAGTGATGCTTTTTATAATTGCGCACTTCTTTTGCACACCAATTCATCTGCGCAAAAAGTATTAAATCAAATTTTAAAAGTCGAAAAAGAACTAGGAAGAATCCGCTTGAATCAAGAAGGGTATCAGTCTAGAATTATTGATGTTGATTTGATTGCTTTTGATAACGAAATAATCGATACAGAAAAACTTCAAGTCCCGCATCCGCTAATGCAGAACAGAAATTTTGTTTTGCTTCCAATGCAGGATTTAAAGTTAAGTTGGAAACATCCGATTTTACAAAAAACAATTCCAGAATTGATCGCCGTAACTCCAGACGATAGTGTTTGTACAGTTGTGCAGAATCTGAAAAGTCCGATTTCAAAAATTCCTCTAAATCAATTTAATTATGTTGCTTTTGAAGGAAATATTGGTGCAGGAAAAACCACTTTGGTGCATAAAATAGCCGAAGATTTTAACGGAAAAACTGTTTTAGAACGATTTGCAGATAATCCGTTTTTGCCCAAATTTTATAAAGATCAAAATAGATATGCGTTTCCTTTAGAAATGTCTTTTTTAGCAGATCGTTATCAGCAATTGGCCGATGATTTGGCGCAATTTGATTTGTTTAAAGATTTTATAGTGGCCGATTATCATATTTTTAAATCTTTGATTTTTGCGAAAATAACGCTTGCCGAAGATGAATATCGTTTGTATAGAAATCTGTTTGATATTATTTATAAAGAAATGCCAAAGCCAGATTTGTATGTTTACCTGTATCAGAATACAGAGCGACTTCTTCAAAATATAAAAAAACGCGGACGTATTTATGAGCAGAATATTGAAGGATCCTATTTGGACAAAATCAATAATGGGTATTTGGAATACATAAAATCTCAAACCGATTTGAATGTTTTAATCATTGATGTTTCAGACCGAGATTTTGTAAAAAAACACGAAGATTATCTTTATATATTAAATGAAATTAAGAAGAAGCTTAATTAATTGAGATAATGAGATAATGAGATAATGTGTCAATTAGATAATTTTTTAGAGATGTCTTTTTTTAATTATCAAATTGACATATTCTCTCATTAAAAACTATCTTTTCAAAGTAAAATGTCCTCTTAAAATAGGCATTGAATCATCTACTTTTAAAGCATACCAATAATCTGAAGCAGGAAGCGGAACTTGATTTAGAGTACCATCCCAAGTCATTTTGAAGCGGCTTAACTGCGCTATTAATTTTCCGTATCGGTCAAAAATCGTAACGACCGCCTGAGGATAATTTTCCATTCCGGTTACTTCCCAAACATCATTGTAAGAATCGTTGTTTGGTGTAAAAAATGAAGGAAAAACAAGCACTACAAATTGTTTGGTATCTTGCCCGCAGCCATTTTTTTCTCGTGCATATGCAGTTTGTAATCCGCCAGGGACATCGTAGAAAATAGTAGAATCTTGAAAATTGACACCATCTACAGAATATTCATAATAATCTTCTGCTTTTACAGGATAGATAATAGCTCTTGTTCCTTCAACGTCAACTCGCGCAATTTGAGGAATTTTATGTTCTTCGACTATAATTGTTTTTGTGCTCGTGCAATTTTCAGGAGACGGACTTGTAACGGCTACTGTGTATGTTCCGCCAGTACTAACAGTAGTAGTTTGAGTTGTAGCTCCATTTGACCATAAATAATTCATTCCAGAAATCCCAGCATCTAATGTTATGGTCTTGAATTCGCACAATGGCAAAGTTTCATCAGTAACAGCTGGGGGTGTGTAAATCTCTATGTTTATTGGAGTTCTTGTTGGGTTGATACATCCACTATTTGATGCTTCGGCATAATAAGTGGTATTGGATGAAATTGTTGGAGTGGTAAAAGTTGTTCCAACATAAAGACTAGTTCCTCCAGTTGCTGAAGAATACCAATTTATAGAACCAATATTTGAAGTTGCTTTAATAGTTAAAACCCCTGGCCCGCAATTGGTATAGGTGTCTCGTTCTGCAATAGGAGTCGAAGGAGTTATATTTACAGTTGCAGTTATCGATTTTCGGTTTAATTCGCAACCTGCATCAACGTAATAAGTGGTAGTTGTACTTATTATTGGAGTGGTGTAGGTAGTTCCGGTTCCTAATAAATTTCCTCCTGTAGCGGCATCGTACCAGTTAATCGTACCAGCATTTGCGGTTGCAGTTAAAGTAAAACTTCCTGAGTTGCAAACGGGACTCAGATTGCTAGCTGGTGTTGCCACAGGAATGGTGATTTTGGTACTGGTTGCAATTTGTAAAGGAGTTTCGCCCGGCATTCCGCCATATTCTACCACATATCCTTTTGGCTGATAATCGCCAGAGGTATCTCCTGCATTTGATAAGTCGTTCCAAGAGCCTCGTATTCCTACACCAGGTTGTGTAATATGAGCATAATCTTCATCGCCTTGTTGGTTGGGTTCATTTGTGTTCCAAAAAGCATAATTTGGTGTTGATCCGTTTGCGTTTCCATTCCAAAAAATAGTTCCTGCTTCAGGACCCGTAACCCATTTCCAGACTCCTTCAGTTTCGGCATCGCTGCCTCCAATCCATCCCGTTCCAGAAGCTTGTTCGCCAATTAGTTTTGCTTCATCAGCAGATAATATAGTGGCTAAATATCCTTGAAGACCATAATAAGTACGAGCCGCTGCTTCATCTTTTGCTGTCGTCCATGTTATTCCGATACTTGGAACATATTCGTAATAATGTTGTGTAGAGGGCAAGTAATTTGCTTTACCCATTGTGATAGAAAATGTCCTGATTCCAGAAGCTGTTGCAGAAGAATTTGTAAAGGCAACATCTTTAATAGCGGCAACAAAATCGGAATATAAAACATCGGCTCCAGTGGTAGTGCTAGATAATGTTAGTTTTCCTGCCACAGGATCCCAACTTGTGGTAATGTTGGAATGCGCTGTAGGATTTAAAAGTACAAGTTTATCAAAACCGCTAGAATATCCAGAAGAAATTTGAATGTAAATGGCTTCGGTTCCAGTTTCAGAAGGATCATTTGTTATGGTTACGTCTGTTACAATTTTTATAGTGCTTTGAGGACAGTATAATTGATCGCCAGTAGCTTTAATTACTGGTGGAGCCACAGCCGAAAATTTACTGCAATTGTTAGAATAAATAGCCGAATTGTCTTTGTAAGCAGCCCAATTGGCATTCGAATAATTTGCGTTGTCTACTTGAATGCAGTTAAGGCTTGGGTTGGAGACAAAACTTAAATTATTAAGTAGAGTATTGTTTCCGTTTTTTAAATTCAAAGAACTTAATGAATTACCATTGCAGACAAAGCTGGTTAACTTAGGATTTTTAGAAACATCTAAAGAAGTTAATAATGTGTTAGAACAATATAACTGTGTTAGTTTGGGGTTTTTAGAAGTATCAATATTGGAAACCTTTGTCGAACGAAAAGATAATGATTCTAAAGCGCTATTGTTTGTAATATCTAGATTGGATATTGGATTACTACCAATATTTAAATTGTTCAAACTTAAATGTTTTGTTGCATCGATACTAGTTAGTTGATTATTGCCAGCATCTAAAACAAATAACTGAAGATTTTTAGAAATGTCCAATGCACTTATTTTATTGTTATTTAAAGTTAAAGTTTTTAATATGGGGTTATTGCTGACATCTAAACTTGTAAGCTGATTGATATCGCAGGATATGCCTTGAATAATAGTATTTTGACTAACATCTAGAGTGGTTAATTTATTGAAACTGCAATTTAAATTATCAAGATTTATGTTTTTACTGATATTAAGATTTGTTAATTCGTTGTAATTGCAGGATAAACCGATTAATGCTGTATTGTTTGATAAATCTATATCTGTTAATTTGTTTCTGTCGAAAGATAAATGTTTTAATGCTGTGTTTTGGGTTACATCTAGATTTGTAAGATTGTTGCCGCCGCAATTAAAAATGGCTAAAAGGTTATTGTTAGATATGTTGATGCTATTTAATTTGTTTCCATTTAAATGTAGTTCAGTTAAATTGGTGTTTTTTGATAAATCAAGACTGGTTAGATTGTTGAAGTTGCAGCTTAGAAGCTTTAGCTTTGTGTTTTTGGTGATATTTAAATAGCTGATCTTGTTATTCCTATTAGGATCATTATTAATTGCACCTAAGTCTAAATATTCCAGATTTGTAAAGTTTTCTATTCCTGTTAAATCTGAAATATTTTTTCCTTGTAGGACTAAAGTCTTTAGATTAATAATATTTGCAGTCAGAACTTGACCATCAATAGTGCCACTATCAATATTTAAATCGATTAAAGCTTGTTCAAAATTAGAATCGGGAATTGAAGTATATTGTTGTGCAGATCCAATAAAACTGGACAGCAGTAAAATGAATAAAAAAGATGCTTTTAAGAAATAATTATTTTTCATTTTATAAAAGTATCAATTTTATAATAATAAAAAAATATATTTACATTTCTAACATCTTAAGGCTTGAAAATATCATAAAATCACATTTTTTTAATAAAAATCCGATTGATTTTATTCTGGCCAGTTCATTTTTTGAAATAAATCCCAAACGACAATTCCGGCACTTACAGAAATATTAAGAGAGTGTTTGGTTCCAAGTTGCGGAATTTCAATGCATCCGTCGCAGATTGCTACTGCTTCTTGCGAAACGCCATAAACTTCATTTCCAAAAACTAAAGCATACTTCTGGTTTTTCTCGATTTTAAAATCTTGAAGAAAAACAGAACTTTCAACCTGCTCAATTGCCATTGTAAGAACATTTTCTTTCTTTAAGTTTTCGATAACTTCCAAAACATTTTCATGATGTTCCCAAGCAACAGTTTCGGTTGCGCCAAGAGCAGTTTTATGGATTTCCTTATTTGGAGGAGTTGCAGTGATTCCGCATAGGATTATTTTTTCAATCAAAAACGCATCAGCAGTTCTAAAAACAGAACCAATATTGTGTAGACTTCTAATATCGTCTAAAACTAATATTAAAGGTGTTTTCTCCGATTTTTTAAAATCTTCAATAGATTTACGGTCTAGTTCGCTGTTTTCGAGTTTTCTCATTGTTTTTGAATTGTAGTCATAAAAAAAGCTTCCAAAGATAAGGAAGCTTTTTGATTATTTTAAATGTTTTTCAGATTAGCTTTTTGCTGGATCTGGTAAAACAGTACCTTTAATAGTAAGGATTTTTGTAGGTTGTCCTTCTGCGTTAGAAGTTACAGTTACAGTTTTTGTAAAAGCACCAACTCTATCAGTAGCATATTTTACACCAATAACACCTTTAGCTCCTGGAGCGATTGGTTCTTTTGGAGTAGTTGGAACAGTGCATCCGCAAGATCCTGTAGTGTTAGTAATGATTAATGGCTTAGTTCCGTTGTTTACAAAAACGAATTCACGTTTTCCATCAGCATTGTGAGCGATAGTTCCGTAATCAATAGTTTCAGTTTCGAAAGCCATTCCAGCTCCTTCAACTTTAGCAACTTTAGCCGCTTTAGCTTTTTTAGTTGTTTGTGCATTAGTAGCCGTAATACCAGCTACAGCTAACATAGCGAATAAGATTATTTTTTTCATCTTTAAGGGTCTTTTTTAATGATAAACAAAGCTATGTAAAAATCTTATACTACAACCTAAAAAAATCTTAAAATATTTTAATTTTTGAAGCTTTTTATATGCGGCTAAAAAAGCATAAATTCGCTGTCTTAATTTTTCATTTAAAAACATTACAATTTGGCAGCTAAAGAGAAAGTGGTGAAGGAAACACCTTTAATGAAACAGTACAACGAAATCAAGGCTAAATATCCTGATGCATGTCTGCTTTTCAGAGTAGGAGATTTTTATGAAACCTTTGGAGAAGACGCCATTCGAGCTTCTAAGATTTTAGGGATAACATTAACAAAAAGAGGTGCAGGATCTGATACAGAAACGGCGCTTGCTGGTTTTCCGCATCATTCTGTTAATACTTATTTGCCAAAATTGGTTAAAGCTGGACTTCGTGTTGCGATCTGTGATCAGCTGGAAGATCCAAAAATGACAAAGACCATTGTAAAAAGAGGGGTAACAGAATTGGTGACTCCTGGAGTTTCTTTGAACGATGAGGTTTTGCAGTCAAAATCAAATAACTTTTTAGCATCTGTTTATTTTGCTAATAAAAATATCGGAATTTCATTTTTAGATGTTTCAACTGGAGAGTTTTTAACGGCTCAAGGAAATGCAGAATATATTGATAAATTGTTGCAGAACTTTAACCCAAGTGAGGTTTTGGTTGCAAAGAATAATAAGAATGATTTTAAAACTGCTTTTGGAGAAGATTTTCATAGTTTCTACCTAGAAGATTGGATTTACAAAGAAGATTACGCTTTAGAAACTTTAACAAAGCACTTCCAGACGAATTCGTTAAAAGGATTTGGTGTTGAAGAATTAAAAGAAGGAATTATTGCGTCTGGAGCAATTTTATATTATTTATCCGAGACGCAACATAATCGTGTGCAACATATTACGGCTATTCAGCGTATTGCAGAAGATGCTTACGTGTGGATGGATCGTTTTACTATTCGAAATTTAGAATTGTATCATAGTTATAATCCAAATGCAGTTACGCTTTTGGACGTTATCGATAAAACCCTTTCTCCAATGGGAGGTCGTTTATTGAAACGTTGGTTGGCATTGCCTTTAAAAGATGCTAATAAAATAAAAGGGAGACATGAAGTAGTAGCGTATTTTAAGTCAAATCCTGAAATTCTGCATAATATCCAATATCAGATTAAGCAGATCTCAGATTTAGAGCGTTTGATTTCTAAAATTGCTGCAGGAAAAGTTTCGCCAAGAGAAATTGTGTATTTAAAGGAATCTTTAGATGCCATTATTCCGATTAAAACTCTTGCGCTGGAAAGTCCGCAAGAAGCGGTGAAAGTTATCGGAGATAGTTTGCATGCTTGTGATTTGCTTCGCGAAAAAATTAAAACAACTTTAAATCAAGATGCGCCAGTTGCAATCTCAAAAGGAAATGCGATCGCAGCAGGAATAAATGAAGAATTGGATGAACTGCGTGCGATTTCAACTTCAGGAAAAGAATTTTTAGAAGGAATTGAAAAAAGAGAATCGGAAAGAACAGGAATTTCTTCATTGAAAATTTCTTTTAATAATGTTTTCGGATATTATATTGAAGTTAGAAATACGCATAAAGATAAAGTTCCAGAAGAATGGATTCGTAAACAGACTTTGGTAAATGCAGAGCGTTATATTACGGAAGAATTAAAAGAATACGAAACCAAAATTTTAGGAGCAGAAGAAAAGATCTATAAAATAGAAAGCGAGCTTTTTGAACAATTGGTAGCTTGGATTTCGACTTACATCAAACCAGTTCAAATGAACGCGTATTTGGTTGCGCAATTGGATTGTTTGTGTTCGTTTACGCAAATGGCTGTCGAAAACCAATACGTGCAGCCCGAAATCGATGATACATTCGAATTGGATATCAAAAACGGAAGACACCCTGTAATCGAAAAGCAATTGCCGGTTGGAACGCCTTATATTGCCAATGATGTTTTCTTGGATAGGGAGACACAACAGATTATTATGATTACCGGACCAAACATGTCGGGTAAGTCGGCGATTTTAAGACAAACGGCTCTAATTGTGCTTTTGGCTCAAATGGGAAGTTTTGTTCCTGCTGATAGTGTTAGAATGGGAATTGTCGATAAGATTTTTACTAGAGTTGGAGCTTCAGATAATATCTCTATGGGAGAGTCTACTTTTATGGTCGAAATGAACGAAACGGCTTCTATTTTGAATAACCTATCAGATAGAAGTTTAGTGTTGTTAGATGAGATTGGAAGAGGAACAAGTACTTATGACGGAATCTCGATTGCGTGGGCAATTGCTGAATTCTTGCACGAGCATCCAGGAAGAGCAAAAACGCTTTTTGCAACGCATTATCATGAGCTGAATGAAATGACAGAATCGATGCCGAGAATTCAGAATTTTAATGTGGCAGTAAAAGAATTAAAAGACACCGTTCTTTTTGTTAGAAAGCTAGTAAAAGGAGGAAGCGCCCATAGTTTCGGAATTCACGTTGCAAAAATGGCAGGAATGCCTCAGTTAGTTATTTCGAAAGCACAAAAGCTTTTAAAGAAATTAGAAAAGAATCATTCAAGTGACGCTTTAAACGGAATAAAATCTGCTAATGATGAAATGCAGATGAGTTTCTTTAATCTAGATGATCCTTTGTTAGAAGAGATAAAAGAGGAAATTTTGAGTCTCGATATTAATGCAATTACACCAGTAGAAGCATTGATGAAACTGAATGAGATTAAAAGAATGCTAGTTAAAAAATAAAATCAAAAAATTTTCAATTTTAAAGTTTAGGTTATCAGAATGTTATAAAATAAGTGGATTTTTTTTTGAAAAAACGCTTGTGTAATTGAATAAATGTCCTAAATTTGCACTCGCAATACGAAACAAAACAAGTGTTGCAGTTCTTAAATAGAATTTGAAAATGCGAAAATAGCTCAGTTGGTAGAGCGCGACCTTGCCAAGGTCGAGGTCGCGGGTTCGAGCCCCGTTTTTCGCTCAAAAACCATACAATGCTCGGATGGTGAAATTGGTAGACACGCTGGACTTAAAATCCAGTGAACAGCAATGTTCGTGCGGGTTCAAGTCCCGCTCTGAGTACTAAAGCCTCTTCTTTTGAAGAGGCTTTTTTTATTTGCAGACTTGCAGATAATAAATTTACGCAGTAAATTTATTAGAATCTCAGAATCTCAGAATCTCAGAATCTCAGAATCTCAGAATCTCAGAATCTCAGAATCTCAGAATCTCAGAATCTCAGAATCTCAGAATCTCAGAATCTCAGAATCTCAGAATCTCAGAATCTCAGAAAAAAAATCAACAATCTAAAATCTAAAATTTATAAATGGGTGCTTTTGTAATTAGCAAGCGGTTTAATGATGAATATAAGTTTACGTTTACTTCTCGGAGAGGGAAAGTAATTTTTACGAGTTTGAGTTATGAGTTGAGGTTTGAGTGTGAAGAGGATATTGAAAGGTTTAAAGCGAATATCGATCTTGCGAAGTTTTTGAAGTTTAAAGGCTCTGGTGGGAAATATTTTTTCAAATTGATGCTTGGTGATGTTCATTTTGCTACAAGCCGAAAATATAGCACAGAATTGCTTTTGCAGAAAGGGGTGAAAGAAATTGTTACTTATTCTTCTGGGTCGGAGATTTTGGATTTTTCTTCGAGTGAATCAATTTTTGGTGACGAAGAATCTGAAGATGAAGAAGTGGAGGAGGCAGCTGAGTAAAAAAAAAGCGTTCGCAATTGCGGACGCTTTTTTTTTTTTTTTTTTTTTTTGTGGAATTTGCGAAAAAAAAGTTAATCGCAAAAAAAACCATCTATAAAGATGGTTTTAAAATCGTTAGAACTTAGGTTCTAATTATTTTTTTACTTCTTCTACTTTAGCAGCAGCAGAATCAACTTTAGCAGCAGCAGAATCAACAGTTGCAGCAGCAGAATCAACAACAGCAGCAGCTGAATCAACAGCAACAGCAGTAGAATCTACAGCAGGAGCTTCAGCAGCAGCGTCAGCTTTTTTACAAGATACAACAGTTAAAACAGCAACAACAGCTAAACTTAAAAATACTTTTTTCATCTTACTTTATTATAAAAGGTTAATTATTAATTCGTGGCAAAGATATAAATTTTTTAATATGTAAAATATTTTTTCACTTTTTTTTTAAAATATTTTCCTTACTCACGTTTATCTTATTTATCAAAGAATATGCCAAAATTATAAATTTTTCTTAAATTATCTAATTTCTAGTCTAAATAATTTTTTATTAAATAAACTTCATGAAAATCAGTTATTTAGTTTCTTTGATTAAGGATTTATTTTGTTTTTTAAGAGTATTCGAGCAGAATTGTTTTTGCTTTTTTCTTCAAATTTAACATCTTTATCAAATCAAAAGGTTACGAGATGAGTTTCATAATCGTTTCAGTGGCTCCTTTATTGTCTTGAATAAACGATTTGCAAATTTTGCTTTTTTCTTCTAGAAAGTTTTTATCATTCAATAATTGGTTAAAAATTGCTTTGAGTTTTTCGCTAGTTGATATGGGTATGCAGCCACCGATTTTCACTAAATCAACTGCTTCTGCAAATTTTGAATAATTAGGGCCAATTACAATTGGAATTCCAAAAGTAGCAGGTTCTAATATATTGTGTATTCCTGGATTTCCAAATCCGCCGCCTACATAAGCAATGGTGCCATAACTATAAATCTTAGTAAGAATTCCGATAGTATCTATTATAAAAACACTGTAATCAGATAAATCTTTGTTTTCTTTTTCTGAAAATAGAATCGTTGGTTTCGTGATTTTTGACAGAAGATCTGAAATTTGATCTGGTTTAATATTGTGCGGAGCAATAATAAATTTCACATTTTCAGGAGCTTGATTGATGTATTCGGTAATTAATATCTCGTCTTTTGGCCAAGAGCTTCCAACAACAATTGTTGATTGGTTATTTTTAAAATTTTCAATAAAATCCAATCGATTGTCTCTTTCTAAAATAGCATTTACACGATCAAAACGAGTGTCGCCAGAAACAATTACGTTATGAAATCCAACTGACTCAATTTTTTCTTTTGAGCTTTCATTTTGAACAAAAAAATAAGTAAAAGTATTTAACGCTTTTCTGTAAAAACCGCCATACCATTTAAAAAACATCTGATTATCTCTGAAAATTCCCGAAATAAGGTAAGTTGGTGTTTTGCTTTTTTCTAACTCCTTTAAATAGTTTAGCCAGAACTCGTATTTGATAAAAAAAACAAATTCGGGATGAACGAGCTTCAAAAATCTTTTCGCATTCTTTTTAGTGTCAAGAGGTAAATAAATTGTCAGATCGGCAACTGTGTTATTTTTACGCACTTCGTATCCAGATGGTGAAAAAAAGGTTACAATAATTTTATAAGATGGATATTTTTCTTTGATTTTTTCTATAACAGGAAGTCCTTGTTCGTATTCGCCAAGTGAGGCCGAATGAAACCAGATTGTTTTGTCGTCTGCTTTAATTTTTTCTTCTAATACTGAAAATACATTTTTTCGGCCTTCAACAAAAAGCTTAATTTTCGGACTAAATAGTGCTATGATTTTTAAGAAAAATCCTGTGATGTAAATGGTTAGATTGTATAAAAAAAGCATGTAATTTTTTTTGCAGCTAAATTACATTTCTTTCGACTATTTTCATTGGTTTGAAGCTATTAATAACTATTTTTGTTCCTCCTTTTAGAGATTTCTGTCTGAAAACGGTGTCTTTAATTTTTTAAATAGATTCAAAATGAAAAAAATACAAATGGTTGACTTAAAGAGTCAATACGAAAAAATAAAATCAACTGTAGATGCTTCAATTCAAGAAGTTTTAGATACAAATACTTATATCAACGGACCTTTAGTGCATCAGTTTCAAAAGAATCTTGAAGATTATTTAGGAGCAAAACATGTTATTCCTTGTGCTAATGGTACAGATGCATTGCAGATTGCAATGATGGGACTTGGTCTTCAGCCTGGAGACGAAGTTATTACTGCCGATTTTACTTTTGCTGCTACTGTTGAGGTGATTGCTTTATTGCAATTAACTCCAGTTTTAGTAGATGTTGATTTGCATAATATGAACATCGATATTGATGCGGTGAAAAAAGCAATTACGCCAAAAACAAAAGCAATTGTTCCTGTGCATTTATTTGGACGCGCTGCAAATATGGATGCGATTATGGAAATTGCCGCTCAATACAATTTATATGTAATCGAAGATAATGCTCAGGCAATTGGTGCAGATTATATTTCTAAATCTGGATCAAAAGTTAAAGTAGGAACAATTGGTCACGTGGCAGCAACTTCATTCTTCCCGTCTAAAAACTTAGGATGTTATGGAGACGGAGGAGCGATTTTTACAAATGATGATAAATTGGCTCACATTATCCGCGGAATCGTAAACCACGGAATGTATGAGCGTTACCACCACGACGTTGTGGGAGTGAATTCTCGTTTGGATAGTATTCAAGCAGGAGTTTTAAATGCTAAATTACCGTTGTTAGATGAATATAATGCAGCGCGTCGTTTGGCGGCTACTAAATACAATGCGGCTTTCGCTGGAAATGCACATATCATAACTCCTGATTTTGATGCAAACGAAAATGACCACGTTTTTCATCAATATGTATTAAGAATTTTAAACGCAGACAGAAATGCTTTAATGCAACATTTATTAGATAAAGGAATTCCATGTGCAATTTATTATCCAATTCCATTGCATTCTCAAAAAGCATATTTAGATCCTCGCTATAAAGAAGAGCAATTTCCGGTTACAAACCAATTAGTACAGGAAGTAATTGCTTTGCCAATGCACACAGAACTTGACGACGAACAAATTAAATTTATTACCGATTCTGTTTTAGAATTTTTGAATAAATAAAGATGAGAAAAGGTAGTCTTTTAATTTTAATGATTCTTATTCAGTTTTCGGTTTTGGCTCAAAAAACGAATTCTAAAGAAGAGAATGCTGTCAGCAGTCAAGTTGAAATTTTGCGTCAGGCAATGATTGATGCTGATGGAGCGAAATTGAAAGCGCTAACTTCGGACAAATTAAATTATGTCCACTCAAATGGTAATTTTCAAAACCAAGCTGAATTTATAGAAGGAATAGTAAGTGGAAAATCTGATTTTGTTTCGATCGATTTTCAGAATCAAACTATAACTATTCAGAACGATGTTGCCATAGTTCGACATGTTTTATCGGCTCATACCAAAGACGATGGAATAGATCGAGACATTAAAATAGGAATAATGCTCGTATGGCAGAAACAAAAAAGCAAATGGACTTTAATTGCTAGACAAGCTTATAAATTAACTACATAAAACAACCACAAAAAAATGAAAGTATTAGTAACAGGAGGATTAGGATTTATCGGTTCTCACACTGTAGTCGAATTACAAAATGAAGGCTTCGAGGTAGTGATCATTGATAATCTTTCTAATTCTTCAGAAGATGTTTTAAAAGGAATTACTGCGATTACAGGAAAAACGCCTTTATTCGAAAAAATTGATTTAAGAGAGAAAAGTGCCGTTCGGGATTTTTTTAAAAAACATAATGATGTTACTGGTGTAATTCATTTTGCTGCTTCAAAAGCTGTTGGTGAAAGTGTTGAACAGCCTTTGCTGTATTATGAAAACAACATTAGCAGTTTAGTTTATCTTTTACAAGAATTACAGCAAAAACCAGAAGCAAGTTTCATTTTCAGCTCTTCTTGTACGGTTTACGGTCAAGCCGAAAAGATGCCAATTACAGAAGATGCACCAGTTCAGGCAGCAATGTCTCCTTATGGAAATACAAAACAGATTGGCGAAGAAATCATTACAGATACAGCTAAAGTTACTAATATCAGTGCTATTTTATTGCGTTACTTTAATCCAGTTGGAGCGCACGAATCAGTAGAAATTGGAGAATTGCCTTTGGGAGTTCCTCAAAATTTAGTGCCTTTTATTACACAAACGGGAGTAGGATTGCGCCAGGAATTATCTGTTTTTGGTAATGATTACCCAACTCCAGACGGAACTGCAGTTCGCGATTATATTCACGTTGTCGATTTAGCAAAAGCACACGTAATTGCTTTACAGCGCTTGTTAAATAAAAAGAATTTAGCAAAAGTGGAAACGTTCAATTTAGGAACTGGAAAAGGAAGTTCCGTTTTGGAGGTCATTCATAGTTTTGAAAAAGTCAGCGATATAAAATTGCCTTATAAGATGATGCCTCGTCGTGAAGGTGATATTACTGAAGCTTACGCGAATACTGATAAGGCAAATAATGTCTTAGGATGGAAGGCTGAACTAAGTTTAGACGAAGCTATGGCAAGTGCTTGGGAATGGGAACAAAAAGTGAGGAATAAATAGTTTTTTAAATAAAATTATAAATTTTTAAAATCCCAAATTATAGCAGTATAGTTTGGGATTTTTTTTAGCGTATTAATTATCATGAAACAAAGTTTAGATTATAAATTAATATTTGCCTTAGCGGCTGTTGGAATTATTTGGGGAACTACCTTTTTAGGAATTCGTGTTGCGGTTGAGACTATTCCGCCTTGGTTTGTAACTTCAATTCGTCAGGGATTGGCGGGAATAATCATGATGATTATTTTATTGTTTAAAAAAGAATTGAAATGGATTGGATGGGAAAATTTAAAACACCAGCTTGTTCCTTCTATTTTGATGATTGTAATTGCAAATGGTTTTACAACCGTTGCGGAGCAGACAGTGCCAAGCGGACTGGCTTCGGTAATCAGTGCTATGGCTCCTATACTTATTTTTCTGGGCAGTATTTTATTTAAATTACAAAAACCAAGTTTAAGAGGGTTTATTGGGGTCATAATAGGGTTTTCGGGAGTGGTTTTTATATTTAAAGACGGACTAGGATCTTTTTTAGATGCCGATTATAGAATTGGAATGATGTTTATGGGATTTGCGATTACTGCCTGGGCGGGCGGAACAATTTATACCAAACTTCATGGAAATAAATCTAAAAATATAGTTCTTAATTTATTTTACCAGTTTACAATGGCTTCGTGCATTCAGATTGTTTTGGCATTTATTTTTTCGCCCACTATCGATGTGAATTTATGGAGTACTAAAAGTATTTTTGCGGCATTATATTTGTCGATTTTCGGATCTGTAATTGCTTTTTTTAGCTATAATTATGCTCTGAAACATGTTACTCCGGTTCAGGTTTCTATTTTAGCCTATATCAACACTATAATTGCGGTATTTTTTGGCTGGCTTATTTTGGATGAAAAAATTACCATTGATTTTATAATTGCAACTATCCTGATCATTTTGGGAGTTTTTATTATTAATTACAAAAAGAAAGAAAAGAAAGTTTTGTAAAATTTGATTCATTTTATTTTGTAAATTTGTAAGAATTAAAATGTAGGAATAATGGGGTTTGAAAAAGAAAAGATTAGAAATGATTTTGATTTTGATGCGGAATTTGCAAAAGGATTAACTGTAGAGGAAGCAAAAGCAGAATCAATTAGGAGAATTAGAGAATGGTGGGTAGATGACTTTGAGGCTGAATTTGAGAAAGGATTAACTCCGGAAGAATTTAAAACGGAAATGTCGAAAAGAATAAAAGCTTATCCTTGGAAGGATAAATCTTAAAAATAAAATAATAAAGCAAAAATCCTCATAAACAATCTGTTCATGAGGATTTTTTATAAGTATAGTTTTTAACTGATCACTAAAAACTGAACACTGAATACTGAATACTGAACACTACTTAAGCATTCGCAACAGCAACTTCTTTATCAATTTTATTAATCAAACCGGTTAATACTTTTCCAGGACCAACTTCAGTAAACAAAGTAGCGCCATCAGCGATCATTTGTTGTACAGACTGAGTCCATTTTACAGGAGCAGTTAACTGAATGATTAAGTTCTTTTTAATTTCGTTAGCATCAGAAACCGCATTGGCAGTTACGTTTTGATACACTGGGCAAATAGGAGCAGAGAAAGTAGTTGCTTCAATTGCGGCAGCCAATTCTTCTCTTGCTGGTTCCATCATTGGAGAGTGAAAAGCACCTCCAACAGGTAAAATCAAAGCACGTTTTGCTCCAGCAGCTTTCATTGCTTCACAAGCTTTTTCAACAGCAGTAGTTTCACCAGAAATAACTAATTGACCAGGGCAGTTGTAATTTGCTGCAACCACAACACCGTCGATAGAAGCACAAACTTCTTCTACAACATTATCCGCTAAACCTAAAACAGCTGCCATTGTTGATGGAGTGATTTCGCAAGCTTTTTGCATAGCCAAAGCGCGCTGAGAAACTAATTTAAGACCATCTTCAAAAGATAAAGTTCCGTTAGCAACCAAAGCTGAAAATTCTCCTAATGAATGTCCCGCAACCATTTCCGGTTTGAAATCTTCTAAAGTTTTAGCTAAAATAACTGAGTGTAAAAATACTGCAGGCTGTGTAACTTTAGTTTCTTTTAGTTCTTCGGCAGTGCCTTCAAACATAATATCTGTAATTCTGAAACCTAGAATTTCATTTGCTTTTTCGAATAATTCTTTGGCTAAAGCCGAATTTTCATAAAGGTCTTTACCCATTCCTGTGAATTGCGCTCCTTGACCCGGAAATACGTATGCTTTCATTTGTCTAATTTGTTTTTTACTTTTTTGATTGAAAATTAGTTTCAATTGAAAGGCAAAAGTACTATTTTTTTAGCTCGTATATCCCTTAAACATATAAATCCATGCTAATCTTGAAAATCTAAGATTAAAAGGAGTCAGTAAAGTAATAACCACAGCAATAATTGGAATGATTCTTAAATCGAAATTTTTCTCAAAGAAAAATTGAGCAATACAATAGGTTGCAATTCCTTGAGCGACTGTTAATCCGTAGTTTACATACATAGCACCAAAGAAATAACCAGGCTCTTTTTGGAACTTATAATTGCAATGGCTGCAGTATTCATTCATTTTTGGAAAACTGAAATTCAGAAAAATATTTTTGTCTGTAAAAACTTTTCCTTTATGACAAACAGGACATTCGTTTTTTAAAATATGAGTTAATGCGCTTGACATGATATTGTTGATTTTTGTTTATACAAAGGTAATTCAGAGCATTATAAAAGTCTTTTTAGTATCTTCGCTTATTATAGCACAATAAAGACATTTTGATTTAAATTTTCAAAAAGCAAATTCCAAATTAAAAAATGGAAAACGGGGATTTTTATAATCAAGAAAATAATAATACCTATTATGAAAAAATATCCCATTTATAGTGTTCAGAATTTTAGCTGTAACGATATTCACCGCGATTTTTATGTCAATACTTTTACGGAGCATTTAAAAAATCACAGTTTTGTCGAAGAACCGCATAGACACGATTCCTATTTAATGGTCTTTTTTACAAAGGGATCGGGATTGCATGAAGTCGATTTTGATCAATTCGAAATCAAAAGAGGAAGTCTTTTTGTGCTTCAACCTGGACAAATGCACCATTGGAATTTATCGGAAGATATTGAAGGTTTCGTTATTATCTTTTCACAGGAATTGTACAATCTGTATTTCGGACAAAAAAAGATCAACGATTACAATTTTTACCATTCCATTCAAAACCGTCCCGAGATGGTTTTTGAAGAAAAGGAAATCCCGAAAATCCTTCCTTATTTTGATTTGTTGATTCAGGAAAATAGTCAAGCTAATAAATATCAATTAGACAAATTATTGAATTTACTAGACTGCATTCACATCGAAGTGGCAAGAAAATATGGCGAAACGTATTCGCATCAAACCCATTCATACAATATCAAAATCAATACGTTTGAATCACTTTTAGAAGAATATTTCAGAACCGAAAAACTACCTTCGTTTTATGCAGAAAAACTAAATATTACGCTGAAGCATTTAAACAGAATCTGCAACGAAATTCTCCAAAAAACAGCCACAGAGGTAATCACAGATCGGGTAATTCTGGAAATAAAAAGAATGCTGATCGACAAACAATTAGCAGTAAGCGAAGTTGCCTTTAAAGTAGGCTACGAGGATTATTCGTATTTCTCCAGATTCTTCAAAAAACAAACCGGAATGTCGCCGACTGAATTTAGAAATATAAAGTAAAAAAGGGCTTCGACTTCGTTCAGCCTGACATATGATATCTTTAGGAATACGATTGTCAGGCTGAGCGAAGTCGAAGCCCCGTTCCTAAAAGCAAAAAAGCCTGCACTCCCGAGAAAAGGTGCAGGCTTCTTAACCAACCAAATTAAAACCTATTTTTAAAGTATTAAGCTTGTTTTACAAATTGTAATTCGATGTTTAATTTTACTTCTTCACCTACCAAAACACCACCTGTTTCAAGAGCTGAGTTCCAGTTTAAACCCCAATCTTTACGATTAATTTTTCCTTCTATGCTTAAACCTACTTTTGTATTTCCCCAAGGATCAGTCATGATTCCGCTAAATTCAACTGGGAATTTTACTGTTTTAGAAACACCTTTAATATCTAAATCTCCAGTTAATTCATATTCACCATCATTGATTTTTTTGAAAGCAGAAGATTTGAAAGTTAATTTCGGGTGATTTTCAGCGTCAAAGAAATCACCGCTTCTTAAATGTCCGTCACGATCCGCGTTTGCAGTGTCTACTGAAGAAATATCAGCAGAAAAACTGAAATCTGCATTATCAAAACTTTCTCCTTCTGTGATTGCAGAAGCATCATAAGTTCCGAATTTTCCTGAAACATTTGTAAACATCATGTGTTTAACTTTAAAACCAATTTCTGAGTGAGTTGGGTCAATTGACCATTTTGTAGTTGCCATAATTTTATTTTTTTAAATAATTAATTTGTTTCATTTTGATAGGACAAAGTTACGGTTACAGTTGTCCTGGAGCACTTAACCTAGATTAAGAAATGAAAAAGGTGATTGTTTTTGCCACAGATTACACAGATTAAAAGGATTAAAAGAAATATTGCCACGAATTTCCACAAATTTCAATTCAATTTATTTCGAGCAATTGCTACGCCTGTTCGCTATCGCTCGAGACGTGACGAAAAAAATCAATTTAATCCTTTTAATCTGTGGCAAAAAAAACTAATGCTTAAGCTTAGTTTTTGCTATTCATATAAAATGTCAGCGCTCCCGAAGGACATTTATTAACAGTAGAAATTATTTTCTCAGTTGTAGATTGCTCTGGAGTAATCCACGGTTTTTCTTTTGGGCGAAAAACATCTGGATTATTTTTGACACAATTGGCAGAATGAATGCATTTTCCAGATTGCCATACAATTGTCACTTCTCCGTTTGTATATTCTTTAGTTAGGTTATTTGGATTCATGGTTTTAAAATTTTAAGGATGAATTTAATTTTAAAGTCAGACCAATTTTCTTATTCATAAAGTTAGTCTTTCTTTTTTGAAATGGAACAAAAAAAGAAACGATAATAATCTGATTTCCAGATTTATTATCGTTTCAAAGTACAGGTATTAATTGTTTTTGTTTGAATTAATAATTCATCGGAATGTCCATTAATAAAAATTCAGCGTCTGTATTTGCTTTAATATTTAAAACATCAGTTTCTGAAATTCCAACCGCATCACGAGAATTTAATTCCTGACCGTTGATGGTTACATTTCCTTTTAAAACGAAAGCATAAACTCCGTTTCCTTCTTTTTTGATTTTATATTCGGCCGTAATTCCAGAATCGAAATTCCCCATATTGAACCATGCGTCTTGGTGAATCCAAACTCCTTCATCATCTGCATTTGGAGATAAAACCTGAGACAATTTATTGTGTCTATCGGCAACATCCAAAGTAATTTGCTGATAACGTGGCGTAACATTTCTTTTGTTTGGAAACAACCAAATCTGCAACAATTTAGTGTGCTGATCTTCATTCGGATTAAACTCACTGTGCTGAATTCCAGTTCCAGCGCTCATTACCTGAATATCACCGTTTTTGATCACTTCCGTATTTCCCATGCTGTCTTTGTGAGCCAAATCACCTTCCAACGGAATTGTAATAATCTCCATATTATCGTGAGGGTGAGTTCCAAATCCCATTCCGGCAGCAATTGTATCATCGTTCAAAACACGAAGCGCTCCAAACTGAATTCTATCAGGATTGTACCAGCTCGCAAAACTAAAGCTATGATAAGCGTTCAACCATCCGTGATTTGCGTTTCCTCTTGTGTCTGCTTTGTGCAATACTATATTTTCCATGATTTTGTCCTTTTGTTATTTTTATAGTACAAAGATACGGTCGATGTAGACGAAAAGCACTTAATGTAGATTAAGAAAAGATTCTGAGGTTCTAAGATGCTAAGTTTCTAAGTTTTTTTCGGGAGCAGAAGTATTGTTTTCAAAAGACGTTCAGTCCCGCTATCCGTTTCAATCTTTTGTGGTGAACCCCACCACAAAAGGATTTCCACTTCTATCGGGGCTAGGTTAGAAATTTTTATTTTCAGAAGAAGTTATTGAGACAAAAACTTAAAGATTTCAGTTTGTCATCCTGAGGAATGAAGGATCACACGCGAAACTCTACAAAGATCAGAAATTACAAAGTTTTCATGCCAAAGTAACCACGCAGTTTTGTCATCTCGACGAAGGAGAGATCTCCACAAGTAGCTCTACAAAGGAAAGATTATTCTTGTAAATTTCCATCAGCATATTTATAAAACTCTAAATCCAAGAGTTCTAATTTTGCATTTATTTCTTCATTGTCTAGTTCTTCTACTTCTTGATTTCGAAGTTTTATAATTAAATCTTCATTAGATAGTTTTTTCGGATTAATTAAATTAATTGCCGATTCAAGAATTTTCGCGGTTTTAAACTTTTTATTTTTCTTCAATGCTTTTAATGTTTTGAAACAATTTTGTCCGCTAGAATTGAAAAAATATTGATTAAATCCTCCATTATTTACTTCCATTTCTAATTCTTCAATATTAGCTGTAGGCTTTGAAATATGGGTTTTCTCTTTCTCTGATGTAGCTTGGCTTAAACAACTTGAAAATGTCATTAGTAATAAGGATAAAATGAAGTTGAATAATTTCATTGTTTTTCGTTGTAGATTTTACTTTGTCGAGCTACTCGCGGAGATCTCTCCTTCGTCGAGATGACAAGATTGTGTTAAAAAACAATCTTTGCGACTTCGCGTCTTTGCGAGATTATTAAAAAACTTTTATTTAATCCTAACCAATTTCCCTTTTCCAACCACTTCATCAAGATAATTCGCAGAAGTACTTTTCTTATCATGCATAAAAAAAGGAATCGTATCTTTTTCGATTTGATCTTTCGAAATGCTGATAATCAAATCAGTATTAATGAAATTGTCTAACAATATGACATTTCCATAAGAAACTTTCCCTTTTGGCAGATACTTGTTGTCAAAAGAAAAAACGCTGTCCTTAAAAGTAATTTTATCTTTTTGAACGTAGGTATTATCGTCTTCAATTAAATAATTGTAACGGCCAGTAAGTCTATCTGTTTTCTGGTTGAAGTTGATAAAAAACAAAGTAATTATTAAAGCAAAATATTTCATAAGATTCTAACTGTATTGATTGATAAACTGCTGTACAACAGTATCCGTATTTTCATGGCGTTTCTCTCTTTCCAAAACAGTCGGTGGAGCGCTTCTTTCCAAACAATCCTTCACGGCACAAGTTTCACAAGTTACACCAACAATTCGTTTCACCAAAGGTTTTCCATCAATGAATTTGAATTTCTTTTTCATTGTTGGATTTATTAAGATTCCAACGGAAATACTTCTGATGTAATTTTCTGCAAAAGGATCTTTTGTAGCCGATGAAAAAACCAAATACTCGTTCCCGCTATTGGCATAACTAGAAATCTGAGCGTCAAAAAAATGAGATTTGTTTTGTTTGATGGCTTCATCAATTGTTTTTATCGAGACCCATCTTCTGCAATAATGCTCATTGGTTTCGTTGGCGTGAGGTTCTTGCTGATGTGTAATGTGTAATTCTTTATTTATCTGGTAAAAATCAGAACCGATTTTATGCGATAATCTTAAGAAAAATAAGTTTTTTAGCTGAAAATCTTTCGGCAATAAATTGGTCAATCGCTGATAGAAAGATTCTGGCGAAACTTCAAAACTTTCAATTAATTGAACAAATTCTTCTGGTTTTGGGTTTTCGTTTTCTAGAAAATTATTGATTTTATCTACAACCAATTTTCTCGGCAATAATAAAGCACCGGCAAAGTAAGAAGCGTAAAAATTATGCAGTACTTGATCAAAATTTTCAAACTTAATCCAGCTGAAAGTCAGCAAACGATCGGATATTTTTAAATAATTATAAGCTATTTCTTTAGCTAAAATAAAAGCTTTCTGCGGAGCATCAAGTTCGGTCGAAAGCAATAAAGTTTTACTTTTCGGAACATAAATCGAACGTAAATCGTCTAACGCTTCCTGATCTGTAAAAGCAATTTCTTTGATGTTGTATTCGTATTCTTCTTTTAAAATCGCTTCTAATTCTTCAATGCTAATTTTAGAATCCAGATTGATTTGAAATGACTTCGAAAACGAAATTACTTTTTCTTCTAAATCTTCAAAATAATTACTGTGCGCTTCCTGATACGAACGTAAAGCGGCCAAAAAGAAGCTTTCACGACTTAAGTTATAATGCTGTGCAATTTCGATAATGGTACTAATAAACGCATTGACTTTGGCTGGAGCATTCGCAATAATATCAATTAAATCTGCCTCCTGAATTCCGAAAAGCTCTAGTGGAATTTCTTTTAAAATTCCTGATTTCAAGATTTCGCCAATGGGAGAGAGGTTATTATCGAGTTTTAAAGACACCATTTGGTCGTAAGTCACGTCCAAATGTTCGCATAAAAGCAAAATTTTATCGGTTTTGGGATATTTTTTTCCCTTTTCAATTTCGTTTAAGTACGATTTTGAAAGATTGGTCAGTTTGGCTAAGCCAAAAAGAGACAAGTTTTTTTGCGTTCGAACTTGTTTCATTTTTAGCCCAAAAATCAGCTTTATATAGTCTTTTTCGATATCCATAATCCAAATGTAAGTAATCTAAAAATAATCGCCAAAAAAATATTTTTAAAATTTAGCGAACGTTCGCTTGTTTTGTAAAAAACTTTTTTATAACATTGTATCGTTGAAACTTGTTAATTATGAATTAGTTATGATTGAGTTGTTTTGATGGATGAAAAGGATTGAATAGAAAATCTGTTTAGTCAAATTAAAAATTAAAATCTGCAGCTATGAAAAACCAATTAGAGATTACTGAAATGGCTATAGAATTCCTAGCCGACAAAAAGCTTGCTTATCCAAAAATCTGGACAGAAGAAGCGACTGCGTTTATTATCGAATTGCACAGAAAATTCGAATCGCAAAGAAAATTATTGCTTTTACAGAGAGAACAGAAACAAGTCACTTTTGATCAGGGAATCATGCCCGTTTTTACTCCTGAAACAAAAAGCATCAGAGAAAGTAATTGGACAGCTGGAGAAATTCCTAAAGATTTACTGGATCGAAGAGTAGAAATTACCGGGCCGGTTGACCGTAAAATGATTATCAATGCTTTGAATTCTGGCGCCAAAACGTTTATGGCCGATTTTGAAGACAGCACTTCACCAACTTGGCAAAACCTTATGGATGGGCAAGTGAATTTAATTGATGCAGTAAAAAAAACAATTACGTTTACAGATTTGGTTAAACAGAAATCGTATCATTTGAATGAAAAAACAGCAACGCTGATTGTTCGCCCAAGAGGTTTGCATTTGCCAGAAAAGCATGTTTTAATTGAAGGAAAAGAAGTTTCGGGTTCTTTGATAGATTTCGGACTGTATGTTTTTCATAATCATAAACGACTTTTGGAAAATAATTCTGGACCCTATTTCTACATTCCGAAATTAGAACATTATCTGGAAGCGCGTTGGTGGAATAATGTAATTGATTTTACCGAGGATTATTTGAAGTTGAAAAGAGGAACGATAAAAGTGACGGTTTTAATTGAAACCATAACAGCAAGTTTTCAGCTGGATGAAATTATTCACGAATTGAAAGAACATATTGTTGGCTTGAATTGCGGACGTTGGGATTATATTTTCTCATACATCAAGAAGTTTAGAAAAAATCCAAAATTCATTGTTCCAGATCGCGATCAGGTAAATATGACTTCGCCTTTTATGAATGCCTATTCGAATTTGGTAATTCAGAGATGTCATAAAAGAGGAATTCATGCGATTGGCGGAATGGCAGCACAGATTCCGATTCGAAACAATGAAGAAGCCAATGCTGTTGCTTTTGCAAAAGTAAAAACCGACAAAGAGCGTGAAGTTCGAAACGGTCATGACGGAACTTGGGTAGCGCATCCAGATTTGGTTGCGGTTGCAAAAGAGATTTTTGATAAAGGAATGCCAACTCCAAATCAGATTCATATAAAAAGAGAACATCGAAAAATTACAGTAGCCGATTTGATTGAACCACCAATCGGAATCATCACTGAAAATGGTGTTCGAAAAAATATCAATGTTGGAGTTTTGTATCTGGCTTCCTGGCTGAACGGACAAGGCGCTGCCGCTTTGCATAATTTGATGGAAGACGCAGCAACGGCCGAAATTTCTAGATCGCAATTGTGGCAATGGCTTCAGAATAAAGTGCTTTTGGATAATGGACGAAAATTAGATTTGGCTTATTATCATGAATTGGCTTTAGATGAATTCAGTAAAATCAAAGAGGAATTAGGCGAAGAAAATCATGAAAAACAACAATTTCCATTGGCTGAAAAAGTATTAGAAAGATTAGTTGTAAATCCAGATTTTGTTGATTTCTTGACGATTCCGTGTTACAAATACTTATAAACTTTTAAAATCTGCTCAATCTGCCAGATCTGCGAGCGAATAAATTTTTTCCCGCAGATTTAGCAGATCAAGCAGATAAAATTTACTCTTAAATTATTTAAACACATAGAAACATAGATTTAGATTTTAAATAAAAGGGAAAAGAAAAAAACTAGTTTTTCACACATAGTCCCGATAGCTATCGGGATGTATTAAAACAAGTGAAACGCCTTTAATCACAAAGAATAACTATGTTTCTATGTGTTGAAAAAAAAAGTACAGTTAAAACTGAACACTTTTAACTGTAAACTGAACACTAAAATACGAACCACTTTAACTAAACTATATTATGAAAACAACAGAAGACAGAATTCAGGAATTGATTAACGATTGGATTACAAACCCGAGATGGAAAGGTGTTGAGCGTCCTTACACCGCAAGCGAAGTAGTAACGCTTCAAGGGTCTTATAAAATTGAGCATTCTATTGCGAAAATGGGTGCAGAGAAATTATGGAGAAAGTTAAAAAGTCAGGATTATGTTGCGGGTTTGGGAGCGTTGACTGGAAATCAGGCGATTCAGGAAGTCGATGCGGGTTTGGAAGCGATTTATTTAAGCGGATGGCAGGTTGCAGCTGATGCAAATCTGGCGGGAGAAATGTATCCTGACCAATCGCTTTATCCAGTAAACAGCGTTCCGATGGTGGTTAAAAAAATAAACAATGCGTTGTTGCGTGCCGATCAGATTCAGATTGTAAATAATATTGAAGATAAAAAAGATTATTTAGTTCCCATTGTGGCTGATGCTGAAGCAGGTTTTGGAGGAAACTTAAATGCTTTCGAATTGATGAAATCTATGATTGAAGCAGGAGCTTCTGGAGTTCATTTTGAAGATCAGCTGAGTTCTGCTAAAAAGTGCGGACATTTGGGCGGAAAAGTTTTGGTTCCAACTCAAGAAGCAATAAATAAATTAATTGCAGCGCGTCTGGCATCAGATGTTATGGGCGTTTCAACTTTAATTGTAGCGAGAACAGATGCTGATGCAGCAAATTTATTGACAAGCGATGCCGATCCTAGAGACAGAAAGTTTTTAACGGGCGAGAAAACGCCTGAAGGTTTCTTTTATGTAAATAACGGAATCGATCAAGGAATTGCAAGAGGTTTGAGTTACGCACCTTACGCCGATTTAATTTGGATGGAAACCAGTAATCCAGATTTAGATTATGCTAGAAAATTTGCAAAAGCAATGAAAAAAGAATTTCCAGATAAAATGCTGGCTTACAATTGTTCACCTTCTTTCAATTGGGCAGCAAAATTATCAGTAGCCGAAATGGAAACATTCAGAGAAGATTTGGCTGCAATGGGATATAGTTTTCAGTTCATTACTTTGGCAGGATTCCATGCTTTAAATACCAGTATGTTTGAATTGTCTAGAGCTTACAAAGAGCGTGGAATGGCAGGATATTCTGAATTGCAGGAAAGAGAATTCGCATTACAGAAAAATGGATTCAGAGCAGTAAAACATCAAGCTTTTGTGGGAACTTCTTATTTTGATGCCGTTCAGAACACAGTAATGTTAGGAAAATCAGCAATAACCGCAATGGAACATTCTACAGAGGTTGAGCAATTTTAATTCTTTTTTTTACCATTAAGATATTTTTATATCCTTAAAAATAAGGAAGATTAAGTCTAGCTTAATGAATCTTAATATCTTAATGGTTTAATTTTACTTTTTCAAAAGTCTTGCTTTCATTTTGCTGAAGAATTCCGGTGTTACACCAATGAAAGAAGCGATTTGTTTTTGAGGAACTTTGTGAACCAATGTTCCGTATTTTTTTGTGAATTTTTCGAAACGTTCTTCCGCAGGTAAACTCAAATTGTCCATTAATCTCTGTTGATTCGCAACTAATGAATTCTCAATTAGAATTCTGAAAAAACGTTCCAGTTTCGGAATTTCAAGATACAATTGTTCTTGATTTTCTTTAGATAAAGAAACAACTTCTGCTTCTTCCAGAACTTCAATAAAAAGCTGGCCTGGTTTCTGTGAAAAAAAGCTGTACATGTCACTCATCCACCAGCCTTCGCAGGCAAACGATAAAACATGTTCAACAATATTGTCGTTGATATTGAAACTTCTTAAAATACCAGAATTTACGAAATACGAATGTTTGCAGACTTCGCCGGCGTTTAATAAAAGCGTTTTGGCTTTGTAAGTGTTCGTTTCTAGTTTAGATAAAAAAAGCGCCTGTTCTTCTGGTGTCAGAGAAACGTGTTTGGCAATGTTTTCGAGAATTAATGCCATTATTTTTTATCGTCGATTAAGGTAAATGAAGTTGCTTTAAATCTGTCTCCTTTGATTTCTCCTGTAACTAAAGCTTTACTGATTGCGTTACAAAAACCTTTTTCGGAGTGTGCATCACCGTGATCGTGAATTGTAGTTCCGTCCACGAAATAGCTTTTTCCGTCAATGCGAACGGCTAAATCACAGCTTTTACCTTTCATTCCGAACTGACATTCTCCGCAAGAAGCTTCAACGATTGTTGGTTTGTCAAATTTCTTTTTGTCTTGCGCCTGTACTGCGATTCCAATAAAAAGGAAAGTCGCTAAAAGTATATTTTTCATTTTCTAAGAGTTTACAGTTATTAATTTTGCCGTTTCTTTGGCACGCTCTATTACTTCGGTAATTGGAGTTGAAAGTGTATCGTGGCTTAAAACCACACCCATTCTTCGGTAAGGTCTTGACGTCGGTTTTCCAAAAATCCTGAAATCGGTTTTGGGTAAAGCGGCTACTTTTTCGATTCCGCTGAAAGTTGGATTGGCTGAATCTTCTGATGCTAAAATTACAGCACTTGCTCCAGCTTTTTCTAAAGTAATTTCAAAAATCGGAAGACTTAAAATCGCTCTCAAATGCAATTCAAATTCGTTAAAATTTTGAGTTCCTGCTAAGGTTACCATTCCGGTATCATGAGGACGCGGAGAAAGTTCGGAGAAATAAACACCTTCATTGGTTAGGAAAAACTCAACACCAAAAAGTCCGGCACCGCCAAGCGCTTCCGTAATTTTTTCAGCCATGTCCTGAGCTTCGTATAAGTCTTTTTCTGAAACTAAAGCAGGCTGCCAGCTTTCTTGATAATCACCTCTTTCTTGTCTATGGCCAATTGGAGCGCAGAATAAAGTTGGATTATTATTTTGAGTAATCGTTAAAAGTGTAATTTCTGAATGGAAATCGACAAATGCTTCTACAATAACTTCGATGACATCGCCTCGTGAACCTGCAACGGCATATTGCCATGCTTTTTCGATATCGCTTTCTGCTTTTATTGTCGATTGTCCTTTTCCTGAGGATGACATTAGGGGTTTTACAACACATGGAATTCCAACTTCTTGAACGGCTTTTTGAAGTTCTTCGGCTGATGTTGCGTATTGATATTTTGCTGTTCGTAATCCCAATTCTTTTGCTGCTAAATCACGAATAGCCTTACGATTCATGGTAAAGTTTGCCGCTTTCGCTGAAGGAACAACAGTAATTCCTTGTTTTTCGTAATCGTAAAAACGCTCGGTGCGAATAGCTTCTATTTCTGGAACAATAAAATCGGGTTGGTGTTTGGCTACGATTCTGTCAAGCGCTTCGCCGTCAAGCATATTGATGACTTCAAAACCGTGTGCAACCTGCATTGCCGGTGCATTTTCGTAACTATCAACTGCAATTATGGTTTGTCCGATTCGTTGTGCGGCAATGACAAATTCTTTGCCTAATTCACCTGAACCTAGGAGTAGTATTTTCATTTTGGAGTAGTGTATTGTTTGAGTAGTAAAAGTAGGGAAAAAGCTTTTTTTAACCGCAAAGTTCGCAAAGATTTACGCAAAGAGCGCTAAGTTTTTGTTTTTAAGATAAAAAAACGCAAAGAATTTTTCACGCAGATTTTGCAGATTCAGCAGATTTTGATTTAATTGAAATCTTAAGATAAAAGTAACCATGTAGTTTGTCATTTCGACGTAAGGAGAAATCTCCACGAGAAGCTCTACAAAGATTGGCTTATTGGAACGGAGCGACTTGCGAAGATTTCTCCTTACGTCGAAATGACAAGATTGTGGAAATAACAGATTATTTAACCGCAAAGTTCGCAAAGAATTACGCGAAGAACGCAAGGTTTCGTTTTTGAGTAAAAGAAAGGTTCGCAAAGATTGTTTTAAAATCTTTGCGAACCTTTTGCGTAATTCTTTGCGCTCTTTGCGGTAAAAAAACTTTGCGTTTAAACTTTAATGAAAATGATCTTCTTCAATTTCAAATTCGGCATCTTTTTCCCAGATTTCCATTTCGCAGGGCTTGCAGTTGAATTTTAGTTTGTATTCCAACTCACCTTGTTTTAAAACCAAAGGTTCTTTTACTTTAACACCCACGATATCTTTTTGATGTATTGGGCATTTTTTCAACTCGTATTTGATGCAATATTTGGTTGTCATTACACGAGATTTTCCTGGATCCCATTGTAATTCGAATGCTTTTTCGATTTCAGTAACACCGTGACGTTCGTAGAATTTACGAGCCGTTTTGTTTGAAACGTTGTACATGAAATCCAATTTAGTTTCTGGATATGGATGTGACGTTTTTACCAATTGGTGTTCTTCACGTTTGTAATTTGCCAAACGAATTTCTGATAATTGATCGAAAACATTTCTTCTCATTTCATTGATTTTTGAAATAGGAAGGAACCAGTTTTCAGAAAACATTACATTAATTTCATCGGCACTGTAAGGTGTAAAACCTGTTTTTGCCAATTGAACTTTGATGTTTTCTTCGATCGATTCGCCCGTTTTAGTCTGTTCTTTCGGATGCTCTAATTTTACTGTACTTACGTTTCCATCTTCGTCGGTAGCGATTAGTTCAAAACCGTTTTCGTTTTCTGTAAGCAATAAAGTAGTTCCGATTTTACGGATCGCGCTGTCTTCTCTTTCAACAATTTTAATGAAAGCAGCGTCGTTGTTTCTATAGATGAAAGTTCCTTCTTTGATTTCTTTTAAAACGTTTGGATAAACTTTTCCGTTCTCGGCTTTGTTTACGTAGATTCCGTCAGCTTCATTATTTTCGTTGATAAAGCAAAGTCCGTCACCGTTGTTTAATAATTCGCCGTTTTCGATTTCGTAAGCGTTTCCAACAGTTCTAATTAATTTACCAATGTATTGGCCTTTTGATTTTGGGCTTTCCCAAGAACCAATAGAACTGTGTCTTTCGTTTACGAAATAATCGGTATAACCACGGTTGAAAGTTCTGCTTAAAGTAGAATCAAAAGTATACGTGCATTTTCCTGAAGAGGCTTTAATGTATTTATCGCTTCCTTCTAAATAGCTGTCTAATTTCTGACGTAAATAAGATACGTTATTTTTAACGTAAGCAACATCTTTTAATCTTCCTTCGATTTTGAAAGAAACGATTCCAGCTTCAATCAAATTCGGAATCTGATCTGAAACATCTAAATCTTTTATTGAAAGCAAGTGACTGTTTCGGATTAAAGTATCTCCGTTTCCGTCTATTAGGTTATAAGGTAAACGGCAGTTTTGTGCGCATGAACCACGGTTAGCGCTTCGTTCTCCGTTCGCCACACTCATATAGCAGTTTCCGCTAAAAGAAACACATAAAGCTCCAGTTACGAAAAACTCTAGTTCAACATCAGCTTCGTCGTATATTGTTTTAATTTGATGCAAGTTTAATTCACGTGCTAAAACGACACGTTTGATTCCGGCATCTTTAAGGAATTTAATTTTATCTGCATCACGATTATTGGCTTGTGTACTGGCGTGAAGCACAATAGGAGGTAAGTCCATTTCCATAATCGCCATATCCTGAATGATCAAGGCATCTACACCAATATCGTACAATTCCCAGATCATGGCACGACAAGTTTCTAATTCGTTATCGTACAAAATGGTATTCATAACCACAAAAACCTGTGCGTTAAATAAGTGCGCGTATTTTACCAATTCGGCAACATCTTCGATTGAGTTGTTGGCATTAGAGCGTGCTCCAAATTGTGGCGCGCCAATATATACAGCATCTGCACCACTATTAATGGCAGCAATTCCTCCAATTAAATCTCTAGCAGGAGCTAATATTTCGATTTTCTTCTTCATTTCTAAAACTTTAGACTTTTGTGGTATTCCCGAAAAAAAGTGTGCAAAGGTCTAATAAATTATTCGAGTTTGCTAGTGATGAAGCGATTTTTTTGAAATTGTTAACTTAATATGGAATGAAGATAAATGAAATTATTTGATACAATTAATCTATTGGAAAATTGTATCCTGCAGAAAACACTCCTGTTGATTGTTTTGCATCTGGATGAAAATAACCTGAAAATCCAAGTTCAAAATTATTTTTTCTGCCAACTGCTAATCCAAAACTGATGGGAATATGCATTAAAACAGTATTTTTATTGTAATTAACGGCTGGTGTAAAAGTTTGAAATTTTCCAAATGAAGCGCCAATGCCGCCTTCAATAAAAGGCGCAACCCACGGAATTGGAGCGCAAATACGAGCTTTTCCTCCAACTAACAAAGCACGAGTTGTTACTTTGTATCTTGGCTGGTCGAGATAAAATTGTTCCCCATCAATTTTTGTAGAAATTGTAGCAGTATAAGGTTTTATGCCAAACCATGAAGTTATTCCCCAAGCATATTCTGCTTGTACATACAGTCCGCTGCCCATAACATCTAATTGGTCCTGACTTCCATAATCTTCAATGTAATACGAACTACTGGAAGCAAAACCTATAGAAGCATTTATTGATTTACCAACTCTTGGCTGGGCTTTTGAAATAAAGGAATAAAGGAAAATAAAATGGTAAAGATTGTGTAAATGAGAAAATTGCGTAAAGTTAATTTCATGTAGTCTGCTAGTTAGAATTGGTTGAGACGAAAATAAGATTTTATTTTCCAGTGGCAATGAAAAATAAAAAAACCGCCCAATCCGAAGACTGAGCAGTTTTCAAAAAAAAAGCATGAATCGTTTAGCTTGCTCTCATTTTAATTTGTGATAAAGTATTTTGAATACTGTTTAATTGTTTTGAAACGATATACACTTGATCGTGTTCTAAATGATTTTCTTCTAGTGCTTTTTTGTATTTTTCAACAGCAGCTTCTTCACCTGTAATACAAGCGTTTATAATGGCTTCTGTGTCACCCCCAGTAAATGCCGATTTAATATCGATCCAAGCTCGGTGTAGTGCGCCAAGTGGACCTCCGCCAGAGTTGTCTGTAGATTTTCCTAATTTGTTGATTTGATTTTGTAATTCTACAATAAATAGAGCTCTTTCGCGGGCATATTCTAGGAAATCGGTTTTAATTGCTGGATTTTCTACATGTTCTGCTGCATCTGTATATCCTAGTTTTCCGTCTTCAAGAATTGAAATTAATCCTTCTAAAGTTTTAATTGCTTCTTGTGTGGTTTCATCTGTATGTATCATGACTAATAGTTTTTAAATTAATACATTACAAAGATGGGACTTCTAGAATGGAATGTTTTACAGGATTACATTTGGGGTTTTATAATATTGTGGAATGGGAATTTTGAAAGTGTTAATTTATTTTTTCCCGCAGATTCAGCAGATTTAGCAGATTTTTTTATTTTGAAAATGAATTTTCTCGTTTTCCGTTTTGCGTGAGGGATAGCAGTGGAAAGCCCACAGCCTGACGAAGGAAGTGCGAGGACTTGTAACGGATAGCCCGACCCGGAGGGGCACGCCCAAAAATTATAGAAATTTACTTTTTGTAACCATTTGTTGATTGATGCCGTCAAAGCTTTATCAATCAAACTCAAATAATCGCAAAATGAAAACATTCTTAAAATCGTTTATAGTTTTATTTATAATGGCTTTTTCAGGTTTATCGGCTCAAAATCTGGAAACTAAAATAGATAGTTTAATCACTTCGAAGTTTAAACCCGAAAATCCTGGAGCTGTTTTTCTTGCGGTTAAAAATGGAAAAGTGATTTATAGAAAAGCTTTTGGAATGGCTGATTTGGAAATGAATGTTAAAATGAAGCCTGAATTTGTTTTTGAAATTGGTTCGATGACCAAACAATTTACGGCTGTTTCTATTTTGATGCTTGCTGAACAGGGAAAACTGAAGCTTAATGATGAAATTACGAAGTTTATTCCAGATTACCCAACAAATGGAAATAGGATTACATTGCATCATTTGCTGACTCATACTTCGGGAATTAAGGATTTTACGAGTATGAAATCGATTAAAGATATTGCCAGACGGGATTTGGAGCCTAAAAAGTTAGTAGATTTTTTTAAGAATGAACCAATGGATTTTAAACCTGGCGAGGAATATAAATACTGCAATTCAGGATATGTGATTTTGGGGTATATTATTGAAATGGTGTCTGGGCAGACTTATGAGGAATTTATAACTCAAAATATTTTTAAGAAAATAGGAATGCAAAACAGTTATTATGCCAGCCATGATAAAATTATAAAAAATAGGGTTTCTGGTTATCGTGACAGTAATGGATATGTAAATACAAATTACATTAGTTTTTCTATTCCGTATGCTTCGGGGTCGATCATGACAACTGTAGATGATTTGCTGAAATGGCAAAATGCAATAAATAGTAATGTGTTATTAAATCCTATTTACACAGAAAAAGCTTTTACCAATTATAAATTAAATAACAGAACCTATATAGATTATGGATATGGCTGGCATTTAGAAAAAGTAAAAAATAAAATAGTTCGCGAGCACGGAGGAAGTATTTTTGGTTTTAAATCTATGGGAGTTTATGAGCCAACTGAACAAATTTATGTAGTAGGTTTGAGTAATTGCGAATGTAATTCTCCAACGACTATTACAAAAGATATTGCTACTCTTTTAATTGATTAGAGAAAGTTGTTATTGAACCATCTTTGTCGAATAAGCAAATAAAAAAACAGCTTAAAGTATAAAAGTGATGAAACTTTTGAACCTTAAGCCGTTTTTAATAAAACTTAGAATATTGTTATGCAGTCAAAGCTTCTTTGATTCTGCGTAAAGCTTCTTTTAAAATGTCGTTGCTTGTTGCGTAAGAGAAACGAATACAGTTTGGATTTCCAAAAGCGTCTCCTGTTACTGTAGCAACGTTTGCCTCAGCTAAAAGATACATCGAAACATCGTTTGCATCTTTGATTTCAGTTCCTTTTAAAGTTTTTCCGAAGAAAGAAGAAACGTCTGGGAATACATAAAATGCACCTTCTGGCACGTTGATTTTTACTCCTGGAATTTCTTTTAATAATCCAACCACTAAATCTCTACGACCGTGGAAAGCTTGAACCATTTCGTTTAATACGCTTGGATCAGCATCTACAGCGGTAATAGTAGCTCTTTGCGCTACAGAATTTGCACCAGAAGTTACTTGTCCTTGAATTTTTGTACACGCTTTTGCGATAAATTCAGGAGCTCCGATATAACCAATTCTGTATCCCGTCATGGCAAATGCTTTTGCAACTCCGTTTACAGTAATTGTTTTTTCGAACATTCCCGGAATTGAACCGATACTGCAGAAAGTTCCTGAGAAATTGATATGCTCATAGATTTCATCTGCAACTACGTAAATATTTGGGTGTTTTTCTAAAACTTTTGCCAATGCTGTTAATTCTTCTCTGCTGTAAACAGATCCAGAAGGATTACATGGAGAAGAAAACCACATCATTTTTGTTTTTGGCGTGATTGCAGCTTCTAATTGCTCTGGAGTAATCTTGAAATCGGTTTCTACAGAAGTTGGAACTTCAACTGGAACTCCTCCAGAAAGTTTTACAATTTCGAAATAAGAAACCCAGTATGGAGCTGGTAAAATAACTTCGTCTCCATCGTTTAACATTACTTGTGCAATGTTGTATAATGATTGTTTTGCTCCTGTAGAAACTACGATTTGAGATGGTTTGTAATCTAAATCGTTGTCTCTTTTGAATTTTCTGCAAATTGCTTCTCTCAATTCAAGGTAACCTTCTACTGGAGAATAAGTGCTATAATTTTCGTTTACTGCTTTTATTACTGCTTCTTTAATAAAGTCTGGCGTATTGAAATCTGGCTCACCTAAACTTAAGCTGATAATGTCTTTTCCTTGTGCTTTTAATTCTCTTGCCAAAGCGGCCATTGCTAATGTCTGCGAAGTTGCAAGATTGTTGATTCTGTCCGAAAGAATATGATTCATTATAAAAATTTTGAATGTCCTTAATTTGCTGCGCCTATTAAGGAAGGTTAATTATTAATAGATTTTTTTTAGTTTAAACAGATAATTCAGGTTTCATTCCTAAGTCACGTAAATGTTTGAAGTGGGCTACAATAGCACTTCCCATTGTTTTGTATTCGTAATAGGGTAAATTACATTCTTTTGCAGTTTCTTTTACGATTTTTGCAATTTTACCATAGTGAATGTGACTAATATTAGGGAAAATATGATGTTCGATTTGATGATTTAATCCGCCTGTATACCAGTTTACGATTGCATTTTTTGGTGCAAAATTAGTAGTAGTGTACAATTGGTGAACAGCCCAAGTGTTGTCCATTTCTCCCAATTCATTTGGAGAAGGATTTGTAGTATGATCTACAACGTGTGCTAACTGAAATACAATACTTAAAATTAATCCGGCAGTATAATGCATTACGAAAAATCCAAGAAGTACTTTCCACCATGTAATTCCGATTACCATTGGTAAAACAATCCAAATAGAGATATAAATAACTTTAGTAATAATAAGAGTTGTCCAAAGAATTTTCGGACTTTTTGGTTCACCGTACGATAATTTTCTTTTCAAATAATTTCTCATCTGTTTAAAATCGGTAGTAATGGCCCAATTGAAAGTCAATAAGCCATACAAGAAAACAGAGTAATAATGCTGGAAACGGTGAAAACTATGCCATTCTGCATGTTCTGTAAAACGGATAATTCTTCCTGCATCTAGATCTTCATCGTGACCAGGAATATTGGTGTAAGTATGATGCAATACATTGTGCTGTACCTGCCAGTTGTAAACATTTCCGGCAAGAACATAGATTGTTCCCCCCATAAATTTATTAATCCAGCTTTTAGTCGAATAAGAACCGTGATTACCATCGTGCATAACGTTCATTCCAACACCAGCCATTCCAATACCAATTACGATAGATAAAAGCAGCATTACCCAAAACGGCATGTCAAGTGTAAGAATTAAAAAGTATGGAGTTAAAAAAACTGCAAATAGAATAACGGCTTTTAAATGTAATTTCCAGTTTCCGGTTTTTTTGATATTGTTTTCTTTGAAGTAATTGTTTACCCGAGAGTTAAGCGTTCTGAAGAACTTCAAATTGTCTTGCCTTGCAAAAGTTGGAGCCGTGTTATTCATAATTGTTTTAAATAGGTTTCAAAGGTAATTATTATAAATTCTCAATTTGCAAAATTGAGTTAAATATTTCAATCGTAAAGTAGTACTTTTGTTAAAAATTTACAGCAATGGATGAGATATTGAAATATTTTCCCAATTTGACCGATCTTCAAATCGAACAGTTTCAAAAATTAGACTTATTATATCACGATTGGAATGAAAAAATCAATGTTATTTCGCGCAAAGACATTGATTCTTTATACACAAAACATATTTTGCATTCGTTAGGAATTGCTAAGATTATGAAATTTGAGCCTGGAGCGACAGTTCTAGATGTTGGAACGGGAGGTGGCTTTCCGGGTATTCCGTTAGCGATTCTTTTTCCTGAAACCCGTTTTTATTTGATTGATGTGATTGCTAAAAAAATAAAAGTAGTGCAGGGAGTTGTAGATGCGTTAGAATTAAAGAACGTAAAAGCGGAACAAAAACGTGCAGAGTTGGTAAAAGGTGATTTCGATTTTATCGTTAGCCGTGCGGTTACCAATATGCCAGATTTTGTTTCTTGGGTAAAAGATAAAATAAAAAAGCAGCACAAGCATATTTTAAAGAATGGAATCCTGTATTTAAAAGGTGGAGACTTAACAGAAGAATTAAAAGATTTTCCGAATGCCACTTTGTATGATTTAGCTGCAATATTTGAGGATGAGTTTTTTGAAACTAAAAAAGTGGTTCATCTTCCTTTAAAGTTTAAGCCTTAGTTTGATATAAAAAAACCGGAAAGAATTTCTTTCCGGTTTTTGAATTAATAGGCCTTACTAAGATGCTTTTTTAGAAAAATCTAAGAAAGGATTTGCTTTTATATTTAAATTATCAATGAAGTTATGAATTGAGTTTTCAGCTGCTTCAACTGTATATTTGAATTCTGCATCAAAGAAAAATTCTCTGGAAATTACAGGTTCGTTTGAAGAATCGTAAACAGCTTCATCACTTTGATCTAATTCATCGTTTTTGTATGGATTAGGATGTGAGTGAATTAAATTTATAATGGTTTGACTAAACCACTTGTCAAATTTTTTCTTTTTTGGAGTAATATGACGCGCAAGGAGAACCAGCCCAATAAGTTCGCTTTGCAAAAAGTAAGAGCCTTTTCTGTACCTCACATCAATCATTCTAACATTCATTAAAGCAATCCATAATGCGCCATTTACTGAACCTGACGCAGATATTTCAAAATCGGTATCAAATAATAAAGGGTTTGTTTGTTCGCGATTATTAATGGAACACCAAAGTGCTTCAATACGTTTCTGTGTGTCGGTTGTTGCTTGAGTGTATCCTGTAAAACGCCAATAAATCCATTCTAGCAATGCAGCAGTTAAACCAATTGACCCCTTGTGATTAATTTGCATTAGAGTGTCTTCAAGGTTAATATTTTCTTCTGAAGGATCTAAAAGTTCGTTTATTTTTCTTTTTGTCCATTTGTAATCTATTGGATGTCCAATACTTTTTGATTCCATAATAATCTTAGGAACATTGTTTAGATTTCTCATTCTTATATTGTTTATTTTATTAAATCTTTTAATATCATTTAAGATTGAGGCAAATTTATAAGGATGATTTTTTTTTGACTGGAACAAAAAGCTTTTAAAGTATTAAAATAAGGTAAATAAATTTTTTAAAGTGCTGATTCTTAAATAAATAAGAAAAGTATTACAAAATTTGACTGTCAATTATTTTAATGTAAGGAATGATATTTTTTAGATGAAGGAATTGTCTATCTATTTTAGGTGAGAGTACGTGCTTATTATGATCTACATCTGAGGTCGTAATCGAAAAATAAAGGCCTAAACTTCAGAATGAAGTTTAGGCCTTTTATAAATTTATAATCTGAATTCTAAAATCAGATTAACCTAAGAAAGGATATCTATAATCTTCTGGAGTTACAAAAGTTTCTTTGATAGTTCTTGGAGAAGCCCAACGCAATAAGTTCAATGCAGAACCTGCTTTGTCGTTAGTTCCAGAAGCTCTTGCTCCACCGAAAGGCTGCATACCTACAACAGCTCCAGTTGGTTTATCATTAATATAGAAGTTACCAGCAGAGTTTTGTAATTTAGTTGTAGCTACTTCAATAGCGTAACGATCTTGGCTGAAAACAGCTCCTGTTAAAGCGTACTCAGAAGTAGTATCTACCAATTCAAGAGTTTCTTCCCATTTAGCATCTTCGTAAACATAAATCGTGATAACTGGTCCAAATAACTCAGTTTCCATTGTAGTATATTTAGGGTTTGTCGTTACAATAACTGTTGGCTCAATAAAGTATCCTATAGATTTATCGTAATTCCCTCCAACGATGATTTCAGCGTCAGCATCTTTTTTTGCTTGGTCAATATAGCTAGCTAATTTGTCAAAAGAACCTTCGTGAATAACTGCTGTAATGAAGTTTCCAAAATCTTCTGGAGAACCCATTTTCATAGATTTTACATCAGTGATTAATTGCTCTTTTACGGCTGGCCATAAACTTTGCGGAACATAAGCTCTAGAAGCTGCAGAACATTTTTGTCCTTGGAATTCGAAAGCTCCACGAGTAATTCCTGTAGCTACTTGTTTTACGTTTGCACTTGGATGAGCAATGATAAAATCTTTACCTCCAGTTTCTCCAACAATTCTTGGGTACGTTTTGTAATTATTGATGTTTGCACCAATTTTAGCCCAAATATCTTTAAATACATGAGTTGAACCAGTAAAGTGTACTCCAGCAAAATCACGACTTGCTAAAATGGTATCGGTAATCATTAAAGCATCTCCGAAAACTACATTGATAACTCCATCTGGAACTCCAGCTTCTTTGAAAACGTCGATGATAACTTTTGCAGAGAATACTTGGCTATCACTTGGTTTCCAAACCACAACGTTACCCATCATGGCAGCACTTGCAGGAAGATTTGCAGCAATAGCAGTAAAGTTAAAAGGAGTAATAGCGTAAACAAAACCTTCTAATGGTCTGTATTCTACACGGTTCCAAACAGTAGAATCTGATTTTGGCTGATCGTTGTAGATTTGAGTCATAAACTCAACATTATAACGTAAAAAGTCGATTAATTCGCAAGATGCATCAATTTCTGCTTGGTGAATATTTTTAGATTGACCAATCATTGTAGCAGCGTTAATACGAGCTCTATATGGTCCTGCGATAAGTTCTGCAGCTTTTAAGAAAATAGCAGCACGTTGTTCCCATGCCATGTTAGCCCATGCTTTTCTTGCTTCAAGTGCATTAGCAATTGCTTTTTCAATATGTTGTTTTTCAGCTAAATGGTATTTTCCAACAACGTGTTTGTGGTTGTGTGGAGCTGTAATGTTTCTTGTATTTCCAGTTCTAATTTCTTCGTTTCCAATATATAAAGGAACGTCAATTTGAGAATTCCACATTGTGGTATAAGCAGCCTGAACAGCAGCTTTTTCTGGTGAGTTTGGTGCGTAGCTCTTTACAGGCTCGTTTACCGCTTTTGGTACATGAAAAAATCCTTTAAGCATGTTATTTAAAATTTGTGAATTAGACAATTTAAAGTTAGACGATTTGTTTTGTTACGAATAATCTAACGCTGCACAAAAGTACAAAGGATAAATTAATAAATTGACAATTTTATGATTAAGATAACGATAAAAGCTATAGAGGTAAACTATATCTTAATTTAATGCAAAAGGAGCGCACATTCTAAAAGTAGGAACAATTACTTTGAATGTTTTTGTAGTAGTAAAATTGATCATATTGAAATGACCTTTCATTGCACCATAAGGAGACGATAATAAACACCCAGAGCTGTAAGTGTGGTTTTCGCCAGGTTTTAAAACTGGTTTTTTACCAATTACACCTTCACCATCTACAACTTCTAAATCATTTAAAGAATCAAAAATTTCCCAATGGCGAGAAGTTAATTGTACCGAATCTTTACTATGATTTTCGATGGTAACTACGTAGCTAAAAGCAAAATGAATCTTATAGTTTTTGAAGTATGTACCTTCAAAACTAGTCAAAACAGATATTTTTATGCCTCGTGTAATTTGAGAAACCATACTAACGCCGTATATATGTGAGTGTTATAGAGGCAAAGCTACGAAAAAAAATCGTTTAAACTAAAACCTTAACATTGTTTTAATTGACTATATTGATAGAGTTTGCATTTCCCTTTCCGATTACACGCTGATAACGGTCTGTTGCCTCTTTGTAATAAACCAGCACGGTGTACTCGTTTTCAGTCTGATAAAAGTTTCCGTCAATAGCATTTTCAAAGTCAATAACTCCTTTTTTATCTGCAACGGTATACTGAAAATTAGTAAAACCTTGTTTGATCATAATAGCTTTTTCAAAAACTCCTTTATCAGTATTGTAGTCCATTTTGTATTCTGGTGAAAGGCTGTAATTGTTGAACATTCCAGTGATATAAATGTCTTTGTTCATTCTAAAAGCGGGAGCAGAAAGAGTGAAGTAAACCCAAGCATAATCGGCTTCAATGTCGTTGTTAGAACCATTGATGTTCTTAACTACAAAATTTCCGTTTACATCTTCATAATTCGTATAAATCTGATTTCCTCTTGCGGCATTGGTGTACAAAAACGCATTGTAAATATCATTGTTCGAACCTATTTTGGCAACATTATTATTGGCTGCTCGAATGTCTTTGTTTTCAAAATACAAAAACTCATTTCCGCCCCAAAATTGGGTTTCTTTGTCATATTTATAAACCAGCTGATTGCCAATTGTATATTGAGGTACAATATTTTTTATCTCGGTACGAAAGTTGCCATTTTGAAGTAAAAGCACTTTTACATTTTGTAGTGGAGTTTGAAAAACAATATCGTTAGATAAAATCGCAAAATCAAGATTCTGTTTGTAATCAATATTGCTGAGGTTGCGGCTTCTTTTTACTTGAACTCCAACTGTACAATGGTTTTCATACAAAATGAATTTTCTAGAGAAAATAACTTCTTTATCTTCATTCAGAATTCGTAGCATATAATTGCCCGAAAGTTTCAGAAGCTGTGTAAACTGATTTGGAAAAGAAAGTCTGTAATGTGTATAAACCTGTAGTGTATTAAACGAATTCGAAAAATCGGTAATTCTCTGATTATCCATGCCAAGAACATAGTCTGTTTTCGGAATATTTGTTGGAAACCAGTTATAGTCGCAATGAATAACTTCAAAATAATAATTGGCTTCGTTACCAAATAAATCATCAAATTGAAAGGTAAATGCAGAGCCTAATTCGAAAATAGGAGGGACATTGCTGCCATTCTGGATAAACGAAACCGTTTTAATATTATACGGTGGGTCGATTTCTTTTTCTTGAGCTTTCGCTAAAGTGAAAATAAAAAGAAAAATAAAGCTTGTATATAAAAATTTTGGCATCTTATAACATTGTAAGATTGTAAATATAACAATTTTATATAACGAAAAAGATGCCATTCTATTGGATTTAACGATTACGAACCCAAAATATATTCTAAGTTGCCTTCAATTTCATCATTAATATAACTTTCTTCTAAAAGGGAATCAGACAATAGTTTTTTGTTTTCCTGCAGTTTGATGATTTTTTCCTCAACGGTGTTTTTAGAAATAAAACGAATCACGTTTACTTTATTTATTTGTCCAATTCTATGTGCACGTCCAACACCTTGTTTTTCTGCGAAAGGATTCCACCAAGGATCCAAGAATAATACATAAGAAGCTTTTGTAATATTCAAACCAACTCCACCAGCTTTTAGCGAAATAAAGAATAACAACGGGTTTTCTTTTTCCTGAAATAATTTTACTTGCTGTTCTCTTTTATCGGCAGGCGTTTCACCTGTAATTTCGCAAAAATCAATTTTGTTTTCTTTACACCAGTCGGTATAAAAACTTAAATTGGTAACAAACGAACTGAAAATAATCGCTTTCTGTTTTCCTTTTACTAAACTTTCCAGATAATTGGTAACCGCAATATATTTTCCAGAATCAATTTCAGAATCTGCATCAACCATTTTTGGGTGATTACTCAACTGGCGTAATTTCATCAAAGTATTGATAATGCTAATTTTGTCAGGAGATCCGTCGGTTTTAAGAAGGAAATTACGAGCTTTAGATTTTTCTTTTTCGTATAATTTTTCCTGTTCAGGATCCATGTCGCAGTAATAAATCTGCTCTGTTAATTCTGGTAAATCTTTTAAAACCTGTTCTTTAGTTCGTCGCAAAATATAAGGCTGAATCAGGTTTTTTAATTCTGCCAAAACTTCTTCATTCTGCTTTTTCTCAATCGGATTTTTGAAATTTTCCATAAAGAAAGCATAGCTTCCTAAAATCTCTGGATTGATAAACTGCATTTGTGACCATAAATCGTCAAGCGAATTTTCGATCGGCGTTCCGCTCAAAGCAATTTTATGTCCTGTGCTTATTTTATTGATCGCTTTAAAAATCTTAGAATTTTTGTTTTTGATGTACTGGCTTTCGTCCAAAATCAAATAACGGAAATCGTATTTTTCTAAAATAGAAATATCTCGGTGAATGATGCTGTAACTTGTAAAAATCAAATCGGTTGAATTGATTCTGCTTGCTAAAGATTTTCGGTCATTCCCCACATATTGCATTTTCGAAAAGTGAGGCGTGAACTTTCCAGCTTCATTAAACCAGTTAAAAACCAGCGAAGAAGGCAGGACGATCAAAGCTTTAAGCGGTTCTCTTTCGATAGTGGTTTCGTTGGCAAACAAATCGAAATTGGTTGTTTTGGTTGTAAAACCTAATTGTTCTTGTACAGAGACTAAAACAGATAAAGTTTGCAGCGTCTTTCCAAGTCCCATATCATCGGCCAAACACGCGCCCATATTGGAGTTAAAATGTCCTAAAAGCCATTTTACTCCATCAATCTGATACGGTCTTAAAGTTGCTTTTATTAAGTCTGAAGCTGTAAATTCAGCTTGATGAATTTGATCTAGATCGTTGTCAATTTCTGAAATTCCGTCCAGAGCAGTAAAATTGCTTTTTCGTAAAAGTAAAACGCCATTTTCTGTTTTGGCCAATTTTGCCAAAGAACCATATTTGCTAAACCATTCTAGCGGAATTAAAAAGTAGTTTCCGTCAGGCAATGCAAAAAGTCTTTCTTTGCTTTTTATATTCGGAATAATTTCGCTGAAATTAATTTTATAATTTCCAACGGTAATAATTATTTTAATATCAAACCAATCTCCAGTTGTTTCTTTTGAAGCAGAAATGGTATGATTTTCTGTAATGATTTCTTTGCTTTCCAGTTTTAGATTTTCAATCGTAAAACCTAAACGTTTTAGCTCTTCTTTATTGTTAATAATCAGTTGGATATTAACGTAAGGGTCTGTGTTTTCGGTTTCTGAATTTAATCCAAATAATTCGTTTTTGATTTTGGTTAAACCAATTTCACTTAATTTATCGATATATAAATTTTCGTCAAGATTTCTTTTAAACTGAATTATTTTAGGTTCATTGGCAACGCTGAAATCTACAAAAGAATGTGATTTTTTAGCTTTACTTCCGTCAAATGAATAGCCGTTATAATCAAAATAAAGATTGAGATAATAACAGTTTTTGAAGAAATCATGAATAGGCTGGATTGTGCACGAAATGATTTTATCACGAAGCTCGATCTCAAAACCAGTTGCTTCAATATCTATTTTCTTTGCAATCTGCGGAATAAAACTCTTGAAATAATCATCAACTAATTTGGATGGAATTTCAATAGATTTTTTCTTTAAAAAAGGCATTAATTTTTTGGAATTAAGCTCTTTTAACTGTCCTAATTTTTTATTGATAATCAGCCATCCTGGTTCGTCTAAAAGAATGTCAACTTTGGTATCCATTGGAGGAAAAATAGTTTCATTTTCTTTTAAAGATAGCGTGTAAGTAATTCCTTCGGCATGTTTGTCAAATTGAATCTGAGGTTCAAATTCAAGAGGCTCAATGCTAATTCTAGAACGGTAGAAATCTTTTTCAGGTCCGAGGTTTAAAGATAAAGGAAATTGTTCTTTTACAATTAAATCGTAAAACGAACTTAAATTGAATTTTAAATGTTGGCGAATGGCAAATTCAATTTTTGAATCTTTCTGTAAATCAGCAATTGTTTTGGCTGATTTAATTTTGGCACCAAACTTTTTAAAAATAAATTCAGGTTTAAGAGAGTCGCAAGCGGTTAATATTCTTTTTGAATTGGAATCTAAATTGTCAAAAATGATTCCGAAACTTTCAAGTACATCTGGACTTGCTTTTTTGTCTAAATATTTAATTTCGCTAGTATTCTCAACAATGTACGCGGTTGGAATATAGACATTCAGATTTTTTTCCAAACTGATGTCAAAACAGAACTGAAATGATTTTGTAGGTTCCAAGATTTAGGGATTTTGTTAGGCTTGTATTTGGGATTTGGGCAAAAAAATAAAGAGTTTTCAAATCTAAATATTTTGAAAACTCTTTATTAAATGAACTTATATGGTGAAAAATTAGTTTTCCTGTTTAAAGCAAAGCGGAATAATTTCGCCTTTTGCCAAACAGTATTTCTCAACCAATTCTGGTGCAATTTTATTGGTATAATCTTCTTCGATAACAATAAAGCCAATGCTTCTTAATTTGTCAAAATAATCGCGCCCATAAACACGAACGTGATCGTATTGTCCGAAGATTTTTGCGCGTTCTTTCTGGTCTGTAATCGAATCATCAGCAAAAGTAACTTCGCGAGATAAATCCTGAGGAATCTGCAAAATTGCCATTCCGCCTGGTTTTAAAACACGGTATAATTCCTGCATTGCTTTTGTGTCATCTGGAATGTGCTCTAAAACGTGATTGCATAAAATAACGTCGTATTCATTATCCTTAAAAGGTAAATTACAGATATCTGCTTTTACATCTGCCAATGGCGAAAGTAAGTCAGTTGTGGTATAATCTAAGTTTTTCTGCTTACGAAATCTTTTGTAAAAAGCTTGTTCTGGAGCAAAATGCAACACTTTTTTTGGTGCTGTAAAAAAATCAGTCTGATCGTTTAAATAAAGCCAAAGCAAACGGTGTCTTTCTAAAGAAAGTGTACTTGGCGAAAGCACATTATTACGCTGTTTTCCGTATCCGTAAGGCAAAAACGACTTAAAGCTTTTTCCGTCAATTGGATCTGTAAATTTATCTCCTTTTAAAGAGAAAGCTAAAATGGGACGCGCCACATAACTCAAACGAATTAATAAAGGACGCGGGATTGTATTTAAAACTAATTTGAAAAGTTTTTTCATGGGGTTATTTCGCAGAGTTACACAAAGTTTGCACAGAGCTTCACAAAGTGTTTATAAATCTCTTTATATTGTTTTTTAATATTTTTGAATCAAAATTAATAAGCAATCCTAATGGATAATTTCCTAATTTTAGGTAGGTTAATATTTGAGCAAAATGGACATCTGTAAAAGCCTCAACAGTTTTTAATTCGATGACAATTTTATTTTCAATCAGCAAATCTATTCTATATCCGTGATCTAATTTTATGTCTTTATAAATTATAGGTAAAGCTTTTTGTTTTTCAACAATTAAACCTGAATTCATAATTTCATAATACAAACATTCTTGATAAGCAGATTCTAATAAACCTGGACCAAGCTGTCTGTGAACTTCAATTGCTAAACCAATAATTTTATAAGAAATAGCATCCAGTTCATCCTGTGAGACTAAATTTTGAGAATACATTTTAAAGGCGTATAAATAATTTTTTGTGAATCTTGGCGTATATCTCTGTGAATCTCTGTGGAATACCTTACAGTACTAAAGGAACTTGTCTGAATTCATCTTCTTCATTGCTTTCAATTCCAAGAGCTTTGTAGATGTATTTGAAAGTTGATAATAATTCAGGTTTTCCATCAATTAAAGCTACGTCGTGCTCAAAGTGCGCACTAGGTTTTCCGTCAGCAGTTAAGATTGTCCAGCCGTCTTTAAGTTGTTTTATGTTTCTAGTTCCCATGTTGATCATAGGTTCGATTGCTACAACCATTCCTTCAACAAAAAGCTTTCCGCGTCCGCGTTTTCCGTAGTTTGGCATTTCTGGTTCTTCGTGCATTTTTTGCCCAACACCATGTCCAACCAATTCACGAACTACTCCGTATCCGTGAGCTTCAGTATATTTTTGAATCGCATTTCCAACATCTTCTACGCGATTTCCGGCTTTAAATTCTCTAATTCCAACGTAAAGAGATTCTTTAGTTACGCGTAAAAGTTTTTTAACTTCTGGTGCAACTTCTCCAATTTCGAAACTGTAAGCGTGGTCTCCGTGGAAACCATTTTTAAAAGCGCCACAGTCAACCGAAATAACATCACCATTTTTAAGAGGTGTATTATTAGGAATACCGTGAACAACTTGAGCGTTTGGACTCATGCAAAGCGAATTCGGGAAATCGTACAATCCAAGGAAACTTGGAACTGCACCGTGATCACGAATAAATTCTTCGGCTAATTTGTCAAGATATAGTGTAGTTACTCCTTCTTTAATTTCAGAAGCAATCATTCCTAATGTTTTTGATACGATTAAAGCACTTTCGCGCATCAATTCGATTTCCTCTCTAGTTTTTTGGATAATCATATTTTTTCCATTTTTCAGTTCGCAAAAGTACAATTTTTATCTCATTTTTTATGTAATTTTTTTTCGCCACGAATCCACAAATTATCTCAAATAAAAATCTTAGAAATCGAATTTCACAAACTTCATTAATAAAGAATTTAAAGGTGAAGTTTTGATATAATTCGTGAATTCGTGGCTAATAACTCGTGAGGCTTTCAGAAAAAAGCCATAAATTAGTAGTGCAAATGTTTATAATTATGGAAATTTCAACTGATCAAGATATAGCTAAAGTAAAAGCATTAAAGAAAATGAAAGCAACAGCTTTGTCGCTTTTGGGTTTTGCGGTGCTTCTTTTTATAATTGCCATTTATTTTAAAATTCCAATACTTCAGGCTTTTAGCGAGGCGGCAATGGTTGGCGGAATTGCCGATTGGTTTGCGGTTGTGGCACTTTTTCGTCATCCGATGGGAATCCCGATTTGGCACACAGCGATTATTCCAACCAAGAAAAATGAAATAGGAGAAAACCTTGGAAATTTTGTTTCTGAAGAATTTCTGAATCGCGAAAAAATGGAGGTTAAATTGGACGAATTTAATTTTGCTGTTAAAGCATCAGATTGGATTTCAAACGAAGAAAATGCCAATAAAATAGCAAATGTTGTTGCCGTAAATATTATTCCGGGAATTTTACGAACAATAAAAGACGAAGATGTCAAAAGATTTATTCAGGTTCAATTTAAAGAAAAAATAGAAGGAATTAATTTCGGAAATTGGGTTGCTGTTGCTTTGGAACCTTTGCAAAAAGGAGAATTAAAAAATCAAATGCTGACGAACCTTCTCGAAGTTATGAGTGCCGAGTTGACCAATAATAAAGATTTAATCAGGCAAAAAGTAAAAGCTTCGACTCCGCTTTTAAGTTTCGGATTGGCAGATAAAAGCATCACAGAAGGTGTTTTTAATGGTTTGCAGGATTTTTTAAATGAAGCTAAAAAGCCTGAAAGTGCCGTTCGTTTAAAAATTGACGAATATATTTTTAATTTTTTGGAGAAAGTAAAAAACTCCGAGGAAATGAGAATTAAAATCAATGATATGATTTTGGGTTTTGTGGGAAAAAAAGAGGTTCAGGATTACATCAACGGAATTTGGGATGAAATAAAATTGTCCATTACAAACGATTTGAATAAAGGCGATGATTCTTCCATAAAAAATAGCATTTCAAATTTAGTTCAAACTTTCGGAAACGGAATTAAGGAAGATCCTGTTATGATTGATAAAATCAACAGTTTTATAAAAAATGATTTGTTATCGGTCCTTTTAAATAACAAAAAAGTAATTGGAGATTTGATTTCTTCAACCGTAAAAAGCTGGGACGGAAAAGAAGTTTCAGAAAAATTAGAATTGGAAATAGGAAAAGATCTTCAATACATTCGAATCAACGGAACTTTAGTTGGTGGAGTTATTGGGCTTATTATTTATGGAGTGGAGCAGATTTATCATTATTTTATTGTTTGATAAAAAACATTTCCAAATATTAGGTTGTCAGGCTGAGCGAAGTCGAAGCCCATTTACGTTTCATAAGCCTTCAACTTCGCTCAGGATGACAATAAGAGTATGTATAAAATAGTTCTCGCTAAGTCGCAGAGACGCAAAGTTTAATATTCTTTGCGACTTAGCGTCTTTGCGAGATTTTTTAAATTCCGTTTAAATGAACTTATATCACTTATGTGGTTTTAAATTTTCTACAAAAGCGAATGACAAGTCATTGCATTTGGCTGCTGCACTCCCATTAATTCTAAAATTGTTGGAGCGATATCGCCTAACACACCGTCTTGAATGCTTTTTAATTGTTTGTCAACTAAAATAATCGGCACTGGGTTTGTTGTGTGAGCAGTATTTGGAGAACCATCAGGATTAATCATGGTTTCGCAGTTTCCGTGATCGGCAATTACGATTGTTGTGTAATCATTTGCAAGAGCAGCATCGATAACTTTTTTCGCGCAAGCGTCAACAGCTTCACAAGCTTTAATTGCAGCTTCCATAATTCCAGTGTGCCCAACCATATCGCCATTTGCGAAATTTAAACAAACGAAATCAACTTCGCCTTTGTTCAATTCTGGAACAAGAGCATCAGCCAATTCGTAAGCGCTCATTTCTGGTTTCAAATCGTAAGTTGCTACTTTTGGAGAGTTTCTTAAGATTCTTGATTCACCTTCAAAAGGAATTTCTCTACCACCAGAGAAGAAGAATGTTACGTGAGGGTATTTCTCAGTCTCCGCAATTCTGATTTGTTTTTTGCCTGCTTTTTCTAAAACCTCACCAAGCGTTTCAGTGATATTATCTTTATTGTAAACTACTTTTACGTTTTGGTACGTTTCGTCGTAGTTGGTCAATGTTACATAATATAGGTTTAGTTTGTGCATGTTTTGCTCGTGGAAATCTTGCTGAGAAAGCGCTTCAGTAAGTTCACGTCCTCTATCTGTTCTAAAGTTAAAGAAGATCACAACATCGCCTTCAACAATTGTAGCAAGAGGTTTTGCATTTTCATCAACAATAACAACTGGTTCGATAAACTCATCTGTTACGTCTTTTGCGTAGCTGTCTAAAACACTTGCAACAGCGTTCGTTGATGGAGTTCCAACGCCATTTACCACTAAATCGTAAGCTAATTTTACACGTTCCCAACGTTTGTCACGGTCCATTGCATAATAACGCCCAATAATAGAAGCAATTTTAACTGGAGTATCTTTAATATAATCTTGTAAATCATGAATATATTTTCCTCCCGATTTAGGGTCAACGTCACGTCCGTCTGTAAAAGCGTGAATGTAAACTTGATCTAAACCATATTCTTGAGAAGCATCGATTAATCCGCGAAGGTGTGAAGTATGTGAGTGAACACCACCATCTGAAACTAATCCTAAAAAGTGTACTTTTTTATTGTTGTCTTTAGCGTAAGTAAAAGCATCAATTAAAACTTGCTCTTTTGCTAAAGTTTTGTGTTCTACAGCTAAATTTATTTTGGCTAAATCTTGGTATACAATTCTTCCAGCACCAAGATTCATGTGTCCCACTTCGCTATTTCCCATTTGTCCTTCTGGAAGACCAACATTTAATCCGTCAGTTCTAAGTTGAGCGCTTGGGTAATTTTTGTATAGACTGTTTATAAAAGGAACATTTGCATTGTCTATTGCAGATACTTTAGGGTCAGGAGATTTTCCCCAACCATCTAAAATCATAAGGATAACTTTCTTGTTCATTACATTTTTGTTTTCTACAAATATAAGGCATTTCTAAAGTTTGAAACCTGAGGAATGTTACATTTATATTTAATAAAATGAACTATAAAAAAAAATATTGATTTAATTAAAGAAGCCTTTATTTTTTAAAATTAATTCACGCTAAGCTCTTTTTCTGACTTTATTTTTGACGGCATTGTAGTCAATAAAGTATTTGACACTTATAGAAAAGATATGTTTTAGTGCATCATTATTTAATAATCCTGCCACATTGTGTCTGTAATCTTTATCAATAACTCGTTCAAAATTAGCTGCATTATTTCGGTACAGGGCCGAAAGCTGACTTCCAGGTGCAAACCACCAAGAATAAGATAAATCGGCATTCCAAGAATAGAAACTTGAATTTTTGTTGTCAGTGTATTGTGGATACGGACTTAGATTTCCGTTTGATTCTAAAGTCAGAATATCTTTATTGTCTGCATAAGACCAATATTGGCGAACGGCTAGATTTATAGTCATCGCGCTGTTAATGGCATATTTTCCTCCTAAAGTGTTAGAGTACGTAATGACGTTTCGGTTGGCAAAAATGATATCATTTGGAGTGGCGTCATTCTCGTCAGCATCAATCTGATCGATGTACCCTTTGTTGTTATTTTTTCTTAAATAACTAAAGAAATAAGTTAGTAAAAGTTTATCGCTGAAACGATATCTCGGGCCAATATCAAAGCCATAAGTAATGCGTTCAGACTCATCAAACACATTCAATGTCCCATTTAGGTCAATCGCAAATTTATGGTTGTAATTGGTTGAAATGCTTCCCCAAGTTTCTATTTTTCGCGGAATTATTACATATCTGTTGTCGGCACGGGGTTCGTAATAATCATTAATTTCTATAGGATAAAAAGTGATTCCCGTTCCGTAGTAATTGTTTTTTACCGTGGTTAAATTTAAGTTCGCATTTACACTATTGTCTTGCAGTTTTCCAGATTCTTTGTTGAATTCGGTATACATATTATAGTTGATTCTAAATGTATTAAAACGTTTAGTTGGATTTAGAATTCTATAATTGGCATTTCCGTAAAAGTTGTAATAATTGGTATAGAAATTAATCCCCAAATCATTCGGGTCATAATCTTTTGTAACAAAATCAGAACCTATGCTATATCTGTAATTTCCGCTGGTTTCGGCTAAACTTACCGTAGAATAAAAGCCATTTTTATCTTGAAGATCATTAATGTGGCTGTATTTTACGTTTCCAAATAAACTATAAGTATTGGCTTTTGTATTTAAATCCCAAGCCAGACCAGTAACATTTGCATCTCTGGTATGACCATTTCGAGTTACATTGGTGTTAATAAAAGTAACCGATGAGTTTTTTCTAAAACGCTGATCCAAAACCAATACATTATAATTGGTAAGCGGCTCTACAATTACTTGTCTTGTTTCGCCATTTTCGGTATTTTTTATGGTGGCAAAAGTTTTTTCTGTAACAGCATTTAAAACCCCAATTCCGAGTCCGTTTTTTGTTCTTCCTGATAATTTTAAAGCGTTAACTAAATTTACTGCAGCGGGCAATTCGGTAATTTCTTCATTTTCATTTAATGTGGGATCAATCGATGGAGTGCCACCAATTCTTCTAGAATAGAAAATATTTCCTTTACTGAATAAATCTGTTCCTTCTGTAAAGAATGCCCTGTTTTCGTTAAACTGCTGCTCAAAAGGTCCAAGATTTAAAATCTGATCATCATATTTTGTCTGTCCAAAATCTGGAATTAAAATAGCATCAACTGTAAAAGCATCTGTTATACCGTATTTGATATCCATTCCGCCTTTAATTGTTCCGTATGTTTTTTGTCCCTCGGCAGCATTTAAATAATACGAGGCATAAGGCATAAAGAACAATCGAGTAGGAGGTTTGATGTTTTCAATTCCTTCCAAAGTTCCAGCCTGTTGTGTAAAAGTGCCAATCTTTCTGTCGACAAAATTCCAAGTATATTTATAACGGTCACGTTTAATTTCTCTAAAGAAGTTAATTCCCCAGATTTGTTTGTTTTCTCCTGAAAAACGCAACGCCGAGTACGGAATCTTCATCTCAACCACCCATCCATTTTCTGCCATAGCGGCTTTACTGATCCAAACCGCATCCCAAGAATAATCTTCACCATTTGCATCGGTCATGATGCAATCGCCTTGAACATCGGCTGCAGAAACGTAAAACATAAAATCCTGTTGTCCGTCATTGAAGCCGTTTATAAAAACACCAAATAGATCTGCCGTTCCAAAATTATCACGCTGAGAGATTTCCTTTAAAATTTTAGAAGGCTCATCATCGTACATCATTGCGGCAATATAAATGGCGTCATTATTATATAGGACTTTTACTTCTGTACGTTTTTCATGTGGAATAGCTTTTCCATTGTCTGGCTCCAGCATTATAAAGTCTGTAGCAACTGGTACATTTTCCCAAGCAGGTTCATCTAGTTTTCCATCAATAGAAATAGTGTGCGAAGTTACTTGTGCCTGAATTGATTTTTTCTGGCCATAACTCCATACAGAGCATATTAGAAAACAGAAGAATAGAATTTTTTTCATTGGTTTTTTGATGCGAAATAAAATGCAAATGTATTTTTTATAGTAGAAATAGACTCTGTTTTGTTCTACTTGTTACAGTTTTTGTTTCAAGATTTCCATTTTTGTTTCATTTTTTTTAAGAAATAGGCCAAAATGTTATGATTTTTTCTGTAAGGCAAAATCTTACAGAAAAAGCATTTTTATGTTAATAATGTTAAAGTTTAAGTAAAAAAGGCTTGAAAATCAGGCTTATATTTTGCAAGGCGTGATTTTTTTATATTTTTGCGATACCCAAATTTTTTGTTTAACCTAAAGAAATTCAATGATTTACAAAATTTATCCGCTATTTGTGTTTTTGCTATTGTCTTTTGGAAAAGATTCAAAAAGCACACCCGACCTTAAAAAAAATGCCACTGTAAAAGCGATTGCTAAAGTCGAAAAAGTTACAGTAGATTCTAAAATCGAGAGCGTTTATAATTCATTAAATTCAAACAACTTTAAAATGCCTGAGCTTAAAACTTTCTCGGAAGCTTTAAAAGGATTTTATTTGTTGAAAGAAAAAGGAGTGATTAAGAAAAATATCTTAACACTGATTGATTTTAGTTTGTCATCAAACTCCAAACGTTTGTGGGTGATTGATTTAACTAGCAATACTATTTTATTTAATTCTCTTGTCGCTCACGGAAGAAACACTGGTGAAGAATTTGCTTCAGCATTTTCAAATCTTAATTCTTCATTTAAAAGCAGTTTAGGATTTTATGCAACTGGCGAAATTTATCAAGGAAAACATGGTGCTTCACTTCGTTTAGATGGCCTAGAAAATGGCGTAAACGACAATGCTCGTGAAAGAGGCGTTGTAATGCACGGTGCAGACTATGTATCTGAATCTTTCATCAGAGATCATAAAAGATTAGGCAGAAGTCAAGGCTGTCCTGCGGTTCCAGTTGAATTGACAAATGAAATTATTCAATTAATAAAAGACAAATCGTGTTTATATATCTATCATCCATCTAGAAGTTTTTCGATGGAGGAGAGGTTAATTTCTTAATTGATCATATAAATCCGAATCTAAATCATAAATATCAGCTCTGAAAATGAGCTGATTTTTTTTGCTCCAAGCGGTCCAATACCATTGATATAAAGCATATTTTTTGGTAATCTTAAAACTCATCGTTGTCTTGCTTGCTATAATTGTATCTATTCTATCTTGAGGCCAGTTTCCGTCAACATCCAAAATATGCTGAGCAAGCTCTAATGGATTTTCAACACGCACACATCCAGAACTCATAGAACGATTATTGCGTCCAAAAACACCACGGTGATTGGTATCATGCAGATAAACACTGTGATGGTTTGGGAACAAAATTTTCATTAATCCCAACGAATTATTAGAGCCGGGACTTTGTACATATCGATAATTATTAGGTTTGTTTTCATTCCATGCCATTGGGGAAACTACCTTTCCAGAAGTATCATAAATCGTAATGTTTTTATTGGCCAGATAATTTCGGTTCCTTTTCATTGCTGGAACCACATCTTCTTTTAAGATCGTTGGAGGAACAGTCCAAGTCGGATTAAAAACAACTGTTTTTAAGAAAGATGTAATAATAGGTGTTCTTCTTTTGCTAGTTCCTACTACAACATTCCGAACCAAAGTGGTGTCCTGATTTTCAACAACGTTTAAGCTGTAATCGGGAATATTTATAATAAAATAATTTTCAGCCAATTCTGACGGATACCATCTCCAACGCTCCAAATTGGCAATTATCTGTTTTTTTCTACTTTCTTTAGAATAGTTTAAAGCACGAATAGTTCCTGCTCCGATAACGCCGTCAGAAGCTAATCCATGTCTTTCTTGAAATCTTTTAACGGCTTCAAAAGTTTTTTGATTGTAAATTGTTGTTAGACTGTCCTTTCCTGACATATCGTTCCAATACAAAAGCCTTTTTTTGATGTTTATTAAGGCAGGATTAGTATCGTTTAAAACGATTTTATCAGCAGCTTCAATCGTTTTTACATGGTCATCTGGAAAAGTGTTTATGATTTGAAGTGCTTTTAACAGCTCTTTGTAAATTTGTGTTTTAGGCTGAATGTTTTCAACAATGCTGTCCAATTTGTTTTTATTGAATCCTTTAATTAAAACAGAATTTACATCAAATTCCTTCGCGTCCAAATCCCAATTGGTATATAATTTTTTAGGGTCTAGTTTTCCTTTATAAATATGATTTAGATATTTCTCAAAATTATAAGTTAGTAAAATGTCATAAGCAGCCAAATCTTTATCGCTAAGCGAAGCCACTTTGCTTTCAAATTTTTTCAGCTGAGATATTTTGTAATCTTCTGGATTTAACCCTAGTTCTTCAGATTTTTCTAATTGCGATAAAACAAAAGCCCTCTTTTTAAGATTTCCCCATACCGTCTGATTTTCAGATGCAATGTAAAATTGTTTCAGCGTTTCGCTTTTAAAAACGTTTATCGTTGCAGTATCTATTTCAACTTTTCTCTCATCAGTAAGTATAATTGCTGGCACCTTTTTTTTGACAATGGGTGTGATTTCGGGGCGCTCTTTTTTGCAGCCCACAAGAATACATATTACTACTAAAAAGTAGATTTTTTTCATATTATAATTTTTTAAACATCAAATAATGTTCGCCAACATCTTTAATATCAAACGATTCGCCTACTGTTTGGTAGTTCATTTTTTGATAAAAGCCTACGGCGGCTGTTCTTGCGTTGAACCAAATCAGATCCACTTGATTTTCATTGCAATAGGTTTCACAATGTCTTACCAAAGCTTCTCCAAATCCCTTTTTTTGATGGGTGTCTAGAACAGCCATTCCGCGAATTTGCGCTTGATTTTGTGCGGCAAATATAGTGTTGATTTTATCAAATAATGAAATAATTCCTATTAAATCTTCATCCTCAAATAAACCAAAATGATGAGTAGACTTCAAATCATCGCCTTCAAACACGCAACTTTCGATAGGTTTTCCTTTTCTTAAAACGGGTTGGCGAACAGCATAAGTTTCTTTTGATGTAATTTCTCTAATTGTAATCATGATTTTTTGAAAAAATATTGCATTTATAACTTTTTAATTTTAAATAAGTTATAAAAAAATGTTGTTTTTTATTGATTTTTTTTGCCGAAAAGCTTGTTTTTAACTGAACTTTCTTTCTATATTTGCACAACCAATGCGAAAGTAGCTCAGTTGGTAGAGCTCCAGCCTTCCAAGCTGGTTGTCGCGAGTTCGAGCCTCGTCTTTCGCTCTAGAAAACAAACTTTTTAGTTTTGTTTTTGTGAAAATAAAATTTTTGATTTTTATTTGTTTTTAAAATTAAAATTTTTAAATTTGCACCCGGTTAATGCGAAAGTAGCTCAGTTGGTAGAGCTCCAGCCTTCCAAGCTGGTTGTCGCGAGTTCGAGCCTCGTCTTTCGCTCTTCAAAAGCCTCAAACATTGTTTGAGGCTTTTTTGTTTTTAGACTAAACGTAAATTCCAATATTTTTAAAATTGCTTCGCCTGTTCGCTATCGCTCGAGTCCAAATTCCAATTCTGTATTTATTATGTTGACTTAATTTTGGAATTTGGAATTTTAAAATTGGATTTTACTTTAAATCGCTTAAGTCGCTTTCTGGTTCTGATTCTTGAGCTTCTTGATTTTGTTTAAACAATCTCGCAGATAAAGGGCCTTTCAAAGTAATTTTTTCGCCTTTTACTTCAAGCCAGCTTCCTTCTCTTAAACCTAAAACCGGAATCGAATTGAATGCATGAAATTCTTTGATTCTTGTTTCGCGAGTTTCTCCCATGTGTTTAGATTGCAAATCGGCATCTAAATAATGTGGATTTAAGTTAAATGGAATTAATCCTAAAGTCTGAAAACTTGGAGGATAAATAATAGGCATGTCATTGGTAGTCTGCATTGACAAACCGCAAATATTGCTTCCTGCGCTTGATCCTAAATACGGAGTTCCATTTTTTACAGTTTCAGAAAGTAACTGCATAATATTATTTTTATAAAGCTGGGTAACTAGTAAAAACGTGTTGCCTCCGCCTGTAAAAATTCCTTCCGCATTTTTTACAGCATCTTGCGGATTTTCAAATTCATGAATTCCTTTAACATCAATGTTGATGCTTGCAAAAGCCTCCGCAGCTTTTTGGGTATACTCATCATGGGAAATTCCGCCAGGACGCGCATATGGAATGAATAAGATGGTTTTACAGTTTTTAAAATGTGTTTTTAAAGTAGGTAAAATATATTCTAAGTATTTGCCTCCGTGTAAAGTAGAGGTGCTTGCAATAATAACGCTTTTCATGATTTTTTAAACTCAAATTTTGTTTGTTAAAGATATTAAAAACTCTGTTTTTGTCTAAGTTTTTAATGTTTTAATTAACATATTTTTACGAAGTCATTAGTATTAAATTTGGAAGGACTTGAGATATTTTTACCGTTTTAAGAATATTTCTAATTTTATTTTATTTTGTTTCAGAAAATTACTTGTTTTTTAATTGTGGTCGCGGGCCAAGTTTGTTGGTCTCAAAGTCAAGATCGTTCCGTTTTGAATGGGAAAGTGGTTTCAAGCACTTTAGATTTGGAGGGTATTTATGTGATTAATGCGCAAACAGAAGAAACAGTAATAACAAATGCTTCTGGATCTTTTTCAATCTTAGCAAAACCAACTGATATTCTGGTTTTTTCTTCAATAAGCTTTAAAGAAAAAAGAGTGATGCTGAAACAAGAAGATTTTTCAAATCTTAATTTTGCCGTTAATCTTAGTATGATTATGTATCAATTACAAGAGGTTGTGGTAAAACGGTATGATAATATTAATGCTGAAAGTTTGGGGATAATTCCGATGGGGCAAAAGAAATATACTGCAGCAGAACGTAAATTACAGACCGCAACGGCATTAAATCCGACGGCAAATAGCGGGTCAACAGCTGAAGGTTCTCTTATGGCTGGTGGTTCTATTTCTGCAGATCCGTTGCTGAATTTCTTTTCAGGAAGAACGGCTATGCTTAAGAAAGAAGTTGCGGTTGAGAAAAAGGAATTTTTCATGAGGCTTCTGGAAAATATGTTTAGTCTGGATCATTTTATTGACCGATTAAAAATTCCGGCAGATTATGTAAAGGGATTTGAATATTATGCGATCGAAAATGATAAGTTTACTGTGATTTTAAATTCTAAAAATAAAACTTCTACAGAATTTCTTTTAGGAGAATTGGCTGTAAAATATAAAGAAATGATTGCTGGTGAGGGTAAATAAGATTATATCAATTATTGTTTTTCTTTTTTTTGTTCAGATTGGTTTTGGACAAAAAACAGATTTGAAGTTATTGGTGGGAAGAGTGCAAGAACAATCTACTTCGCTTGAAGGGGTTAATATTATAAATAATGCCACGCAAGCCGCTACAGTTTCAGATTCTGATGGTAATTTTTCGATTGCAGTGCATGAAGGAGATGTTTTGGTTTTTTCTGCTGTAAACTTAGAGCCTGTTAAACGAAGAATATCGGCAGAAGATTTGACTGTCAGTTCTTTAGTTATAAAAATGACGGCTAAGGAAGTGGAGTTAAAAGAAGTAATTGTCAATGAAAACGCGAATATAACGGCTGAGAATTTGGGAATTATTCCGTATGGGCAAAAAAAATATACGCCTGCAGAACGAAAACTTTATACGGCAAATTCGACTTCTGTAGATAAGTTGTTAAATGCAATTTCGGGACGAACTGCGATGCTAAAAAAAGGGGTGAATGTAGAGAAAAAAGAAGCGCTTTTTAGAAAATTGGAATACCTTTTTGAGGAGAATTATTATACGGATAGATTGAAAATTCCAGTAGATGATATTAAAGGATTTCAATTATTTTGTGTGGATGATGCTGATTTTGCTGTATCTTTGAATACCAAAAACAAAACAATGAGTATGTTTTTAATCACAGATCTAGCAAGAAAATATCTAACAATTCTCGAAAATGAAAAATAAATTAGGAGTACTCGTTGTATGCTTATTTTGTCAAATTGCATTAGGGCAAAACGGTTTCAGGAAACCATTACACGGTCAGGTTATCAATGATTTTTTAGCCATAGAAAGTGGTTATGTAATGAATATTAATGCCAATGTTAGGACATTTATTGGTTCTGGCGGTTTGTTTGATATTGTTGCACAGCCAAAAGATACTTTATTATTCTCAGGCCTTACATTTCAATCAAAAAAAATAGTTTTAACCGAGAAAGATTGTGCTGAGATCCTTTTAAAAGTAAAATTAGATTTAGTTAATAATCAGCTTAAAGAAGTTGTTGTACATAAAGAATTAAAGGTAAAAGCTTTACAAGGCGGTTCGCAGAAATATGTAGATATGCAGTTTGAAGACGATCAACAGTCTACTGCAAAAAACAATGCAATGCTTTCTGATCAAACTATAAAGTATGGAACCGATTTTGTTCGAATCTTTAAAGATGTCAAAAAACTTTTGAGTAAAAAAGACGAAGTAAGAGAGGAAGAAGTTACCGATATTGCTTTTGTAGAATACGCTAAAGATAATTTTACAAAAGATTTTTATTCTAAAACGCTTAATCTTAAAGACGATGAAGTAGAGCTTTTCTTAATGTATTGCTCAAACGATCCGCATTCTAAAGACTTGGTAAATCCAGATCAGAAATTTCAGTTAATGGATTTTATGATTAATAAGAATAAAGAATTTAAGAAAGCTGAGGCTACTCAAAAATGAAAAAAAAGTTAGTTTTCCCTTTGCTGGGAGTTTTGTTTGTATTGTCTTCGGCATTTGCTTTTCATAAATTTTATGTTGGTGTTTTTCAGGTAAATTATGCGGCAGAAAAGAAAATGCTGCAAATTACTTCCCGCATTTTTATTGATGATTTAAATAATGCAATGGAGAAAAAGTATCACAAAAAGACATTTGTTGGTACAAGCAAAGAAACTCCGGCAGATGTCGAATTATTAAAAAAATATTTATCAGAACACTTTCTGATTAAAGTAAATGGGCAATCAAAAACAATAACTTTTTTATCCAAAGAAGTCGAAGCTGATGATGTTTTGGTCTGTTATTCCAGAATTAAGGACATAGATAAGTTTAAAACACTTGAAATTTCCAATACAATTTTGGTAGATTGGAATTCAGAACAGCAAAACATTACACATATTTCAGCATTTGATACAAAAAGAAGTGTTCTTTTTACAGAATCTTCAAGGAAAGAATTGTTAAAATATTAAGGTATTAGTAAAATTAATGTTTTAATTACTATTTTCACAGCCTAAAGAAATTACCATTAAAATTTTATGAAAAAACTTTCATTATTATTACTTTTTCCTGCAATGTTAGTAGCGCAGGATAAAGCAACAACCACACCAACCAAACAACAAGGAAAGTACGATACGAACAAGTTTAGCCAAATGTACGATTTGCTGGCAACACCAAATATGTTTCGTACGGCATCTGGAGCTCCAGGGCCTGCTTATTACCAACAGCAAGCAGATTACAAAATTGATGTTGAATTGGATGATAAAAATTCAAAATTAAGCGGATCTGAAACTATTACCTATACAAATAATTCGCCAGATAGTTTGGAATATTTATGGGTGCAGTTAGATCAAAATCAAGCAAAAGCAAATACGCAAACTTCATTGGCAGAAAGTGACAAAATAAGTCAGGTTCTTCCATTGGATGGTTTTTCTTCTAAATATTTGAAAAAAGATTTAGAGCGCGGTTTTAATATTGAACAAGTTAAAGACGCTAAAGGAAGTGCATTGTCTTATACGATCAACGAAACGATGATGCGTATTAATTTGACTTCGCCATTAAAACCAGGAGAAAAAATTTCTTTCTCAATAAAATGGTGGTACAATATCAATAACTATAGAAAAGAAGGCGGTCGTTCAGGATACGAATTATTCGAGAAAGACGGAAATAAATTATATGTAATCGCACAATTCTATCCAAGAATGGCAGTTTACAACGATGTTGAAGGGTGGCAGAACATGCAGTTCTGGGGAAGCGGAGAGTTTGCTCTTCCTTTCGGAAACTTTGATGTGAATATTACAGTTCCTGCAGATCACGTGATCGATGCAACTGGTGAATTAATGAACAGAAGCGAAGTCTTTACTGCTGAACAAGTTAAGCGATACGAGCAAGCACAAAAATCATTTGACAAACCTGTTGTTATTGTGACGCAGGCAGAAGCAGAAGCGGCCGAAAAAGGTTTTTCTGAAAAGAAAAAAACTTGGAAATTCAGTGCTAAAAATGTTCGTGATTTCGGAATTGCTTCTTCTAGAAAATTCATTTACGATGCAATGGCTGTGAAAATTGGAAACAGAACTGTTATGGCAGAATCTGTTTATCCAAAAGAGGCAAACCCGCTGTGGGGAGAAACTTCTACAATGGTTGTGGCGCATACTTTAAAAAGCTATTCTTCTCATACTTTTGATTATCCTTATCCAAAAGCAGTTTCTGTTTCAGCAGAAGATCAAGGTATGGAATATCCAATGATTTGCTGGAACTATGGTCGTCCAGATGAAAATGGAGTGACAAGCAGAGAAGTGAAAAACGGAATGATTGGTGTTATTATTCACGAAGTTGGGCACACTTTCTTCCCAATGATTGTAAACTCAGATGAGCGCCAATGGACTTGGATGGATGAAGGTTTGAATTCATTTTTAGAGTATCTGGCAGAGCAGGAATTAGATCCAAATTTCCCTTCAAGAAGAGGACCGGCAAAAAATATCGTTCCTTACATGAGCGGAGATCAAAAGTTCTTGGAGCCAATTATGTCAAACTCTGAGACCATTCACCAATTTGGAAATAACGCTTACGGAAAACCAGCTACAGGTCTTAATATTTTGAGAGAAGTAGTTATGGGAAGAGAATTGTTTGATCACGCATTCAGAACTTATGCAAACAGATGGAAGTTTAAGCACCCAACACCAGAAGATTTCTTTAGAACAATGGAAGATGCTTCGGCAGTAGATTTGGATTGGTTCTGGAGAGGATGGTTTTACTCAACAGATTTCGTAGATATCGGAATTAAAGATGTAAAACAATATTACGTTTCAGATACACCAACTACAGACATTAAAGATGTAAAAGTTAGAAAAGGACGTTTTGGTTTTGAAAAAGGGCCTTTTGTTTACTTAGTTTCTGGAGATAATGCAGAAGTAAGCGATTCTAAGAAAAAAGCTTTAAAAGTACAAGATTTCAAGTCTTTGGCAGATTACGTAGATCAGACTTTTACTGCTGAAGAAAAAGCTTCTATTAAATCTCCTAAATACTTCTATGAAGTAGAATTTAACAAACCAGGCGGAATGATTATGCCGATTTTAGTTGAGATTACTTATGAAGATGGTTCTAAAGATAATTACAAATATCCAGCTCAAATCTGGAGAAAAAGTAACGAGACAGCTAAAAAAGTATATGCTACTACAAAAGCAATTAAGAGCATTCAAATTGATCCACAATTGCTAACAGCAGATATTGATGTGACCAATAACTCTTGGCCAAAAGTAGAAACTAAGTCAAAATTTGACTAAATAAAATAAAAATTAATAAAAAGCTCATCAGGTTTATAAAAGCTTGATGAGCTTTTTTATTTTAATAAAATGTATTTTCAAGGACTTTTTAAGTTAATTTTAAAACTCTAAGCTGAAAAGTTTAATATCTTTGCGACAACAAAAATAAAAGTTATGTTTGGTATAGGAGGAGGAGAATTAGTTTTCATACTGTTTATAGTGCTAATGCTTTTTGGTTCTGATAAAGTGCCAGAAATTGCGCGCACAATGGGAAAGGCTATGGCTCAGTTAAAAAATGCAACTAATGATATTAAAAGTGAAATTCAAAAAGGAGCAGAGGCTAATGGGCTTGACGCGAAATCTTTGAATGATATTACTGGAAATATCAACGCAGAAATTGATAATGCCAAATCTAATTTGCTTGGAGATACAGGAAATCTTTTAGGAGACACTACAGCTGAAATCGAAAAAGTAAAAGAAGATATTGATACTCTTTCTGGACCTATTAAACGCCAAATGTAATGCTTGAAAAAATACAGGAATTAGATAAAGATCTTTTAATCTTTCTTAACGGATTAGGTTCTGAAACATACGACAAATTATGGCTTATTATTACCAATCAATTGTATTGGACGCCATTTTTTCTATTACTATTCTATCTTATTTATAAAAAAATAGGAGGAAAACAAACCCTGTATTTGTTGCTTTTTATAGCTGTTCTAATTGCTTTTACAGATCAGACCTGTAATTTATTCAAACACACTTTTCAGCGTTTGCGACCATGCAATGATCCAGAAGTAAATACAATTATTAGAGTTGTTCAGGTTCGAAAATCCTATAGCTTTTTCTCTGGACATGCTGCCAACACTATGGCGGTTGCAACTTTCTTATTTTTGATTTTAAAACGCTATTTCAAATATTTCGGATTCCTATTTCTTTGGCCCTTAATATTTGCTTACAGCCGAATTTATTTAGGATTGCATTTTCCAGGTGATATTCTTACCGGATATTTCTTCGGAGCACTTTTCGGATTTTTACTTTATTTAGTTTATAGAAAATTAAAGCCACAGTATTTTCCAGGATAGATTTTTTTTATAAGATGCTGAGTTACTAAGATTCTGAGATTCTAAGGTTTTAAAGATATATTATAAATTGCCTCCAGCTTTAGCTGGAGGTTTTTTTATGGGCAAATAAAAAGACTTTAGCCAAATATTATGAAGTATTTGGCTAAAGCCTTGTGTGGTTAAATTACATACCTCCAGCTAAAGCTGGAGGCAAGTAAGTAGTGTAAAACTTAGTATCTCAGAATCTTAGCATCTTTAAAAAAAAAACTTAGAATCTCAGCATCTCAGAACCTTAGCATCTTAAAAATCTACAATACTCTCGAAACCGTCAACCCATCACGAATTGGCAATAAAACCGTTTCTACTCTTGGATCGTCTTTTAAAAGCTGATTGTATTCTAAAAGTACTTTTGTGCTTACGTCATTTGGATGAACTGGTTCTAGGATTTTTCCGCTCCACAAAACGTTATCAGATAAAATGATACCACCCTTATTCATTTTTGGAACAATCATTTCCCAGTAGTTCAAGTAGTTTTCTTTATCAGCATCAATAAAAACCAAATCAAATTTTAAGTCTAAATCTGGAATAATGTTTACTGCTTCTCCTAAATGCTGAAAAATCTGTTCTCCCCAAGGAGACATATCAAAATATTTTCGCTGAAAATCAATTAATTCTTCTTTAATATCAATGGTGTGTAATTGACCATTTTCCTGCATTCCTTCGCATAAGCACAAAGCAGCATAACCGGTGTAAGTCCCGATTTCCAGAATATTAACCGGACGAATCAATTTTGACAACATACTTAAAACACGACCTTGAAAATGACCACTGAGCATTCTAGGCAAAAGTATTTTCTGATACGTTTCTTTATTAAGTTTGGCTAGCAATTCTGGTTCATTTTCAGAATGCTGTTCGATATAATCTTCTAATTCTTGTGATATAAAATGCATGTTGTAGTATCTTGTAATTTGAAGGCAAAAATACAAAAATATCTGTTTGCGATTGGGCATAAAAAAACCATTCGTTTTGCGAATGGTTTATTTTAAGATTTAAAAAGGCTTTATTTTTTCAAAGCTTCGTTTACGTCTTTAGCTGTTTTTACAGTTCCATCTTTGGCAGCTTTAGCCGCATTTTCAACTTTCTCAGCTCCTTTTTTAGTAGCATCTTTTACATCAGTTGCCGTTTTTTTAGCCGCATTCTCAACATCGTTTGCTGCTTTTTTAGTAGCGTCTTTTACATCTTGAGCAGCAGTTTCTGTAGCATCTTTTGCTTTAGCAGCAGCGCCTTCGGCTTTGCTTACAGCACTATCTTTTACTTCTTCGATATCTGTTGTAAGAGAATCTACTTTATTGCCTAGCGTTAATTCATCTTCGGCAGGTTTATTTTCTTTTTTTTCGCATGACTGAACAGCAAATGCTAGTAAGGCAACAACAGCTAAACTTAAAATTTGTTTTTTCATAATTACATTTTTTTAGGTTGATAAAACTTAAAGGTTAAATGGCTGAAAATAAAATTACAAATTTTAAAATGATTGAGCTCTTTGTAAGATTATTTTTCTTTTGAGAGCAAAACAATTCTTGTGCCAAATTTTGACTTTTTTAGCTTGGTGTTCAATTTTTTTCTACAAGAAGATTTAGTTTTTATATAAACTGAAATTAATTACAATGTCGTCTTTTACTTTAATCAAGCCAGCCATTTTTACTGGTGGTTCCAACTCAATATCAGAGAACTTTAAACTAAGCGTTCCTTGAATCTTATCATCGGTATTATATAATATAAAATCTTTGTATTTGAGTGTTTTGTCGGTTATAAAAAAGTTTAGTCTGCATTTGTAATTTTTTCCCATTGGCTTTATGTCGCTAATAGAAACAGTGCTGTTTGGAAATTTTTTTGCTTTTACAGTTCCTTGTAAATCTTTCGTCATTATTTTATTGCCACAATCAAAGTCAGACATTTTGATGTCGGTATTGAAAGTGTTTTTTTTAATGCAGTTTACATAAACAGTATCCCTTATAGCAAAGGTATTAGAGCAATTATATTTGCCAACTGTAGATAGTCCTGTGATTTCTATTTTAATTTTATTAATTGCCACAGCGCTATCTTCTGCGAAAAAAGTGGGTTTAGCACTTCCTAGTAAAAAGAACATTGCTAAACCCATTATTAATATTTGAAATCTCGTTTTCATTTTTTTTATATTAGAACGCAATGGTTGCTTCGAATACTATACCTTCAAACTTACCTCCATAAAAGTTGTTTACATTGCCAGTAGCAGGATCTCCTACAAATTGTGAGTAATCTTTATATTTTTGATTCACGTAGTTTAATTTAGCTAAAATGTTTTTAGTCATAAACCAACCAGCGCTTGCTTCAAATTTATCTACAGTAACCTTTTTAGCATCAGCATTAGATAGTTTTCCAGATACAGTATTGTATTTTCCTCCGATATAGAATTGTTCAGTTCCTCCAAATCTGTAAATAAGCTCTGAAGCATATTGATTAGCAGTACGTTTGTCGTCAGTACCAGCTTTATCTCCTCCTGAAGCTAATTCGATTGTTCCAAAGAATTCAAGTCCTTTATATTTCACAAAAGGATTAATCATGTATGTTGTAGCCCAATTTTTGAAATTAGGGTTGAACGTTGCCTCTGGAGTAGATGTTTTACTGAAACTAGTAGGAACATCAGTAGTAGTTGTAGAAGTAACATTACCATCAGCGTCGGTCTTAGTAATCGTATTTTTATAAGCATTATTATTCAATATACCCCAATAACCAAATCCTGATCTATTAGCAGAATATATGTTTGCATTACCAAGATTTGCATTATGGTAAAGAGAACCAGTTAATCTTACTCTTAAATCTTCATTAAGCTGTTTGTCATAACCTAATTTAGCTAAGATTGAAGGACTATGCGTTGTATTGGTGTTTGGGCCGGTAGTGTAAAAAACTTCTTCGTTACTTTGATTTAAATTACCATTTGTAACACCTAACATACTTACCAATCCATTTCTGTTGTAGTAAACCTCCATACCCATTTCTGTAGTAAAAGAATACATGATGTTGTTTCCAACAAATGCATTTCTAATGGTATTACCATTATCAGAACCTCTAAAGTGAGCATCACCAAAATTGTTCTCCATCTGTCCAATTTTAATGGTAGCATATTTCATTACATCAGCCAAGAAGTCTTTTTTGATGAAGTCTAACTTGTCAATTTGCAAGTATCCACCTTTTACATAAGAGTCATTGTGGTGTCTTGAAGCTAAATAAACATCTAAATTTACTCGTACTCCGTCAAATAGTTGTGCGCCAATATACATGTCAGCTGCAGGAAGAGTAAAATTGTTTTCAGTATTCATTAAACGATATCCAGTAATTGTTCTAGTAGTAGTCCCAGTTGCTGTAGTGGTTGTACTCGTAGAACTAGCAGGTTGGTTGTTGAATGAATTTGTGGCTTGGAAATCCATGTTGAAAGCACCACCAAAGTCAATGCTGATACCTTTAAATTCTCTATTGTCTTTTTGTACGTCAAAAACGTTGATACCGTCTTTCCCTCTAGATATTTGGTTTTGCATATTCCCAAAGCTTACTTGTGCATTTACAGCGAACGTACTTATTACTGTAATAAATAGGATATAAATCTTCTTCATGGCGGTTATAAATTAAAGTTTAAATTAAATTTTATAGTCAGGTCTTGTCCTGTTTTGATTGTTCCAAGCATTGCTGTTGGCGATTTCATTCCGAAGTCTGCAAAAGTAATTTTGTTACTTCCTTGAAGATTTAGTCCATTTGCAGTAACAGTTGTTTTTACAGAAGTTTTGTAAACTTTGCTAACTCCAGCAATGGTGTAAGTACCAGTTAGTTCCCAAGTAGTTTCGTTTACTTTTTCAGCAGATTTCAGAACATATTTAATTTGCTTGTTTTTATCTGTTTTTATCGTTTCGTAAGCCACTTTATCCATACTTTTTTTCTCACTTTTTACGCTTTCTGCCAATAAAGTAACGGTTAGAGCGTCTATGTCAGTTAGCTTTCCGCTAGCAATGTTTAGAGTTGCTGTTCCAGTTCCAGACGCCGATTTCATCTCCCAGTCGTGAAGTGTAGATGTACCAGCTACAGAAAAAGTTGATTTACTGTCTAAGGCATATGATTTTTGTGCTGTCGCAAATGAGCTAATTCCGAAAATTGCAATAACAAGGGCGAATAATTTCATTTTGTGGGTTTTCATTTTAATTATGGATTTTGATTAAAAAAAATAGATAAACTCGGCCAATTCTATCTCTAAGTGTTTTGTTTGTCTTTAACTTGTATCAAAGATCTACTTATAAAGCAGCTTGGTACATGATAATAATCATTGTTAAAATTTTATTAAATTGGTATTTAATAACTACAACGTTTTCATTTTCTGCATAATCGATTACTAAAGCAAAAGAGAGTATTGATTTTTATTAAATTGTCATTTTTTAACATTTTTCTAAAAATTGAAAACCCTAAAGAGAGATAATTTTTAACATTAAGGCGATTCGATTTAGCTTAAAATAATATTGAAGATTACCGTTAAATCTTTTCCTGCTTTCACAACTCCAAGAGCTGCTTTAGGGGGTGTCATTTCAAAATCGCCAAAAGTAATTTGGTTAGAACCTTGCAGAATAATATTTCCTTTACTAGAAGTTACTTTTACTTGAGTTTTGTATTCTTTGCTTACTCCTGCAATAGTGTAAACTCCCGTTAAGTTCCAAGTGTTGTCATCTATCTTTTCAGCAGATTTTAAAACGTATTCGATATTCTGGTGTGTTTCGGTATCCAAAGCTTCGTAGGCTACTTTGTCCATACTTGCTTTATAGCTTTTTAAGCTTTCGGCCAATATTGAAATTCTTAAACTATTTATTGTAGCAAGTTTAGAATCCTTAATTATTAAGTTGGCCATTCCAGTTCCTTCTGTAGATTTCATTACCCAGTCGTGTACTGTAGAGGTTCCTGCTACTTCAAAAGTTGAGTTTGCAGCTACACTATAATTTTTTTGAGCATTTGCCTGTAATGCTATTGTAGTAAAAATTACGGTCAGTAAAAATGATTGAATTGTTTTCATGTTGATAAAGTATAGGTTAATCATTTAAATGAGGACGCTTTAAAATTCAGTTAGTGGATGCAGAATCAAAAACTATCCTTATTTCTTAGACCAAAATTATCGCGCGCGCGAAAAAAACGAAATGATAAAAATCATGGCTAAAGTTTTATTAAATGGTTATAGTAAAGGAGGGAATGGCCTATTAACGCTCAGATTTTATCTTTGAAGAAAAGAAAATAAAGTGTAAGTAATTGCCTATTAGTTTATTGTGTGTTTGGATCGAAAATATCTTGTATTGTTTTTTTAGCCTATTTTTTTGGGAAAGAAATCAACAAAAAAAGCGGGAAATTGCTTTAAGTTTTAGAAAACACTGGAAATAAACTAACTTTGCAGCATGCAAATGGAGAAAAAAGACATACGAGCCTTATCAAAAGAACAGCTTCGCGATTTTTTTGTTGAAAATGGAGATAAAGCTTTCCGCGGAAATCAGGTTTACGAATGGTTATGGAGCAAAGGAGCTCACAGTTTTGAAGACATGACAAATGTAGCCAAAGCTACAAGGTCTATGCTTGAAAATAGCTTTGTTATCAATCATATTAAGGTTGATACAATGCAAAGAAGTAGTGATGGAACAGTAAAAAATGCCGTTAGGCTTCATGATGGACTTGTGGTAGAGTCTGTTTTAATTCCGACAGAAACCAGAACTACTGCTTGTGTTTCTAGTCAAGTGGGCTGTAGTTTAGATTGTAATTTCTGCGCAACGGCAAGATTAAAAAGAATGCGAAATCTAGAACCTGGCGAAATTTACGATCAAGTTCTAGCTATTGATAGAGAGAGCCGTTTGTATTACAATCATCCGCTTTCTAATATTGTTTTCATGGGAATGGGAGAACCTTTAATGAATTATAATAATGTCATTAAAGCAATAGACATGATTACTTCAGAAGAAGGTTTAGGAATGTCTCCAAAACGAATTATGGTTTCGACTTCAGGAATTCCGAAGATGATCAAAAAAATGGCAGATGATGACGTTAAGTTTAAGCTGGCAGTTTCTCTGCACTCTGCTATAGATGAAACTCGCGCTCGCATTATGCCTTTCAGTAAAAACTTCCCTTTAAAAGATTTACGAGAAGCATTGGAATATTGGTATAGAAAAACCAAAAGCAAAATTTCTTACGAATATGTAGTTTGGAAAGGAATTAACGATGATAAAGCTTCGGTTGATGCGTTGGTTAAATTCTGTAAATATGTCCCATGCAAAGTCAATTTGATTGAATACAATCCAATTGATGATGGCGAATTCCAGCAAGCTTCAGAAGAATCGATTATGGCCTATATAAAAGCGTTAGAAAATATTGGAGTAGTAGTAAAAGTAAGAAGAAGCCGAGGAAAAGACATTGACGCTGCTTGTGGACAATTAGCGAATAAAGAAGCAGAATAATTTTTGCTAAAAAATATTCCGTTAGGAATATCTCGTTGGTAGAAAAAAAATATTCATAATGATAATTATGTCCCATCGGGACAATTGATTGGTTAATTAAAAAGCATTAAAAACAAGAATTATTTCTCGTTTTTAATGCTTTTTTCTTGGACAAAAAGGATGCTTATTTTTTCAAATCTACTTCTTCAGTAACGCCGTCTTTTGTTACTTTTACAAGCGTATCGCATTCTCCGCTACCATAATCAAGAGTTGCTATAGCGCCATTTTTGGTTATAGAAACAATTCCTTTTACAGCAATAGATTTTCTGCAAGACGCATTAAACTCTAGAGGAGTTGTAATTTCTGCCGAAAAAGTATCTCCGTTTGGGAAAGTTGTAGAACCGCTACCAGTAACCACAAACACATTATCATCCCAATCAAACCATGTGTCGTAGCCAGAAGTCATTTCTTTTGTTAGCGTTCCTTTTCTAGTATACACTTTTCCATCATCAAACGTAATGGTTAAATCTATAGAAGCTGTAGAAACAGGATGGGCTGTCACCAATAAATTGGTTTCTTTAATAGTTCTCACAATACTTTTGCTTCCCTGAATTTTTTTACCATTATGATAAAACCCGTCAAAAGTGTAGCTAATGGTTTGTGTAGAAGAAGTAAAATCGTTTGAAAAAGAAACAACCATTTTACCTTTTACTGTATTTCCGTTATTAAGAGTGCAACCTTCCACGCCAAAATCTACTGTTTTTGTCCAAGTGTTATTGGTTAAAACTGTAGTGATTGTAGCACAGCTAGGAAGATATTTTTTTATAGGTCCGTTTGGTTTGGCATTTACATTCAATTGAGAGCTAAATTGATCTTCAGCAATATCCGTAACATCCTCAACAGAAGCATCGATTTTAGCATTGGTTACAATCTCCTCGTTGGTAATCGCTGCTGCCGATCCGTCATTTGTTTTTTCATCAGAATTACAGCCAATGAAAAAAGACATAGTAATAAAAGTACTAATTAATAAAAGTTTTGTTTTCATAAAAAAAATGGTTTTAGGTTCTTTTTTTAACTTAATGAATTCAAATCAGTATTAGTTAGAGCTATTTTTGGCGTTTTTTTTCAGGTTAAAACATAAAATATTTAAATCCTAACCTAAAATAAACAACGTATTTTTATTTAAAATAGTATATTTGGAATCTAAATGAATATTACGTCTCAAATAAAGCAGCCTATTTTTACCGAGATGGAACTTTTCGAGAAAAAGTTCCATGAATCGATGACTTCTAAGGTTGCGTTGCTAAATCGAATCACTTATTATATCGTAAACCGCAAAGGGAAACAAATGCGTCCGATGTTTGTTTTTCTTACTGCAAAAATGGTTTCTGGAGGTACTGTAAACGAAAGAACGTATCGCGGAGCTTCGGTAATTGAACTAATTCACACCGCAACATTGGTACACGATGATGTGGTAGACGATAGTAATCGCCGTCGCGGATTTTTCTCAATCAATGCGCTTTGGAAAAATAAGATTGCCGTTTTGGTTGGAGATTATTTATTGTCTAAAGGTTTATTGCTTTCTATTGATAATGGCGATTTCGATCTGTTGAGAATTATTTCTGTAGCCGTTCGTGAAATGAGCGAAGGAGAATTGCTTCAAATCGAAAAAGCAAGAAGACTTGATATTACAGAAGACGTTTACTACGAAATCATCAGAAAGAAAACAGCAACGCTTATAGCTGCTTGTTGTGCGCTTGGCGCGAAAGCTGTAATAGAAGATGATGCTCAGGTAGAAAACATGCGCAAATTTGGTGAATTGATCGGAATGGCATTTCAAATCAAAGACGATTTATTTGATTACAGCGAAGAAGCCATCGGAAAACCAACGGGAATAGATATTAAAGAGCAAAAAATGACTTTGCCTTTAATTCACGTTTTAAATACTTGTACTCCGCAAGAAAAAAAGTGGCTGATAAACTCCATAAAAAACCACAACAAAGACAAAAAACGCGTAAAAGAAGTTATTGCCTTTGTAAAAAATAATAATGGTTTGGCTTACGCCGAAAACAAAATGGTCGAATTCCAGCAAGAAGCACTTGCATTACTTCAAAACTTTGAGGATTCTGAGTACAAAGATGCTTTGACTTTGATGGTGAATTATGTTATAGAGAGAAAAAAATAAATCTTATTTCTGTCTAGATTTTTTAGGTAAGCGATATTCTCCCTTCCCATTATTTACATAACCATCTGGAGGTAAACGGTCGCTCCCATTAGGATAATAGTATACGGATTCTTCTTCTACCTCTTCTTCTTCTTTGCTTTCAATTAGTTTAATATTATCCTTATCTACCAAGAAGACAATCTTACCTTTCATTACAATCTCCCATATATCTCGATTAGAAGAAATAAATTTATAATAAGCATAAATTTTATTTCCTTTTACTGTCAGATTAATTTCACTAAAATAATAAAGTACTGACCCACCAGCAATTGCTTCCGGACAATTGTCAGCAGTTATTTCACTCAAGGATTTACTATCATTTCGAAACCAAAATTGCATGTAATTCATAAATTGATCTGTACATTTATCATAATGCAAATCATTTTCACTATCCAGATTTAAGGCATGTCGCATTGTGTATTCATTGTCTATATCCTTTTTAAAATAGCAGTAGTTCGTAGTGCCATATAGTGTTGTTAAATAACCCAATGCTGCACGTTCTGGTTCAGATATTGATTTGCAATACTCTTCATTTATTAAAGATTTATATTCTTTTTCAATCCATAAAAAGGTTACAGTCTTATCTTTTAATGGAAATGAATTAAGTAAGGCATGTTTATATATCTTACTTAATGAATCTCTTTTAATAATTTCCTTCCAATACATTTCAGTAATACTATCTTTAGAAGTATTTTTTAGCCAATTTGTATTTGGATGAAATTTATAATTTGCGGTATCCTTAAACTTTAAAGAAGCTTTTTTAGATATGGAGTCTTTTTGAGTGGTTATTTTTTGTTCAGTTTTATTTTGTGTGCAGGAACAAAGTAAAACGAAAATTGCGATACAGGTTTTTTTGATCATTTTAATACGTTATTGAAAAAAAAAATAAATCTTATTTCTTTCTAGATTTTTTAGGTAAGCGATATTCTCCCTTGCCATTATTTACATAACCATCAGGTGGATCTATTCCACTGCCGTTAGGATAAAAGTATGTATATTCTTCCTCTGACTTTTTGGATTCAATTAATTTAATATAGTCTTTAGCTACTAAAAAGGTTAATTTTTCAGTCCAGATAACCTCCCAGTCACTCCGACCAGCACCTTCAATCTTAAAATTTATATAAATTTTATTTTCTTTTACTGTCAAATTAATTTTGCTTAAATAAAAAAGTACTGACCCATAAGCAATTGCTTCTGGACAATGATCAGCAGCTATTTTACTCAGGGATTCAGTATCATTGCGAAACCAAAACTGCATATAATTCATAAATTGATCTGTAGATTTATCATTATAGGAATAATTTTCACTATCCAGATTTAAGGCATGTCGCATTGTGTATTCTTTGTCTATATCCTTTTTAAAATAGCAGTAGTTTGATGTAGGGTAAAGAGTTGTTAAATATCCTAATGCTGCACGTTCTGGTTCAGACATTGTTTTGCAATACTCTTCATTTACTAAATTTTTATATTCTTTTCCTCTCCTTAAAAAATTTACGGTTTTATCTTTTAATGGAAATGAATTAAGTAAGGCATGTTTATATATCTTACTTAATGAATCTCTTTTAATAATTTCCTTCCAATAAGTTTCAGTAATACTATCTTTAGAAGTATTTTTTAGCCAATTTGTATTTGGATAAAATTTATACTTTGAGGTATCCTTAAACTTTAAAGAAGTTTTTTTAGATATGGAGTCTTTTTGAGTGGTTATTTTTTGTTCAGTTTTATTTTGCGTGCAAGAACAAAGTAAAACGAAAATTGCGATACAGGTTTTTTTGATCATTGAAAATATGTCATTGGTGAAATGAAGTGAAAAGTTTAGGTTTAAATGAGTAAGTTATTTAATGATCAAAATTGTCTAAAAGCATTTCCTTAATACATGCCTTAATTAATTCAATTAAACTATTAAATTCATATTCTTCAGAAAAGCTTATGTCACCAGCATCACCCAAACAGAATTTACCATTAGCCCAACGAAGAGTATAAAAATCTTTTTGTCCTATCCATAATTCTTGATAGGTCCACCACTCAAATATTACTAGATCATCACAACTATAAAGTCCTAAAATGTCATAATTATTCGCAACTTCATATAAATCTACAAGTTGATCAATAACAGTTTGTTCAACCTGTTTTTTTAGTGCTCTTTCTTTGAAAAGTTCAATTTGACCATGTGTTGCTGACTCTGGTTTATAATAATTCTTATAATTGATGGATTCTAAAAGGTTTAGAATACTAAGCTGATTGGAGTTAAGGTTTTTTGTCATACTAATTAAATTGCCAACACAAAATTATAAATAAAAACCTACAATTTTGTTTTTTAAATAGTTAATTTTCAAAGCAATTCTAATTTGATTTTTATCATTTCTGCTTAAGTTTACATTGAATTAAAATTAATGTTAAATTCAGTTTTGGAATTTGGAATTTAAAAATTTGATTTTTTTTTTAAGACCATGCAACCATTTCAAATCGACAATCGTCTATGCTAATAGAAGTCTGTTTCTAAAACCAAAAACCAAAACCGAAAAGCTTATTAATGAAAATTATCCAGTTACATCAAGAAGAAACCAAAATCATAAAGCTGGCTGTCGAGAACAATCGTCAGGCACAGCAGCAGATTTATAGTAAGTTTTCTTCGAAAATGTTAAGTGTGTCTCGTCAATACATAAAAGACATTCAATTGGCAGAAGATGTAATGATAACGGCTTTCATGAAAGTTTTTACCAATTTAGGCAAGTTTGAACACAAAGGAAGTTTTGAAGGCTGGATCCGCCGAATTATGGTTAACGAATGCATTTCGTATTTAAGAGTTCAGAAAAAGGTAAAATTTGCCGAAGATGAATTTTTTGTAGAAGAAAGCTTCAATGAAATCGACAGCCAATTTACCGTAGAACAAATTCAGTATTTAATTGATGCTTTGCCCGACGGCTATAAAATGGTTTTCAATTTATATGCAATTGAAGGTTACAAACACAATGAAATTGCCAAGATGTTAGGAATTAATGAAGGAACATCGAAATCGCAATTATCGCACGCTAGAAAAATGCTGCAAACACAAATTACTATTTTAAAAAAACAAGATAATGGAACCGAATAATTTTGAAAAGGATTTCCGTGAAAAACTAAATCAACGCGAAATTGAACCAAGCAACAAAGCCTGGGATCGATTGGATGCGATGCTGACTGTGGCAGAAGAAAAAGAACCAGTTAAGCTTAATTCAAAAAAATCAAAAAGAAAATGGCTGTATATCGCAGCAAGTTTCATCGGACTTCTATTGGTTGGAACGCTGTTTTTCAATCAAAATAAAAATGCAGTTAAAACGCCAGAAACGGTAGTTGTTGAAAAAGAAACTGAAGCCGAAAAAGAATCGGTAACAGAGCCTGTTTTAAACACTGTTGATTCAGTAAAAACGGAAACTGCAATTGCCGAAAAAATTTCTGAAGAAACAGTAAACAAAAACAAAAAAAGCAATTCCGGAGTTTCGGAGCCAATTTCAAATAAAAACACTCAAAATGAATCCAATCAAATAGCGGAGTCTTCAATCATCAAAAACAATCAAGAAAAACAATCAACAAACAATCCAACTTTAATTGCCGAAACGTCTAAACAAGATAATGTCGATCAATTATTGGAAAAAGCTGAAACTAAAATTTTGGCAGAAAATGCAGTTAAATCAAAATCAAAAATCAAAATTAATTCGAACGATTTATTAGATCAGGTTGACGGCGAACTGGAACTTTCTTTTAGAGAAAAAATGATCGCAAAAATCAATAAAAGCTACCAGACCGTTAAAGTTGCTGTTGAAAATCGAAACGTTAAAAATTAAATCATCAATCAAATCAATCAATCAAAAAAAGTAATCATGAAAAATTTTACAATTTATCTATTCCTCTTAGTATTCCTGTTTGTTACTAAAATGGTAGGACAAGAAACTTTTGAAAATAAAGCAAAAACAATTGCAGTTAATATCGAAAATATAACCAATGAAGAGAAAGCAGCATTAAAGAAAGAAGTCGATGAGGTTAACAATCAATTGGTAGAAGGAACAATTTCTAAAGAAGAAGCAGAAAAAAAGAAAAAGGATTTTGCAGAAAAAAGAGCACGCAATATCGAGAATAGAGTAGCTGTAGAACAGGAAAAATTGCAAGAATTGGTTCAGGAAAAAGTCGATGGCAAAGTGAATTATACTAAAGAAAGAGGAACGGTTTTGTTAATTGGTACAGGCAGTGATTCTATCAGCCCTCATAAAACAGAAATAAAGATTCCTGCAATGAAGGTGTACAACGGTCAAGATGATAAAGTTAAAAGAGAATCTAAAAGAACAACTTCTCAATTTGTATTTGCAATGGGGTTAAACAGTACAATGGTTGACGGTAAACTGCAGGATTCTAATTATGATTTTATCGGATCGCATTTTTACGAATGGGGTTTGACTCTTAATTCTAGAATTCTGAATGACAATAATTTGCTGCATGCCAAATACGGACTTTCATTAATGTATAATAACCTTAGACCAACAGATAATCGCAGTTTTGTTTTAAATGGCGACCAAACAGATTTAGTGACAAATCCGATACATTTAAAAGAATCTCGTTTTAGAAATGTGTATTTAGTGGCGCCAGTTCATTTAGAATTTGATTTTTCGAAAGATGGAAACTACGATGGAAAATCCTATTTTAGAACACATAAAGGATTCCGAATGGGATTTGGAGGTTATGCAGGAATCAATGTAAAATCGAAACAGATTTTAAAATTTGAAGACAACGACTATAAAACAACGCAAAAAACAAAAGGCGATTATAATGTAAATAATTTCATTTACGGATTGAGTTCTTATATAGGTTACAAAGAAATAAGCTTGTATTTGAAATATGATTTGAATCCAATATTTAAAAATAATGCTGTCGATGAGAATAATATTTCGTTAGGTATTCGATTCGATTTCAACTAAGAATAAAATTAAGTTTAGTTAGTAAAAGGGCATCTCGTGAGAGATGCTTTTTTTGATTTAAAAATGATTAGAATTCCAACAAGATTTACGTATTTTTGCAAGCTCTCAACTTCTAAAATTTAATACACTTTGATTTCACAAACCACCATTGATTCTGTTTTTGAAACTGCTCGAGTAGAGGAGGTTATTGGCGATTTTGTGAATTTGAAGCGTGCAGGAAGTAATTTTAAAGGGCTGAGTCCGTTCTCAGATGAGCGTTCTCCTTCGTTCATGGTTTCTCCGGCAAAAGGGATATGGAAAGATTTTAGTACCGGAAAAGGCGGAAACTCTGTTAAATTTTTAATGGAACATTCGCAATTTACCTATCCGGAAGCCATTCGCTATTTAGCCAAAAAATACAATATCGAAATTGAAGAAACGGAGCAGACTGAAGCAGAAAAAGCCAATACAGATCTTCGCGAGAGTATGTATTTGGTTTCTGAATTTGCTGCCAAGTATTTTCAAGATGTTTTGGTAAATTCTGAAGAAGGAAAAGCAATTGGTTTATCGTATTTTAAAGAAAGAGGATTTACGAATGAAACCATTAAAAAATTCAATTTAGGATATTCTCCAGAAACTTGGGACGCTTTGACGAAAGAAGCCTTAGGAAAAGGATATAAATTAGAATTTCTAGAAAGTACGGGTTTGACAATTCCGAGAGAAGACCGGCCATTTGACCGATTTAAAGGGCGTGTAATGTTCCCGATTCAAAGTATGTCGGGTCGTGTTTTAGGTTTTGGAGGACGTATTTTAACGAATGATAAAAAAGCTGCAAAATATCTCAATTCGCCTGAAAGTGATATTTACCATAAAAGTAAAGTCCTTTACGGAATTTATCATGCCAAACAATCTATAGCCAAACAAAATAACTGTTACCTGGTTGAGGGTTATACCGATGTGATTCAGTTTAGCCAAGCGGGAATAGAAAATGTTGTGGCTTCATCTGGAACAGCTTTGACACCAGATCAGATTCGTTTGATCAATCGTCTGACGCGAAATATCACCGTTCTTTTTGATGGAGATGCGGCTGGTTTGCGAGCGGCCATTCGAGGAATTGATTTGATTTTGGAAGAAGGTATGAATGTTCGTGTTTGTTCTTTTCCTCAAGGAGAAGATCCGGACAGTTTTGCGCGTAAAAATTCTCATGACGATTTAGTCGCTTATCTAGAAAACAACAGTAAAGATTTTATACAATTTAAGGCTTCGATTTTAATGGGCGAAGCCAAGAATGACCCGATAAAAAAGGCAGATCTGATTCGCGATATGGTTACGAGTATTTCTAAAATTCCAGACCGTATTCAGCGTGAAGTTTATATTCAGGAATGTGCTCGAATCATGGATATTTCGGAGCAGGTCTTGACGAGTACTTTGGCGCAGCTGATTCAGAAAGATATAGCAGACGCTAATAAAAAACAGAAACAGGAACATAGGCCTTTTGAGGTAGTTAGAAATCAGCCTCCGCAAGCAGGTACATTTTCAGGAGGAGATCCAGAAGATCCAAGAACTGGCCCGCCAGAAGGTTACGATTATCCGGGAGATCCAGGATATTTTCCGCAAGAACAAAATCAAAAAGTAGATATTTTATATGGTTTCGAAAGAAAAGTCATTGAGATTTTACTATTGTACGGAAGTGTGGTAGAAAATTTTGAAGATGTTTTTTTGAGGGCAGATGAAGAAGGAAATGTAAAAGAAGTTTCAGAAAAAAGACAGTATAAAGTATTCGAAAAAATATATCTAAGTCTTCAAGAAGATGAGGTTCAGTTGTCCAATATTTTGTTTCAGAATATTTACACGAACATCATTGATTTTTACAATCAGAATGAAACATTTAGTTTAGATAAATATTTGATGCACTTAGAGCCTGATTTTGCTCAAGAAGTAACCAATATTTTGATGGAAGATGAAAGATTAACCATTCATAATTGGGAAGGGCAGAATATTTTTCCAAAACATAAAAGTGAAACTATTGAGCAAAATGTTTCAGACACGATATTTTCTATGAGATGGTATTTGGTGTCTGGAATTATTGCAGAATTAAAGAATTCTCTTTTAACCGATCCGCAGGAAGATAATTCAGAAGTTTTGAGTATGGTGATCGATTATTCTAAATTGCTGAATAACTTTTCGAAAAAATTAGGACGTGTAGTGGTGCCTTATCACTAAAAAAGAAAAAACTCTATCTAATTGATAATTCAAAATAGATAGAGTTTTATAATTTTTCGATTCTCTTAAAAGGCTAAGATTTTCGACTTGATTAAATAATTTCTAAAGTCTTAGCTTTGTTCACTAAGTCAACAAGATTAGTAACATTTAATTTTGTTAATAATCTCAGTTTGTAAGTACTGATTGTTTTTTCGTTCAGATTTAAGATTTTAGAGATTTCATTGTTTTTCTTACCATCGCTTAAATAACGTAAAACCTCGATTTCGCGGTTAGAAAGTTTTCTGTACAGACGCTCACTTTTGCTTTGTTTAGCAATAAGTGCCATGTTTTTACGTACTGTTTCGTTGATGATAATTTTTCCTTCGTGTACTTTAATAATAGAATGACCTAATGTTTCAAGTTTTTCTGTTTTGTGTACATACCCAGAAACTCCTGCTTTAATTGCATTTGGAGCGTACATTTGCTCAGCAAGATCACTGAAAATAACAATTTTTGTTTTTGGGAAATTTTTTAGGATAGATTTAATTTCAAAGATGCTTGAAAGACCTTCTAATTCTAGATCTAGAATTAAAATGTCGATCTCCTTCGTTTGAAGAATATCTCTAACCATTGAAAAATTGCCTACGTTGGCAACAATTGAAATTTGATCGTGGTCTTTAAAATAAGACTTAACGCCAAAGTGCGTCACAGGATGATTGTCTGCTAGACATACTTTAATCATAATTTTTACCTTTTTTAGAATTGTTCATGTTTTTGGAATGGTAAAATTAATAAATAAATTCTGTAATAACTCGCAGAGAATGTTAAAATGTATTATTTTAACGTTTTTGGGATTAAACAAACCGGAATTGGATCCATTTTATGCTTGTTGCTGGTGTTTAATCGTTTATAGATTTCAAAGACAGATTTTTCTCTCCCCTCGAAGTCAGATGCCGATTTTCCTGACTCCGCGGCTAACATTGCCCATTCTAATTCATCATAACTTGCGCCTAATTGATCTTCATCTGTACGATTGTCTCCAAATAATCCATCGGTAGGAGCGGCTGTTAAAATAGATTGTGGAATTTGCAAAAATTCTCCTAAAGCATATACATCAGATTTCATTAAATCGGCAATCGGACTTAAATCTACGCCGCCATCTCCGTATTTGGTGTAAAAACCTACGCCAAAATCTTCTACTTTGTTTCCTGTTCCGGCAACAAGTAAACCATGAATTCCGGCTAAATAATATAAAGATGTCATTCTAATGCGGGCACGTGTGTTTGCTAAAGCTAAATTAACTTTTGCTGCATCTTCAGTAGATGGCACTGCGCTTTTAAAAGATTCAAAAGTTTGGGTCAAATCGGTTTTAACATCAGAAACATTAGGGAAACGTTTTTTAAGCTGTTCAATATGCTCTCTTCCTCTAGAAACTTGACTTTCTGCCTGATGAATAGGCATTTCTACACATAAAACATTCAGTCCTGTCTGTGCGCATAAAGTAGAAGTTACTGCAGAATCTACACCTCCTGAGATTCCAATTACAAAACCATTTACTTTTGCATTAGCAGCGTAATTTTTTAACCACTCTACAATGTGCGTATTTACTTTTTCTGTCTGAATTGTGCTTTTTTTAGCCATAATAGTTTAAGTTTTAAGATGCAGGGATGTATATTTGCAGAATTATTTTGAGTATGCAACTACTTAAAATTCTGATAACACAAATCTAATTAAAATAAAATGAAAATATATCGCTTTGCAGTGGTTCTATGCCTGTTTTTTTTGTCTTGCAATCAAAAAAGTAAGGTTGAAAAAGAAGTAGAAGAAATTCCTGTTGATATTAAAGTAGAACGATTTGATAAGGTGTTTTTTGAAACCAAACCGCAAGATCTTGCGAAAGTAAAAAAACAATATCCGTTTTTCTTTCCTGGTAATGATGATAACGTTTGGGTTCAGAAAATGAACGATCCGATCTGGAGAGAAGTTTATGAAGAAGTTCAGAAAAAGTACAGCAATTTTGAGCCGGTTCGCAAAGAGTTTAACGAACTTTTTCAGCATGTAAAATACTATTTTCCTAAAACTAAAATTCCTAAGGTAATTACAGTAATTGGAGAAATGGATTATAATGCAAAATCTATTTACGCGGATAGTCTAGTAGTGGTAGCTTTAGAATTGTATTTAGGTAAAAACCACAAGTTTTATGAGTTCCCAAATTACTTAAAAGAGAACTTTGAAGAAAGACAAATTATGCCAGACGTGGTTTCTAGTTTTTCGTATCGAAATATTCCAAATTCTATAGATAAGAGTTTGGTTGCTCAAATGGTTTTTGAAGGGAAACAGCTTTACGCAAAAGATTTGCTGATTCCTGAATATACAGATGCAGAAAAAATGGGATATACTCCAGAGCAGATAAAATGGTGTGAAGAAAACGAAGCCTATATGTGGCGTTATTTCATAGAAAATGAAATGCTTTACAACGAAGACCCAAAGCTGAGAGCACGATTTATAGCTCCAGCGCCTTTTTCTAAATTCTTTTTAGAAATAGATAACGATTCTCCAGGACGAGTGGGAGCTTGGATTGGCTGGCAGATGGTACGTTCTTACATGAAAAACAATAGTGATGTAACTTTGGCTGAATTATTCAAGCTTGAGCCAAAAGAAATCTTCGAAAAATCAAAATATAAACCTAAGAAATAATGGCAAATATAAACTCAGAGATTAAATTTAATATAGAATTGGACGAAAACCGTGTTCCTGAAAAATTAACATGGAGCGCACAAGATGGTGGAGTTCAAGCTGAAGAAGCAAAAGCAATCATGCTGTCTATTTGGGACAGTAAGGTAAAAGAAACAATGCGTATTGATTTGTGGACAAAAGATATGCCGGTAGATGAAATGAAGATTTTCTTCCACCAGACTTTAGTTGCGATGGCCGATACTTTTAAACGTGCAACAGACGACGAAAAAATGTCTGACACAATGAAAGATTTCTGTGACTACTTTGCAGAAAAACTGGAGCTTACGAAGTAATAGAAATTCCAATATAAAAAAATCCCAAATTCCAATTTCAAATAATTGGGTTTGGGATTTTTTGCTTTTTATTGTAATTGTCTAAGTAAGTCAAATAACAGGATATTTCCTTTTTTTTGTTCTTTTTTATTTGATAGATCTTTTGTCTAGGTCTTTGAATATCTTTTTTAAAGCTCCTTTCATTAATTTATCTGATGTTTTGTAAAACTCTACATTGTCAATAAACTTGTTTGATTTTTCGGTAGACCACATCGGTTCGGTTTTTGTTTTTTGAGAAATCCCGACCACATTTTGAGAATAAATAATTTCTTGAGAATTTAAATCGTAAATTTCAACAAGTACGGCAGCTTCGTTTTTTCCTACTTCGTCATCGGATTGATAGAGCTCAATATAAGAGAAATCACTTTTTCGTTTTGTAGTTGAGATATTGATAAAAAAATCAAAACCGGTTCCGTCCTTTAATTCTTTTAGTTTTGTTTTATTAGGATTTAAATGAATCTTTCGACTAACTAATATTCCGTTAACATCATTTATATAAAACAAACGATCTCCTAAATTCTTTTTAAAAAAGGTTAAAGATTCTTCCGTTAATTTGTCTTTGGATTTTTTAGGACAATCTAATTCATTCATTAGCCATCTTCCGGAGCTAAAATTAACACCAGATCTTGGTCCAGATGTAAACATATAAGTTGGTGTTCTGCAAGATGTCAGGATGAGAATCAAGAGAATAAAAAACAATGGTTTTGGGTTCTTCATAAACTATTTTTGGTTGTGTCAAATGTACTTTAAAAGATAGCTTACTGGCTATAAAAAACGATTTGTTTTTAAGGTTTTACTTTCAAAAAATAAAATCCCAAATTCCAGATTTATAATTGGAATTTGGGATTTTAATATTGTGAGTTTTTAAAACTTTAAAATTCAGAGTTGTTTTTAAAAACTTCTTGATTCACTTGATCTATATAAGATAATAGTTCTTCTTTTCCGGTAGATTCTGTAGATGAAGTTACAAAATATTGAGGCATTTCAGCCCAGTTGTTGGCAAACATCTGTTTTTTGTAAGCTGCAATATGCGAATCTATTTTTGTTTTGCTAATTTTATCTGCTTTAGTAAAAATAATGCAGAACGGAATTTCGCTTTCGCCCATATAAGACATAAATTCAACGTCGATATTTTGAGCTTCGTGGCGAATGTCAATTAAAACAAAAGCACAAACCAGTTGTTCTCTGTTTTCAAAATAATCAGTAATAAATTGCTGAAAAACTGATTTTGTTTTCTTAGAAACTTTAGCGTAACCATAACCAGGCAAATCGACCAAAAACCAATTATTGTTGATTTTGAAATGATTTATTAATTGTGTTTTTCCTGGTTTGCCAGATGTTTTGGCTAAGTTTTTATTGTTGGTAAGCATATTAATCAAAGATGACTTACCTACGTTTGATCTTCCTATAAAAGCATATTCTGGCAAAAAATCCTTTGGACATTTTGATGCATCAGAATTGCTAACAATAAATTCGGCGGTGTTAATTTTCATGTTCTTTCGTTTTAAAACCTCCTAAAAAAAATAAATTTTGACGGCTAAAAATTCTTTTCAGTAAGCCATTTTTCAAGAATTTCATTAAATTCCTGAGGGTGTTCCATCATCGCTGCGTGTCCGCATTTGTCAATCCAGTATAAAGTTGAATTTGGTAACAATTTATCAAATTCTTCAGCTACATTTGGAGGAGTTACAGAGTCATTTCGACCCCAAATAATACAAGTTTCAACGTCCATTTTTGGCAAATCTTTAGCCATATTATGACGAATGGCACTCTTTGCAATGGTTAAAGTTTTGATTAATTTGATGCGGTCATTAGCTGTAGCGTAAACTTCATCAATCAAATCGGGAGTTGCAATTTTTGGGTCATAAAATACAGCTTCAGCTTTTGTTTTGATGTATTCGTAATCGCCTCTTCTTGGATAGCTATCTCCCATTGCGCTTTCGTAAAGTCCAGAACTTCCAGTAATTACAAGTCCGGCAACTTTCTCAGGATAAAGTTTTGTATGGTACAAAGCAATATGCCCTCCAAGAGAATTTCCTAGAAGAATAACTTTGTCAAACCCTTTGTAAGTGATAAAGTCTTTTACGTATTTCGCAAAACTTTTTACGTTCGTTTTTAAAATGCTTTGGGTGTATATTGGCAAATCTGGGATAACAACTTTATATCCTTTCGTTGGGAAATATTGTGCTACACCATCAAAGTTACTTAGACCTCCCATTAAACCATGCAGAATAACGATCGGAGTTCCTTCTCCAGCTTCGAAATAGCTGTATTTGCCTTCTTTTTTATAGTGTTTGTCCATCTAATCTAATGCCAATTTCAATTTCGACAAATATAGGGTTAATTCAACAAAAATGAATTTTTGATGCCATTTTTTAACTAGATAATTTCAGTAGAATATCTAAAATGTTAAAAATCAGCAATTAAGATGATATTTGTTAAAATGCGCAAATGTTAAGAAATGTGCATTATAATCAATTTTTTAAGAAAATTAGCGCATTATTTTTTTGAATGAATAACGTATTTAAGAATCTGTTAATTAATAGTTAAAGTATTGATTAATTGCAGGTTATGGAAAGTGGTAGCAAAGTGGTTAAACTTATTAACAAAGTGGTATAAAGTGGTAATATGTGGTAATATTTTTTATATTTTTGCTGTATAACATGTTAACTAGTTTTTTTTGAACACAATTGTTGGAACATATGAATGTAAAGTCGATGCTAAAGGAAGGCTAATGATGCCTGCACCTTTAAAAAAGCAGTTGACGGCTTCTCTTCAAGACGGATTTGTTTTGAAGCGTTCTGTTTTTCAGCCGTGTTTAGAGTTGTATCCGATGGTAGAATGGGATGCGATGATGAAAAAAATCAACAAGCTTAATCGCTTTGTAAAAAAGAACAACGATTTCATTAGAAGGTTTACTGCTGGTGTTAAAGTGGTTGAGGTTGATGCATTGGGAAGATTGCTTGTTCCAAAAGATTTGGTAACGTTTGCAAGTATTTCTAAAGATGTGGTTTTTTCATCTGCGGTTAATATTGTTGAGATTTGGGACAAAGATTTATACGAGAAATCAATTAGTGGCGAAGATATGGATTTTGCAGATCTAGCCGAAGAAGTAATGGGAAATATTAATGACGACGAAGATGGAATATCATAATCCGGTTTTGCTTCATCCAACAGTAGATGGTTTAAATATTAAACCTGATGGTGTGTATGTAGATGTTACGTTTGGAGGCGGTGGTCATTCAAAAGAGATTTTAAAAAGATTAGGGCCAAACGGAAGGCTGTTTGCATTTGACCAAGACGAAGATGCGCTTGCCAATGCACTGCCAGACGAAAGGTTCACTTTGATAAACGAAAATTTTAGGTTCATAAAAAGGTTTTTACGTTTTCACGGAGTAAAAGCAGTAGACGGAATCTTGGCAGATTTGGGAGTTTCATCACATCAGTTTGATGTTCCAGAAAGAGGTTTTTCTACCAGATTTGATGCAGAACTAGATATGCGGATGAGTCAAAAAAATGATTTAAATGCTTATCGAGTGGTTAACGAATATGAAGAACAGGATTTACGTCGTGTTTTTTTTGATTATGGGGAGTTGAAAAATGCACCAGTTTTGGCTAGAACAATTGTTGAGGCAAGAAAAGATTACCCGATCAAAACGACTGAAGAATTGAAAGATGTTCTGAAAAAGTTTTTGCCAGAGAAAGTTAGAAACAAAGTTTTGGCTCAGATTTATCAGGCAATTCGAATCGAGGTAAATCAGGAAATGGATGTTCTAAAAGAATTTATTGAGCAGTCTCTTGAAATTTTGAAACCAGGTGGAAGATTTTCGGTAATCTCGTATCATTCTCTAGAAGATCGTTTGGTAAAGAGATTTATTAAAAACGGAATGTTTGAAGGAGAACCAGAAAGAGATTTTTACGGAAATTTTTCAGTTCCATTCAAAACTATCGGAAAACTGATTGTTCCAGACAACGAAGAAATCAAAATTAATAATAGAGCAAGAAGTGCCAAATTAAGAGTCGCAGAAAAGCTATAATATATATTAAGGTAGGAAATAATGAAAAGTGGTGTATTTAGCATATTAAAAGCAAGATTCCTGATTCATGAAGATGCAGTGAAAAATTGGCGATTTATCGTCTTTATAATTCTGCTGGCCATTTTGATGATTGCCAATACACAGCGATACGAACAAAAGGTTTTTGAAATCGCGAAATTAAATAATGAAGTAAAAGAACTAAGATCAGAATTTGTAGATCGACGTTCAGAATTGATGAAGTTAAAAATGGAGTCGACTATTTCGGATAAAATGTTAGAAAAACAAATTTTTCCGTCGACGGTTCCTCCAGTGAAAATAGAAGTTAAAAAAGAAGAAGAAAAAAGTTTCTTTAAAAGAATATGGCAGTAGACGATAAACATATATCCTACAGAATTTACCTCGTAGCAGTTTTCATCTTTTTGATGGCAATTGCTATTGTCGTTAAATTAACCAATATTCAGTGGGTTGATGGAGATTATTACAGAAAACTGGCGAAACAGCGTACCGTTAGAAATTTTGTAATTCCTGCCAATAAAGGAAATATTTATTCTGCGGATGGGAGTTTATTGGCAACATCAATTCCGAATTATGAAATTCGTTTTGATGCAAAAGCGCCAAAAAAAGAAACATTCGAAAAATATGTAAAGCAATTGTCAGATTCTCTAGCAACTGTTTTAGATAAACCAAGCGGTTATTTTCAAAAAGAATTAAGAAAAGCAAGAGAGAATAAGAACCGTTATTATTTAATTGCCCGCAATTTGAGTTATACGGAATATGTGAAAATTAAAGGGTTTCCATTATTCAATTTAGGTGCTTTCAAAGGTGGAATTATTGTTGAGCAAGAAACTGTTAGAAAACATCCAATAGGTAAAATTGCAGAAAGAACAATTGGTTACGACCGTATTGATCCAGCAACTGGAATAGAAGTAGGAAAAGGAATTGAATGGGCTTTTAAAAGCTATTTGAACGGTAAGGATGGTAAAATTCTAAAGCAAAAAATTGCAAAAGGACAATGGAAACCAATTCGTGATGTAAACGAAGTGGATCCAATTGACGGTTACGATGTGATTTCGACTATAGATGTTTTTATACAGGATATCGCACACCATGCTTTGTTGAAACAATTGGAAGATTACGAAGCAGATCACGGTTGTGTGGTAGTAATGGAAACAGAAACAGGATACATAAAAGCGATTTCAAATTTAGGAAGAGCAGAAGATGGTTCTTATTACGAAACAACCAATTATGCGGTTGCTGAATCTCACGAACCTGGATCGACTTTTAAATTAGTTGATTTAATGGCGATTTTAGAAGATAAGGTGGCTGATACAAGTACAGTTTACGACAGCCATGGCGGGGAAATTAGATATTATGGAAGAGCTGTTCGTGATTCGCATAGAGGCGGTTACGGGAAAGTTACTTTGGCACGTGGATTTGAGCTTTCGTCCAATACCGTAATGGTTCAGGCGGTTTACGAAAATTACAAAAGCAACCCGCGTAAGTTTGTGAATCATATTAATGAATTAGGTTTAAATAAGCCATTGGGATTGCATTTTAAAGGAGAAGGAAGGCCTTATATTCCGCAGCCTGGAGACAAACATTGGTCAGGAACTACACTTCCTTGGATGGCTTTTGGATATAACGTTTCAGTTACGCCAATGCAGACTTTAACTTTGTATAATGCGGTTGCAAACAATGGGGTAATGGTAAAACCACAGTTTGTGTCAGAAATTAAAGAATGGAACAAAACCATTAAAAAGTTTGATACAGAAGTAATGAATCCAAAGGTTTGTTCGCCAGAAACACTAAAAAAAGTAAAAGCAGTCTTGGCGAATGTGGTGAAAAAAGGAACAGGTTCTAAGTTGTATTCGAAAGATTTTTCAATGGCAGGAAAAACGGGAACAGCTATGGTAAATTACGGTAACGCAGGAAGAGAAGGTATGTATTATGCATCTTCTTTCGCGGGGTATTTTCCAGCTGATCATCCAAAGTATTCTTGTATTGTAGTGGTTCATAAACCTAATACGTCTAGAAATAATTACTATGGAGCAGATGTTGCCGGACCGGTTTTTAAGAGAATTGCACAAAAGATTTTTACCGATGCGCCTTCGACAAATAAAATCAAAAAATTAGATTCTAGAATTCCAAAGCAGGATGCTAGTTATGATAAATATACGGCTGAAGCTAATAAAAAGCTTAACCAGATTCCGAATTTAAAAGGAATGCCAGGAATGGACGCGATTGCTTTATTAGAAAATTTAGGTTTGAAAGTAAAAGTAAATGGGATGGGGAAAGTAAAGAATCAATCGATTCAAGCGGGAACCAGTATAAGTAAAAACACAACAATTGTATTAGAATTATCGTGAAAGTATTAAAAGACATATTATATAAAGTAGCTATTGAATCTGTAAAAGGTTCAACAGATATTGCTATTTCTAAAATTGAATTTGATTCACGTAAAGTAGAGGCAAATGACATTTTCGTAGCAATTCGCGGTTCACTTTCAGATGGACACGATTATATCGAAAAAGCAATCGAACTTGGAGCAAAAGCTATTATTTGTGATACGCTTCCTGAAAATACAGCTAGTGAAGTAACGTATGTTCAAGTAAAAGATACCAATACAGCTTTGGCTTTTATGGCGGCTAATTATTTTGAAGATCCATCTGCAAAACTAAAATTAGTTGGTGTAACAGGAACAAATGGTAAAACAACGATTGCATCATTATTGTTTCAGTTGTTTCAAAAAGCAGGTTTTAAGGTTGGCTTATTGTCAACGGTAAAAATTGTAGTAGATCAAACAGAATATCCAGCAACGCATACAACACCAGATTCTTTAACTATTAATCATTATTTAAATGAAATGGTTGAAGCGGGAGTTACGCATTGTTTTATGGAAGTAAGTTCGCATGGAATTCACCAGAAACGTACAGAAGCTTTGCATTTTGTGGGCGGAATTTTTACGAATCTTTCTCACGATCACTTAGATTATCACCCAACATTTGCTGAATATAGAGATGTTAAAAAGTCATTTTTTGATTCTCTTCCAAAATCAGCTTTTGTTATATCGAATATTGATGACAAAAACGGATCAGTAATGCTTCAGAATACAGCGGCTAAAAAACTGACTTACGCTTTAAAATCTTATGCAGATTATAGAGCGCAGATTTTAGAAAGCCAATTGTCTGGATTATTGTTGAAGGTTAATGATAATGAAGTTTGGGTAAAACTAATTGGTACATTCAACGCATACAACGTTTTAGCGATTTACGGAACTGCTGTAGAGCTAGGAATTGATAGTCTTGAAGCGTTGCGTTTACTGTCTGATTTAGAAAGTGTTTCGGGACGTTTTCAGTATATCGTATCAGATGGCGGAATTACTGCTGTTGTAGATTATGCGCATACGCCAGATGCCTTAGAAAATGTTTTAAAAACGATAAATGATATCCGTACCAAAAATGAGCAGTTGATTACTGTTGTTGGATGTGGAGGAAATCGGGATAAAACAAAACGCCCAATTATGGCAAAGATTGCTTCAGATTTAAGCGATAAAGCGGTTTTGACTTCAGATAATCCAAGAAATGAAGATCCAGAAGTTATTTTGGATGAAATGGAGCAAGGAGTTGAGCCTCACAACTATAAAAAAATGCTGCGAATTACAGATAGAAAACAGGCAATTAAAACGGCTTGTCAATTGGCTCAGCCTAAAGATATCATTTTAATTGCAGGAAAAGGGCATGAAACCTATCAAGAAATAAATGGTGTTCGCCATCATTTTGATGATATGGAAACGGTAAAAGAGATTTTAGAACAACTAAATAAATAACAAAAAGGAAATTTCAAATTCCAAAACCAATTTATAATTGGAATTTGGAATTTAAAAATTGGGATTTCGAAAAAAAACAAAGAAATATGCTGTACTATTTATTTGAGTATTTTGATAAAACATTGGACATTCCTGGAACAGGGGTTTTCCAGTACATCACATTTAGATCAGCTCTGGCATTTATGCTTTCGTTGCTTCTGTCGACTATTTATGGTAAAAGAGTGATTAACTTTTTACGCCGTCAGCAAGTTGGAGAAACAGTACGTGAGCTTGGTCTTGCTGGTCAGAATGAAAAAGCTGGTACGCCAACAATGGGTGGATTAATTATCATTTTTGCAACATTACTTCCGGTTTTGTTATTTGCAAGATTGCATAACATTTATATCGTTTTACTAATTGTAACTACATTATGGATGGGGACAATTGGTTTTGTTGACGATTATATCAAGATATTCAAAAAAGACAAACAAGGTTTAAAAGGTATTTTTAAAGTAATTGGTCAAGTAGGTCTTGGAATTATAGTAGGAGCGGTTCTTTATTTTAACCCTGCTGTTACCGTAAGAACAGATACTGGACGTACAGATATTTTTAAAACAGCTGGAAATACAACAGTAGTATTGCCGGCGCCTATTGAAGAAAAATCTACAGCAACGACAATTCCTTTTGTAAAAAACAATGAATTTGATTACGCTGAAGTATTGTCTTTTATGGGAGATGGATATGAGAAATGGGCTTGGCTAGTTTTTATTCCAGTAGTGATTTTCATTATTACAGCGGTTTCAAATGGGGCTAATTTAACAGATGGAATAGACGGACTCGCGGCAGGAACCTCTGCAATATCCGTCCTCGCGCTCGGGATTTTTACATTCGTTTCGGGTAATATCATTTTTTCAAATTATCTGAATATTATGTACATCCCCAACTCGGGAGAAATGACGGTCTTTATTTCGGCTTTTGTTGGTGCGCTTATTGGTTTTCTTTGGTACAATTCTTATCCAGCTTCTGTATTTATGGGAGATACGGGAAGTTTGACCATTGGAGGGATTATCGCAGTTTTAGCCATTGCAGTTCGTAAAGAAATATTGATTGTTTTATTCTGTGGAATTTTCTTAGCAGAAAGTGCGTCAGTAATTATTCAGGTTACTTATTTTAAATATACGAAGAAGCGTTTCGGAGAAGGCCGAAGGATATTTCTAATGTCGCCTTTGCATCATCATTATCAGAAAAAAGGATATCACGAAAGTAAAATCGTAACTCGTTTCTGGATTGTTGCCGTGATGTTAGCCATTTTATCAATCATCACTTTAAAACTGAGATAAATGAGGCTAGTAGTTTTAGGAGGGGGAGAAAGCGGTGTAGGAACCGCGATCCTCGGTAAGAAACAGGGATATGATGTTTTTGTATCCGATTTCGGAAAAATAAAAGAGAGTTACAAAGAAGTTCTTATCATTAATAAGATAGCCTGGGAAGAAGAGCAGCATACAGAAGGTCTAATTCTAAATGCAGATGTGGTAATGAAAAGCCCAGGAATTCCAGATAAATCTCCGATAGTAAAAAAGCTGGTTGCGGCAGGAGTGAAAGTGATTTCGGAAATTGAATTTGCAATTCCTTATACAGAAGCCATGACCATCGGGATTACAGGAAGTAATGGTAAAACAACCACCACAATGCTGACCCATCACTTGTTGAAATATGCAGGATTAAATGTCGGATTGGGAGGGAATATTGGAAAGAGCTTCGCTTGGCAGGTGGCTGAGAATAAATTTGATGCCTACGTTCTTGAATTAAGCAGTTTTCAGTTGGACGGAATAATAAATTACAGGCCAGATATTGCTATTATAACCAATATAAGTCCGGATCATTTAGATCGATACGAATATAAGTATGAAAATTATATCAATTCGAAGTTTCGAATAACAATGAACCAGATTGAGAACGATTATCTCATTTACGATGCAGACGATGAGGCAAGTACAGAATGGTTAAAGAAGAACAAAACAAAAGCAAAACTAATTCCTTTTTCATTGACAAAAAAATTTGATGAAGGGGCTTCTATAAATAACAACAAAATGGAAATAAAGATCAACCAAGAAGAGTTTACAATGGATACAGAACACATTGCGTTAGAAGGAAAACATAATATGAAAAACGCCATGGCAGCAAGCTCTGTAGCTAAATTGATGCAAATTAGAAATGCAACGATTCGTGAAAGTCTATCTAATTTCCAAGGTGTTGAACACCGTTTAGAAAAAGTATTAAAAATACAGAACGTTCAATATATCAATGATTCAAAAGCAACAAACGTAAACGCTACTTTCTTTGCTTTGGATAGTATGAATGCACCAACAGTATGGATTGTCGGAGGTGTTGATAAAGGAAACGATTATAACGAATTAATGTCGTTAGTACGCGAAAAAGTAAAAGCTATTATCTGTCTTGGAATCGATAACCGTAAAATTATCGATGCATTTGGAAACGTTGTTGATATTATGGTTGAAGTAAATAATATGAATGATGCAGTAAAAACTGCTCAAAGATTAACAGAAAAAGGTGATGTGGTTTTATTGTCTCCAGCCTGCGCAAGTTTCGATTTATTCGAAAACTACGAAGACCGTGGAAAACAATTTAAGCAAGCAGTACACAACTTGTAGAAAATAGTTTAAAGTTTCAAGTTTCAGGTTTCAAGTTAGATACCTGAAACTTGAAACCTGAAACAAAACAAAACCTGAAACAAAAAGATTATGAAGGAGCTAGTAAACAAACTAAAAGGAGATAGGGTAATATGGTCATTTGTGGCCTTATTGGCGTTGTTTTCGTTTATGCCTGTTTTTAGTGCGAGTAGTAATTTGGCTTATATTGGACACGGAACAGGAAATACATTAGGGTATTTGGTAAAACATCTGGCGCATATTTGTATCGGATTCTTGATTATTTACTGGGTGCATAGAGTTCCGTATCACTATTTTAGAGCCATTTCGAAGATTGCGCTTCCAGTGGTTTGGATTTTACTGCTTTATACGCTTTTAAAAGGAACTGTTATCGCTGGTGCAAATGCGAGTCGTTGGATTCAGGTTCCCTTTATCGGAATTACGTTTCAGACATCAACATTGGCATCTATTGTTTTGTTTATTTATGTAGCGCGCTATTTGTCTAAGACTAAAGAAGAAAATGAGCCATTTCAGACCTCGTTGATTCAGCTTTGGGTTCCAGTATTTATCACATTAGTATTAATTCTTCCAGCAAACTTTTCGACTACGGCGTTAATTTTTGCAATGGTTTTGATGCTGACATTTATTGGTAAATATCCATTAAAATATATTGCTTTTATCATTGGTTCAGGAGTTGCGATGTTAGCATTTTTCCTTTTAGTGGCAAAAGCTTTTCCAGACTCAAGATTCTTTAGCAGGGTTTCAACTTGGGAAAGTCGTATTACGAATTTTACAACAGACAAACCAGACGAAGATGACTATCAGATTGAGAAAGCAAAAATTGCAATTGCATCTGGGAAATTAGGAGGGTTAGGTCCAGGAAAAAGTGTTCAGAAGAACTTTTTACCGCAATCTTCTTCCGATTTTATTTATGCCATTATTGTAGAAGAATACGGTTTGGTTGGAGGAGTTTCAATTGTTATTCTGTATTTGTTGTTATTGTTCCGATTTGTAATTGCTTCGCATAAAGCTCCTACAGTGTTTGGAAAATTAGTTGTCGTTGGGGTTGGGTTTCCGATGATATTTCAAGCAATGATCAATATGGCGGTTGCGGTAGAATTGTTGCCAGTTACAGGGCAGACACTTCCGTTGATAAGTAGCGGGGGAAGTTCGATTTGGATGACCTGTCTTGGGCTCGGAATTATCATTAGTGTAACGAGAAAAGAAGAAGAAATTGCTGAGGATAAATTAGAGAGAGAAAAACGAAAAGAAGCCTTACAGCGATTGATAGATAAAGAAATGGCAGAAGAGGATTTACCAGCAGATGAAATATATGAAGAAGAGGCAGTGTATTCGATAGAAGACAATTCAAGAAATCCGATGAATGCGGTTTTAAACAAATAAGATTAAAATATAAAATTTTTTAAAAAAGTTGTAATTTTTAGACAGATGACAAAGTATAAATTCATACTTAGCGGAGGAGGAACAGGAGGGCACATCTATCCTGCGATTGCAATTGCAAATGAATTAAAATTACAATTTCCTGATGCAGAATTTCTTTTTGTAGGTGCCAGAGATAAAATGGAAATGCAAAAAGTGCCTCAGGCAGGTTACGAAATAAAAGGTCTTTGGATTGCGGGTTTACAGCGAAAATTGACATTACAAAATTTGATGTTTCCACTTAAACTGGCAAGCAGTTTATTGGAATCAAAAAGGATAATTAAAAAGTTCAAGCCCAATGTGGTAATCGGTACAGGTGGTTTTGCCAGTGGCCCTTTATTGCAAGCGGCAGGTTCGGCAGGAATTCCCACGGTTGTTCAGGAGCAGAATTCTTATCCAGGAATTACAAACAAATTGTTGAGCAAGAAAGCCAATGCGATTTGTGTGGCTTATGAAAATTTAGAGCGTTTTTTTCCAAAAGAAAAAATTGTTTTAACAGGGAATCCAGTTCGTCAGGATTTAATTGACATTGAAAGCAAACGTGAAGAAGCAATTGCTTTCTATGGTTTAGATCCGAATAAGAAAACATTATTGGTTTTAGGAGGAAGTTTAGGAGCAAGAAGAATCAATCAGTTAATTGAAAAAGAATTGCAAAATTTCCTTTCGCAAGACGTTCAGGTAATCTGGCAATGCGGAAAATTATATTTTGAAGATTATAAAAAATACAATCAGCCAAATGTAAAAGTGGTTGATTTTATTGAAAGAATGGATTTTGTTTATGCAGCATCAGATGTCATAATTTCACGTGCAGGTGCTTCATCAGTGTCAGAATTGTGCATTGTGGGGAAACCAGTGATTTTTATTCCGTCACCGAATGTAGCTGAGGATCACCAGACTAAAAATGCACAAGCGATTGTTGATGCTAAAGGTGCGATTTTGTTGAAAGAATCTGAGCTTGACAGTCAGTTTAGCATTGTTTTTGAAGCGCTGCTGAAAGATTCTGGAAAACAGAAACAATTAAGTGATAACATTAAAAAATTGGCAAAACCAAGGGCTACACAAGATATTGTGGCTGAAATTGTCAAGTTAATTAGATAAGCTGTAAGCTATAGGCAATCAGCTTTAAGCTTGAGAATGCTATCTAAAACGTAATATAGATTAAAAGGATAAAAGAGGATTAGAAAATAAAGACAAAAGTTATAGGCTTACAGCCTAAAGCTTACGGCATAAAGCAAAAAAAAAATGAATTTAAATCAAATACAAAACGTTTATTTTATTGGTATCGGAGGAATCGGAATGAGTGCTCTGGCTCGTTATTTCAAGTTTATTGGAAAACAAGTTTCAGGTTACGACAAAACGCCTTCTATGCTAACTAATGAATTGATTGAAAGCGGTATTGATATTCATTTTGAAGACGATATAAACTTAATTCCAAAAGATTATTATGTAGAGAATACGTTGGTGATATATACGCCAGCGGTTCCAAAAACACATTCAGAATGGAATTATTTTATTGAAAGACATTACGAAGTTAAAAAGCGTGCAGAAGTTCTTGGAATTATAAGTAAAGACACTTTTTGTTTTGCAGTTGCAGGAACACACGGAAAAACAACAACTTCTAGTATTTTGGGGCATATTTTGTTTCAAAGCGGTGCTGATGTAACGGCTTTTATTGGAGGAATTGTAGAGAATTATAATTCAAACTTGATAGGAAGTGGAAAAACGGTAACAGTTGTAGAAGCAGATGAATTTGACAGATCATTTTTGCATTTGCGTCCAGATATCGCTTGTGTGACTTCTATGGATGCGGATCATTTAGATATCTACGGAACAAGTGATGCAATTGAGGCTTCTTTTAGAGAATTTGCTTCAAAAGTTGAGGATAAAAATAATCTCTTCATTACCAAAGAATTGCCTTTAGAGGGAGTTCAATGTGCTGTAAATGAAGATGCTGTTTATAAGGCTTTTAATGTTCGCATTGAAGATGGGGCCTATGTTTTTGATGTGCAGACGCCATCAGAAATTATGAAGGATTTGCGTTTTGGATTGCCTGGAAGACACAATTTAATGAATGGATTGATGGCTATTGCGATGGCTAAAACTTATGGCACCCCGACTGATTCTATTGCAAAAGCCATTGCTTCGTTCAACGGAATTAGAAGACGTTTTTCATACCAAATTAAGAGTGAAAATTTAGTGTATATTGATGATTATGCACATCATCCAACAGAAATAAATGCTGTTCATCAAGCAGTTAGAGAGTTGTATCCAGGACGTAAAGTTTTGGCAATTTTCCAGCCGCATTTGTTTAGCAGAACAAGAGACTTTATTGACGGATTTGCAGCAAGTTTATCGCAGTTTGATGAAGTGTTTTTGATGGATATTTACCCTGCTAGAGAGCTTCCGATGGAAGGAGTAACTTCTGAGTGGCTTTTGGGTAAAATGACAAATTCGAACAAAAAGATTGTTGCAAAAGAAGATTTATTAGGTGAAATTAAAGCCAGTGATGCACCTATTATTGTAACAATTGGAGCTGGTGATCTGGGAGAGATGGTTCCGTCAATTAAAAAGGTTTTAAATGAAAATATTTAATTGGGCAAATATTAGATTAGTACTTATTTTCGGACTGGTTTTGTTCCTGTATTCTTTCGCTAAACACCGAAATGGAGATCGAAAATTGAAAAAATCAGTGGTCGTTTTTGTAGGAGAAAATACGCTTTTTGTGAAGCCAGAGACGGTTAATAAATTGTTGATAGAAAATAGAAGAGACGCTTCCAGTATTAGAAAAGATGAACTAGATTTGAATAAGATAGAGAAAACCCTCGATACGCAAGAGATGATTGAGAAGTCAAATGTTTTTGTAAGTATTGATGGAGTTCTAAAAGCAGTAGTAAAACAGAAGACGCCCATAGCAAGAGTTTATGATGGCGCTGCTTCTTTTTATATTGACTATGAGGGAAATAAAATGCCCTTATCGGACAATTTCACTGCGCGAGTTCCTCTTGTTTCAGGGGCAATAAATGAAAAAAATAACGAAGATTTAGCAGCTTTATTTCGCACAATTTATGACGATGCGTTTTTGAAAAAAAACATCATTGCTGTAGAGATTATGCCGAATGGAAGCTTAAAAATGTTTAATCGTAACTATGATTACTTCATAGATTTTGGAAGAACGATGAATGTTGATAAGAAATTTAGAAACTATAAAGCCTTTTTTCAAAAAGCAGTTTTAGATAGTTCGTTATACAAATACAAAAAAATTGACCTTAGGTTTACGGAACAAGTAGTTTGCACTAAATAATAGAAAATGGAAAAAGATAATATTGCAGTAGGTCTAGATATTGGAACAACCAAAATCGTTGCCATGATTGGCAAAAAAAATGAATATGGTAAGTTGGAGATTTTGGGCATTGGTAAATCCAAAAGTTTGGGTGTTGCCAGAGGAGTAGTAAACAACATTACGCAGACGATTCAATCGATACAGCAGGCGATAGTCGAAGCAGAAAATAATTCAGGATACAAAATTAAAGATGTAGTTGTGGGTATTGCCGGACAGCACATCAGAAGTATTCAGCATACAGATTACATCAGCAGAAATAATCCAGAAGAAGTAATTGGCGAAAAAGATATTCAGCTTCTAATCGATCAGGTAAACAAACTGGCGATGTTACCAGGAGAAGAAATTATTCACGTTTTGCCACAAGAGTTCAAAATCGATGGACAGTCTGAAATTAAAGAGCCAATCGGAATGTATGGCGGAAGATTAGAATCTAGTTTTCACGTTGTAGTAGGGCAAGCATCTTCAATCAGAAACGTCGGAAGATGCATTCAGAGTTCAGGAATAGAATTGTCTGGATTGACATTAGAACCATTAGCTTCAGCAGATGCTGTTTTGAGTCAGGAAGAAAAAGAAGCTGGTGTTGCGCTTATCGATATTGGTGGTGGAACAACAGATTTAGCTATTTTCAAAGATGGTATCATTCGCCATACGGCTGTAATTCCTTTTGGTGGAAATGTAATTACAGACGATATCAAAGAAGGCTGTTCGATCATCGAAAAACAAGCTGAACTTTTAAAAATAAAATTCGGATCTGCTTGGCCAGGCGAAAATAAAGATAACGAGATTGTTTCTATTCCAGGTTTGAGAGGAAGAGAGCCAAAAGAGATTTCGCTTAAAAACTTATCTAAAATTATCCACGCAAGAGTGGTGGAAATTGTAGAGCAAGTTTTTGCAGAAATTAAAGCATACGGACACGAAGATCCTCGTAAAAAGCTAATCGCTGGAATTGTATTAACAGGTGGTGGTGCACAATTAAAGCACATTAAGCAGCTGGTAGAATACATTACAGGAATGGATACGAGAATTGGTTATCCGAACGAGCATTTGGCAGGAAACTCTGGAGAAGAAATCTCTAGCCCGTTATATGCAACTGCAGTAGGATTAGTAATGAACAGTATCGAAAACAGTTCGCAAAGTGCTGTTAGAATGGAAATGGTAAAAGAGCAACCAAAAATTGTTTATAGAACCGCTCCGCCAGTACAGCGATACGAAGTAGAAGAAAACTACGTTGAAAGAGTAGAAACTATTGATGAGCCTGAAGAAGTTGTAAGTCAGAAGGCGCCTAAAAATGAATCTACTGAAACCAAAATAAGAAGATCATTTTTTGATCGATATGTCGACAAAATCAAAGAATTTTTAGACAACGCAGAATAATAAAAAGAGAAGGATTATTTCTTGCCCCAAGTCAAGAAGTAAAAAATGTACTTAATAAGAATTTCAAAAAACCAAAAAGATGATGAGCAACTCAGAATTTGGAAGTATTTCATTTGATTTACCAAAAAATCAATCAAATGTAATCAAAGTAATAGGTGTAGGTGGAGGCGGAAGTAACGCAATTAACCACATGTTCAAACAAGGTATTAAAGGTGTAGATTTTATCGTTTGTAATACCGATTCGCAAGCGCTTCAAAATAGTTCAGTACCCAATAAAATTCAGTTAGGAGTTAATTTAACTGAAGGGTTAGGGGCTGGAGCAAACCCAGATGTTGGACAGCAGTCTGCAATTGAAAGTATTTCTGATATTGAAAAGATGTTGGACCGCGGTACTAAGATGGTATTTATTACTGCTGGTATGGGTGGAGGAACTGGAACTGGTGCAGCTCCGGTAATTGCGCAATTAGCAAAAGAAAGAGAAATATTGACAGTTGGTATCGTGACCATTCCGTTTCAGTTTGAAGGGAAAGTGCGTCAGGAGCAAGCTATTATTGGAATTGAGAAATTGCGCAAGCAAGTCGATTCTTTAATTGTAATCAACAATAATAAATTAAGAGAAGTATACGGAAATCTAGGTTTTAAAGCTGGATTCTCGAAAGCGGATGAAGTTTTGGCAACAGCCTCTAGAGGTATTGCTGAAGTAATTACGCACCACTATACTCAGAATATCGATTTACGTGATGCGAAAACTGTTTTGGCCAACAGTGGGACTGCTATAATGGGGTCTTCTGTAGCTGAAGGCGAAAACAGAGCTAAAGATGCTATCGTTTCGGCTTTGGATTCTCCATTGTTGAATGATAATAAAATTACAGGTGCCAAAAACGTATTGTTGCTTATCGTTTCTGGAACTAATGAGATTACTCTGGACGAAATTGGAGAAATCAACGATCACATCCAAGCTGAAGCGGGTTACAATGCAAACATTATCATGGGAGTTGGTGAAGACGAAAGTCTTGGCGAAGCTATTGCAGTAACTATTATCGCAACAGGTTTTGATGTAGAACAACAAAATGAAATTGTAAATACAGAACCAAAGAAAATCATTCACACGTTAGAAGATGAGCAAAGAAGTGTTCATAATCTAACCAATAAACCGCTTGCATCTTTTGATTTAACTGTGGATACACCAACAGCAAAAGTGGAAGATAAAGTAGTGTTTGACTTAATTGATGATGACGAAACTTTTACTCCGACTCCAGTTCAAGCTGTTGCTCCAGCTATTAATCAGGAAGAGTTAGTGGTTATGTCTGAGTTTATCAAAAATCTTGACGTAACTTTCGAAATTGTTTCGCCAATTACCGATATCGATTTTACAATATCTGCTCCTGAAACGCCAGCAGCAAGAGAAGTGCAACAGCCACCAGTACAGCAGCAGCCAGTACAACAGCAAAGAGTATTTGAAAGAGAAGAGCAAACTACTTTTTCTTTTGATCTTCCTTTGTTCAAGCAAGAGCCTATAAAAAGAGAACCAGTTGTTGAAGATAATAGAGTTTTGTTTGAATTGACAAATGAAACTCGTGATATTAAAGTAAACGATCCAGTACAATTTGTTCCAGTAACTGAAGTTTCAGATAACGGAATCATTAAGTATTCTCTAGAAGAATATATGGAAGTTGAAAACGATTTGTTGGCTTCTAAACCAGTTGAGAAAGTAGTTGAAGAAACCATTCCAGAGGAATTAAACATCACGTTGAAACCAAGACCAGATTTTGCTAGTCAGCCTGATTTGGCTACAACTTCTGAAGTTTCTCCTTTAGAATTAACTATTGAAGAAACATTACGTTTAAGAGCTGAAGAAAGAAGAAAGAAACTAAAAGAATTTAACTATAAATTCCATAACAATGTTTCTAGAATTGATGAGTTGGAAAAAGAACCAGCTTATAAAAGATTAGGAATAGATTTATCTAATTCACAATCTAACAATACAAATTCTAGAATTTCTGTTGGAACAGATAGTAACAACGATTTGCAATTACGTTCAAACAATTCATTTTTGCACGATAACGTAGATTAATTTTAGAATCATAATATTTGGTAACCCGAAAATTGGATTTAATTTTCGGGTTATTTTTTTTATCTTCGCACAGAATTTAGAAATTTGACTTTTAAAATAGTATTTTAAAGACAATATTGTCACCCTGAGCGAAGTCGAAGGGCTTCTTGCTGGAAAGGGCTTCGACTTCGCTCAGCCTGACAAATCACAATTTCAAGAACTAAATATCAATTAATAAGCTTTGGCTTATTTTAAATAAAACATAAACATGAGTTTACAAACACAAATCATGGACGAAATCAAAACGGCCATGAAAGCAAAAGATACTGTAGCTTTAGAAGCGTTAAGAGCTGTAAAATCAGAATTATTATTGGCTTCAACAGCTTCTGGATCTAAAGAAGATTTGTCTGAAGATGATGAAATTAAATTACTTCAGAGATTGGTTAAAACTCGTAAAGAAAGCGCAAGAATCTTTACAGAGCAAAACCGTCCAGATTTAGCAGAACCAGAATTGGCTCAAGTAGCTGTAATCGAGAAGTTTTTACCAGCTCAATTAAGCGAAGAAGAAGTAGAAGCTGTAATAGCAAAAATTATTGCTGAGACAGGAGCTTCTGGAATCGCTTCAATGGGTAAAGTAATGGGATTAGCATCTGCTCAATTAGGAGGAACTGCTGAAGGAAAAACCATTTCTACAATTGTAAAGAAATTACTTTCGTAATAAATTCCAATAAAGAAATTCCAAATTCCAAATTGGAAAGTTCAATATATAAATTCCAAATTCAAATAGTAAACTTGGAATTTGGAATTTTAAAAAATTGAAAGTTTAAAAATTTTGACCTCGTAGTTCAACTGGATAGAATATCAGATTTCGGCTCTGAGGGTTGGGGGTTCGAACCCCTCCGGGGTCACTAAAAAAAAGCCTGAGAATATTGTTCTCAGGCTTTTTTATTTAAAAATACATTATGCCTTAAATATTTGTTCCCTGAGCCAAGAGTCTTTATTTGAAGGGACATCATGATCCAAAAGCATGACAAAAGAAGAATCAATTAAAGAAGATTATTTTAGAATAAACAAAAGTATAGATTATTTTGAAGATAAATTAAAATTTCAGAATAACAGACATATTGAGCGTATCTTAAATAATTTATGGGCTCATAATCATAATTCTTAATAGTTTTAAGCATTATTTTCATGTAGTTTTTACTCGTTAATCGCTGGCTTTGTTAGTTTGTTTTTGCGAACAAGCGCAAAAACAAACCAATAAAAAGATGTACAACAAATACTTCTTCATCAAAATTTATCTTAGAATTTCTAATTCATCCTTGCCTTCAGGGATGTATAGATAGTATTTTCTGTATTTAGCTCTTAACGAGCCGTCTTTCTTATATTTTCCCCATAAAGCAGATTTGCCTCTCATTTTTGCCTCTGTACTGGTAAGTTCTAAACAAACTATTTTACCATCTCCATAAAATTTTAATTGATAATTTTCTAATGGCTCAAGTCTAAAAGTTGGATTTATAAAAGGTTCTAAATATGCGCTTAAATTTTCTTCTAATTCTTTTCTTGAATCAAAAGCACTCTGACAAGTTTCTTTTTCCTTTAATTCTAAAAATGAAAAGTACTCTTCTATTTCTTTATAATTTATCAGCCTCCATTGTTTTTTATAAAAATCAACAACTTTCTGTTCCAGTTTTTCCTGATTCCATTTTCTTAAATCCTGACTTTTCTCTAAACTAGTAAATTCGTAAGGGACTTTTGCTTCAAAAGTAAAACTGGCTTCATAATAGTTTTTCCCTGCAGCAGCAAATATCTTTATTGGACCATTCTCATTGACTCCATCTACAGTAGGAGTCAAATAAGAGGCTATTTCTTTTCCTTTTTTATACCTATCAACATTATCAGATTCGCTAATATCAATTTGCATATCGGTTTCTTCCCGTAAGATTTTATAATCAAAGTCCGAGCCCTTAATAGCTGGGTACAATCTAAAGGTTACTTTTTGTGTACCACTCTTAAAAATGTAATTATTAATAGTAACTGTTGAACCTTTTCCAAGATCTGTATAATTTTTATCCACAGGTATATCATTTACTAAAATTTCTGAGTAGCAAATGTTTTGTTTGTATGTTAAATAATACATGGGTTCATAATCGTAATGCTTAATAGTTTTAAGCATGGTTTCTATATAATTTTTACTGGTTAAATTGCTGCCTTTATTGGTTTGTTTTTGCGAACAAGCACCAAGACAAATCAACAATAAAAAACACAAGAAATACTTCTTCATCAAAATTTATCTTAAAATTACGAGTTCGTCTTCACCTTCTGGAATGTATAGATAGTATTGTAAAAAATCTGCCATCATACCATCTCCTTCATCAAATTTTGCCCATAATGCTGATTTATCTTTCATCTTTGGATCACTACTTATTAATTCTAAGCAAACAATTTTACCATCTCCATACAATTTTAATTTATAGTTTTCTAATGGCTGAAATTCATAATTTGGAATAGTGAAAGATTCTAAATACGAATCTAAAACCTCTTGCAATTCCTTTCTGTTATAAAACAAACTTTGGCAAGTTTCTTTTTCTTTTAATTCTAAGTACGAAAAATATTCCTCTATTTTCTTCTCGTTTAGAAGCATTAATTGGTTTTTATAAAAATCAACCACTTTCTTTTGTAGTTTTTCCTGATTCCATTTTCTTAAATCCTGCCCTTTATCTAAGCTATTAAACTTGTAAGGGACTTTAGCTTCAAAAGTAAAACTAGCTTCATAATACGTTTTTCCGGTCGCTATAAATTGAGTTATAGAATTACCATACTGGTCTAATTTATTTATGGTTGGAGTTAAATAAGAGGCTATTTCTTTTCCTTTTTTATTTCTATCAATATTGTCAGATTCGCTAATAACAATTTTCATATCGGTTTCTTCATTTAACGTATGATAATCAAAATCTTTCCCTTTAGCGGCAGGATATAATCTAAAAGTTACTTTTTGAATACCACTTTTAAAAATGTAATCATTAATGGAATTCCCGTCACCATATGCAATTTCTTTGTAATTTTTATTAACCGGTATATCATTTATTAATATTTCTGAATAACAAATGTTTTGTTCATACGTTAAATAATATATGGGTTCATAATCGTAATGCTTAATCGTTTTTTGCATTGTTTCTATGAAGTTCTTACTCGTTAAATCGCTCATTTTTATTTGTTTTGTATTATTGTTTTCTTTACAGGATGGAAGTATAAAAAGTAATGCTAAAATTAGAATTGTATTTTTCATGTCATTTTATTTTTGTGATGCAGTATTAAATAGGTAGATGGTTTTTAGAGTTTTTGTAAAACCTTCAAGTACTGTAAAATCTAGTGGTTTTCCTTTGTTAGTAGCATAACCAATAAGTTCTCTTTTCTTTCTTTTGGCAGAAAAAGTTCCTTTAAAAGTTCCTTTCAATCCTGAAAATTTTAATTTTTGTGTCATAAATAATCCTTTTCCATTTACTTTGTCAAAACCATATTCGGTTATAACAAGAGCTTCACAAGCCATTTTAAATTCCAGATTCCCATCTATTTTGGTCTCTAATGGAGAGAATTGAAAGAGGTTTTTATGATAATCTACTTCAAACGAAACATTTCCTTTTATTTTGTTGCTGTAACTCATAATACGTCTTTGAGGTAAGTTATTGAACTTATCCTTTAATGTATACTGCTCCGTTAGTGCATTGTATTGTATATTTTGTTGTATGATAATATCTCCAGCGATAGTTAAGCTAAATTTCACATCATTTTCACCCATTTCAGACAAGATATCATTTATTGCCTCATTGGTTTCTTTCTTTTCTTCATCTGTTTCATTTTTTGTTGCTTTAGCATGAAGGAGGCTTTTTATAGTATAATTTTTTGTAAAGTCTATACCTATAAGCGGGTCTGCCTTAATATTGGCTTCAAAAATCAATGCCATTCTCCTCTCTGCCTGCATTTTATAATAAATGCCAGTATTTACTGCAATAGAGGGAGATATAATTTCAAGTCCAACTTTTTCTAAGGCGTCTGCTACTTTTTTTGCTTTTGCTGCAATTTTAACCACTTTAGCTTCTGCACTTCCTCCTCTGGTTACATACAGCATGATTAAATCGATTACGATTCCTATTGCAACCATTTCATAAATTATAAAGGCAACAATACGCCTGGTAGTCGCATCTGTTTTTATAAAGTCTAATTCTGTACCTTCATTTAAGCTTAATGCTTCTCCCGTTTTTTCTAATTTTCGATCGTATATAGCATGCAAACCCGCATCATAAAATTCAGACTGGGTTTCCAAGTAGGCTAATAAAACCTTTGCGCTAATCCATTTTTCATGGAAAAAACTTAAAATAAAACCAACAATAGAATTTTTAAGTTCATCTATTTCTTTACCGATTCCATTCTTTAATTCTAAATTTTTATCATGAAAAAAAAACGGATCTTTAGAGTTTTCATCTTCATCTCCCCAATTTCTGGTTTTATAATTGTACATAAAATGCCCTATCCAAACAATGTCAGGATACGCATTTATAGCGAAACTAGGGTATTTGGTACCCGAATAGTACGTACAGGAATGCAGATAGTAGCTGTAAATATTTCTGTATTCTTCTCCGAAACTAAAAATATCCATTATTTTCGGTACGGTAGGCAGTCTAGAATTCAGTTTAACATCAATAATATTAGGTTTACTTTCTATTAAATCATAAACAGCCGACTCCTTATAACTATCAAAAGATTTTATGTTATTAAGGTGTTCCTTTTCTTTATGGCAGCCTTTTCTAATAAATCCGTTTATATTAATTTTTAACGCTGCTGGTTTTTTATAACTGGGCACAATAGCATCGTAGACTAATGTTTGGGCATTATTTTCGAAAATCTTAAATCGCAACGTTGTTCTTCTGTTTTCCTGATGCTGTGCTTCAGACAGATTAGCTCCTGTGCGAACTGGTTTGGTTTTTCCGTAGCCTTTTCCGGAAATTAAATGAGAAGGAACTCCTTTTGAAATTAAATATTTGACCGCAGCATCTGCTCTTTTTGCTGATAAATCCAGATTGTATTCTGCTGTTCCTCTGCTGTCTGTATGAGCACCGAGTTCAACAGGAAGAAAAGGTGGCTGTTTTAAATAAGCAGCTACTTTATCTAAAATGGGTTTTGCATCGTTACGAATATCCCATTTATCATAATCATAATGAATTTGCTCTACAATATTAAAATTATCCTTAGGATCCATTGTACGGATAAACTTTCCTTCATCAAAAAGCAAATCGTTTTCTTCCAAGTAGTTGATTTCAATTTTTGAAAACTTGCAGGTACCTGCATTTTTTTCATACGTTTTAGATTCTCCAACTTTTCCTTTGCTTAAGCCCAGTTCAATTTTAGGCAAATCAAATTTATTTTCATTCTTCACACGCAAATATCGAGCGTGAAAGATATCGTTGTTTTCATCTTTTATATATTTATTTGTTGAAGAATTTTTAACTTTTATATAAAAATCTTCTGTGTTGGCCCTATTTGTCATCTTACCTTGCCAGGAAAGTGTGTCTTTTATAATAATATTAACCTCCCCATTATTCACAGGAGTTTTGTTGTAGACTTTTATTAACTGATCGTCTTTTTCTTTATTTCCTCCCGTAACTCTTCTGTAAATTTCGATAATCAGATTATTGGCTCCATTTAATCCTTCGGTAGTAAGGTTCAAATAAAGCGGTTCTCCATAAGTAAACAGATGTGTTTTTCTTACGTCTTCTCCCTGAGTTTCTGTTGCCCATGCACTGGAGATTATTTTAGGCTCACACCATCCGCTAATGATTAAACCTGCGGATTTTGAGTAAGAAGAATTTAGCAGGCTTGTCTGCAGATAATACGTGAAAGGGCCACAAAATTTTTTAGCCAATTTGATTCCGTAAGTTTCATCGCCTCTTTTTGTCAATTTCAAAACACTATCTCTTGGAGAATAGGTTTGAAAATGCCATAAAACATTTCCTTTTTTTTCTTCCGAAGTGGTGCCATCATGCCATTCTGTTATTTTGAAGTAAACAAATTGGTCTGCTTTAATTTTCAATTTAGCACTTTTTAATAAAAAGCTACTTACTATTTCACCCTTACCGGTCCATTCAATTTTTTTAATTCCTTTTGCCATAATTATATTTGTGCTATACCGGTAAAATCAAATTTTGGTTTTGTTAAATCATTCAAACCCAATAACGGATTAATTTTATTTTGAACATCTGGATTTGCATTTTTAAAATTTTGTTCCGTTGGTTCTGCAATTTGTCCATGATCTACTATTTCGATACAATCTGGAGTTCCCATTTTGCAGGTAGCTTTGCTGTCTTCTAGCAGTATATTTCCTCCATTGCTTAAAGTTACTTTATCGTAAAAGTTTTTCCACTCAGAAATATCTACTTTGCATGGATTGTAACTTCCGCTACCGTTTGGCTGCATTTTACACGTTCCAAAAGTGTTCTTCTCCATAGTCTGGCCAATATCTTTTGAGGTAGCTGTTAACTTTTCAGATCCATCTTTATCGTTTGTATAATGTTTAGATTGTGTTTTTACTTTTAAGACATCGTTTTGTGATTCATTGCTGTATTTGCATGTACAAGTCGCGCCTTGCACGACAATATGTTTTTCGCTCATAATGATTTACTTTATTTTCCTGTTATTACTTCCAGAAATAACTTAAAAATGCTTGATTTTTTCTCTTTTATTTCTTCATCAAAAAATGAAATATTTGAACTCAAGTTCAATTTGGCGTTTTCCTCTATATTTGAAATAACAATAGTTAGTTTTTGAGGAATATCTAATTTAATTTCACACTCCAAATAAACACTTTCCAGAACGTTGGTGTTCGGGGCCAAAAAATAATACGCCACATAACTGCCTTCTGCTTTTTCAGCATTGTTTTCTTCTAAATCATCTTCAGGAAATAATAAACTGTTTTCAAAGTCATTTTTGCTTCTTGCGTCTGAAAGTATACCGGTTTGTGTTATATTAATCAAATTATAAGCATCAAGAGTGGGCAAAATAGTCTGCTCAGCAGTAAAAGACACATTTCCGGTTTTTTGTGATAGAGGAAATTCTATCCCTTTTTGAATAGTAAGATTTTGTGTATATTCAATGTTTAGGCTGTTAAAAAAGACTTTTAAAAACCAATCTTTGGATAATGAATCAAAAATAATTTCATCATTTTGAAGTCTATCTTCAAATTTAAGCAGTGCTTCATGTAATACTTCTCCCTGAAAATCCTTAAGTACTTTACGTTTTACTTTCTGCCAGCGGTCACGTATGTCTTCATAATTATAGATGGCTGCTAATTCTCCTTTTGCATCAATAACTACTTGTAGGGGATAAAAGACTTTAGCCGTTTTCTCAGCTAGTTCATCGGCCATAGTACCAGCCTCTTTTCCATTAATATATACTTGTGATATTCTATTAATTTCTATTAGTGAAAAATCATTTTTATCTTTATTTATGAACTTCACATTAATTTCTTCTTTTAAAGTGTGCTGTTCCTCACCATTTTCTATGGTGTACATCGCTAAATAATTTGTATTGAGTCCCTGAGGTGCAAATGGTAATTTGAAATTGTTTGCAAAATGTACATTTTCGCGATGTGTTGCTCTGGCGATTTTAGATTCTTCAGATTCAATTATCAAAAACTTCAAATGTGGTTTAAAGTCAGCTTCGATTAAATCATCTAGGGGACAACGCATATTATGATAAGATCTCAAAGAATAAGAATCAACTTCTAATTGTTCTGCTACTTTTTTTAATGTGTCACCTTCCTTTATTTTGTAAACGAAGTGATTTTCATACGCGAAATCTGGGATATATAACATTAGTTAAAGCTTGTTTTTTGTTTGATAGTTTTGTGTAGTTTTTTTGATCCTTATTTTGACTTAATTGACAAAATAGGAAATACGTTTGGCAGCGTAGTGTTTCTTAAAGTGAGCCATTAATTTTTGAGGTTATTACTGACTTAAGATCGATATCAAAATGCAGTTTATCGAAAAGTTTTTCATTTTCAAAGTATTGATATGAGTATCTATATTTTCTTGTTTTATGAAAACTGCTATATTTTAACGTAAGGCTACTATAAAAAATTATTTTTTTCAAACTGAAAACTATTAAGAAAAGGCTTGTTATTTTTTTGGAGTAAATGTAAGTTTTTGTTTTCAAAAAAAGTATTCAAAATTTAAAACTTAGCAGAAAATTTCGGAGGTAAATGAAGAAATTAGTTTAATAACCTCATATGGTTCTGATATTAAAAAACTTACAAATTAAAAACTAGAGAAATTAAGGGCAAAAAAATGCGTTGAAAATTAATCTTTATTTAATTTGATGAATCTCCCTACTTGATGTGCTACCTTAGCATGAAGATCTAAGGGCTAGATCTTAACTTTAGAGGATGGGAGAGAATAATAAAACTTTCTGAGTTCTTTAAAAAAAATAGCTTATTAAACGGAATAGTTTTTATTTGTTAGAGGTAACACATGACTCTAAACAATATTGGTTCCCGAAGCGAAGAGTCTTTAGTTGAAACGACATCATAGATTCAGAAGCATGATAAAAGAAGAATCTATTAAAGAGTGTTATTTTAGAATAAAAGTAAATAGCACAAAATAAAAGTGCATTCCTTTGATTATTAAATGAATGCACTTTTTAGATTATATATTACAGTGATTTTTCCGCAAGCTTAGAATTTACTTTGGCTGTTTCTTAGAATTTTTAATAATATAATAAACCGAAAACGCAAAAACTACGATATATATAACTGCTAATGCAGGATTCTCAAATTTTAGACTTTTAAAATCAAATTGCTTGTATAAAGTTACGCCTAAAATGATCGCAATAATCCAAAAAACAAATGTAATAGGTTGGTTTTTATTTTCCATATTCAGATTGGTTAGTGTTAAACATATTTCAAATTCAGATTTACAATTTATCTTGTTCAGTCGTTATAAGATCATAGATTTTTTCATTTTTAAAGTTTTCTTTAAATAAACTTATTAAAGGAACCGTTGGGCTTTTTGGATATTTTTTCAAGAAACGATTAAATTCCTGAATGTTTTCTGGATAAATATATTTTTCGTCTGAAGACCTTTCGGCTGTTGGCGTATTGTCTTGACCCACCAGATAATCCATTTGATAACTTTTGTATTGCTCTTTTACAGATGGAATTAATTTTGAATTCGGGTATTTGGTCATAAAATTTTCCCACGAAATGATTCGGTCGCCCAAATCTTTAAAAGAGATTACAAGCCCAGCATCTGCAGAATAGAGCGACTTATTTTCTTCACTCTTTAAGTACAAATAATCTTTATAATCATTCGTTACATAATCTTTGAAGATCTTGTAATAGAAATCATGAAGCGGATCTATTTCAACATATCCTTCTCCAATTTCAGAATACTCCAATTCATGTTCAGAAAGTTTTTCTCCTAAAAGTTTAACCGCTTTTTTGTCGGCTTCATCTTCATTATAAAACTTATCCAATACTCCAGATTCTTTTGCGGCGATCTCTTGCAATAAAGTGCCATTTGCTTCAAAATATTTTTCATACAATGCATTGGCAGCTTCTCTGTTGGGTAATGATTTTAATTGGAGAACCACTTCATTTTTGTTTTTAGAAAACTGTTCTAATAAATTAGAATCTGATTGTGCTGTTTTGGCACCATCTTCAACTTTAGCACTGTCTTTTTTTATTTCTGCTTTGCTAGAAACGCTTTTAGTAGCTGTTTGTTTGCAAGAAGAAAGTAAAATTACAGAGGTAATCGCGATAATGAATTTTTTCATTTTATAGGTTGAATTTTTTGTAGTGTTTTTTAAATAAAAAAAGGACAAAAAGATAAAATTCTTCTTTGCCCTTTATTTTTTTTAGAAATGAATTAGATTAAAGAAAATTACAAAGACTTAAACTCGCCTGAGCCTTTAAAGTCTTTTGACTCTGAGTATACTTCTATACCAAGAAGTATCCATTTTCTAGTTCCTCCAACCTCATATTGAAAGGCGTTTTTCTTTTCTGTTTTATTTATAATAATGTACTGTGTAGACCATGTTGTACCACAAACAAATCCAATTCTTCGAATCATTGCTGAAGTAGCATTTTCGCCATCGGAGTTAGCGTACAATTCGATTTTTGAAAGGAGATCCTCTTCAAGAACAATATTTGAAAAATAGTTATTGTTATTTAAAGACTGCGTTTTGGTTTCCCTATTGTCAAATTCAAATTTTTTATCTTTTTCTTCTTTGCTAGGTCTTGTTATAAAAGATAAAGCAAAAAAAGAAAAAAGAATCGCAGCTGAAAGGCTAATTTTTTTGCGAATTTCTGAAGCCGTTTTGGCGCAAAAAAAGACAAGACCCAATACTAGAGTAATGTTTAATATCGCCCAAATTAACTGTATCATAAATTTAGTTTTGGTATATCAAATGTACATTTTATTTTAAAAATAAGAGAATACTTATTTTAATTGTGCATCGATAATGGCTGCAATGTCAGTATTAGAATAATCGTAAGCCAGAATAGTTCCGTTTTTGTCAATAACAACTCGCGTCGGGATGCCGTTTACTTTGTAATTCGTAACTACTTCTGTTTTTGAATCAAAAACAACGTTAAAGTCAAATTTTTTATCTGTTATATACGAAGATACTTTTTTAAATATATCTTCTTCTTTGCCATTTTCCCAAGTGTTTACAAACAAAAAAGCCACATCTTTTCCTTTGTACTTAGTTACTAAATTCTGCATCTTCGGAAAAGAAGCTTTGCATGGTCCGCACCAAGTTGCCCAAAAATCAAGAACGACAACTTTACCTTTATAATCAGAAAGTTTGGTTTCTTTTCCGTCTAGATTTTTTAAGGTAAAATTAATTGCATTCGTACTTCCAAATCTTTCAATTAGATCTTTGCTTTTGTTTTCTTTTGCTTTTGCATCTGTTTTTTGCTCAATGGCATTAAATTCTGCAAGAGGCAATTTCTTCTCGATATAAATCTCTTTTAGTTTAGCAAGAAATACTGATGATGTATTGCCTTTACTAATTTCGTCGTCAATATAAGCTTTTACTTCGTCTTTGCTTTTTACCTTATCCATCATGGTCAAATAGCGGTCTTTTCCTCCAGAATCCAAACCATTATTCTCTTTAACGCCACTTTGATATTTAAAAGCTTCTCCATATTTACCTTGTTTATAAAGCAAAAGAGCATAAGTGTCTGCAAACATATTAAACGACTCTTTGTATGCAGGATAATAGCTTTCTTTATTTCTCTGTTCAAGCAAATACATTGCTCTCTCAGATACTTTTACAACAAAATCTAGATCTTTTACGGGTGTAGTTAGATCTCCTCCCGATTTTCCCCAAGCAAAGTCGTTATATAAATCACTAGCATTTTTTAAGTGTGGTTCTAATGCAATTGCTTTTTCATATTGTCCATTCTCCAAATATACCGTTAGTAAAGCGCGATAAAAAGTTCTCAAAGATTCTGGAGAAGCATCTTTAAACTTAGTTTTGAAAGTATTCATGCTTTCCATAATCGAAGCCTCCGTTTTATTAGGCTGATCGTAGAAGCTTCGCATAAAAAACAGTTGCTCAAGTTTACCTGTAGGATACCTAGCCGAAATTTCTTTTCCAAGTTTTTCAGTTTCTTCGGGCTTACTGCTGCCTTGAGAAATATTGTAAGCAAGAGTTAAATACTCTTCTGTGTTTTTTTCAATGCATTTTGATGCGAAAGCATTGAGATCTTTTTGGCCTTGCTCGGCATTAAGAGACTTCTTTAAATACAAATAATTTACAGCATCTTTGTCTTCTCTTAGTTTTGGATATTTTGCAAACAAAGCGTCATAAGCGGCAATAACGTTTTCTTTTTTGGTATCTAATTTTAGGTTTAAAAAATGATTTCCATAATTTCTCATGAAAATTTGGTTCATCAGTGATTTTCCTAATTCAATATCATTTTGTGTTTTCAGCAATACCGAATAGCCTTGGTCATTATTACTATCCGCGATTTTGTGCAGATCATTTATAGTTACCATAAGCACTCTAGCCGAATCGGAAACTTTTGTGGTGAATTCATAACGTTTTCCGTCCTTTTTTAAAGAAACTAAATCATTAGAAAAATCGTCAGGAGTAGCGTACAAAACATTGGCTTTTGCATTGTCTTCTATAACAAGACCTTGCGGTGGTTCGTACATATAGGTATTGGGTTTGCCTACATTGAATTTATTGTTTTTTAAATAGACTTTTCCACTTTGAGAAAAAGCAGTGTTAAAGATTGCAAAGAGGAGTAAAAGAATAGTTTTTTTCATTTGTTTTTGGTTTTTTGATTGATGATTTCTTAAATTTTAACGAATGCTAAATTATACAATGTTGTCTTTGTACGATTTTTATTAAGAAAATATTAGCATAAAAAGACATATAATAATTTCAGAACAATCAAAAAGAAGTTAGATCATAGAAGAAAAATGGGTTTCTTTTATGCCAATTGCAGTGCGATAAAATTCGTAACCCTTTTCAGAACGATCGGGGAGAAATCTATTGCGGTATTCATCGGCTCCCAAATCTTCCAAAAGCTTGATGCCAAACAGATTTAAAAAGCTGGGCACTTCTTCAGGAAACAATCCAAAAGTCCAGTGTTCTTCTATGTTTTTCAGATCTTCTAACAATTTTTGTCCCCCTAAGAAAGCATTAGGATTTTGAAGAATATCTTTATGTACATAAGTAAAAATAATTTGACTCTTGTTGGCAAATTTTGAAATAAAAGAAAAAGTATTTTTTACCGCTTCTTCGGTTAAATAATTGGTAACACCTTCCCAGATTATCGTGGTCGGTTTTGAAAAGTCAAGATTGTGTTTTAGCGCCAGCTGATTTAGATCTTCTTTATTAAAATCAATTTGAAGAAAAGTTACATTTTCTGGAATCTTGCCAATACGTTTCTTATAGATTTCAGCCTTAAAATTTGAAGTATTCGGATGATCGATTTCTATTACGGGAATCGATTTTAGAGAATTAAGACGAACTGCTCTGGTGTCAAATCCGGCACCTAAAATGATGACTTGTTTTACGCCTTCGGAGATCGAATTTTCCAATAAACTATCAATATATTTTGTTCTTGCAATTCCTGAAGAAAGAGCTCCAGGAATTTTTTTGTTTATAATGTCATTGATATATTTTCTAATAAAAGGATATTGAGACAGGCGTACAGCAAGCCTCAATTTAAAGTCTATAAAATGTATGGCATAAGGATCTGAAAACAATCTTTCGTTTGCATTCCGTTTAGTTTCCAACGCTCTAAAGAAGGCCATATATTGTGCCGTTCTACTTGTTTTTGCAGCTTTCATTCTGCTTTTATTTCTTAGAAAATAAATTCTCTACAACCCAAGCTGGACCAATCAATAAAAACTGAAGATCTTTAAGGAATGAAGGTTTTTTGCCTTCGATATTATGCCCGTAAAATTGTCCAATCCATGCCAAAGCAAAAACACCAATCGAGAAGATCCATAACGGAACAAATTGCGAGATATAATAATTGACAACGAGGCAAAGAATAGAAAAAATGGCAATTTTAGCAGCCATTGCAACCGATAATCTGATGTAAAAAACGAGAACAAAAAGCAAAACCAGAAATGCCCAATTTTCAATAATAGGCGCATTTAATTGCAATGTATTGGAGATTATCGTACTCGGAATACTCATAAGTAAACCAACGATAGAAAAGTAAATAGCAGGTACACAAATATAATGTATCGCTTTGTTTTTTGGGTTCTGATGACTTACGGCATATTCTGCAAACCATTGATCTAATGTTCTCATTTTTGTGGTTTTAAGGTTAGATGCGTAAATCTAATGAAATTTCTTTTAGGTTTTACCGTGCTCTATTTTCATTATTTCATCGACAATAGAAATGGCTTTTTCTAGTGTAATTCCGTTTTCTTGATCTAGCGTCAAAGGATGATTTTCTTCGATCATTTTTATTTCGGGAATTAAGCCTAAACCTTGTTCGATTGCAATTGTTTTAAGCGAAATAGTTTTGCCGTAAGTAGGCACATTGGTTTGCATCCAGCCAAAATAAGGCTCTTGATTTACTCGATTTGGATCTTCCCATAAGTCCATTCGCAAGCAGAAATTATCTTCACTTATTGTGGTCCAAACATTAAAAACCAAATTTTCATGATAGTCTAGAATAGGAATGGTTAATCTGCCACGATGAAAAAAATGTTCCTCATCGATGTAACACCAGCTTCCTCCAAATTCGATTCTTTGTTCTCTTTCTTCGGGCGGAACGGAAAAATAATAAGCAGGAAATTCATTTCCAAAACACAAAGGCATTTCATCAAAAACCTCTCCGCAGCAAGAACATTTGTAGGTATACATTTTTAATTTTTTAAAGAATCAACTTTTTGGTTGTACTGAAAAACATTATCCCATAATTCATCAATGGCAACAAGGGCTTCATTAAGCCGAATTACATTCCATTTTCCGTTCGTTTCTATTCCTAAACCAATACTTTTTAGTTTTATTAAAGCATCGTTTACATCAAAATCCAAATCGGTATTTAGTTTGGTTTTAAACCAAGATTCTATTTGATCGTCTAGCTCTTCGGCAGTTAAAGATTTTTCACTTTCGTGCAAAAAAGTATAAGCAAGAATCGTTTCTTTCAAAGCTTCTTCTTCAGAAGAATTTAATAAAGAATAAAATGCGCCGCTATTGTTACCAACATTCTTAAAATACAAACTGTCTGAAAGTGTTTTAGAATATCGGATTTTTTTGTTTATAAAGTTATTGTATTGACGGAAACAATACGCTCCTAAGATTCCCAATGCAATTAAGCCTTGATTTAAGGACGTTTTACTGTTTAAGAGATCAATTGTTTCGCCCGATTGGTAAGCTTCGTACATATTAATCAAAGCCGGAATTACTTTGGCGCTTAATAGAGAAAGTCCACCAAAAACACCCGGAACCCAAAGCAATAATTTATCCTTCAAAGACATTTTCGGAATGGCATTAGGAAAAACCGTTTCCAGATCATTTTTAGGGACACGTTTAAAGATCTTTAATGCAATAGAACCTGGATCGATTGGCATTTTTCCCAATTTGACTTTCTTTTCTTTAAGGTAATCTGCATCGCTGTAATTGAGGTAAATGAGAACACGATCGTAATATTCAATCTCCACTTCTTTGGTCCAGAAAAAATATTTTTTGACTTTTTCTTTCGCTTTATGATGCCCGCGTGCGTAGAGTTCAAAATCTTTAAAAGCATTAAAATCGATAGCAAGATTCAGACCCACCAAATCAGATTCATTAAAAGCTTCGTCTAATGCGGTCTGATTGATTCTGTAGTAATTGCCGCGTTCTAAAACTTTAAGAAGTGTTTCTTTAAAAACAGGAAAATTGCTTTTATTGATAAATTGCTCACGTTCTTTTTCGCTTAAATCTGGATCATAAAGCGCGTAATGCTGTTTTAGATTTCGATTAAGATTAAAAGATTCGTAATGATAATAATGCTCGATAATTTCGAACAATTTTTTAAAATCGCTAACTTTTTCTGGATTTTCGGCAAAAGCTGCGATTTGCTGTTCCAGTAAGAATTCTTTGTTGAATGGAATATAATGTTCTCTAGTCATTTGGACTTTAATTTCGTGGCATTTACAGAACGCAAAAATAGCGCTTTTTTTTTAGGTGCAAAGAGGCAAAGAGGCGGAGAACATTCAGTTTGTCATCCTGAGGAACGAAGGATCGCACAAGTAGCTCCGCAAAGATAATCAGATAACAATTTCCTCATAGTTTTGTCATCCTGACGTAAGGAAGGATCACACAAGTAGCTCCGCAAAGATAATCAGATAACAATTTCCTCATAGTTTTGTCATCCTGACGTAAGGAAGGATTACACAAGTAGCTCCGTAAAGAGAGTCGACAAACTTTGTCGATTCCCGAGTGTGATCCTTCGTTCCTCAGGATGACAAGATTGCATATTATATTGTAATAATGTATTTTCGTACAAAAAAATATGTTCAACCCACAACAAGGTTATCACACCTATTACATTTACATTATTACAAATAGACATCGTTCAACCTTTTACATCGGTGTGACGCAAAATTTAAAAGTAAGGCTTAAGCAGCATAAAGAAAATATTGAGAATAACATTAAGACGTTTGCGTCTAAATACGGAATCGAGTTTTTGGTTTATTACGAAAAATTCACTTGGATACAAGAGGCAATTGCAAGAGAAAAGGAACTAAAAGGATGGATTAGAGCAAAGAAAGTTGAACTAATAAAAGATTTTAATCCAACTTTTGAATTTCTAAATCACCATTTTGAATAGTCTGTTTAGTTTTGTCATCCTGAAGAACGAAGGATCACACAAGTAGCTCTGCAAAGAGAGTCGACAAACTTTGTCGATCACCGAGTGTGATCCTTCGTTCCTCAGGATGACAAAGTAAGGCGTATGCTTTTTGTGTTTAAGAGGATCACAAACAAAAAAAAGTGAAATTTCCAATCGGTACCAGCGATTTGAAATTCCACTTTCTGTTCCAAAAAAAAAGTGACAAAAAATTAAGAAGCCCTCTAGAAGCTTTTTTAGAAACTAAAAATTATTTACCGCAATATTACCACTAAATAAAATGGTGGCTATAGGTGTTTTTACCTGTTTTTGTAAACGGTCGTAGATTTTGAGTAGCCGAGCTGCAAATGTTATTGTAACACCGTTTTCTTTAGTTCGATTACGCCTTGAATGTATTTTATTAATTCTTCTTTGGTTACAGCAAAAGGAGCTTTTTCTGCCTCGAATTTTAAATACAAATTGGCAATGCTTTCGGCATCGAGATTTTCAGTAAGGTAATGATGTTCTGAATATTGTATAAGATGATCTACAAAAAGTTCGCGTAACTTTCCTTTTTCGACTGTTTCAGGATCGCCTTCTTTTATTTTTTCGATTACAGATTCTGGCAAATCGATTGTGAGATACATGCAATCGACAGAAACTTTTGAAAGCATTTCTTTTGGGACTCTTCCTGTGGCATCGCAATAGGCGCATGGTGCGGGAACCCATTTCAATTGTCGGTTTAAACGGCGGATATCATCCCAATCAACAAATCTTTTTCCAAGGCATCTTGGACATTTTACAGTAGATCTTTTAAAAAGATTAAAAATGGACATTGGTTATTAAATAGCTTAGGGGTTGGTTTGCGGCGAATTTAAAGAATTAAGTAGGAAAAGTTACTTTAATCTATACTTTTTTTAAGAAAAGAATTAACAAAATTGCAAATTTGTATATTTTGAGAGAGGATTAGAAGTAGAAAAAAAATAGTTTCGGTAACAATATTAGGCCATGACAAAAACGAAAGAAATCATTTTTTATTTTCAATTAAAATGAGAGGATATGGTTATTAAACAAAAACAACATTAAAAATATAGAAAAAATCTCACTTTATTTCTTGTAAATTTGATAGAAAGTTCATTTAAAAAAATAATAATTAGATATGGAACATATAAAAACTTCAAAGCTTCAAAATTTTATCCGAATATTTTTGGGATTGTTTATGATAACAGCTGCTATCGGACATTTTACTTTTCAGAGAACAGATTTTCAGGCACAAGTTCCCAATTGGGTTCCTCTGGACAAAGATTTGGTAGTTATACTTTCTGGAATTGTCGAAATTGCTTTAGGTTTGGCAATGGTATTTTTAACCCAATACAAAGTGAAAGTCGGAATAACGCTGGCCCTATTTTACGTGTTAGTTTTCCCAGGAAATATAGCACAATACCTAAACGGAACTTCTGCCTTTGGACTCGACACAGATCAGGCGCGTTTAATACGATTGTTTTTTCAACCCGTTTTGATTTTTCTGGCTTTATGGTCAACTGGGGCACTTGCTGCGTTGTTTAGCAATAAGAAATAAGAGAGAAAAATATTTAGTTTTTTTTAAAGTAAGAGATTTCTTGAAATTAAAAAAAATTAAAGAATTTTAAATATCTTTGAATTATGAGCACAGCAACAAAACCAAAACATATAGGCAGAAATATTAGCCGAATTAGAGAGTTTAGAGGTATGAAACAAGAAGCGCTAGCGATTGCCCTTGGTATGAGCCAGCAATATGTTTCTACTCTTGAAGGAAGCGAAAACATTGATGATGAAAGACTATCTAAAATTGCCGAAGCTTTAGGTGTTTCTACAGAAGCGATTAAGAGTTTTAGTGACGAAGGAGTCATTAATTATTTCAATAGTTTTAGTGACAATAGTGAAGGAATTTTTGGCAACGATGGAACATTTAACAATCATTGTACTTTTAATCCTATCGATAAAATTGTAGAACTTTATGAGCGTTTGGTTCAGGCGGAGAAGGACAAAGTGGATTATTTGGAGAAGTTGTTGAAGGAGAGATAATATTTTTGAGAATAATATAAAAATGGGAAAAGAGACTTTTGTTAGAAAGTCTCTTTTTTTGTTTCTTCTTTTAAGAATTTGTTTGAGCGGGTATTGGTAAGAGAAAAAATATTTATAGTAGAAACTTTGTCCAGTATATATCAATTTCAGAGGCAAAATCTGCAAAAACTATATTCTTGCCCACTTTATCATAGATGAATATGCTTTTTCTATAACCTCCTTTAAAAAGATCTTTTTCGACAGAAATACAATAGTACCAAATACAGTTTATTCCATTGTAGGGTTTCATTTCTGATCTTTCAATTATTCTTATTAGATCTTTTGTGTTATTGTTTGCGTAATTTTTTAATATTATTTCTGAGTCAGTTATTGTAATTTCTGTTTCTTGTTCTCTGTCCACTATATTAGACTCTTTTTTTATAAAAGAATGGGATTTTAATTCTTGTCCGTTGGTAAAATTGTAAATGCATATTAAAAATAGTGTGATAATTTTTTTCATTTTGTTAAAATGTTATATTTGTTTAAATGATTTTCTATGGAAGATATAAAAGAGCGTAAAAAACTTTCTTGGGATAGTATGTTTTATAGTATTCAGAGAATTGATTTATTAATTGTTGCCTTTTGCGGAGGAGGAATCTACATATGCTTAGAAACTATAAAATATTTTGTTGAAAAGCAGTTGGTTGTTGATCCTTTAATAAAAGTAACAGGTGGAATTTTTTTACTTGGAATTATACTTAATTTTTTTTCACAGTGGTTTGGTCAAAAATGTAATGAGCAGGATTACCTAATGTGTGATGCGAAACTGTGTGACAAAAAGAAATTAAACAAATGTGAACGAAAAGCTCTTAAAAAGGAAATAAAAAAATATGATTTACTTTCTGAAAAATATTCTAATTATACTAAAGCATTAAACTTCTCAAGTATGATTTCTATGCTTATTGCTTTAGTATTATTAGGTGTATTTTTTTCTATTACCTTTTAGGAGGTCTTGGTGTTCCTTTCTGTTCAGATCCTCTTTCTGGTGATAATGGTTTAGTGGGTGGCGAAGAAGGTTTGCTCGGTTGAGTTGGTTGTGGACCGGTAGGATGTTGCTTAGCCATAATTAAAAATTTAATAAAAATTAATACTAATAAAAGATTGTGTTTTGGCATTGATCAAGAATATCTATATCTAACTAACAAAAATTCTTGGTTTACCTTTTTAGTTTATTTTTTTTCTAATAAAAAAGTTAACGAGTACATGTAAGCTGTAGTAGAATTCAGTATTACAGGTGTCACTTGAATAACTTTATATCCTTCTTCTAAATATTTGTTAACTATAGGATATTCTTTTTCGATAAATGTATTGCCACTGTCAATAATATTAGTATGAGTCGTAACTGTAATTATTTTTTGCATAATGTAATAGTTTTGAGTTATTTTTTAAACAAAGATTATTTCTTTTTATAATAAATTTTTACGGAAATCCATAATTCAACAAATTTATTTCCAAACAATTATACCAATAAATAAAAACTCACCACCAAGTACTTTTACGCATTTTTACAAACCATCAAAAAACAAAAAAGCCCAACCTAAAAAAGTTGAGCTTTTCAAAAATTATCTCATTATCCAAATTGACAAATTATCTCATTTACTTGAGAGCCAGATTGGCTAAAAGAATCTGATACTTTCTTCCCACAGGAATAATATCACCGTTAGACATCGTAAGATTTTTGGTTGTAACAGCAGAAATTTTGGTTGTATTTACAATATAAGATCTGTGAACTTGTACGAAATGCGCACAATCAATTTCGGCACTTATACTCGCAAGCGAACCGTAAATGACAATCGGAGATTTTAATTTGCAGTTGTACAATTTCATATAATTGCCAAGACTTTCTATGTATAAAATATCAGAAAGAGGCGTTTCAATTACTTGTCCGTTCGAGCGGTAAGAAAGCACTTTTTCGTTGGTGCTGTTTTCTTTTTTAAGATTGTTTCCCGAATGATACGTTTTGGCTTTTTCTATTGCCTTTGAGAATTTATCGAACGAAATAGGTTTCATTAAATAATCGATCGCATCGTTTTGGTAAGCCGAAAGCGCAAAGTCAGAATAAGCCGTCGTTACAATCGTAATTGGGCGTTTAGGCTGCAGTTCCATTAATTCTACGCCCGAAATTACGGGCATATTAATATCGAGAAAAATAATATCGTATTGGTTTTCGTTGAGCAGTTTTATGGCTTCCATACCGTTAAAAGCGCTTCCAGAATGTTCCAGTTCGTCAAATTTGGAGATATGCGAAATCAAGGCCTTATGTGCTGGCGATTCGTCATCAATTATCAGACAGCGGTAGGTAAGTGCCATATGGTCAATTTTACGGTAAATATATTTTTATCTTTTTTACAGCTCAAATTGTGTTTTAAGCCATAAACTTCCAAACGTCTTTTTAGATTTTCAATTCCGATGCCTGTGCTCGAAAGTCTCGAACCCGAATCGAGATAATTGTTTTTTAAGGTAAAAATAACGCCTCGGCATTGTACTTTCAAATCCAGATTAATAAACGGTTCTACTGTTTCGGCAGAAAACTTGACAGCATTTTCAACCAAAGGCAGAAAAAACAAAGGCGGAATTTCGATTTGATCGTGCAGACCTTCAATGTTTTGTTTTACAGCGAGTCTTTCGTTTCTAAACGTATAATATTCTATATATTTTTTAATAAAGGCGATTTCTTCTTCCATAGAAACAAAATCCTTTTTAGAAGCTTCAATTTGGTAGCGCAGCATGTCTGAAAGGTTTAGAATTCGATCAGGAACTTTGTCTGGTTCTGCAAGGGCTTCTCCGTAAAGATTATTCATTGCATTGAGCAAAAAATGCGGATTGAGCTGCTGTTTTAAAAACGAAAGTTCAGATTTAAAATTCATAATGTCTTTATCGGCCTGACTCATTTTTTTGCTAATAACAATATGCAGGAAATAAAAAAAACAGCCGTTTATGATTAAAGATACGATCTGAAGCGCTTTTAAATTTCCTAACTCCACAAGCGGAAGAAACCAGTTCATGAAGAAATAAAAACAAGTCCAATAGATGGCAAGAAGTGTGAAAAAGATTTTAAACCTTTTGTGAAATAAAAAAGGCTTAATGATACAAATATTAAAAATCGTAATCCAAACGATACAAGGAAAGTAGCCCATGGCAATTTTACCCAGAATATAAGACCAGCTATGTCCGTCGAGTTTGACTTCGTCGTAAATACAGGCGAAAATAACTAAATAAACAAGTGTGTTTACGATTAGGTTTCGTAGAAAAAAGTTCTGGTAGATTTTTGCAATTGTCATAGCGGCAAAAATAATACAATCGTATAGTTTGTAGGCATTTATCAGGAATAATTTATACCAACGCCATTCGTATAAATCATACGCCATTGGTATAAAATTGCTGTTAAAATAGGGACTTCTCCTTTATTTTTGAATTCGAATTTCTAATCTCTTTTTAATAAAAAATAAAAATGTACCAGTTTAAAGAATTAAAAGATGCCGATATGGTCGTGGAGATTTTTAAAACAAATGTTCAGAAAGAATCTGATCGAGACTATGTGGTAACCATGATGCAAAAGCAGTTTCCAAATTATAAAATCAATTTTGATTTGGAAGATTGTGATAAAATATTGAGAGTTGAAGGCTTTGATTTGCAGTGTAATACTGTAATGAATCAAGTAAGCGGTTTAGGTTATACTTGCGTGCGATTGGAATAATTTTAGATTTTAAATCAGGTGTAAATACGCTATCGTATTTGCTTTTTTTGTAAGTATTTTGTGTAATATTTTAATTCCAAAAATAATACTGAAATGATAGGTTTTATACTTTCTCTTTTTCTTTTTCTTCTCGAACAGCTATCCTGATTTAGCTGTTTATTCCTTAACAGGGTTTTTGAGCCACTTTTTATGCTATAAAAGGTTTGTTCTTTTTTGCGTATTATTTTTTTAATTTTGCGCCATGAAAAAAACATTCCAACTCTTTGATTTTAGCCAGAAAGTCAATTATAAAAACGAAATTTTAGCGGGCTTAACTGTAGCCATGACTATGATTCCAGAATCGCTGTCGTTTGCTATTTTAGCTGGATTTCCGCCATTAGTTGGTTTGTATGCTGCTTTTATTGCGGGATTGGTTACGGCTATTTTTGGAGGAAGACCCGGAATGATTTCGGGCGGAGCAGGAGCAACGGTAATTGTTTTGATTGCCTTAATGAAATCGCACGGAATAGAATATGTTTTTGCCGCGGTCGCATTGGGCGGTGTGGTTCAAATTTGTATCGGACTTTTTAAACTTGGAAAATTTATTCGATTAGTTCCGCAGCCCGTTATGTTTGGTTTTGTAAACGGTTTGGCGGTTGTGATTTTCATGTCGCAGCTAGAACAGTTTAAAACCATGGTGAACGGTCAGGTTTCTTGGCTTCAGGGAACTCCGCTTTACATTATGTTAGGTTTGGTCGCTTTGACCATTGCAATTGTTTTGATTTTTCCAAAGATTACAAAAGCGGTTCCAGCATCTTTAGTAGCTATTATGGTCGTTTTTGCTTTGGTCATTGTTTTTAATATTGAAACCAAAACGGTAGAAGATATTGCTTCGGTTCAAGGCGGATTTCCACCGTTTCATATTCCGAATATTCCATTTTCTTTTGAGACTTTTAAAGTGATATTTCCGTATTCGGTAATTGTTGCCGCTGTAGGTTTAACAGAAGGTTTGCTTACGCTGAATTTAGTTGACGAAATTACTGGAACGAGAGGAAACAGCAATAGAGAATGTATTGCGCAAGGAAGCTCGAACATCTTAAACGGCTTTTTTTACGGAATGGGTGGATGCCCAATGATTGCACAAACATTGGTAAATCTTGGAGCTGGTTCTAGAGCTCGACTTTCGGGAATTATTGCTTCTCTGACCATTTTGATTATCATACTTTTTGGAGCACCCGTAATTGGAAAACTGCCCATGGCGGCCTTAGTTGGAGTCATGATGATGGTGGCCATTACAACTTTTGAATGGGCAAGTTTTAAGATTATCAATAAAATGCCAAGACATGATATTTTTGTTGGAATTCTAGTGGCATTAATCACGATTGTATTGCATAATCTAGCTTTGGCGGTTTTAATTGGCGTAATTATTTCGGCTTTGGTTTTTGCTTGGGAAAGTGCTAAACGAATTCGCGCAAGAAATTATATAGATGAAAACGGAGTAAAACATTACGAAATTTATGGTCCATTATTCTTTGGTTCAACTGCTGCTTTTTTAGAAAAATTTGATATTCAGAACGATCCTGATCATATTATAATAGATTTTAAAGAAAGTCGAGTTTCTGATATGTCGGCAATAGAAGCTTTAAATAATCTGACAAAAAAATACAATCAGCTCAATAAAACAGTAGAGTTGCAGCATTTAAGCCCAGACTGCAGGCAATTACTCAAAAATGCAGATGCTGTTATAAATGTTAATGTTATTGAAGATCCGACATATAAAGTGGTGTCTTAATAATTGTTAATTGTGAATTATTAATTGTAAATTAATGCAAAGCCCCCAATATTCTGTAGAGACGCACTGCAGTGCGTCTAAGCAAAGTATCTCAAAAAGTTAAACCCGACAGGTTTTTAAAATCTGTCGGGTTTGTTGTTTTTGTCAGGCTGAGCGAAGTCGAAGCCCGCGCAGTAGTTGGAAAACCCTTCGACTTCGCTCAAGGTGACAATCAGTTGATCATCAAATTTTCTAATTTTCTAATTGACACATTCTCAAATTATCTAATTGAAATAATTTGATTTTTGTAACTTTGCAAAATGAAACTGACAGAAACTTTAGAAGACTTTTACACTGTAAAAATCAAAGGAATGCCCGAGAATCTTAAAAAGGAAATCGGACATTTTAATGTTTTTAAATTGGATGATTATGTTGGCAGTACTTGCAATCCATTGCCTTATACCAGAAAAGACTTTTATAAGATAAGTCTAATTATTGGTAAAAATAAAGTACATTATGCAGATAAGGTTGTAACGATTGAAGATCAGGCATTATTCTTTGCAAATCCGCAAATTCCTTATAGTTGGGAACATATTGACGAAAATCAAACAGGCTTTTTCTGTATTTTTACAGATGCATTTTTTAGTCAGTTTGGCAATTTAAAAGAATATCCATTATTTCAGCCAGGCGGAAATCCTGTTGTTCCTGTTTCTGCAGCATTAGCAGAATCTCTAAAAACAGTTTATTTAAAAATGTTCGAAGAAATTAATTCTGATTATGCTTTTAAATATGATGTGCTTCGAAATCTGGTTTTTGAAATTATTCATTTAGCATTAAAAACACAAACTGTAACTGCTTCAATATATAGTAAATCGAATGCTACAATTCGAGTTTCTTCTTTGTTTTTAGAATTATTAGAAAGGCAATTTCCTGTCGAATCCATTTCACAGCAAATTAATTTTCGTTCGCCTTCGGAATATGCCAATCAGTTAAATGTACATGTGAATCATTTAAATAAAGCGTTAAAAGAAACAACAGGAAAAACAACTTCTCAGATCATTTCGGAAAGAATTGTTCAGGAAGCTATGATTCTTTTAAAACAAACCAATTGGAATATTAATGAAATTGCTTGGTGTTTAGGTTTTGAAGAATTGTCTCATTTTATTAATTTCTTCAAAAAAAATGTTCAGGTTTCTCCTAAAAACTATCGACTAGCAGAAATTGATTGATTTTTGCAACTTCTTACTTGATTGCTTTAATTTTTAAGAAGCACTTTGCCAATACCTTTGTCCTGTAATTATAAACGTAAAAATTTAAGATCATGGAAAATAACAAAGTTTGGTTTATCACAGGTGCTTCAAAAGGACTTGGATTAGAGTTAGCTAAAAAATTATTAGCAGAAGGTTTTAAAGTGGCTGCAACGTCAAGAAATGAAGCTTCTTTAAGTGCAGCATTAGGAAAAGCATCAGAAAATTTTCTTCCTCTTGAGATGGATTTAGTGGATGAAAAAAGTGTAAAAACAGCAATTGATAAAGCCGTAAATCATTTTAAAACAATCGATGTTTTAGTCAACAATGCTGGTTACGGATTGTTGGGAGCTTTAGAAGAATTAACAGATGCAGAAGCTAGAAAAAACTACGAAGTAAATGTTTTCGGATTATTAAATGTAATTAGAAATGCAATGCCTATTCTTCGTACCAATCAATCGGGGCATATTTTTAATATTTCTTCTGTTGGAGGATATTATGGAGAATTTCCGGGTTGGGGAATTTACTGCTCGACTAAGTTTGCGGTTGCAGGCCTAACTGAATCTTTAGCTGCAGAAATTAAGCCTTTTGGAGTTCATGCTACAATTGTCTATCCAGGTTATTTTAGAACCGATTTCTTAAAAGACAGCTCGCTTTTAGTGCCAGAAAATCCAATTGCCGAGTATAAAGAAGTGAGACAATCTGAAAGCGCTCATAAAGACGATATCAATGAAAATCAGCCAGGTGATCCAATTAAATTGGCTGAAGCTTTAATTAAAGTAAGTCAGGACCAAAATCCGCCTTTACATTTATTTTTAGGTGAAGATGCTTTTAATATGGCAAACCAAAAAATAGCAAGTGTTCAGAAAGAATTAGAAGGATGGAAATCGGTTTCGGTTTCGACTGGTTTTTAATGGGCCAATTTGATGATGTGTCAATTTGATAATGTGTCAATTTGATAATTTGATAATTTGATAATTTGTCAATTAGAAAATGATTTAACATCATGTATGTCTGTAGAGATGCACCGCAGTGCGTCTCACGCAACGTAACCACAATGATTGATATGCATAACCTAGACGCACTGCGGTGCGTTTCTACAGATGTATACTGTGCGAATTTGTTTTTTTTGAATTGCCTCCAGCTTTAGCTGGAGGTAAGTATTTAGAATAGAAGAAAGGCTTTAGCCAAACGACAAAGTTTGCCTAAAGCCTTTCTCTTATAAAGTTTAATTTTTTTACAGCGATTGTGTTTTGTCAGGCTGAGCGAAGTCGAAGCCCACGTGCTAATTGGAGCGCCCTTCGACTTCGCTCAGGGTGACAATCAGTTTATCATCAAATTTTCTAATTGCCTCATTCTCTTATTAGCGAAGCATCGATTTGACATCACTTAACTTCCCGTCAATTTCTCCAATCTGCAGACCTAAAATATGAGCAATTAAAGGGTAAACCGACACATTCTGAAATGTTTTTACTGTTTTATCAACTTTAAAAGCAGGACCTTTTGCATAAAAAATAGCGTGCATGTCTTTTTCCTCATTGTCATAACCATGCGTTCCGCCATTTATATGTGTGCTTTCTTTGCTTACTAAACTCCAACCTTTATCGGCTTCTATAACGAAATCATGCACACGCGGATTTGTTCCGTAATGTAATCTTTTTGGGACTTCTGTTGATTTCCAAAATTTAATATGTGGCACTTTTTTCAAAGCATTGGCAATAGAATCTTGATAGCCTGGTTTTGCCTGTAAACTCATAATTGGATTGACAACATCTTTATATCCTAGCCATTCTGGTTTTAAATAATCTAAAACCGCTACTTTTTTATCGTTACTGATAGTGGCCATTCCGTGATCTGAAACGATGATTAAATTGATTTGTTTCCCAATAGGCAATTGATCTAATCTTCTAGATATTTCACCCATAATCGAATCCATTTTGATTACTGTTTTTTCGGTTTTTGGCGAAAGCGGACCAAAATTATGGCCCGTATGATCGGGTTCGTCAAAATATAAAGTAACCAAATGCGGACGTTGCTTTTCTGGAAGCTGTAACCATTTCATAACCGTATCGATTCTAGCGCCGTATGGAACCTTACCATCGTAGTTTTTGAAATAACTCGGATTTCTTTTGTCAATATCAGAACCTGGCCAAAAGAAAGAAGCGGTTTTTACACCTTGCTGCTCCGCTAAATTCCAAATCGGATTTCCGCCATAAAATCTCGAATCGTTTTTAGCATTACTAGATAATGAGAAAGATTGATTCAAAGAAGCATCATAAAAAACATTATTGATGATTCCGTGATGGTCGCGGTAAAGTCCCGTTACAATCGAATAATGGTTTGGAAAAGTTTTACTTGGGTAAGAAGGTTTCATTGATTTGGCATGAACGCCTTCTTTTTCAATTTGCTTCAGATTCGGAAGATTATACATTTTGCCATAATCCCAGCGAAATCCGTCCATAGAAATTAAAACAACATAATTGTCTTTGCTATTTTGGGCTTGTAAAAAAGTAGTAAGAAGTAAAAATGTAAAAGATAAAAAGTGAGTTGTGAATGTTCTCATTGTGCAATTTTATATAGAACCGCAAAGGTAGAGATAACAGATTTTTTAAAGAAAAAGAGAATGTTAAATAAAAAAGATAGCCACGATTCGACCGAAGAATAGCCACGAATTCACGAATTATTTATTTTATAATCTGTATCTATTTTATTAGCCACAGATTACACAGATTAAAAGGATTAAAATAAAATCTGCGAAATCTGTGGGAGTAAATTTTCACGCAGATTTAAAAAAGATTTAAGCAGATTTTTTAAATTTTAATCTGCATAGATCTGCCAAAATCAGTAAAATCTGCGTGAAAAAAATTATAGACAAAGCTTGGAAAATCCATTAAATCAATGAAATCTGTGGCAAAAAATAAACACACAGATTTGAAAATATAATTCGTGAATTCGTGGCTAAAAAAAAGCGCTAGAAGTAAATCCAGCGCTTTTAAGTTTTAAGAAGAGAATGAATTACATCATTCCTGGCATTCCGCCTCCCATTGGCATTCCGCCTCCAGCATTTTCTTCTTTAATATCAATTAATGCACATTCTGTAGTTAAGATCATTCCAGAAACAGATGCAGCGTTTTCAAGAGCTACACGAGTTACTTTTTTAGGATCGATAATTCCAGCAGTAAGCATGTCTACATATTCGTCAGTTTTTGCGTTGTATCCAAAATCACCTGAACCTTCAGAAACTTTAGCCACAACAACAGAACCTTCAAGACCAGCGTTTTCAACGATAGTTCTTAATGGAGCTTCAACAGCGCGAGAAACGATTTGGATTCCAGTAGCTTCGTCAGCGTTGTCTGCTTTTAAATCAGCTAAAGCAAGTTTAGCTCTCAATAAAGCTACACCACCACCAGCAACGATTCCTTCTTCTACAGCAGCACGAGTTGCGTGTAAAGCGTCGTCAACTCTGTCTTTTTTCTCTTTCATTTCAACTTCAGAAGCTGCACCAACATAAAGAACTGCAACACCTCCAGCTAATTTAGCTAAACGCTCTTGTAATTTTTCTTTATCGTAATCAGAAGTAGTAGTTTCCATCTGACCTTTAATTTGGTTTACTCTGTTTTTGATAATATCAGCTTCGCCAGCACCGCTTACGATAGTTGTATTATCTTTATCGATAGAAACTCTTTTTGCGTTTCCTAACATTTCGATAGTTGTATTTTCTAGCGTATAGCCTCTTTCTTCAGAAATTACAGTTCCGCCAGTTAAGATTGCGATATCTTCTAACATTGCTTTTCTTCTATCTCCGAAACCTGGAGCTTTTACAGCAGCAATTTTAAGAGCACCTCTTAATTTGTTTACTACTAATGTAGAAAGAGCTTCTCCGTCAACATCTTCAGCAATAATCAATAATGGTTTTCCTGATTGAGCAACTGGCTCTAAAACTGGTAGTAATTCTTTTAAAGAAGATACTTTTTTGTCGTATAATAAGATATATGGAGAGTCTAATTCAACTTCCATTTTCTCTGGATTTGTTACGAAATAAGGAGAAAGGTATCCTCTGTCAAACTGCATTCCTTCAACAACGTCAACGAAAGTATCAGTTCCTTTAGCTTCTTCTACAGTGATAACACCTTCTTTTCCAACTTTAGCAAAAGCTGTAGCGATTAATTCACCAATAACTTCGTCATTGTTAGCAGAGATAGAAGCAATTTGTTTGATTTTATCAGAATCACTTCCAACAACTTTAGCTTGTTTTGCTAAGTCAGCCACGATAGTTTCAACAGCTTTGTCGATACCACGTTTCAAGTCCATTGGGTTTGCACCTGCTGCAACGTTTTTAAGACCTTCTTTTACAATCGCTTGCGCTAATACTGTAGCCGTTGTAGTTCCGTCTCCAGCTAAATCATTGGTTTTAGAAGCAACTTCTTTTACCATTTGCGCACCCATATTTTCTAGTGCGTCTTTTAATTCGATTTCTTTTGCAACAGAAACACCATCTTTAGTAACAGTTGGTCCACCAAATGATTTTCCGATAATTACGTTACGACCTTTTGGTCCAAGAGTTACTTTTACAGCATTTGCTAATGCATCAACACCACGTTTTAATCCGTCACGTGCTTCAATATCAAATTTTATATCTTTTGCCATTTTAATTTTTGTTTAAAGTTTGATTTGTTTCAAGTTAAATGAAGTTATTAATTCTTAATACTTCGTACTTAATACAATATTTTTTAGATAATTGCTAAAATATCATCCTCGCGCATGATTAGATAATCAGTGCCTTCCAGTTTTAACTCGGTTCCTGCATATTTACCGTAAAGAACAGTATCTCCAACTTTTACAGTCATTGTGTGATCTTTAGTTCCGTTTCCTACTGCAACTACAGTTCCTTTTTGTGGTTTCTCTTTGGCAGTATCTGGAATAAAAATACCTGAGGCAGTTTTAGTTTCAGCTGCAACAGGCTCAATAAGTACGCGGTCTGAAAGCGGTTTAATGTTTAAAGCCATGATTTTATATTATTATAAGTTATACGTTTTTTTTCTGTTCTATAAACTTTCAGAAACTGTGCCATGCTAGAAAAACTGACATTATTTCTTAAAAAAAATGCCAGCTTTGACAGGCTGGCATTAGATTGTATATCGAGCTACTTTTTATTTTGCTGGTGCAGGTGTTGCAGGAGCAGGAGTAGTTCCTTGCGCTGGAGCTGCAGGTGCATTTACAGGAGCTTCAGTTTTATCAATGATTTTAGAATCTGTATCGCTTAAAGATCCAGAGAAGCTTAAGCTAGAAAGTAAAATTAGCACAATTAAAACAGTAGCTAAAGTCCAAGTACTTTTATCTAAAAAGTCAGTTGTTTTTTGTACTCCACCTAACATCTGCGTTCCGCTGATAGTAGAAGACAATCCGCCTCCTTTAGGGTTTTGTACCATGATAACGATGATCAATAGAAAACAAACTATTGTAATTAAAACTAAAAAAATTGAAAATGTGCTCATTACTTAATTATTGTTATTGTTATTTTGTTGTAAAATCTTTATATCCGATATGCGGTCTGCAAAGAAAGTAATTTTTTCTGGATATTTCAAAATTAATATTTCATAAGCTTGAATTGCTTTTGTATATTTCTTTTGTTCCAGATATACTCTGGCCAGAGTCTCGGTCATTAAATATGAATTGTCCTCTATAACAGGCTCAATTTGAACTACTGGAGCACTTGTTCCAGGTTTAATTGGAGAGATTTTCGGATTGGTTTCGATAAATTTATCGATAATTTCAGCCTTCTTTTGTCTCTCTTCTTCTTTAGCCGCTTCAATTTTTGCTTGTTCTTCTGGAGAAATTTCATTTGAGCGGTCAATTGGTTCTGTTCGAGATAATTGAAGCCATTCTTGAAATGAATGTTTTTCGCTAAGAGAAAAATCCAAAGGTTTTCCAATTTCTAAATGTTCTGCAGCTGTTCTTGCAGGCTCATTAGGCTCTTCTTCTTCGATTATTTCTTCAATCGGCTCTTCATTTTCTTCTATAATTGGCTCTTCTTCTTTATCCTCAGATTGAAGAACTTCTTGAATTTCTACTTTTGGTTCTTCAGGTGTTTTTGTTTCAGCTTCTTTAATCGAAGAAAGAATAGATCGTTCAACAGAATTCATTTTAAATTCTGGAATAATCATTTCTTCAATTACGCTGTCGTCTTCATCTTCTTCAACAACATTTAGAGCAGGTTTTTCTATAATAGGATCTGCTTTTACTTCTTCAGTTTTTACAGGTTGTTCAATAGTTTTAGCTTCTGCTTCTTTAATCGAACTTAAAATAGAGTTTTCGACACGCTCATTTTTAGGTTCTTCAACTTTCACAGGTTCTGGTAGAGAAGGTGTTTCAGAGCCCTTTATCGAACTTAAAATGGAACTCTCTATACGATCAATTTTAGGTTCTTCAGTTTGTCTAGATTCTGAAAACGGAGCTGTTTCAACTTCTTCTTCTTCTTCTTTTATATTATCTGAAATAGTAAGTTCAACAGAATCAATTTTCTGTTCTTCTTCTATTGTAGATTTTTCAAAAGTTACAGTTTGCGCTTCTTTTATTGCAGTAAAAGTAGATAAATCTATTTCTGGAAGCGGTTTTGGTTTTTCCTCTTCTATTATAGGTTTTTCAAAAGTTACATTTTGTGCTTCTTTTATCGCAAAAATAGAAAAATCTATTTCAGGAATTGGTTTTGGCTCTTCTTCCTTAATTGATGGCTTTTCGAAAGTTATGGTTTGAGCCTCTTTTATGGCAAGAAAAATAGAGGGATCTATTTCTGGGAATTTTTTAGGCTCTTCAACAATTACTGGTTCTTGAGCTTTTATTTCCTCAACTTGTACCAGTTCTTCTTTTAAAGGTTCCTCAATTTTTGCAGTTTCTTCAACTTTCACAGACTGTACAACCAAAGGTGCTTCAATAACAGAAGTTTGAGCTTCTTTAATTGTATCTGAAACAGCCAATTCTTCAATATCAGTTTTTACTTCGATTGCTTTTTGAATCTGCTCTGGTGAAATTATTTCACTGTCAAAAACAGTAATCTCGAGAAGATCTCTCAATTTCTGTTCGTAAAAATCATTTTGAATAGAAGTGAAAGCTTCAGATGTAATAAAATCAAATAAAACAGAACGATCAGCCGTGTATGCTGCTGTAACTTTCAAAGCATAATTATACTTAAAACTATTTTGATTGTAAAGTCCTTTTAATCGTAATGCGCGTGCACTTTGAAAATACGGAAATTCGTTCAAAACACTTCCTAATGCGTCCGCCTGCTTTTCTGTAATAGCATCGGGTTTATTCATTAAGTAGGTATAATCGCTAACGTTCATTATTTGTTTTTTTGTTTGATCGGTTAATTGTTTAATCGTTTATTTGTTTTTGCTTGTTTTATCGATTAAACGGTTTTATAGTTTAACGATTAAACAAACAGGCAAAACTACCATTTTGCCAATGACTGATTAAAGATATCTTGCGTGATTCTCTCAAAAATTACTCTGATTGCCTCGTTTAAAACAGATCCTGTTGGAAGATCTCGACCAGGGAAATCATAATAGAATTCAAAAGATTTTTCAAAATCGTCTGTTTCTTTCTTTTTGTTCGTAAAACGTACATTTACACGAATAGATAAACGGTTTTGTGCTGCCTGCTGATCTGCGGTTGCCGTCATTGGTGTAATTCGGTAATCTGTAATTTCACCTTCGTAAACCAAATCGCCACTATTGCTAACCAAGTTTAAGTTGGTCTGATTCATAATCAAATCCTGCAAAGCCAAAGTAAAAGTTCTATCGATTCCTGGTTCAATCAAATCTGCATTATTCTGAAAGAAGTTAACCTGAAATGTTTTGGCGTCGATTTTTCCAGTTCCTGTAAAGTTGTAAACAGAACAGCCACTCAACATAAAAAGGCTTAATAGTGCGAAAAGAGAATATATTTTTTTCATAATGTGTATTAGTCGAATTCCAAATTTCAAATTTCGCCAAATATAGTAATTTGGGATTTAGGATTTAAAAATTGAGATTTATTATAGATCGAATTGCTTGATTTTACGGTACAAAGTTCTTTCAGAAATACCTAATTCGTCAGCAGCGGCTTTACGTTTTCCTTTATTTTTTTCTAATGATTTTTTGATCATTTCGATTTCTTTCTGCTCTAAACGTAAAATTTCTTCCTCCTCGATAGTTTCAGCAAATAAATAATTATCGTCTTGCATCTGATAATTATCTTCACGAACAGCAGGAGTCGTCACAACAGAAGTTCTTGGTTCTTCTTCAAAATCAATCTCACTATCATTTTGCTGATTTCCGTAAATTTTCTGGATCAAATTCGGGTTAATGTCCTGAACTTTAGAAGTTCCATTTTTCATCAATTCGAGAGTCAGTTTTTTCAAGTCGTTCAAATCGCTTCTCATATCAAAAAGCACTTTGTACAAAATATCTCTTTCAGTACTAAAATCACTTTCTTTTTTGCTGTCGTTAATAACTGAAGGCAAATTGCTTCCTTCGGCAGGCAAATAAGATTGTAAAGTAGCTAAGGTAATATCACGATTAGTTTCTAAAACTGAAATTTGTTCTGCCACATTTCGAAGCTGACGAATATTTCCACTCCATCTAAATTTTTGTAAAAGCTGAACAGCATCATCGTCCAGTCTTAAAGGTGGCATTTTATATTTATGAGCAAAATCGGCTACAAACTTTCTGAACAACAAATGAATATCGTCGTTTCTTTCCCTTAATGGAGGTAAAGTAATTTCGACTGTGCTTAAACGATAATACAAATCTTCACGGAATTTACCTTTTTCAATAGCATTAAATAAATTCACGTTGGTTGCCGCAACAATTCTCACATTCGTTTTTTGAACCTGAGAAGATCCTACTTTAATAAATTCACCGTTCTCCAAAACACGAAGTAATCTTACTTGAGTTGTTAAGGGTAATTCACCAACTTCATCAAGGAATATTGTTCCGCCATCAGCCACTTCAAAATAACCTTCACGCGTGCTTGTTGCGCCTGTAAAAGCTCCTTTTTCGTGACCAAAAAGTTCACTGTCAATTGTTCCTTCTGGAATTGCACCACAGTTTACGGCAATATATTTACCATGCTTTCTGTGTGAAAGCGAATGTATAATTCTTGGAATATTTTCTTTACCAACACCACTTTCCCCAGTTACCATAACCGAAATATCAGTTGGAGCAACCTGAATGGCTTTTTCGATAGCGCGATTTAATTTCGGATCATTTCCAATAATCTCAAATCGCTGTTTTATTGCTTGAACTGTTTCCATAGTTTTTTGTTTCAAGTTTTTGTTTGTTTCAGGTTTCAAGTTTTAACCGTTAACCTTTAACTTTTAAACTTTTGGCTTATAGTTTTGTTTCAGATTTTTATTTTCAAGTTACGGAAATAACCTGAAACTTGAAACCTGAAACAATTTAATTCATATCAGAATATCCTACCGCTTCACCTTTTAAAGTTCCAGAAGTACAGCTTGTGATTTTTACGTTTACGAAATCTCCAATCTTATAATTCTCCTTTGGAAAAACAACCGTAATACTCTGAGAATTTCTTCCAGAAAATTCGTATTTAGATTTTTTAGAAACTTTTTCTACCAAAACTTCAACTGTTTTTCCAACAAATTCTTCGCTTCTAAACCAAGCATGTTTTTGTTGTAAATCAACGATTTCTTGTAATCTTCGGGCTTTGGTTTCTTCTTCAACATCATCCTTCATTTTTCTTCCTGCCAAAGTTCCAGGGCGTTCAGAATACGAATACATATAACCGAAATTATATTTTACATATTCCATCAAGCTCATTGTATCTTGGTGATCTTGTTCGGTTTCTGTTGGGAAACCAGCAATCATATCTTGCGAAATCGAAGCATCGGGAACAATTGCCTTAATTTTATCAATCAAAGCCATATATTCTTCACGAGAATGCAGACGATTCATTTCTTTTAAAATTCTGTTACTTCCAGACTGAACCGGTAAGTGAATATGTTTACAAATGTTTGGATATTTCGCAATAACATGCAAAATGCTTTCGTGCATATCCTGCGGATTAGAAGTCGAAAATCGAATACGCATTTTTGGAAAACCAACCGCAACCATTTCTAACAATTGATCAAAATCAACCGCAGTTGCTTTCTGCATTTCAGAAGCATTTACGAAATCCTTTTTCAAACCACCGCCATACCAAAGGTAGCTGTCAACGTTTTGACCTAAAAGAGTAACTTCTTTATAGCCTTTGTTCCATAAATCCTGAATTTCAGCCATAATACTCTGTGGCTCACGACTGCGTTCGCGTCCTCTTGTAAAAGGCACAACGCAGAACGTACACATATTATCGCATCCGCGAGTAATCGAAACCAAAGCTGTGATTCCGTTGCTCATTAAACGAACAGGCGAAATATCTCCGTAAGTTTCTTCTTTTGATAAAATTACATTAATGGCATCACGTCCTTCTTCAACTTCAGCCAATAAATTCGGAAGATCTTTATAAGCATCTGGACCAACAACTAAGTCAACGATTTTTTCTTCTTCTAGAAATTGGCTTTTCAAACGCTCCGCCATACAGCCCAAAACGCCTACCTTCATTTTCGGATTCGTGCGTTTTACTGCATTGTATTTCTCTAAACGTTTGCGAATAGTCTGTTCTGCTTTATCTCTAATAGAGCAAGTGTTCACCAAAACCAAATCGGCTTCTTCTAGAACAGAAGTAGTGTTATAACCTCCGTCAGACAAGATGGAAGCTACGACTTCACTGTCCGAAAAATTCATCGCACAACCGTAACTTTCTATAAATAGTTTTTTAGTATTCTCAGGTTTATTTTCCAAAACAAGACTTTCGCCCTGTTTGCTTTCTTCAATAATCTTTTCCATTGTAAAAATTCAAAGTGCAAAGATAGCGTAATTGAATCTAATATGACAAGATGTCAGATAAAGAATTAACAATGTTTTGAGAAATGTTGATACCTAATGCTTTGAGTTCAATTTAAGAGTAATTAGGAGCTATTTCCAGCTTTTCACTTCAAGTCCTCATAAAAAAAGCAAAGTTTCTAATGTTTCAAAAAGAGCTTCCGTTGGTCGCTTTTTTAAAACAAGAAACTTTTGCTTTTTTTACTCCGGGCTTTTCGCTGCAATCTGGGCTAGGAAATTCGATTTCAAAAGAAAACTTAACTAAAGTAAGTTGCAAATTAAATCGTAGATTTTAAGAAATGTTTTTTACAATTTAAAATTTTAGCTCTGAAATCTAAAATTAAAAGGGATTTCTTGGTTAAAAATCACTAAAAGTTATACCTATATATATTATCGAGATTATTACAGATAAATCTGCAATTTTAAGTTTCATAATATCAAAATACCTCAAAAATGCATTCGTAAGGTTAATATTTAAAAAAAATAAATACTTTTGTTGCAGAAAAATAGAGCAATGGCAAAGAATTTAGTAATAGTGGAGTCACCTGCAAAGGCGAAAACGATCGAGAAATTTCTTGGGAGTGATTTTCAGGTGGAGTCAAGTTATGGACACATAGCAGACTTACCATCAAAGGAAATAGGAGTAGATGTAGAAAATGGTTTTAAACCTAAATATGAAGTTTCTCCGGATAAAAAAGCCTTGGTAACGAAGCTGAAGTCACTTTCTAAAAATGCCGAAACGGTTTGGTTAGCATCCGATGAGGACCGCGAGGGAGAGGCTATTTCATGGCACTTGGCGGAAGAATTAAAGCTAGATAGAAAAAAAACCAAACGAATTGTTTTTCACGAGATTACAAAATCTGCGATTCTTAAGGCAATCGACAATCCAAGAGAAATTGATTATAATTTAGTAAACGCACAACAAGCACGTCGTGTTTTAGATCGTTTAGTAGGTTATGAATTATCTCCAGTTTTATGGAGAAAAATCAAAGGCGGACTTTCAGCAGGTCGTGTACAGTCAGTTTCTGTACGTTTGATTGTAGAAAGAGAACGCGAAATACAAAGTTTCAATGCAGTTGCAACATATTCTATTGTTGCAGAATTTGTAAACGAAGCAGGAAAAGCTTTCAAAGCAAAACTTCCAAAAAACTTCAACACTAAAAAAGAAGCCGAAGATTTCTTGAATCAAAACATCGGTTCTAAATATAAGGTGGCTGATTTAGAAACTAAACCTACCAAAAAATCTCCAACAGCGCCTTTTACAACTTCTACGTTGCAACAAGAAGCAGCAAGAAAATTGTACTTGCCAGTTGGAATTACCATGCAATTAGCACAGCGTCTATACGAAGCCGGACTTATTACTTATATGAGAACCGACTCGGTAAACCTTTCTAAAGAAGCAATGGATGCTGCACAAGCAGAAATTATCAAATCTTACGGAAAAGAATTTTCTAAACCGAGAGTTTTTGCTAATAAAAGTAAAGGAGCACAAGAAGCGCACGAAGCAATTCGTCCGACCGATATGTCTCGTCACACCGTAAATATTGACCGTGACCAAGCTCGCTTATACGATTTGATCTGGAAAAGAACTTTGGCTTCGCAAATGAGCGACGCACAATTGGAAAGAACAAACGTAAAAATCGAAGCAGATAATCACAGCGAAATTTTTACAGCTTCTGGAGAAGTATTGCTTTTTGAAGGTTTCTTAAAGGTGTACTTAGAAGGTCATGATGATGATGAGGAAGAGCAAGAAGGAATGCTTCCGGCTTTAAAAGTAAACGAAAAACTGGCGAATAACTATATTACAGCCACAGAACGATATTCAAGACCGCCTGCACGTTACACTGAGGCATCTTTGGTTAAAAAATTAGAGGAACTTGGAATTGGTCGTCCATCTACATACGCACCAACTATTTCGACAATTATCAATAGAAATTACGTTGAAAAAGGGACTCTTGAAGGTGTAGAACGTAATTATACACAGCTTACTTTGCAGAATAGTAAAGTAGGAGAGAAGCTTTTAAAAGAAAATACAGGTTCTGATAAAGGAAAATTAGTTCCAACAGATATCGGAACTATTGTTACTGATTTCTTGGTAAAGAATTTCGGAAACATCCTAGATTATAATTTCACTGCAAAAGTAGAGCAAGATTTTGACGAAATTGCCGAAGGAAATATTGACTGGGCAAAAATGATGCAGGATTTCTACAATAAATTTCACCCAAATGTAAAAGAAGTTGAAGCAAATGCTGAACGTGAAAGTGGTGAAAGAATTCTAGGAAAAGATGCAGACGGAAGACAAGTTTCTGTTCGTTTAGGAAAATTTGGGCCAATGGCGCAGATTGGAGAAGCAGATGATGAAGATAAAAAGTTTGCTAGCTTAATGGCAGACCAAAATATAGGAAACATTACACTTGAAGAAGCATTGAATTTGTTCTTGCTTCCAAAAAGTTTAGGTGAATATAAAGGAGAAGAGGTAGAAGTGAGCAATGGCCGTTACGGTCCTTATGTTCGTCACGGAAGCGTTTTTATTTCATTGCCTAGAGGAGAAGATCCTTTAAGTGTTTCTAAAGAAAGAGCTCAAGAATTAATTGACGAAAAAGCACTTGCTGATGCGCCAATTGCAGTTTATAAAGGCGAAGCTGTTCAAAAAGGAGTGGGACGTTTTGGACCATTCATTAAATGGAACGGACTTTTTGTAAACGTAAGCAAGAAATACAATTTTGATAATCTTTCTCAAGCTGATGTTGAAGAGTTGATCGAAGATAAACTTCAGAAAAACATCGATAAGGTTATTCATAATTGGGAAGAAGAAGGAATTGTAGTAGAAAAAGCCCGTTGGGGACGCTCTGTGATTCTGAAAGGAAAAATTAAAATTGAATTAAGTAAAGATGTTGATGCAACAAAATTAACATTGGCTCAAGTTCAAGAAATGATCGCGGCAAAAACACCAGCAAAGAAAACTGCTGCTAAAAAAACAACAACGGCTAAAAAAGCTCCAGCTAAAAAAACGGCTGCTAAAAAGAAATAAGTATAAATGGAATTTGATTTTCTAGAACCAGTTAATGACGCAATTGTAAAATTCGTCGGCGCACTGTCTTCACAAGAGCTTGGAAGCAAAGTTGTCTTCCATACCCAAGATCAGTTTCCTGATATTGCACAGATTAATATTGCTATAATTGGGGTTTTAGAAGACCGTACCAATATCAATATGATTAACGAAGTTAATCTAACTGCTGTGCGTAAAAAGCTTTACGGAATGTTTCCTGGTAACTGGGATGCTTCAATTGCAGACCTTGGAGATATACTTGCAGGCGATTCTGTAGAGGATACTTATTATGCATTAAAGAAGGTTACGGCTGCATTAATTAAGAATAAAGTCATTCCTATAGTCCTGGGAGGTTCTCAGGATTTGACCTATGCTTTGTATCGTGCTTACGATGATTTAGAGCAGATGGTGAATTTGGTTGCAGTCGATAATAGATTTGATTTTGGTAAGGAAAATGAATCAGTTTCGGCTAATTCATACTTGACAAAAATTATTATTGATGAGCCAAATAACCTTTTCAATTACTGTAATATAGGGTATCAGACCTATTATAATTCGCAAGAAGAAATTGATCTAATCGAAAAGTTATTCTTTGATGCATATCGATTGGGTGAAATTTCAAACAAAATCACTTTGGCTGAGCCGGTTTTCAGAGATGCAGACTTGGTTAGTATTGATTTGAATTCTGTAAAGTCTTCTGCTTCAGCAAATATGGTTACTTTTGAGCCAAACGGATTTAATGGAAAAGAAATTTGTGCTTTAGCAAGATATGCTGGTATTAGTGATAAAGTTTCTTCATTTGGAATATTTAATCATAACAGTACAACGGCAGAGTCGGCCATTATTGCTCAGATTGTTTGGTATTTTATTGAAGGTTATCACTATCGTTCAAAAGAATATCCATTTGGAAGCCGAGCAAACTATTTAAAGTATATAGTTCCGTTAGATGATGAAGAATTGATATTCTATAAAAGTGATAAAACGGATCGTTGGTGGATCGAAATTCCATTCGAATCAAACGGCAACAATAAATTGAAAAGAAATACGTTATTACCCTGTTCTTACGACGAATATTTGTCGGCTTGCAATCAAGAATTGCCAGAAAGATGGTGGAAAGCGCAACGAAAAAACGCTTTGTAGTTCGAAAATTTAAGCGAAATCTTAAATTTTTAAAACTTGTTTAAAATAGTTAAAATTAATTAGTAAGAAAATACGTGTAATATATAAAAATTAACGTTTTACATCGATTTTTTAGAACAGTTTATCGATAAAATATTTTTTTTTTATTTTATTTAACATTATTTTTGAACGGTAAAATAAATTCGCAAGTAGTATTGTTTTTTAGATAAATAATAAATACGTTTACGGACTTTTAATAATGAATAGATAATCCCAAATTTATATGAAGAAGTTTATTGCATTTGCAGCAATGTTAACACTAGTAATCGGCTGTGGTAAGTCAGGTGACAAAGGTGAATTAGTTGGTGTTACAGGAGGGAAATGGCATCCCGAGAAGCCTTATGGAATGACATTAGTTCCGGGCGGATCTTTTATTATGGGTAAATCAGATGCTGATTTAGCTAACGTAGAAGATGCTCCAACTAAAACTGTAACCGTGCGTTCATTCTATATGGATGAAACAGAAATTACAAATAGTGAATATCGTCAATTCGTAGAATGGGTGAAAGATTCTACAATGAGAGTTCGTTTAGCAATCCTTGCAGATGAAACTGGACAAAAAGCTACTGATGGAAAAGGTAAAAAAGGCGGAAGCATTGCTGATTACGCTTTTAATGATTCTGATCCAGAAAAAATGACAGCTTATGATAAATACATGTATGACAACTACTATAGTGTTGGTACTAAGGATGATCCATATGCTGGAAGAAAATTAAACAGAAAAGTTAAGTTAATTAAAGATACAAAAGCATATCCAGATGAGTATTACGCTGAAGTAATGGATTCTATGTATTTACCAATTGAAGAATCATACAATGGTTTAAGAACAATTGATGTAAATAAATTGAAATTCCGTTATTCTTGGATGGATATTCAAGCTGCTGCAAAAGCTAAAGTTGGAAAAAGAAGTGACTTCGTAAAAACAGAGCAGGTAAATGTTTATCCTGATACTGCAGTTTGGATTAAAGACTTCGCTTACTCATACAATGAGCCAATGCATAACGATTATTTCTGGCACAAAGCTTATGGAGATTATCCTGTAGTTGGTGTTACTTGGAAACAAGCAAAAGCATTCTGTGCTTGGAGAACTTTAAACAAAAACAGTTATATTAAATCTAAGAAAAAAGGGCGTGATCTTGTAAACTCTTTCAGATTGCCAACTGAGGCAGAGTGGGAGTACGCTGCTAGAGGAGGTCTGGAGTCTGCTACTTACCCTTGGGGAGGTCCTTATACTAAAAGTGATAGAGGTTGTTTCTTAGCAAACTTTAAACCAAGTAGAGGAGATTATGCTGCTGACGAAGCTTTATATACAGTAGAAGCAAAATCATATGACGTAAATGGTTACGGATTATATAACATGGCAGGAAACGTTTCAGAGTGGACAGATTCAGCTTACAATCCAAACGCATACGAATATGTTTCTACAATGAATCCAAACGTAATTGATGGTAAAAACCAAAGAAAAGTAGTTCGTGGAGGTTCTTGGAAAGACGTTGCTTATTTCCTACAGGTAAGTACTCGTGACCACGAATATGCTGATTCTGCTAGAAGTTATATCGGATTCAGAACTGTACAAGATTACATGGGTACTCAAGTTACAGGAAACAGAAAAAAGTAATTTTATAATTTTATCAATATCCAACAAATCTATTTTAAACCTAAAAAAAAAGTATTATGGCATTATTAAGTAAAAAAGCAATGAATTTCGCTTATGGTATGGGAGCGGCAGTGGTAATCGTTGGAGCGTTATTCAAAATTACTCACTTTGAGATTGGACCATTAACAGGTACAGTTATGCTTTCAGTAGGATTAGTTACTGAGGCGTTAATTTTTGCGCTTTCTGCTTTCGAACCAGTTGAAGAAGAACTAGATTGGACTCTAGTTTACCCAGAATTAGCTAATGGACAAGCAAGAGAGAAAAAAGCTAAACCTGAATCTGCAACTGATGCTCAAGGATTATTATCTCAAAAATTAGACACATTATTAAAAGAAGCTAAAATTGACGGTGAATTAATGTCAAGTTTAGGAAACAGCATCAAAAATTTCGAATCTGCTGCTAAAGGAATTGCTCCAACTGTAGATTCAATCGCTGGGCAAAAGAAATATTCTGATGAATTAACTTTGGCTGCTACTCAAATGGAATCATTAAACAGTTTGTACAAAGTACAATTGGAAAGTGCTTCTAGAAATGCTGAGGCTAACAAAGAAATCGCTGATAACGCTACTAAATTAAAAGAACAAATGGCTTCTATGACAGCAAACATTGCTTCTTTAAACAGCGTTTACGGTGGTATGCTTTCTGCAATGAGTAACAAAGGATAATTAGTTTTTAACTAAATATTAAATTTATTAATAAGAACTAATTAAAGAAAAATGGCAGGAGGAAAATTAACCCCTAGACAGAAGATGATTAACCTGATGTACCTGGTTTTCATCGCAATGTTAGCAATGAACGTATCAAAAGAAGTAATTTCTGCTTTTGGTTTGATGAATGAAAAATTCGAAGGTGCAAACACTAGTTCTATAGAGTCAAACGCTGGTTTATTAAGCTCTTTAGATCAAAAAGCTGCTGAAGCAAAAGGAGAATTCGCTATTGCTGCAGTAACAGCTCACAAAGTTGAAACAATTACAAAAGATTTTTATGATTATATAGCTACTCTAAAAGCTCAGGCAGTTAAAGGTTTCGAAGTTGATAAAGCAACAGGAAAAATGCCTTATGAGGCTATGGATAGAGGAGATAATATCGACGACTGGTTTACAGGAGACGGTTACACTAAAAAAGGTAACGAAATTATATCTAAAATCGAAAAATATAAAGCTGATATCAAAGCAGCTTTAGGAACAGACAAAAAGTACGCATCAATTATTGCTGAGGTTGAAAAGAAATTTGATGTTTCTGATGTTAAAAACAAAGAGGGAATTAAAGAAAAATACTTAGCGTACCACTTTAAAGGATTTCCTGCAATCGCTACAGCTGCAAAACTTTCAGCTTGGCAGAATGACGTTAAAAAAGTTGAAACAGACGTTTACAACAGTGCTTTAGGTAAAGCTGCAGTTGCTGCTGCTTCTTATAGCAACTACCAAGCAATCGTTGTTTTAGATAAAAATGCTTATTTCCAAGGAGAAAAAGTTACTGGTAAAGTTGTTTTAGGTCGTTACGATGAAAACACTACACCAACTTCTTTCCAAGGTCCAGGACAAATCGTAAACGGACAAGCTGTTATCTCTTTAACTGCTGGTGGAGTTGGAGAACAAGACATCAACGGACAATTTACTTTCTTAGAGGATGGAAAAAATATTCCTTTAAAATTCTCTGGAAAATATGTTGTAGTTCCAAGACCAAACGCTGCTACAATTTCTGCAGACAAAATGAACGTAGTATATAGAGGAGTTGTTAACCCAATCTCTGTATCTTTTGCTGGTGTTGATGCAAACAAAATTGTTGCAAGTGCTCCAGGTTTAGCTTCTGCTGGAAAACCAGGAAAATATAACATGAGCCCAGGTCAAGGTACTGAAACTACAATTTCTGTAACAGGTACTTTACCAAACGGTGACAAAGTAACTGATAAGAAAACATTCAGAATTAAAGGTATTCCTGGTCCAACAGGAACAATTAGAGGTGAGATGGGAGTTGTTAAAGGTCCTAAATCTAACTTAGAGATTGCTACTATTGGTGCAAAACTTCTTGATTTTGATTTTGAAGTTGGTTTAGATGTTGTTGGATTCAATATGAAAATTGCTGGACAGCCTACAGTTGTTGTTACAGGAAACAAAATGAATGCACAATGTAAACAAGTACTTTCAAGAGCAGGTAAAGGAGACCAAGTTACTATTTCTGAAATTAAAACTAAACTTGTTGGAGCTGGTAGTTATTTATTGCCAAGAACTGCTCCTGTAATTTACGAAATACAATAATAAAGTAGTGTAAGCTACATTCAATATCTTATAACGATACCACGATGAAAGTAAGAAATTTTTTAATAGCTATTGTTTCTATCGCTGGAGGTTTTGCTTCTAATGCGCAATCTAATTTGCTAAACGCTAAAACTCCTGCTCAGATTGGACTTAAAACTCCTGCTCAATTAATATCTGATAATGATAAGCCATTGGCTTATGGTTACGTAGATGATAGAGATATCTTGATGGGAAAAACAACATGGGAGATCATTGATTTAAATGAAAAAATCAACTTTCCGTTATATTTTCCAGTAGATACAGCTAATATTGGTCCTAACAGACGTTCTCTTTATGACGTTTTAACTAAAGCTATTAAAGGTGGAAAAGTTACTGAAGTTTATACTGACAGTTATTTCAATACTAAAAAATCTATGAAGGACATCGAGGGCTCATTATCTCGTATTGATACAACAGATGCAGGTAGAGAGTTAATTAACCAATATCCAGATGACTACAAATCACGTGTTGTGAAGAAAAAAGTAGTTTCAGGTAAAGGTAAAAACAAATCAGTTTCTTATGTTGAAGAGACAGTTGGACCAACAAGAACGGTTCCTGCTGAATATATCTTAAAACAAGATCTTACTGCTGCAGATGTTACTCAGTATAAAATTAAAGGATACTGGTATTTTGATAAACGTCAAAGTGAATTAAAATATCGTTTACTAGGAATTTGTCCTGTAACTCCAGACGTTTATACGATGAATAGTGATGAAAAGGATTATATTGAATTGTTTTGGGTATTCTTCCCAAATGCCAGAGAAGCATTGCATGAAGCAAAAGCGTTCAATGACAGCAACTCAGCTCTTCCAATCTCATTCGATCAGATTTTAAATTCAAGACGTTTTAATGCAGTTGTTTACAAAGAGGAAAACCTTTATGGAGACAGAGCAATTAGCGATTATATGAAAGACAACGCACAAAATCAGTTGTTGGAATCTGAAAGAGTGAAAGAAAAAATTCGCAACTTCGAGCAAGATATGTGGAACTACTAAGTTGATACATAGCATGATAATTAAAAAACTCTTACTACATTTGTAGTAAGAGTTTTTTTTTGTCGATATAGTAATATAGGCTGTCTAATATAGATGAGATATATTATTTTATATTTATGTAAGAAAAATAACAATATTTATAATAAAATTTCGTTTAATCTCTTGTAAAAATTATCATGATGAAAGTAAGAAATTTATTAATCGCTATTGTTGCTGTTCTTGGAGGCATATCTTCTAATGCTCAGTCTAATTTACTTAATGCCAAAACTGCCGATCAGATAGGGTATAAGACACCCGCTCAAATGATATCTGATAATGATAAACCTCTAGCGTATGGTTATGTTGATGATCGAGATGTTTTGATGGGAAAGATGGTTTGGGAAATTATTGATTTAAATGAAAAAATAAATTTCCCATTATATTTTCCGGTTGATACGGCCAATATTGGTCCAGATAGACGTTCGCTTTATGATATATTAACCAAAGCAATGAGAAACGGTAAAATAACAGAAGTTTATACAGATAGTTATTTTAATACAAAAAAGACTTTAAAAGACATTCAGGGATCTTTATCTCGTGTTGATACAACAGATGCTGGTAGAGAACTTATTAATCAGTATCCTGATGATTACAGAACGCGTGTGGTTAAGAAGAAAGTAGTTACAGGCACAGGAAAAAATAAGAAAGTTACTTATGTTGACCAGACAGTAGGGCCAACCCGAACAGTTCCTGCCGAATATATTTTGAAGCAAGATCTTACGGCTGCTGATGTAAGTCAATATAAAATTAAAGGATTTTGGTATTTTGATAAGAGAGAAAGTGCATTAAAATATCGCCTTTTAGGAATTTGCCCAGTAACGCCCGATGTTTATACCATGAATAGTGATGAAAAAGATTATATTGAGCTATTCTGGGTTTTCTTTCCCAATGCTCGAGAAGTGCTGCATGAAGGAAAAGCTTTTAATGATCAGAATTCTGCAATGCCAATTTCGTTCGATCAGATTTTGAATTCAAGACATTTTAATGCAGTCATTTATAAAGAAGAAAATGTTTATGGTGATCGTGAGATTAAAGATTATATTAAAGATAATGCACAAAGCCAATTGTTAGAATCTGAAAGAGTAAAAGAGAAGATTCGTAATTTTGAAGAAGATATGTGGAATTACTAAGTTTATAAACTTATAATAAGAAAAACTCTTGCTACCTTTGTAGTTAGAGTTTTTTTATTTTATCTATACACTTCACAATGCTTGATTATTTAATCGTCGGATCTGGATTGGCTGGAATTTCTTTTGCCGAAATCGCCCTAAAAAACAATAAATCTATTTTAGTTGTTGATGACAAATCTCAGAATTCTTCGAGAATTGCTGGAGGTCTATATAATCCAGTAATTCTGAAACGTTTTAGTGAAGTCTGGAACGCCAAAGAACATTTGGTTTTAATGAATGAGTTTTACGAACAGGTTGAAAGTAAGCTGAACGAGAAATTCAATTTTAAAATGCCAATTCTAAGAAAGTTTTTTTCAATTGAAGAACAGAATAATTGGTTTGCAGCGTCAGATAAAATAAACTTAGCTCCTTTTTTGTCAACAAAACTAATTACTAAGAAGTATCAAGGTATTGATTCTCCTTATGATTATGGGGAAGTTCTACATACGGGTTATGTCAAAACTGGACAGCTATTGGAAAGTTATAAAGCCTATTTAAAGGAAAATAGTTTGCTTCTTGAAGAATCTTTCCATAGTTCCTTCTTGGAGATTCTTGATTTAGGAATTCAGTATAAAAATGTTAAAGCACGCCATATCATTTTTGCAGAGGGGTTTGGGTTGCATAAAAACCCTTATTTTAATTATCTGCCTTTGGATGGAACAAAAGGGGAACTATTTTTAATAAAAGCGCCAGATTTGAAATTGGATTTAATTGTTAATACCAGTGTTTTTATTTTACCAGTAGGAGGCAATTTGTTTAAAGTTGGAGCTACTTACAATTGGCATGATAAAACAGATCTTCCTACCGAAGAGGGAAAACAAGAGCTTTTAGATCGCATTAAAGAAATTATTACCTGCGATTTTGAAATTGTAAAGCATTTTGCTGGAGTTAGGCCAACAGTTGCCGATAGGAGGCCTTTGGTAGGTACTCATGAAGCATACGAGTCTATTCATCTTCTTAACGGACTAGGGACACGTGGTGTAATGCTTGGACCGGCTTTGGCGAAAATGTTGTATGATAATATTGAAAACGGAACTCCAATAGATAAAGAAGCAGATATAAAACGCTTCCATAAAAGATATTTAAAATCTCTTATTCCTGACCGGCCTTAGGATCGTACGAAACAAACATATTAATGTATAAGTTTCTCGAAAGACGAAGTACAAAAGGAAACAATGCAACTAATGTCAAGATAATTGCAATAAAGGCTTGTTCGATTGTGGCTCCAAAAAAGACAAACGAAACAATAAAAGCTGCAATTCCTACCGCAACATTTAATCCGTAACTAACATACATTGCGCCATAAAAAAAAGAAGGTTCAATTTGGTATTTGAATCCGCAATGGCTGCAATGCTCGTTCATTTTGAGAACTTTACTCAAATGAAGCGGATTTTTGTCTTCATACATGCTTTCTTTTTGGCATTTTGGACAACTTCCTGTTGTAATGCTATTTAATTTGGAACCTCTTTTAAACATTTTAATGCTGATGTAATTTTAAAAATATTGTAAACTAAGAATTGATCTTTAATAAAAGCACTTATAATTTCAATTTTGAGTTTTTAGAATAAAATGTAAATATAGCAATAATGTTTGTTTTTTGCTCGGTCTTGTATTCTCATTAGTTTAAGATAAATCTTTGTCGTAATTTTTTGTTGGTAAATAATTTATTATGTAAAAATTAAATCAACGCAATTTTAATAGAATTGTACTTTAATTTGTTGATAATTTTTTTGCTTTTACGGTTTTCCTCATTATTAATGGTCTTCTTTTTCGTATTATTGTGCAAGTTAATTTTTTTAATATAAAATAGAATAATGGCAATAAATTTACAAAAAGGACAAAAAATTGATATAGGCCTGTCTAATATTACTGTTGGTTTAGGATGGGATCCAAATGAAGGAACTGGCCATGATTTTGATTTAGATGCTTCAGCCATTATGATTAATGCTGATAGAAAACTTTTAGGTGAAAGCTATTTTGTTTTTTATAATAATTTATCATCTCCAGATGGAGCTTTATTGCATACAGGTGACGATCCAACAGGAGGAAATAGTGATGGAGACGATGATGAAGCGATAAAGGTTGATTTAGCTAAAATTAACGATGCAATAGAAGAAATTCTTTTTGTAGTTACAATTGAAGATTTTGAGCGCAGAAAGCAAAACTTTGGGCAGGTGCGAAATTCTTATATTAGAATTGTTGATGATGCCAATGGTCAGGAGATTGCTAAATATGAATTAGGAGAAGATTTTTCTATTGAAACAGGTGTCGAATTCGGAAGATTGTATAAGAGAAACGGTAACTGGAGATTTGAGGCTTCAGGAATTGGTTACAGAGCCGATTTAGGTTTCTTCTTAGAGAAATATTATTCGGGAGAAATAATTAAATAAAGGAGATTCTTGAAAATAAATCATGAAAATTACAGCCATCTTTCTTTTGATTTGTGGCTGACATTAATAAAATCAAATCCAGAATTTAAACAAAAAAGAAATCTATTATTTAAGGATTTTTTTGAAATAGAGCATGGAATTGAAAGGGTAAATGAAGTCGTAAGGTATTATGATGTTTTATGCAATAACATTAACGAAAAAACAGGATTAAATATTGATACGTACGAAATTTATTATTTAATTTTAGGAGCTTTAAATGTTGATTTTGATAAAAATGGTACAGATCGCTTACAGGAGTTTTACAGCCATACAGAAGAGCTATTTATAAAATATAAGCCAGTTTTAATTTATTCTGATATTGAAAAGATGTTTAAAGAAGTGACCAATCAAGGTAAATCGATAAATATTTTGAGCAATACAGCATTTATTAAAGGAAATGTTTTAAGGAAAATATTAGAACATTATGATCTGGCTGAATATTTAAAATTTCAGATATATTCTGATGAAGTCGGATTTTCAAAACCAAATACTGAAATTTTTAAATTGGTATTTGATGAAGTTAATAAATATAAAAAAATAGAAAAAAAGGATGTTTTGCATATTGGCGATAATAGTATTGCTGATTATAATGGAGCATTAAAATTTGGTTTTGATGCACATCTATTAAAAATATAAAAGTGAATATAAGCTATAGTTTACATAAAATTGTTGAAGAAGAAATCTGTCCTTTTAAAGAGGCAGAATACAGCCGATTTAAGTTTGGAGATAAGTTTTTTGCAGAGAAATTTGCAGAAGATCTTTTCGACGGATTTGTTGCTCAACATAAAGATTTAATTTTATCAAATAGAGACATTGTTATTTTACCAAGTCCTTATTTGTCTATTCCAACTGCATCCAACTTTTTGTGCTATTATTTTAAAAAAGAGCTAAACAGCTATTTGTTTAAAAATGGGAAAAAAGCTTGTATTGAATCTAAAATTTATAGAAATCAAACTTACGTAACAGATTACGGAAATTTAGATTTTGAACAAAGAGTAAAATTAATATCGAATGATACGTATTACATCGATCGTAATTTTATTGAGGGCAAACTATGCATTTTTGTAGACGATATTAAAATAACAGGCAGCCACGAGCATACAGTAAATAAAATTTTGGATCAGTATAATGTAAAAGGAGATTTTCTATTTGTTTACTACGCAGAATTGACTAATAAAGAGATTCATCCGAAAATAGAAAATCATTACAATTATTTTGCGGTTAAAAACGTAGAAGATATTGTCTCTATTGTAAATAGTGAAGATTTTCAATACAATACGAGAATCGTAAAATATATATTAAGTCTGGATGACAAACAATTTGCTTATTTAATTTCTAATATTTCTAGAAAAAAAAGTAACGAATTATTTCATCTTGCAATTAGTAATAATTATCATCAGATTTTAGAATATCAAAACAATATTAACGTAATAAAAATAGATTAGATTATGGCTATTAATTTACAGAAAGGACAAAGAGAAAATATTAATGCACCAAAGTTTACAATTGGTCTAGGATGGGATACAAACAACAGTAGTACAGGTTCTAGTTTCGATCTTGATGCTTCGGCTTTTATTGTTGGTGCTAACGGAAAAATATTATCCGATTCTCATTTTATCTTTTACAATAATCTAAAAGCTCCAGACGAATCTGTTATTCACACAGGAGATAATTTAACAGGGGATGGAGACGGTGATGATGAGCAAATTAAAATAGATTTAACTAAAATAAATCCCGCTGTAAAAGAAGTTTGTATCGTGGTTACAATTCATGATGCTCAAGAAAGAAGACAAAATTTTGGACAAGTGCGTAATTCATTCATTCGTATTGTAGATGATTCTAACAATACAGAAATGGTTAAATACGAATTGGAAGAAGATTTCTCTATCGAAACTGCAGTTGAATTTGGAAGAATTTACAATAAAGATGGGCAGTGGAAATTTGAGGCAATGGGTGTTGGAATGAAAGGCGGATTGGAAGATTATTTAAATAAATATAACTAAGATATGGCAATTAATTTAGAAAAAGGACAACGTATTAATCTTGAAAAAAGCAATGGCTCAAAACTAGTAAACATCTGTGTAGGTGTGAATTGGGGAGCAATCGAGAAAAAAGGATTTTTTGGCACAAAAAAAGAAGCAGTAGATCTAGATGCTAGCTGTGCTGTTTATGACGACAAGAAAAATCATATTGATTCGGTAAACTTTAGAAAATTAATTTCTAATGATCGTGCAATTAAACACAGTGGAGATGATTTAACGGGAGATTTAAATGGTGACGACGGATTGGATAATGAAGTTATCACTTTAGATTTTTCTCAGTTAACGCCTTCTGCAAGTCATGTTGCGTTTTTTATAAACAGTTTTAGAGGTCAGGATTTTAAAGATATTCCTTTCGCATCTATCAGAATATACGAAGGTACTCCAACTAGAGTAACTCAAGAATTTGCGCGTTACGATGTTGCAAATGATGCTTCCTTTGCCGGAAACGTATCCATGATTTTAGGTGTTTTTTATAAAAGAAACGACGAATGGAAATTTAACGCAGTTGGAGTACCAACAAGCGATAAAAAATTAGAACAAACTATTGTTACAATTCAACAGAATCACTTATAAAAATCATGGAAAATCAATTAGTTACTCAGGAGAATACTGCTTTGATTGATAAAGATGGAAATGTGAACTTAGCTTCAATAACAGAGGCGGAAGTAAGTAGTTATAAAAGCATTTCAAACCAATTGAATGAAAATGATGCCAATTCGATTCTGAATTATGGTGCAGAAATTCAAAATTCTATTGCTAAACAAAGTGATAATTTCTTAACAAATGTAAGAACTTATAATTCTGGCGAAGTAGGAGGTTTGATTAATGATTTATTAACTGAACTGAATTATATTGATGTAGAGCAGTTAAATCAAAGTCCATTTAAAAGATTTATATCAAAAGTTCCATTGCTTAATAAGTTTATTATTGACGTAAAAAAATTATTCCAGGAATACGATAGAATTACTGTAAATATTGATAAAATCAGTAATAAGGTAAAAGCAGGAATGATTAATTCTGTGAAAGATAACAGCGCACTTCAAACTATGTTTGATGGGAATGTGAATCTTATCAAAGAAATGGAAAAACACATTATTGCAGGACAAATTCGTTTTAAAGAATTAAACGAAGAGCTTGCTGTAATGGAAGCAAATAGCGCGCAATATCAGGATTATCAAATATCAGATAAAAGAACTTTCATCAATCGTTTAGACAAACGTCTGGCAGATATGAAGATTGTGCGTTTTATCATGTTACAGTCTTTAGCGCAAATTAGAGTGGTGCAAAACAATAACACTTCTATTGCAGAAAAAGCACAGTCTATATTGACTACAACAATGCCAGTTTGGAAAAACCAGCTTACACTTGCGGTAGCACTTCAAAGACAAAAACAAAATATAGAAGTACAAAGAAAAGTATCAGAAACAACAAATACTATTTTACAGAAAAATGCTGAAATGCTGAAACAAAATAGTATTGAAGTGGCTAAAGAAAACGAAAATACAGTCGTTTCTCTTGAAACGCTTAAGATGACAACGAAATCTTTAATCGATACTTTGACAGAAGTGAAGCAAATTCATGAGCAAGGTGCAGAGACCAGAAGACAACTTGATGCCGGTTTACAAAGTCTAGAACAAGAATTGAAAAAAGGTGTTGTAAGCTAAGATTAATAAAAATTGAATGTTTGGAAATTAAATAAATGCAGGAGGAAGAGGAAAGATATCTTGAAATAATAAAAGAGAGTAATAGAAAATTAGTGGTTTTAGAATTGTTATCCAATTTCTTTAATCACAAGGATCTTGTTGGAGTTTTGGTACGAACAAAAATCATTCACAAACTCTTCGAAAAAAATAGAATTTTAGATATTAATAAACTGGAACTTTTTCATATTCAATATACTAACAGTTTAATTGATTTGTTTCAAAAACTAAAAAAATCAAAAGAACAGCAGTATGTTTTAATTTCAGATGAGATTTATATTAACGAAGATATTTTAGCAAAATTAAAATCGGAAATCGGGGAGACAAAGCTTGCAAAACAACTGCAGCTTCATGCTCAAAATATGTCAAGAAAGATAGAAGAACTCTATCAATTGTTTGTCACCGAAAAAGATGTTTTTTTCAATTGGAATGATTTGTTGACATACTCGCAAAGCATTCAAGCAGAATATTATAGAGAAATTACTATTGATCAATACGAGAAGCTTTCGCAGTTCAATAAAAGTGTATATGAAAATGCACACGCACGATTTGAAAGAAAGCTTTTAGGTCGACTAAATATTTTAGGTTTTAAGATCAAATTTTGTTGCGGATTAGTTTGTAATAATGAAATTATAGAAGTTTATGAATTCAGGGATTCTAATGACAAATTTGTTTTTGTTGCTAACGAAAAATCATTCTATTTCTTAAATGAAGAAGCTGTAAAAGGAATTGATCTTTCTAAAAATGATTCTTCTAAACAAGTTATTATAAAAGGGCTGAAAAATAAAAATGCGGACCTAAAAAAGGAACTTAGTACAATAAAAACAACACTGCCTGAAAGTGTTTTAGAAGTGCTAAATGAATATCTAGAAAAAATTTCGTCTGTCGATTTTCTGGATGAATTACAGAATGTTGATGAACAGACTAATATTTTAAAAACAATGTTGAATATTAATATTAATTAAAAATAAAATGGCAATTAACTTAGAAAAGGGACAAAGACAAAGTATCGATGCTCCAAAATTTACTGTTGGATTAGGATGGGATAGTAATTCAAGCAACACAGGATCAAGTTTTGATTTGGATGCTTCAGTTTTTTTAGTTGGTGCAAATGGAAAAATTCCAAATGACAATCATTTTATTTATTACAATAATTTAAAATCACCTGACCAAGCGGTTACGCATGCAGGTGATAACTTAACAGGAGACGGTGACGGCGACGATGAAAAAGTATACATCGACTTATCTAAAATTTCTCCAGAAGTTCACGAAATCTGTTTTGTGGTTACCATTCACCATGCTGATACAAAAAGACAAAATTTTGGACAAATTAGAAATTCATTTATTAGAATTTTAGATCAGGCTAATGTTGAGTTAGTGAAGTATGAACTTGACGAAGATTTTTCTATAGAAACGGCTGTCGAATTTGGTAGAATTTACAAAAGAAACGAAGAGTGGAAATTTGAAGCTGTTGGTATTGGAATGAAAGGCGGTTTACAAGATTACTTAAATAAATATAATTAATTTTAAAACATTAACTCAAATGGCAATTAACTTAACCAAAGGTCAAAAAATTGATTTAAGAAAAACTAGTGGTGAAACATTAACCAACTTCTGTGTTGGAGTAAACTGGGGAGCTATTGAAACAAAAGGCTTTTTAGGATTATCAAAAAATGTAGTAGATATCGATTTAGATTTAAGCTGTGTATTAATCGACGATCAAAACAAACTATGCGATCATTTGTATTCCCCGCTTTACAGAGTAGAGGTTTTACAGCAATTTGGTTTGCCAAAAGGTAAATTGATAAGTGTGGATGGTGCATTGAAGCATACTGGTGATGACCTTGCAGGTGATACAGGCGGTGATGATGGTTTGGATAATGAAATTATTACAGTTGACCTTTCTAAAGTTGATGCCAAAGTAAATCAGATATTTTTCTTTTTGAATAATGCAGGAAAAGAAGACTTTTCTCAAATTCCTTATGCAAAAATTAGAATGTATGAAGGAACTCCAACAAAAGTAGTTTCTGAATTTGCTTCGTATAATGTAGCCGCAGACCGTCAATACGTAAACAAGCGTTCTATCATTATGGGTAAATTGTACAAACGTAATGGAGAATGGAAATTCAGCGCAATTGGAGATCCAACAGACGATACTTTTTTAGGACAGACTATTCATAAAATAGTTCAATCTTACCTATAAATTGAAAACATTAATGGATTAGAGTTTCTCAGGTGATAGATTTGTTTATCAAGCTGAGAAACTTGTAATATTTTCATGCATTATTTCATTTTTAGTAGCGACTTTCAAAAGAAGCTCTAATATTTATAGCGCTTTTGAAACTCTAACCTATAATATTCCTGTATAAATCGTTATATCATGAGAAGACTGCCTGTATATTTACTTTTAGACACATCTGGTTCAATGACTGGCGAACCTATTGAAGCCGTTAAAAACGGTGTGCAAATGATGATCAGTTCGTTGCGACAAAATCCGCAAGCCATAGAAACTGCTTTTTTGAGTGTCATTACTTTTGACAGCACGGCACAGCAGATTATTCCATTAACCGATTTGGCATCTTTTCAAATGGTTGATTTAAAAGCGACTGGAGTTACGGCTTTAGGCGATGCTTTAAAATTGACTGCACAGAAAATAGAAACTGAAGTTGCAAAAACAACCACAGAGCAAAAAGGCGATTGGAAACCATTAGTATTTATTATGACTGACGGAATTCCGACAGATAATTGGGAAAACGGTCTGGCAGAATTTAAAAAAGTAAAAACAGCTTTTACGGTTGCTTGTGCAGCGGGAGGCGGTGCAGATACCAACGTTTTAAAACAAATTACCGATACTGTAGTAAGTTTAGAAAACGCAGATAGCGCTAGTATTGGCAAGTTTTTTCAATGGGTAACAGCTTCAATTGGTGTAACTTCTACAAAAATTGAAGATTTAGGCAGAGAATTTACCAATGTAAAAGAATTACCTCCGCCACCATCTGAATTAAACATTGTGGTTTAAATTCAGTAAAAAGACGGAGTTACAATACCGTTTTAATTGATAGTTCAGAATTCATTGTTTTACTAGTTTTTAAAAATTATTATGAGAAGACTACCAGTATATTTTTTGCTAGACACTTCGGGTTCAATGTACGGAGAGCCAATTCAAGCTTTGAATAATGCTTTGAGTGGTATGATTAATACATTGCGTTCAGACGCGCAAGCATTAGATTCTCTTTGGATTAGTATTATAACCTACGACAGAGAAGTAAAAGAAATTGTACCCTTAACCGAATTGGTTCATTTTCAGCTTCCTGAAATAACTTGTCCGCAAAGTGGGCCAACCAATACGGGAGCAGGTTTAGATTTTGTAATTCAGAAAGTAAAAACAGAAGTTATAAAAGGATCTGCAACTTTAAAAGGCGACTGGAAACCATTATTATTTGTTTTTACAGACGGAAAACCATCAGATATTCAATTCTACAGAGAAAAAATTCAAGAAATTAAAGCCTTAAATTTTGGTGCAGTTGTAGGTTGTGCGGCCGGACATATGGCCAACGACAGTATTTTAAAGGAACTTACAGACAATGTTGTACATTTAGATTCTGCTGATAGTTCTACTTTAAAGCAATTTTTTAAATGGGTTTCTGAAACTATCGAACAAGGAAATAAAAGCCAGGGAACAGGAGAAAGTGTAACGCTTCCGCCACCACCAAGCGAGATAACAGTTGTGATTTAATTAAAAAAAATGCTTGATATGCTATTTACATTTTCAAAAGTGCTTATACATGTTGCCACAGCAGTGGACGAAGCTTATTATGAAGGAAAAGAAAATGAGCTTGAAAATTTAGAGCAAACTTCAGATGAGATATTAGATACCATGAATATAGATAATATCAATATGTGTTACGGGACAACAGGTATTGAAGATTTCAATATTAAAAATGTAGAGCAGATCTTAAAGCAGAATTATATTAAAAAGGATTTTATTATCCACGATGTTATTGTTAGAAAAAGTTGTGCTTATTTAAAAGTGAAACATGATATACCTTTAAATAGAGGGAATAAATGTTATGGCGCTTGTTTCTCTATAAATTATATGCAACCAAATAACGGAATAGCAGTTTACGGCTATCCAACCAAAAATACCGCAGAAAGAGAGGCTTTTAAGGAAATAGCGAGCGAGATAATCAAGGCACTTTCATAATGTATACAATTAAAATTCTTATTGAAATTCTGATTATTGCATTATTTTTTTATTCCAAATTATTGCCATATAAAGATAAGCTTCATCCTCAGTTTAAATCGTATTTTAATTTTTTCAATAGTATATTTTCCCCCATATTAAATTTCCTGAAAACATTTGTAAAACCTGCCCAAGTCGGCGTTGGATTGGCAGTTGATATGACACAAATTATCCTTTTATTTATTTTTTTAATGCTATTAAAATTCCTTTAAAATGAGAAGATTACCAATATATTTTTTAATTGATATTTCAGAATCAATGGTTGGAGAACCTATTCAGCAAGTTGAAGAAGGTTTATCAACTATTATTCAGGCATTAAAAACAGATCCGCATGCTTTAGAAACGGTTTATGTTTCTATCATCGTTTTTGCAGGACAGCCAAAAACTTTAGTACCGTTGCAGGAAATAGTGAGTTTTTATCCGCCTAAATTTCCAATTGGAAGCGGGACATCGCTTAGTAAAGGTTTAGGGCATTTAATGTACGAATTAAGAAATAATATTGTTAAAACGACTTATGAAGTAAAAGGAGATTGGAAGCCAATTGTTTTCTTATTTACAGACGGAGTTCCGACAGACGATACGCAGGCAGCAATAAACGAATGGAAAAATAATTGGCAGCGAACTGCAAATTTAATTGCGGTTTCATTTGGAAACGAAACGGATACAAAATTATTAGGGCAGTTGACAGAAAACGTACTTCACTTTAAAAACACAAATGTACAATCGTACAAAGAATTTTTTAAATGGGTTACAGATTCTATTAAAACCAGCAGTATTAGCGTAGAAAATAATTCATCTGGTTTTGAATTGGCAAAATTAGATGGAGAAACGCTTTCTAAAATTGATTTGACAAAAGAAGAGCCAAACAAACAATATGTAGATGATAATTATGTGGTTTTAAGCGGAAAATGTCAAAATACCAAGAGGCCATATTTGATGAAATACCGCAAAAATATTGCGCCATCTATTTATGCTGGAATCGAATTGGCGTCAAAAAATTACAAATTAGTTGGCGCTTATCAAGTTGACAATAATTATTTTGAATTGGCTGATACTAGTAATTTCAATACAAAAGTAAATACAGAAGAATTGTTTGGTGCACCAACTTGTCCATGTTGTGGCAATCAAATTGCATTTGCAGTATGCGTTTGCGAAAAAATACATTGCATTGGCGACGAGCAAATTAGTACATGTCCGTGGTGTAACAATCAAGGATCTTACGGTTATGGCGAAGGCGGTTTTGATGTAAACAGAACGCAAGGATAATACGTATGGAAGAGACCAAAAGATATCTTCAGTCTTTTTTATTCCAGAATAAAATCGATATTCCAAAAGGCAAGCAATCGCTTTTTGAAGATTTTATTTCTAGTGAAAACAATATTGCAGCAGTAAAAATAATAAAAGAAAAACAGCAGATCATTATGCAAAATTGGAACTTAATAAATCGAATAGATGATATTACGAATCAATCTGTTTTTCTGCCAAACGGTACCGTAAATAAAGCATACCAAGCAAAAATTGATTTTATGCAATTGGGTTGGGATGATATTATTTCGTACGAAATGGAAAATTTAGAAGAAACCGGACTTTCATTTGATCGCGAAGAAAAAGTGCTTTCGGGAAATCCGAAAATAAGCGGCGATTTAAAAATAAAAATGCTTTTTAAAATTGATGGCGAATCGGAAGAAACGCCTTTAAACGAAAAAGTTTTTACCATAATTATAAATCCTGATCCAAAATCACTTTGGAAAAGTATTGAAAGTGACAAAAATGCTCCTTTTGCTAAAGAAGATAATGTAGCGGTTGCGAGTACTTTTTTAGATAAAAAAATTGTTGTAGCTTCCAAAAGAGGAAGAAGTCATGCCAATGTGGGCTCTTTTAGAGAAGACGATTTTGCATTCAAAAATTTTGATACAAATGGCTGGAGTATTTTGGCTGTTTCGGATGGAGCGGGTTCGGCAGCTTTGTCGAGAAAAGGTTCAAAATTGGCTTGCGATACTTTAATTGACTATTTTGAAGAAAATCTCGATAAAGAAAATTTAAAAGAATTTGACGAAATTTTACTTCATCATTACCATAAAACAGATTCAGATTCATCCAAAAAAATAAGTCATTTTGGTTACAATACATTATCAAAAGCGGCTCATTTTGTTAATCAAAAGATTGAAGAATTTGCGAAGACGAATAACGAAGAACCGAAAAAATTTCATGCAACTTTAATTTTTGCTTTAGTTAAAAAATATGATTTCGGATATGCCATCTTAACTTTTGGAGTTGGCGATTGCCCGATTGGTTTGCTAAATAAAGATTTAACCGAAATTACATTGATGAATGTTATCGATGTAGGTGAATTTGGTGGCGGAACTCGTTTTATTACCATGCCAGAAATTTTTCAAAGTGATAAACTTTCTTCACGTTTCGGCTTTAAATTAGTAGATGATTTCTCTTATCTAATGTTGATGACAGACGGAATTTACGATCCTAAATTTGTGGTTGAAGCCAATTTGGAAAAAATAGAAAAATGGAATGAATTTCTGTCTGACTTAAAAGGCAATAATGAAGACGGATCTAAAGTTGATTTTGAATATGAAAATGCAGATATTGCAACACAACTTTCTATCTGGATGGACTTTTGGAGTCCAGGAAATCATGATGACAGAACGCTTGCTATAATTTACTAAATATGAGTACAGTTACAGTAAAATCGATAAACGATCCTACAAAAACCTATAAATTTGTTGATAATGGCGAACCTATGCGCGGTGGTGTAAAAGACGTTTATTTTAGTCCCGACAGAAAATATGTTGTTGCAACTTTTAGAGGAAAATTAGATTTTAATCAAAAAGAAAGACTTCAAAAAATCACAAATAAATATCATTCCCAAATTAAAAATGGAGAAGCGGGTGATTACTATTTGAATGAGGTTTTTAGATGGCCGATAGATGTTGTTGAATATAATGGATTGATTGGAGTTATTGTTCCAATTTATAATTATAATTATTTTTTCAAAAAAGGATATGCGACAAGTGACTTAATTCAAGGAAAAGAAAAAGAAGGATTGTGGTTTTCAAGTTCCAAATTTAGAAATCCACATTATCCACTTCGAGTAGCAACTTCTGAATTGGGTAATTGGTTAAATTATTTTCAGATTTGTGTTAATCTGACAAGAGGTGTAAAAAAAATGCATGCTATGGGGCTTGCACATTCTGATTTGTCTCATAAAAATGTATTAGTAGATCCTATTGAGAAAACAGCCTGTATAATAGATATTGACGGATTGGTTGTTCCTGGTATGTTTCCAGCAGAAGTAATAGGTACGCCAGGTTTTATAGCTCCGGAAGTACTCGCGAGCAAACATTTGGATAAAAACGATCCGAATAGGAAATTGCCAAACAGATTGACAGACCTGCACGCATTGCCAATTTTGATTTATATGTTTTTATTGCATAGGCATCCGTTAAAAGGAGGAAAAGTCCATGATTTAGATACCGAAAAAGACGATTTATTGTCTATGGGCGAGAAAGCGATGTTTATCGAACATCCAACCGATGCTACAAATAGGCCAAAATTAAACCAAGTTTCTAAATGGGATTTGCCTTGGGCAGATATAACAAAATTGCCATACACCATAACTGGGCCTTATTTGAAGACCCTGTTTGATAAAGTTTTTATAGACGGATTGCATAATCCGATGCAGCGACCAAACGCAGAAGAATGGGAAATAGCATTGTTAAAAACAACCGATTTAATGCAGAAATGTCATAATCCGACATGCGACCAAAAATGGTATGTTTTTGATAATACAAATACTCCAAAATGTCCTTTCTGTGGTACTCCGCATCAAGGAACACTGCCTATTCTAGATCTGTATTATCAGTTTCAAGAAACGACCTGGAAGCCCGAGAATCATCGATTAATGGTTTATAATGATCAATATTTGTTTCAATGGCATGTTAATCGTAATATTGCCAGAAATGAGAAATTAACACCGCAGCAAAAAGTGCCTGTTGGTTACTTTACTTTTTTTAATGGGAAGTGGGTTTTGGTCAATCAAAAACTGACTTCGCTAAAAGATTTAACCGAAGACAAAGAAGTTCCAATAGGTACAATGATAGAACTTACACACGGAAAAAAAATACTGCTTTCTAACGAAGAGGGCGGAAGAGTCATTGTGGTAACAATGGCCAATACATAATTTAAAAATTAACCTAATTAATATCTAAAAATGAATCAACACCCAATCTTTTCGGAACATCCCGGTTTAATTATTGTTTTTGCGGTTGCAGTAGTGATTATGCTGTTGCTAGATTTAGGAATCTTCAACAAAAAAAGTCACGTCGTAACAAATAAAGAAGCTATAACTTGGTCATTAGTTTGGATCAGTTTAGCCATGATCTTTAGTGGTTTAGTATATTATTTTGCAGGTGCTGCTAAATTCTATGAATTTCAATCGGCATATTGGATCGAAAAAGCGCTTTCTGTTGATAACCTTTTTGTATTCATATTAGTATTTAAATTTTTTGATGTTGCCAATGACAACAAACATAAAGTGTTGTTTTGGGGAATCATCGGAGCATTAGTTTTAAGAGCAATCTTTATTTTCTCTGGTGCTTTCTTAATCGAATTGACGTATTTAAACAAACTTTTAGGACTTGCAGGATTAGAAGGATTTAAATATGACATTAACTTAATCATGACAGCTTTCGGATTGTTCTTGGTATATGCTGGGGTTAAATCTTGGTCTTCTGGAGACGATGACGATGATGAAGATTACAACAATACTAGAGGAGCTAGATTGATTAGAAAGTTCTTTAAAGTTAGCGATAAGTATGACGGAGATAAATTCTTTACATACGAAAATGGTAAAAAATTAGCCACTCCACTTTTAGTAGTTGTAGCCGTAATTGAATTTACAGATTTACTGTTTGCAGTAGACTCTATTCCTGCGATTTTCGCCATTTCAAACGACCCGTTTATTCTTTATACTTCTAACATTTTTGCAATTTTAGGGCTTAGGGCATTGTTTTTCTTGTTAGACAACTTTATTCACTTGTTTAGTAAATTGCAATACGGCCTAGCAATTATTTTGTCATTTATCGGAATAAAAATGATTATTTCTCCATTCTACCATATTGAATCTATTTATTCTTTATTAGTAATTGGAGGTGTACTTTTAATTTCTGTTTTAGCTTCGATCTTAATGCCAGAGCCTAAAGAAGCTTAAAAAAGCATTCAATAATTTAAATTTTAAAAAACGGATTGAAAATCACATTGAATTTTCAATCCGTTTTTTGTTTTAGAATATGGTAAAAGCGATTGTTTTTCAGTATAAAAACTTCAATTAAAAGTTATACTTTTGCACTTTCAAAATTGTAAATGCCAAAGGTTTATTTACAGTTTGTTTTTTATTAATAAAATAAAGGTTTTTCACAGCCTTTAGTTTTTACTCAAATTATGCTTAATATACACAATCTTTCCGTTTCTTTTGGAGGAACCTATTTATTTGAAGAAGTTACTTTTCGTTTAGGCGCCGGCGACCGCGTAGGTCTTGTTGGTAAAAACGGAGCGGGTAAATCTACAATGCTAAAAATGCTGGCAGGAGATTTTAAACCAGACTCAGGAGTTATTTCGCAAGAGAAAGATATCAGAATGGGTTTTCTACGTCAGGATATTGATTTTGAACAAGGAAGAACCGTTTTGGAAGAAGCCTATGAAGCTTTTACAGAGATTAAAGTTGTAGAGAAAAAACTGGAAGAAATCAATCATCAATTAGTTACTAGAACCGATTATGAAAGTGAAGAATACGGGCAAATCATTGAAGATTTATCTGATTACACACATCGTTTTGAACTTCTTGGAGGTTACAATTATGTAGGAGATACAGAGAAAATTCTTTTAGGTCTTGGTTTTAAAAGAGAAGTTTTTAATAACCAAACAGAAACATTCTCTGGAGGATGGAGAATGCGTATTGAGTTGGCTAAATTATTATTACAATCCAATGATGTATTGCTTCTCGATGAGCCAACCAACCACTTAGATATCGAAAGTATCATCTGGTTAGAGAATTTCCTTCGTAATTACCCTGGAGTGGTGGTAATCGTATCGCACGATAAAATGTTCTTGGATAATGTTACCAATAGAACAATCGAAATTTCGTTAGGAAAAGCATACGATTTTAATAAGCCATATTCTCAATATTTAGAGTTGCGTCATGAAATTCGCGAAAAGCAATTGGCTACTCAAAAGAATCAGCAGAAAAAAATTGAAGAAACAGAAAAATTAATCGAGAAATTCCGTGCAAAGGCTTCAAAAGCTTCAATGGCGCAATCGCTGATTAAAAAGTTAGATAAAGTAGAAAGAATCGAAGTTGATGAAGATGATAATTCGGTAATGAATATCTCTTTCCCAGTTTCTAAAGAGCCGGGAAAAGTTGTTATTGAAGCTGAACACGTAACAAAATCTTACGGAGACAAAACGATTCTTAAAGATATTAGTTTACTGGTTGAAAGAGGAAGTAAGATTGCTTTTGTTGGACAAAACGGGCAAGGAAAATCGACTTTTATCAAGGCTCTTGTAAACGAATTTGAATATGAAGGAAATATCAAATTGGGACACAATGTACAATTGGGATATTTTGCTCAAAATCAGGCGGAATATTTGGACGGAGAAATTACTTTGCTTCAAACTATGGAAGATGCAGCAACCGATACTAACCGAATGAAAGTTCGTGATATGTTAGGTTCGTTTTTATTCCGTGGAGATGATGTAGAGAAAAAAGTAAAAGTACTTTCTGGAGGTGAACGTAACCGTTTGGCACTTTGTAAATTGTTGTTACAGCCAATTAACGTCTTGCTAATGGATGAGCCAACGAACCACTTAGATATTAAATCTAAAAACGTTTTAAAAGCTGCACTTCAAAAATTTGGCGGAACTTTATTATTAGTTTCTCACGACAGGGATTTCCTTCAAGGAATGTCAAATATTGTTTACGAATTTAAAGACCAAAAAATCAAAGAATATTTAGGTGATATCAACTTTTTCTTAGAGCAGCGTAATTTGGAAAACATGCGTGAGGTTGAGAAAAAAGATGTTGTAAAAAATGCTCCAACCGCAAAAGAAAAAGAAGCGAGTAAATTATCTTATGAAGATCAGAAGAAAGGAAAAACCCTTCAGAACAAATTAAGTAAAATCGAAAGCCAGATTCAGCAATTGGAAAAGCAAATTCAGCATGATGATAAAATGTTGGAAACCAATTATGACAAACATATCGAAGACGCTTCATTCTTTACTGCTTACAATAAAAAGAAAGAAGATTTGGAGCAATTATTAATTGACTGGGAAGTTGTTTCAGAAGAGATTGATGGGTTGAATGCTTAATTTTTTTGTTTCAGGTTTCAAGTTTCATCTTGACGAGTAAATTTAACCGCAAGGCACGCTAAGTTTTTTGTAGTTTGCATTTACAATTTACAAAGTTCGCAAAGCTTTATCAATAGATAGCTTTGCGAACTTTGCGTTTTTACAAAACTTGAAACTTGAAACTTGAAACTTGAAACTTGAAACAAACTATTTAATAATCCCTATCGATCTAGAATGTTCAATCGCTTTACTGCTTTCTTTAAAATAACAAACCGAGACATTCAGGCTTTCTAAATTCTTCAAAATTTTATTTACTTCTTTTTTTGGAGCTTTACCAGTTTGTCTAATGTAAACTGCAATTACAGTAACAGGGAAAATTTTGCAAATTCTTTCGTAAAGCATTGGATCGTGCTGCGAGTCATCGCCCATTAAAACATATTTTAAAGTTGGGTAGAACTCCACAACATGCTTTATTTTTTCGTATTTATGATCATGATTTCCTCTTCCGCTCATGAAGAAATCGGTGACTCCTCTTTTGATGTCTTTTAAGAGAAAAACTGCTTTAGGGAGTTTGTGAATTCGGGTGAATTTAGCAATAAATCGGTATAAATTCCATTCGCTGCTAGAGATGTAGAAAAAAGCATTTCCTTCTTCAGGGTTTTCTCTTCCAGACTGGCTCAATGCTTGATAATGTGATACTACATCTTTAAAAACTTTTCGGTCGTTTACATTTTTAAAAAGTAAGATGTAAATTTTAAGGAATAAATTTTTAGTATGAGAGATTAGAAAAGTGTCATCAATATCAGAGATGATTCCGAGTTTTCCTTTATGAGGTCTAATAAAACTGCCTTTGCAAGTTGTGGTTTCGTCTTTATATTTTAAGCTCACTTCGTAAGGCATCCATCCAAAATGGGTTTCTTTTTCTAATGGAATGCAAAAATTGAAAAAGCCATCATCTAATGTTTTAGTGTGGATGACTTCGCCATTGTAGTGAAGATAAACATCAAAATTTTTAATGGTTTTTATTCTGAACAATCGGAGTATCGAGGTGGCATTTTTTAATTTTCTTTTCTCAAAATCGTATTTGTTTTCTCTTTTTAAAACATGCCCCATTACAATTAACTCTTGCTCATTTGCATAACCGCGATATAATTGTAGAATTGGTTTCATTAATTACGTATATTTATGTAACTGTAAATTACTTAATTTAATTGGTTTTAAAAATAAAATTTTGAAAAAGAATATTCTATTTGTTGTAAATCCTATCTCGGGAGATTTGGATAAATCAGATCTTATTGACGCTGTTGAAGAGTTTGCAGCAACCAATCATTTCGATTTGGAAGTCTACGAAACTACGGGAAAAAATGATCTAAGAGCGATACAATCTTTATATAATGAATCTAAGCCGGAGCGCATTATTGTTGCAGGAGGTGATGGAACGATAAAAATGGTGGCCGAAGCGGTAGAAGAGCAGGATGTTATAATTGGGATTTTGCCTGCAGGTTCTGCAAACGGACTTTCGGTAGACTTGAATCTTCCTGATGGAATAGAGGAGAACCTTAAAATAGCGTTTCTACACCATTATATCGAAATGGATATGATTTGTATTAACGGAAAAAAAAGCATCCATTTAAGCGATATCGGATTAAATGCCAATTTGGTTAAAAATTATGAAGAAAGTGATGTGCGTGGTTTTTGGGGATATGCATTGCAAGCTTTCACAACGCTCAAAGAATCTGAAGAACCTTTTGTTGCTACCATTTCGGCAAATAACAAAACGGTAGAGCATGTAGCACGAATGATTGTCATTGCCAATTCGCAGAAATACGGAACAGGAGTTGTAATTAATCCAAATGGAGCTATGAATGACGGTAAGTTTGAGCTCGTAATTTTAAAGAGTCTCGACCTGCTTTTGATCGGAAAAATAATTACCGGAAATATGCCAATTGATTCTGATGATATTGTAATTATTTCAACCGATAAGGCTGAAATAAAAACAGATTATCCCGTTAATTTCCAAATTGATGGTGAATATTGCGGTGCACAGACTTCTTTAGAAATTCATATTTTGCACAAGCAAATGAAAATTGCGGTTCCGTAGATTTTGATTAAAGAAATATTGGTGTCGCTCCGCTGGAGCTTTTAGCACTTTAGGGCAAACATTTCTATAAATATTTCGCTCTTCCAGAGCTCAAAAAAAAAGCTTCTTGAGGAGCAAAGTATATATAGAAAAAATAGTCTATAATATTTTGCTCTTCCAAAGCAAGCTCCGGAGGAGCGAAATATTTATAGTTTAAATTGAACATGCAAATGAAAAGCTCCAGCGGAGCGACACATTTTTTATTTAAACGGATTACGTTCCTGCCATTCTGTTTTTGGTTCTAAATAATTGAAAAACCTTGAAATGTTATGGTTAATCAATGCATTGCTATGTGTGATTAAACCATACATTTTAACTGGTTTTGCCCCAACCGAACTTTTAATTTCAAGAGCTGTTCTGGCAAAAACAATTTCTTTGAAACCTTTCTTAATAGAATAAGCGATCATATCGTAGAGCATATTTAAATACAGCATTTTTTCGCGTTGAACACTTTCGTCATAACCTAGAAAATAAGTATCCATTACATCGCCATTTTTGATTAAAGTGTTGAAGCCGATTAGTTTTTCGTCTAAAAAATAGCCATAGAGAAGAAAGTTGTCTCCCATGATTTCTTTGAAAAAGCTGAAATGATTTCTCGCGAGAAAAAAGGTATTGAAAGGTGCATTTTTTGCAACATGAAAATACAGATCGTAAATTACATCTTCATATTGTTTAATGTCGGAAAGAGACATTTGCTGTTTTATAATTCCTTCCGATTTTTTGCGTGCCCGTTTGTACTGGTCGCGATATTTTTTTAATAAAGCATCAATATAATCTTGTTCGGTTTTCCAATTTTCATTGATTTCAAAAATCATATTCGGTTGTGTCGAAAACGTGTAGTTGTTTTTGAATTCTGCCTGAAGCGGTTCGATTTCTTTTGCTGTAAAATCTTTTATGCTCGTTATATGAACCTTTCTTCCGCTTTCTTTCAAATCTTTTTTAAGCTGATTGATAGCCTTATGAAGTGTTTTAATCGCTTTAGATTCTTTAATGTTCTTGTCAAAAATAAAAGCATTTTGTCCTGTAAGCATGTTGTTGCCAACAAATAAAACGTGTGAAGCAAAATTCTTTAATGCAAAATTACGCACCGAAGTTTTTAAGCATTTATCACGCTCTCCAAAAGATTCGAGTTTTTCTGCAAATAAGAATTGCGTTAAAGCAATTCCGATTAGTTTTTTTTCTTCAAAAAGCCCGATAAAATGGCAAGTCATATTTACTGGACAAGAATTTTCCAGTACTTCGAGATATTCTCGTGTCAAAAAAATGTTATTTGCTGCAAGCGAGTTCCATTCTAAAGGCAGTAACGATGCGCTTTTGTAAATCTGGAAAGAATATGTTGTATTCAAAAGAGTGAGCTAATTTCTTCAAAATTAGATAATATTTATAATAACTAATGGGGTTTAAGTTATTATTAAGAAAAACCCATTTGAAATAAATTTTTCAAATGGGTTTTTTATAAATGATATTAAGCAAATCCGCAGATGATTCCGCCCATAAGAGTCAGAGTAATAATCCAGTATCCGCTATGGATGAAAATATATTTCCAAGATTTTCTTTCAAACAAACCGTTGATTCCAATTAATGGAAAAGCAAAAAATAGTCCCGACATAAATCCGTGAAGTGCCCCATGTTTAAAAGTTCTGTAAGCCATTCCGTAATCGGCCATAAAAGCAGCAAATGATGGTTTTGCGCTATCAATTAATGGCGGTCCTCCAACCATACCCATTGCGCCAGACTGATGAATGGTTAGAGACATTAAAGTCATGGTAATCATTAATGAAAAAATATACGTTAGTCCGAAGATTTTAAGCATATTTCCTTTTTTTAACTCTTCTTGAGTAAGATTATTTTCTTTCATCCAGATTGTTCCGAATACTTTTGGGCTGTACCAGATAAAACCAGTTACGAGTGTGACAATTGCTGCAAGGAATAAAGCAACGAAGTTAATTTGCATAATGTGAGGTTTTTAGAATTAGTTGATCAAATGTAATCAAAAAAAATGCAGGTTCTGAAAAATAATAAAAGTAGCCTAAATCTTACTATTAAAATTTTTTTCAACAGTTTGCCGATATTTGGTGTATTATAACTGTGAATTGCATAATTTTACGCGAGTAACAAATCCCAAATCTGTTATGAAAATTTTAATTACTCTTTCTTTATTATTTGCTTTTACGCTAAACGTTTTGGCAGATACCATTTCGGATAAAGAAAAAGAAGCGCTTATAAAATTGTATCATGCAACAAATGGTTTGCAATGGAAAAACAAATGGGACTTAAGTCTGTCTGTTTCTACTTGGTACGGTGTTAAAGCCGAAAACGGAAAAGTGGTCGCGCTCAATTTGGCAGATAATAATCTGCAGGGAGAATTGCCTGAAGCTTTTTACGATCTTGTGAATTTAGAATCGCTGAATCTGGAAAAGAATAGAATTGAAGGGAGTTTGTCTTCTGCCATTTTTAATCTGAAAGAATTGGAAATGCTCAATATTGCCGATAATAAATTGTCAGGTACAATTCCGTCTTCGATTTGCCAGTTGACTAAATTGAAAGATTTAGAGCTTTTTATGAATAAGATATCTGGAGAGCTTCCGTTGGAAATTGGAAAACTAAATCAGTTAGAAATTTTAGCGGTTTGCAATAATGAATTAAACGGAAAACTGCCTGTTTCGATTTATAAAATTTCTGGTCTAAAAGTATTGCTGTTGAATAATAATAAGCTATCGGGAAATTTGACAAATGAAATTATTAATTGGAATGTATTAGAAAATTTTAGTTTATTTGACAATGAATTTTCAGGCGCAATTCCGCAAGAAATTGAAAAGCTTAACAAGCTTGAAGAATTGAATCTTTCGTACAATAAATTTACAGGCGAGGTTTCAAAAAAAACAGCATTATTAGATGCTTTGAATATGACCATGATGGACGAAAATGGAAATCCATTTTTATTAGAAATAAACCAAGAAAATAAATTACAATAATTACCCAAAATTAATCGATGCTTATGAATGAATTTTACACTCGTTAAACAAGTTGATTAAATATATTTAGTTAATTGCCAAAACCGTAATTCGTTACGGTTTTCTGGTTTCTAGAGGTTTCGTCTTTTTGAAAAAATAACATTTAATTTAGAATTGAATTCTTTATGTTTGCCTAAATTTTTATAACTTTAATATAAGTATCTGGAGAACCAAAAACCGATTAACCAACGGCATTACTAATCACTTAATAAGAAGAAATTATGACACTACAATATCAAGGAGAACAGTACGGAAAACCAACCACTTTTACAATTAGAATTATTGGTAATAACTTATCAAAAAGTAGTTCAAACTATCAGATTGATCTTTTGGTAGGAGATAAAAAACTGCCGACTTTTACAAGTGAAATTCACCAAAGTCTTTCTAATTGTTTAAAAGAAATTTACTTGTTTAGAAAACATAACGGAATCACATTCAATGAATCATCAGAAAAAATAGTTTCGCTTTATGTTGCTTATGATAAAGTTTTGTACAACTATAATAAATATGCTTTGTTTAGAGCATAGATTTTTCTCAAGAGAAAAAAAAAGACCATTTGAAAAAATGGTCTTTTTTTTATTTTAAAAAGCAGTAAGCTATTCTCGAATTATCTTTAAATAAGCGCTGTAAGGATCGTCTTTAAGAGAAGTACGCATATAGTATACGTTTTCGTCTTTTTCTTTTAAATCAAATTGAATTAAGCCTGCGTCGCAATAATAATAAAGTAAGTTCTCGTCTGCGGGAAATTCTATATTTGAAATTGGCAACGTAGTTAGTTTTTCTTCAAATGCAATTTCTCCGTTTGATAAGTCCAGTTCAAAAAGCTTCTTTTTGCGAGTGTATCCCCAAAGATTATCAACTTCCTTAACAATGTATTCTACATTGTCACCTTTAAAATCTGTTTTCCAAAGCTGAGTTCCCGTTTTAGAATCAACAGCGTATATCGAAGAAGTTTCAGAGCCTTGCGCTGCAAAATATAGTTTTTTGTCATGGCATACTATGCGCTCCTTTACGTTGTTTTGGTTTTCGTCTATTTTAAACTGCCACAAAACATCAAGACTGTTTGGCTTTAGAGCATATAACCAATTTTTATCGCCTGCTATAAAAACACTTTCGCCATCTGTAACTGGTTTTCCGGTCATGGTTTCATCAAAGCTTTTTTGGTAAAGCAATTTCCCTGTATTAGCTTCAAAACAGTACACATTTGTTCCGCTTTGGGTAAAGATCTTATTGTTGAAAAAAAGTGGCTCAATATCGTTGTTTGGAGTGTCTAATTTGTAGTTCCAAGCCAAGCTTCCATCTTTTAAATCTAAAGCGTATAAATTACTGCTCTGATTTTGATTTTGAGCCGTAATAAATAATTTTCCGTTAGCTATAATTGGAGTCTGGTCTTTTAAGACAATTTGGTCTGTAATGTTTCCTATTCTAGATTTCCAGAAAATAGTTCCTGTTCCATTATCTACAGCATAAATTTCTCCATTAATAAACGGAATATACACCACTCCATCATGAATGGTTATTTTGTTGGCGCACATCTCTGTGTGGGCATCTGAAGCTTTTACCGTCCAAACAATGCTTTCGACTTCTAAATCCCATGAAAAAAGCGAACCATCGTAATCGTAAATTAAAATTGAGGTGTCGTCTAGAGAAATCTTTTTAAGCGGTTTTAGAGATTTATTAGTAACAGCTTCTTCTGCAGGTAATTTGCTGTTGGTGTAGTTGGTTTTGCTGGCGGGAGCTTGTCCAGACATATTTGCAAAGGCGAATACAAATAAAAGGGCTATTAATTTGTGTTTCATTTTAAGATTTGGGTTGATTTTCTGATTGTGTTTGTAATCTGAAATTACTTCATTCATAACTTCTTGTTTGCTTTGTTATTGTGTTTGCTGTATTTGTGTCTTTATTAATTGCCAATTTGTAGGTTTTGTGCGCTATTAATACTGTTCTCAAATCCTCAAACATTTAAGGAAGTAAATATAAACAAAAAAAGCTCCAGATTTCTCTGAAGCTTTTGTCTTAGTAAGTAGTCCGTGGGGGAATCGAACCCCCCTTACCAGGATGAAAACCTGGCGTCCTAACCGATAGACGAACGGACCTGCTTTGCTATTGCGGGTGCAAAAGTGCAACTATTTTTGACATGTACAAAGGATTTTGAGAAAAATTTTTAATTTTTTTTTTGATTGGAAATTGTTTTAGATGGTCTTTTTTTGTGTTTTAATTGAGTTAATGTGTTTGTATTTGTTTGATTAATAATTTGTTATTTGGAGTTTGTGTGGTTGAATTTTTTGATTTTTAAGGGATGAATAATTTTTGTAAATATTGAAATATTTTATTTTTGAAAGAATAATTCTACATAAAAAAAATAAAAATTCTCGGAAACTTTTGTTTTAATTTGATGCTCTTGAAAAAAAATAATTTTGAATTTATGGGAAGCCGTAATGGTAGGGTATTTTTTTTATGTAGTATTGTAATCTTACACTGTTTATGGTGCACTTCTATCCAGAAAAGTGATATATACAATGGGATCGCAATTATATAAAGATTGTGCTCAATTTCAGTAATTGACAAGTTAATAACAAAAAATGATGAATATTAAAGAATTAAGAATAGGTAGTATTGTAGTAGATAAAAAAGATAATTCAGTTATTAGAATTTCAACTATTTCAAATGAAGGATATATTTTAGGTGATAATAGTAAAAAAGCAGTTTATAAAATCCTAATTGAAGATCTTGAACCTCTTGATTTAGACCCAAAAGTATTAGATCAAATAATAGAACAAGGAGTTTTGCTAAAAATGCCACGAAAAAAATATATATACTACTTTCCAGATAAATCAACAACATATTTTTTGGTGTTTGATAACAAAGCGCAAAATTATTTTATAGGAATGATAGATCTCAATTTGCCTGAAAAGCATCGCAGACTAACAAGACCCTTTTATGAATATCATAAGCTCCAAAATTCTTTTAACGTAATATACGATGCTGAATTAAAAAGATTAAATGTGTAAATTGGGAAAAATATATCAAGTACAATAGAATAGTGATATAGAAAAGAGATTAGTCAGTAAGTATCTCTTTGCATATTAAAACTTTGTGAAGCTGAATAAATAATTTACAAAAAAAAAGAGACTCAATGAACTGCCCCCAAAAAGTTAGACACTATTTGGGGGCATTTTTATGGAAAGAAAAGTCAAGTACAATTGTGAATTTAAACTTCGTTGTGTAGAAGAAGTTATGAAAAGGCATAACTCGGTTAAAGGC